>NZ_CP027482.1:2757268-3446585 GCF_003443875.1 Aeromicrobium sp. A1-2 | reverse complement strand
GGCGGGACGCGCAGGGTGTTGCGGCGGGTCCAGTACAGCGAACCGCCGATCATCGGGCTGAACTTGAAGGCCAGCGGGCCGGACGAGGCGCCGAGACCCAGGATCTCGAACAGGATCGTCCAGACCATGAGCTTCTGGTAGAGGATCGGCTCGCCCCAGAAGTTGCCGACCTCGGCCCAGCCGCCGAGCCCGGGCGTCGTCGCCCACACAATCGTGTAGCCGACCAGGACGTAGAAGATCAGCTTGAAGACGTAGAGCAGGTGGATCTGCTTGGGGCCGCCGAAGCCGTACTCGCCCCAGTGGATCGCCAGCAGCTTCATCCGCTCCATGAACGGGAGTGATCCGAACTCGGCCGGGTCGACCGGCGGCATGTCGGCTGTCTTGATGCCATCTCGTGCTCCTTCGTGCGTGCAGCGGGAACCGACGCGAGAAGCTCTCGCGCTGTCGTTCCTGGGTGGGGTGGGTCAGGCGGTCTGCGGTTGCAGCGCCCTGCGTAGTCCGGGCTTGTCGATCTTTCCCACGGGATTGCGCGGCAACGCCTCGACGATCGTGATGCTCTCGGGCACCTTGACCCTCGTGAGGTGCAGCCGGCAGTGCGCGACCAGATCGTCCTCGGTCACCGTCGAGCCGGGATAGAGCGTGACGTACGCGACCGGCACCTCGCCGAGGATCTCCTCGGGGCGGCCGACGACCGCTGCCTCGAGAACCTCCTCGAGCTGCGCCAGAACGGTCTCGATCTCCTTGGGATAGATGTTCTCGCCGCCGCGGATGATCATGTCCTTGACCCGGTCGACGATCGACAGGTAGCCGTCGTCGTCGAGTCGGCCACGTCGCCGGTGTGCAGCCAGCCGTCGACGATGGTCTCGGCGGTCGCCTCGGGCTTGCCGAGGTAGCCGCGCATCACGGTCGGCCCACTGATCAGGACCTCACCGGTCTGGCCGGTCGGTACGTCCTCGCCGTCCGGTCCGGCGATGCGGATCTGCTGGCCGGGCATCGACGGTCCGACGGTGCCGAGCTTGCGGACCCCTGTGATGGGGTTGCAGGCCGAGGCGCAGGTCCCTCCGTCAGGCCGTAGCCCTCCACCATCGTGAATCCGTAACGTGCCTCGCAGCGCTCCAGCAGCTCGGCAGAGACCGGCGCCGCGCCGCAGACGACGAACCGCAGCGACGAGGTGTCGGGCGTACGTCGTCGGGCAGTGAGGCCAGCAGGGCATAGATCGTCGGCACGGCCGAGAAGTACGTCGGACGCAGCCGCTCGACGTGGTCGAAGAACGTGCTGGGCGGAACGTTCCGACGACCGTCATGCGTCCGCCGCGCGAGAGCGGAGTCAGCGTGCTGACCACGATGGCGTTGACGTGGAACAGCGGCAGGACCAGCAGGCAGTGGTCGTCCTCGCCGACGTCGATGTGGTCGCCCATCGAGGTCGTCATGGCCTCGAGGTTCGCGTGGTCCAGCATGACGCCCTTGGGGCTTCCGGTGGATCCGCTGGTGTAGATCAGCAGGGCGAGGTCGTCCGGTCCCAGGTCGACCGGTGGGGTGCGCCCTCGGTCGCGGTCACCAGGTCGTCGACGTCGATCATCGGCAGACCAGCGTGCGGCGCATCGGGTCCTGAAGCGATCACCAGCACGGCGCCGGAGTCGAGGATCTGGTGCTCGGCCTCGGTCGCGGTGAACACCGGGTTGATCGGGTGACCGCACCGCCGAGTCGCCAGGCGGCGAACATCGCGATGATCAGCTCGGCACGATTGGGCAGCATGATCGCGAGCACGTCGCCTCGACCAAATCCGTGATTCGCCAGCTGACCGGCAACGGCCGCGGCCCAGTCGTCGACCTCGGCGTACGTCAGGGACACCCGGTCGTCGGCTAGACAGGGGGCGTCGCGGCGCGAGGCCGGTTGGTGCCAAGGGAGGTACGCGAGGTGCACAGGACCACTTTCGATGTTGGGTGTGATCCACGACACTAGATAGTCCGGGCCCGCCTGCACACGTCCGCACGATACGAACTTCGCCAGACCTGTTGTGCATGATGCACAACGCGACCGACAACATGAGGAGCCCCTCATGTTGTTCGGGTCGGGCGGGATAGTCTGACGTCCTACTACTTTCGAGGAGCAGCATGAGCAGCATTGACAAGGTTGGCGTCATCGGCGGAGGGCTCATGGGCTCCGGCATCACCGAGGTTGCGGCCCGGGCCGGGTTGGACGTCATCGTGATCGAGATCAACGCCGACGCCGCCAAGGCCGCGGCCGAGCGGGTCGAGGGATCGCTGCGCCGGCGGAGTCCCGCGGCAAGATCGAATCGGCCGAGGTCACTGCCGTCCTGGACCGGATCCGGTTCGAGACCGACCTCGAGACGCTCGCCGACCGCGACCTGGTGGTCGAGGCCGCCAGCGAGGACGAGCAGATCAAGCTCGACCTGTTCCGCACCCTCGGCACGATCCTGACCAAGGACGACGCGATTCTGGCGTCCAACACATCTTCGATCCCGATCGTCAAGCTCGGGCGGTGTCCGGTCGGGCGCACCACGTCATGGGTGTGCACTTCTTCAACCCAGCACCCGTCATGCAGCTCGTCGAGCTCATACCGTCGCTGACGACCTCGCCGGAGACCCTCGACCGCATGCGATCATGGGTCACCGAGACCCTCGGCAAGAAGCCCATCGACGCGACCGACCGGGCCGGGTTCGTCGTCAACAGCCTGCTGGTGCCGTACCTGCTCTCGGCGATCCGAATGTACGAGGCCGGCTATGCCTCGGCCGCCGACATCGACCGCGGCATGGTGCTCGGCTGCGGCCACCCCATGGGACCCCTCGCTCTCTCGGACCTAATCGGTCTCGACACGATCAAGGCGATCGGCAAGTCGATGTACGACGAGTTCAAGGAGCCGCTGTACTCGCCGCCGCCGCTGCTCGACCGCATGGTCGACGCCGGCCTGATGGGCAAGAAGTCCGGCCAGGGCTTCTACGGCTACGACAAGTAGCGGCGAACCCGTGCGGGGATCTTCCCGTCTCCTGACGCTATGAAGCTCCGCGTCAGGGCCACCCGAATGCCCGCAGGAGCGAGGTCATCGGTTGGGAGACCGATCCATTGGTCGGACCGCTGCTGCGGGTGCGGATCGCCGCGCCCCCGTCGATGGCAAGGCGAATACCGCGCTGCGCGACTTTCTGGCCACATCACTGGGACTGTCGAAATCGAAGGTCGTGCTGGAGAAGGGCGGCACATCCCGCTTCAAGACGTTCGAGATCCCGGACGGGACCGAGCTGCCGTAGGCCCCGGGAACGCCGAGCCCGAGCCCGGCGTGGGTAGGAGGTCAGACCCCGTCGATCGGGCCCATCGGGTCAGGACCGGCGCGGCTGCGAGCAGCGGACCGAGATCGGTGATCCGTCCCTCCCCGGCTCGGAAGGCGCGGTAGGCGTCGTCGTGCTCGACGGACTCCCAGATCTCGTTCGCGACCCAGTGGCCCGCGTCTTCGAGGTCGACCAGGACGTCGACGCCCAGGTTTCCCTCGAATGCACGGGTCTCGGCGAGCACCCGGACCAGTACGGCCTTGGCCTCGTCCAGGAGATCGGGCTTGAAACGCATTTCGAGTGTCGCGGTGATCGTCATGCGGCCCACGGTAGCCCGAGCCCCACGCGGACCCGTCGCGCTGGGCCACCTGTCGACGTTCAGGCGCTCTCGGCAACCTGCTTGATGGCAGCCAGGGTGACTGGGATGCCCGTATGGGCAGCGCGGGTGCGGGTCTCGATCTCGGCGTCCGCCGTCTCGCCGAACGTGTCGGCGAAGAACTTCAGTCCCGGTTCGCAGAACTTCCACGACTCGGTGAGCTTTGCACCCGACCCGTCCGGCTCGATCTCGTATCCCCAACGCACGAACCCATCTCCGACCTCCCAGGCGAACTCACGACCGGGTTCGGCGGCCACGACGGTCGAGCGGGTCTTCCACGTGCGTCCCGGCACCTCGTTGGTTCCGGTGAAGTGGGCACCCACGGCGGGGCCGTCCCCGTCGTCCCACTCGCATCCAGTGCAGATCGGGCTCCACTCCCCCGTTCGGGCGATGTCGCTGACCAAGTCATAGACCGCTTCGGGCTTGCGGTCGACGTGGATGGATTCGGAGTGCTCGAACGACAAGTCAGTCATGAACCCGACGCTACCGTCCGGCTCGCTGTGCAACTACTTCGCAGCGAGGTGCAGGATAGACATGATGTGACCCGCGCCATACCCTCGGAGGATCCTGTGTTCTATCCGCTCACCGTCATGGACTTCCTCAACCGTGCTGTCACGGTCTATCCCGATCGGATCGCCGTCGTCGACGAGCCTGATCAGCCGGCCGACTCGTGGGGTGAGATCACCTACGCCGAGCTGGGCCGCCGGGCCAGGGCTCAGGCCGCAGCCCTGGACGAGATGGGTGTCCCGGTCGGTGGCCGGGTCGCGATCGTGTCGCAGAACTCCGCGCGCATGCTCGCCTCGTTCTACGGCGTCTCGGGCTGGGGCCGGGTCCTGGTACCGGTCAACTTCCGGTTGGCCGTGGCCGAGATCCGCTACATCATCGAGAACTCCGGCGCCGAGGTCATGATGGTCGACCCCGACCTGCGTCACCTCGTCGACGAGATCGACTGCAAGCGCATCTTCGTCCTGGGTGAGGACGACGACAAGATCTGGGGCTCGACCGCCGAGCCGCAGCCGTGGGCCGGCGACGAGAGCGCGACCGCCACGATCAACTACACCTCCGGCACGACCGCACGCCCCAAGGGCGTCCAGCTGACGCATCGCAACAACTGGCTCAACGCGACGGTGTTCGGTTGGCAGGCCTCGGTCTCGGACCGCGACGTCTATCTCCACACCCTGCCGATGTTCCACGCCAACGGTTGGGGCCACCCCTTCGCCGCGACCGGGATGGGCGCGACCCACATTGTCCTGCGACAGGTCGACGGCGGAGAGATCCTGCGCCGCATCGAGAAGCATGGTGTGACCTACATGTGCGCCGCCCCTGCCGTCGTGACGGCCTGCCTCGACGCCGCCAAGACGTGGGACGGGCCGATCCCGGGCAGCGACCGCGTCCGGATCATCGTGGCCGGCGCTCCCCACCGACCCGCACGATCGAGCGGGTCCGTGAGGAGCTGGGCTGGGAGTTCATCCAGATCTACGGCCTGACCGAGACCTCCCCGCTGCTGACGATGTCGCGCATGCGCGCGGAGTGGGACGATCTCGACCCACACCAGCAAGCACTCAACCTCGGTCGGGCCGGCGCACCCGCGATCGGCGTGCGCATGCGGATCGACGACCAGGGCGAGGTCCTGGCGCAGTCCAACCACAACCTGGCGTCGTACTGGGACAACCCCGATGCGACCGAGCAGGCCCAGGCCGGCAACTGGTTCCACACCGGTGACGGCGGCACCTTCGAGGACGGCTACATAGCGATCGCCGACCGCAAGAAGGACGTCATCATCACGGGCGGCGAGAACGTCTCCTCGATCGAGGTCGAGGATGCCCTGACCTCACACCCCTCGGTGCGCGAGGTCGCGGTCATCGGCATCCCCGACGAGAAGTGGGGCGAGCTCATCACCGCCCTCGTCGTCCTGGACCCGGACGCCGAGCCCATCGACCAGGCCGGGCTGATCGCACACTGCCGCCAGTACCTCGCGGGCTACAAGTGCCCCAAGAAGATCGAGTTCCGCGACGAGCTCGCCCGGACCGCTACCGGCAAGCTGCAGAAGTTCAAGCTCCGCCAGCCCTACTGGGAGGGCCAGGACCGCCAGATCAACTGAGCTTTCCCGCCACCACGCCAGGGGCGGATGCTGACGACGTCACCGCGGACACGAACCGCTTGTCCGCGGCAAGTACTCGACCGAGTTGGCGCAGTTGCTCGGCTTGAGCGAAAGGTTCGGGCTCATAGCCGATACGACCGCAGGTGTAGTCGAACGCAACACCGGTGCTGGTGCCACTACGGCGACAGATGACCTCGGGCCTTGGACTTCATCTCGGTCGCGGCGGAGACCTGGTCGCGTTCATCCGCGACCAGATGGCCCACTACAAGCGCCCGGTAGGAGTGGCCTTCGTCGATGCTCTTCCTCTGAACGCCAGCGGCAAGCTGCTCAAGACCGAGCAGCGGCATGCCGCCGCAGGTGAGGCTCCTGATGACGTTCCGTGAGTCTGAGTCCGAAGGCGACCATGCCCCGATGCCCGCGATCTTGGGTGCGGTGGTGCAACGCTACGAGGTCGCCAGCACCGGACCGGCCTGAGGAACCGCTGACCAGGCGCGCAGCTGACGATCGATGAATGCTTCCCGAGACAGCTCGGATGCGCCTCACAGGAAACGTACAGACCCCCAAATCCCGGCGGTGTCCTATGGAGACATCAAGGTCCCCACTGAACCACGACCCGCCAAGGATCCACATGTCTGTCTTCACCTTCATCGCGGCTGATCTCGTTGCCATCGGCTTCCTGGTCTTCGCCCTGTACTTCCCCCGGCACCGTCGACGTGATCTGATCGTCGCGTTCATGTCCATCAATGTGGGAGTCATGGGCGTCACGTATGCGATGTCCACGGCAGAGCTGTCGCTCGGCTTCGGCCTTGGCATCTTCGCGGTGCTGTCGATCATCCGCCTGCGCTCCACCGAGATGGACCACTCCGAGATCGCGTACTACTTCACCGCAATCGCCCTCGGCCTACTGGGTGGCTTCCCTCGATCTCGCCGTACGTCAGCTTCACCCTGATGGCCGTGCTGCTGGGTGTCATCGCCGTGGGCGACAGCCCGGCGCTGTTCCCCCGCACCCGCCAACAGATCATGGTGCTCGACCGGGCCGTCACCGACGAGGCTGCGGCCCGCGACCTGCTCGGACCGCTGCTCGGCGCTCGCATCGACCGCGTGAGCCTGCGCAAGGTGGATCTGGTCACCGAGAGCACCGTGTGCGACGTCAGGTTCACCCTGCCCGCCATCGGCCGGGAGGTCCCGGATTCCCCGGACGCCCGAATCAGCTCCGCCTCGAACCGGACCCCGGCAGACGTCGCGTCAGCGAGCATCCGATGACGACCTGGCTGGACGCCGTGCGCGCACTGCCCACCCTCACGCTCGACGAGGTGAACGAGAAGGCCGCGCTGCAGACCAGGGTCGACCGCAAGTACATCGTCCGCCCCGGCATCTGGGGACATGTGCTCGCCTCGCTCGACAGCGCGCCGAGTGCGCTGGAGATCGAGGGCCGCCGTAGCTTCCGGTACTCCTCCACGTACTACGACACGTCTGAGCTGGACAGCTACCGGGACGCGGCCCGCAGCCGCCCCACCGCTACAAGGTGCGGACCCGCCACTACCTGGACACCGGCTCGAGCGCGGTCGAGGTCAAGCTGCGGTCGTCGTCCGGGGCCACCGCCAAAAGCCGGCAATGGCTCGACTCAGGCACGCCGGACGGCGGGCGTCTTCTTTCGGCCGACGCAGCGATCTTCGTCGGTGGGTTCGAGCGGATCGGCGACAAGGCCCGCCAGCTCACCGAGGTGCTGACCACGTCGTACGAGCGCGTCACACTCGTGACGGCCGACGCTCGGGTCACCGTGGACCGACACGTTGCGGCGGCCGACGTCCAAGGCCGGCGCATGGACTACGGCCCGCTGCTGATCGTCGAGACCAAGTCAGCAGGTGGAGCCGGTGCCGTCGACCGCGCACTGTGGGCGAGAGGCATCCGCCCGGCCCGCATCAGCAAGTACTGCACATCGCTCGCGGTGCTGCGCCCCGACCTGCCCTCGAACAGGTGGTCGCGGTCCATCCGCCGCTACGTTCCCACCGTCACTGCCTCCGCGCCCGCCGCGGCGGCCTAGAAAGGCCTGACATGAACAAGCGCCCTCTACCGTCCTCGCCGGCCTCGCCCTGGCCGCGACGCTCATCTTCAGCGGCTGCAGCGCGAACGCGGACAACGCGTCCGGCACGAACACAGCATCGCTGACCGGAGCCATCTCCGAGCTGATCTACACAGACCTGGATGTCGACGAGGCAGACCTGTCCTTCGACGTGGCCGAAGCCGTCGAACTCACGCTGGCCGACGGATCGTCTGAGGGCGGCAGCGGCGTGAGCGTCGACGGCGATACCGTCACGATCAACGCGGCCGGCACCTACCGCATCAGCGGCACGCTGACCTCGGGCTCGCTCGCCGTCGACGCACCCGATGACGTCGTCAACCTCGTACTCGATGGCGTCGACATCACAGCGGCAGACGTGGCTGCCATCAACGTGGTCGAGGCCCAGCAAGTCGTGGTCTGGCTGGCGGACGGCAGCGACAACGTGCTCGCGGATGCCGCCGGAGCCGCCGTGGACGAGACGGTCGAGGACTCGCCCAATGCGACCCTGTTCTCGTCCGCCAACCTGTGGATCGCCGGCGACGGCACACTGGCCGTCACGGCGCACGCCGCCGACGCGATCACCTCGAAGGACACTCTTGTCATGTCCGGCGGAGACGTCACGGTCGACGCGGCCGACGACGGTGTGCGCGGCAAGGACCAGCTCGTGATCACCGGCGGCACCCTCGCCGCGAACGCCCAGGGCGACGCATTGCGATCGGATAACGAGTCGGTCACCGACGAACCGGACGCGGCGGTCGGCGTCATCTGGATCGACGGCGGAGCGCTGGACCTCACAGCGGGCTCCGACGCGATGGATGCTGCCCGCCAGGTCACGGTGCTTGGCGGAGACCTGACGATTGCCGCGGGCGATGACGGCATTCACTCCGACAGCGTTCTGCGCATCGCAGGTGGAACCGTGGACATCACCGAGAGTGTCGAAGGCATCGAAGGCGCCTACATGTACCTCTCCGGCGGCGATGTCTCCGTGGTGGCCACCGATGACGGCATCAACGTCTCCGGTGGCGCGGAAGCGCTCGCAGAGGAGACTGCCGAGTCGACCGACGGCACGGCCGCCGAGCCCGACGCGGCCGCGGGCAGCCGACCCGAGGGTGGTCAGCCCCCAGGTGACGCACCGGCCGGTGACCAAGCCGGTGGCGCCGCCGAGCCCGAGGGCCAGGCCAGCACGACCGACGCAGTCGACGACCTCGCCTCGCTGACGGTGTCCGCGATGGAGGGCAACGGCTTCGGCGGTCCCGCTGAGGGAGACAACGGCAACCGGTTCCTGGAGCTCAGCGGCGGCACGTACGTCGTCGACACGACCAGCGACGGTGTCGATGTCAACGGATCCATGGTCATGACGGGCGGCACCCTGGTGGTTTCCGGCACGGAGAACGTCCGCCAGGGCGCCATCGACGTGGATGACGTGTTCACCATCACCGGGGGACGCTCGCGGCGAACGGCATGTCCACCATGGCGGTCGCGCCGGGCGAGGACTCCTCCCAGGCGACTCTTGCGCTCACCTTCGGCAGCACCGTGCCGGCAGACACGGTCATCACCATTGCCGATGGCGATGGTACGCAGATCGCGTCCTTTTCCACCCGAAGGCCTCGGACTCCTACATCTACTCCTCCGATGTCCTCGAGAAGGGAGCCGACTACGCCATCTCGGTCGGCGGCGAGGTGACCGGGAACAGCACCGGCTGGCTGGTGCTCGACGGCACGGCCACAGACGGGACCGCCATCGGCACGGTCGCTGCGCGGTAGGCGCCATCGGAGCGGCCCGCACTCCGATGCGGGCCGCGTTCGCGCGCGCCAGCGAAGCCTTCGTGGCGTGACGAGTGGTCGAACCCTCGTACGGTGGAGGCAATGACAGTCACCCCGGAGCAGTCCCCCAACCCGCCCACGGGAGACCACGGACGGGTCGCCGCCCTCGCAACACGGTCCCGCGACTGGGCAGAAGGCCTGGCCCACAGGACGTACGACCGGCTCCCCGCCCGCTGCAGCGAGCCTGGGTGTTGACCCAGCGAACGTGGCGAGACACCTTCGAGGACCGGGTCCCGGATTGGCCGCCGAGATCGCCCTGTTCACGATGATCTCGCTGCCCGCGCTGATCCTGGTCGTCCTGGGTTCGCTCGGCTTCGTCGCTGATGCGCTGGGGCCCTCCGGCACCCGGGGCTGAACAGGATCGTCTTCGAGCTGCCGCAGGAGTTCCTCTCCACCCAGACCTACAGCTCGTACGAACGACTGGCCTCGGCCGTGCTCGCTGACGGCCGCGCCGATGTGATCTCCGTCGGCGCCCTGCTGAGCCTGTGGACGGGGTCGCGGGCCACCAACCGGGCGCTGGAGACGATCACCATCGCGTACGACATCGAGCAGGCCGGCCCGAACTGGCGGCGCCGGCTGCTGGCGGTCGGGCTGACCGCGGCGGCCTTCTGGGCGCGATCGCGATCCTGCCGCTCCTGGTTCTCGGCCCGCGGGTGGTCGAGTGGATCGCACCGAGCGCCGTCGCTTCCGCGACGCTGAGTGTCCTCGGAGCGTTGTACTGGCCCCTGCTGGCCGCGCTCGCGATAGCCGGCCTCGCGACCCTGTACCACGTCGGCGTCCCCTGGCGGACGCCCTGGCGGCGCGACCTGCCGGGGGCGGTGCTCGCGATGATCCTGTGGTTGATGGCCGCCGCGGGCCTCCGCGCCTATCTTGCGCTGACCCTCGGCGGAGACGCTGTGTTCAGCCAGCTCGGGGTGCCGATCGCGGTGGTGCTGTGGCTCTACGTCTCCTCGATCGCGGTGCTTCTCGGGCGGAACTGAACGCTGAGATCGAGCGGATGTGGCCCACGACCGGCCACCGGTCGGCGGTGGGCACGGGGAAGCAGCGGCCCGCAAGCTCCAAGGCAGAAGGACCAGGACCGGATCGGGGAGACAAGTCTGACGAGCCCGCGGGCAACCACGCGCTGTCGTCGCCGCCGGGCTGATCGGGACGGTGGGACGCACGCGTCGCGGCGGGTCGGTCAGACCTGCAGGCTGTTCACGAGGCGTGCGCGCCGTCGCCTTGCGCTGAGCCCACGGCCCAGCTCGCCGGCGACGAATCCAGTCGCGGCCACCGCCGCGTTGAGGTTCGGCTTGACCTCGAGTCCCGCGCCCATCCGTCCGATCTGCGACTCGTACCATTCGGACTCGCCCGCGAATCCGATCGCGGTGGGCAGCGTGTAGCGCGGAAGGGTCGTCCCGGCGGCCCCGGCCAGCAGCTTCGTCGGAAGATCCGGGTCGATGGCCATCGGCCGGCCCAGGCCGATCAGGTCGACCCCAGCGTCGGCGAGCAGGGACTCCATCACCGAGCGGGTCCGGATCCCGCCGGTGAGCATGATGGGGACCCCACCGGCCGCGCTGCGCGCACGGCGGGCGAACGCTGCGAAGTAGGCCTCCTTGGCGTTGGAGCCCTGACCGAGCTCGGCCACCTCACCGAACAGAGCCGGGCTCTCATAGGTTCCCCCGGATATCTCGATGAGGTCGACGCCCTCATCGACCAGCAACCGGATCACCTGTTCGGCATCGTCCTCGGTGAAACCGCCGTGCCGGAAGTCCGAGGAGTTCAGTTTCACCCCGACCGTGAATCCGGGTCCCGTGCGCGTCCGCGCTGCCCGGACCGCCTCGATCAGGGCCCGCGAACGACCCGCGACATCGCCGCCCCAGGCGTCGGTTCGCTGATTCACGTGAGGTGACAGGAACTGCGCCAGCAGGTACCCGTGGGCCGCATGCACCTGGACGCCCTCGAGCCCAGCCTGCTGGCACAGCGCGGCGGCCGTGCCGAACGCGGCGACGATCCCCTCGATCTCTGATGTGTCCAAGGCGCGCGGTCGGGCGAACATGCCCATCATCGGCACTGCCGCGCTGGCGCTGGGTGCCACTGGTGTCGAGGCAAGGAACCGGTTGGTCTGCCGGCCCGGATGGTTCAGCTGCGCGATGACCGGAGACGAATCGGCTGCCCTGCGGAGCCGGCGCAGTCCGGCTACATCGAGGTGCGCGTCGGCGACGATGTTGCGGCTGCGCTCCAGGAAGCGCCGGTCCACCATCAGGTTGCCGGTGACCAGCAGACCGCCGGCCGAGCCCCGCGCCCAACGACGGTAGAGCGCTTCGTGGCGCGGCGTGGGCTGGTTGTCGGCGTCGGACAGGTTCTCCGTCATCGCCGCCTTCACGATGCGGTGCGGCAGTTCCAGTCCGCTGGGCAGGGTCAGCGGAGTGCCGAGCTGGGTCATGGGGGCTCCTCGAGTCGTCCGACAGATGCTATCCACACCGTCGGGAGAGCTGCCGGGGCGGGCGTTCGAGGGCGACTTGAAGCCAGCGACCCGACCACCCCGACGGACGCGAAAACCCGCCGGCGGTCGGGGGATCGCCGGCGGGTTGTCTCGGGTCAGACGAGTGTGAAGTTCACTCCGCTGATGGTGACGTTGCGTGCGTCGGGCTCGATGCCGTCGACGACCTGGAGGTCGCAGCCGGTCATCATCTTGACGTCGCCCTGGATGAAGCGGACGGTGCGGGCGCCGAAGGGGATTTGCAGCGTGCCGTCGACCGTCTCGACCGACGTCGTCCCAGAACTACACCGGCAAGTACTTCGACTCCGCCGAGGCCAAGACGTTCGCGCCCTGAGCCCGAACTGCCGCCGGGGCTAGGGCCGCAGCACGACCTTGCCGCCGGCGTGGCCGCCGTCGAGGATCCGATGCGCCTCGGCGGCCTCGGCCAGCGGCAGCACCTGGGCGACCGTGACCTCGAGGTCACCGCGGGCCACGGCGGCCAGGTCCTCTGCCAGCAGGTCGGCGCGGTTGTCGGCCGCCGAGCTGAACTCGACGCCCAGCGCATCGGCGTCGGGATCGGCGATCGTCACGACCCGGTCCGGCGATCCGACCAGGCGCACCGACTCGGGGAGCAGCCCTCGCCCTGCGGTGTCGACGACGGCATCGATCCCGGACGGAGCGAGCGTGGCGGCGCGATCGGCCCAACCGGCGTCGTACGAGATCGGCAGCGCCCCGAAGGTGCGCAGCCGATCGTGGTGCCGGGCCGATGCAGTCGCGACGACCGCCGCCCGCGGGCCACCGCCTGCTGGACCGCGAGGGCACCCACGCCGCCGCTCGCCCCGTGGATCACGACCGTGCTGCCGCGGGTCACGCCGACCGCGTCGAGCGCCCGGCGGGCCGCCTCCGTCGCCACCGGCACCGCGGCCGCGACGTCGTCGCCCAACCCGTCGGGCACTGCCGCATAGGTCGCCATCAGCGCTCGTTCCGCGTAGGCGCCGGGGCGGCCGACTGCCCAGCCCGCGACCCGGTCGCCGATCGCGACGTCCGTGACGCCTTCGCCGACCTGGTCGACAACACCCGTCAGCTCCAGACCGAGGACTGCCGGCAGGGGGTTGAGAACATCGACTCCATCGAGCCCGAGCGCACCTTGCCGTCGAACCGGTTGACCCCGATGGCGCGGACCTCGACCCGGATCTGGCCCGCGCCGGCGATGGGTTCGGGAATCTCGGCCAAGGTCAGGACCTCGGCCCACCAAACTCGGCGAACGTGGCTGCACGCATCAGGACATCACTGCTTTCGGGTCTATCGGCCGATGTGACCGGGTGCACCAACCGTACGGCGTGAGTCGCCTCTGGCTCAGGGCCGGGGCGCGCAGCTGGGCTGACAGCGGACAGTCGAACGGATCGCGGGCCCGCAGGCCGACGTTGTTGAGGTAGTCCACGACGATCGCGTACGAGTTGAACAGCCCGACCTCCATGTAGTCGATGCCCTCACGCTCACAGTGCGCGCGGACCAACGGCTGCGCCTTCTTGAGATTGCAGCGCGGCATGTTGGGGAACAGGTGGTGCTCGATCTGGTAGTTGAGGCCACCCATCGCCCAGTCGACGACGGGGTTGCCCCTGACGTTGCGCGAGACCATGACCTGACGGCGCAGGAAGTCGAGCTTCATCTCTGGCGGGATGATCGGCATGCCCTTGTGTGCCGGGGCAAAAGACGCTCCGAGGCAGAAGCCGAACACGGCCATCTGGACCGCGAAGAACGCCACCGCCTTGCCTAGCGGCAGGAACGCCAGGAGTATCGCAACGTAGGCCGCGAGCCGCGTGACGACCAGGAACAGCTCGACCCGGCGCCACGGCTGCTTGGACTGCTTGTCGCGGGCAGCCCGGATGCTTTCGGCGTGCAGATTGAGTCCCTCGAGCGTCAGCAGCGGAAAGAACAGCCAGCCCTGCCGCTGCACGAACCAGCCGGCGAAGCCGGTCGTGCGCTGGGCGACAATGCCGGGGGTGAACGCGATCGCACCTGGACCGATATCGGGATCGTAGCCCTCGAGGTTCGGCGCCTTGTGGTGCATGTTGTGCTTGCTCCGCCACCACGCGAAGCTCAGCCCCGCGAAGGCGCCGGCGAGGATGCGGGCGGTCCAGGAGTTCCACGCCGACGACGTGAACATCTGCCGGTGAGCCGCGTCGTGGCCGAGGAACCCGAACTGCGTCACGATCACGCCGAGCGCACCCGCGAGGATCAGCTGGAACCACGAGTTGCCGAGCAGGAAGAAGCCCACCCAGATCGCGAAGAACGCCGCGACGTGGACGCCGATCTGCCACCAGTAGTAGCCGCGCCGTCGCTCCAGGAGGCCGGCTTCCTTGACGTCCTGCACCAGGTCGGTGAAATGGCTGACGTAACGGTTTTGGGAGTCGGAGTCGATCCGGGTTTCCTGTGTCACCTGCCCCGCCTTTCGGGCTGCTCGACCACGAGCCGTCAGAGCTGGCCGCCACAACTGACTACGCCTCTTCATCGTCACACGGGAGGGGCCCACCCGCGCCATGAGAATCCTGTGAAGACCAGGAGAACGTGGTGCGCTACTCGGTGCCCAGGACCAGCAGGAGGTCGCCGCCCTCGGCCTGGCTGGTGTGGGTGATGAGGAGTCTGGTCACGGTGCCGGCGGTCGGGGCGGTGATCGAGGCTTCCATCTTCATGGCCTCGATCGTCGCGACGGTCTGACCGGCCTCGACGGTGTCTCCCTCGGTGACCGTGGCGTGCACGACGCCGGCGAACGGGACCGCGAGGTGTTGTGGGTTGGTGGTGTCGGCCTTCTCGGCCGTCGCGATCTTGGAGTCGACCGAGCGGTCGCGGACCTCGGTCGGGCGGAGCTGTCCATTGATCGTGCCCAGCACGTTGCGGATGCCACGTTCGTCGGCGTCACCGATGGCCTCGACGCCGAACAGCAGGAGGTTGCCCTCGGACACCTCGACCTCGGTCTCGTCGCCGCCACGTAGTCCGTAGAGGAACGCTCCGGTCGGCACGGCCGACAGGTCGCCGAACTCGTGGTGTGCCTTGTCGAAGTCCTGGGTCGGGCCGGGGAACAGCAACCGGTTCAGGGTGTGGCGGCGATCGGTGGCCAGTCCTTCACGGTCGGCATCGGTCAGCTCGGTGACGGCGGGGTTGGTGGTGCGACCCTGCAGCGCCTTGGTGCGGAACGGCTCGGGCCAGCCGCCGGGCGGGTCGCCCAGCTCGCCGGACAAGAAGCCGATAACCGAGGCCGGGATGTCGAACGAGGCCGGGTCGTTGGCGAATGCGGTCGGGTCGGCACCGACCGCGACCAGGTGCAGTGCCAGGTCTCCCACGACCTTGGATGATGGGGTCACCTTGACGACGTTGCCCAAGATGTCGTTGGCCGCGGCGTACATGTCCTCGATCTGCTCGAACTTCTCACCCAGGCCCAGCGCGATGGCCTGCTGACGCAGGTTGGACAGCTGACCGCCGGGGATCTCATGGCGATAGACCCGGCCGGTCGGCGCCGGCAGCCCGGACTCGAACGGCGCGTAGAGGCGGCGGGTCGCCTCCCAATAGGGTTCGAGCGCGTTGACCGCATCGATGTCCAGTCCGGTTTCGCGAGCGCTGTGGTTGGTGGCGGCGACCAGCGCCGACATCGGCGGCTGGGACGTCGTGCCGGCCAACGCGGCGCTGGCCACATCAACGGCATCGACCCCGGCCTGGATCGCCGCGACCAGCGTCGCGAGCTGGCCGCCGGCGGTGTCATGGGTGTGCAGGTGGACCGGCAGGTCGAACCGCTCACGCAACGCCATCACCAGGGTCCGCGCGGCCGGTGCGCGCAGCAACCCGGCCATGTCCTTGATCGCCAGCACATGGGCGCCGGCGGCAACGATCCGGTCGGCGAGCTGGAGGTAGTAGTCCAGCGTGTAGAGCTTCTCATCAGGATCGTGCAGATCGCCGGTGTAGCACAACGCGACCTCCGCGACGGCGGTCCCCGTCGCGCGCACCGCCTCGATCGCCGGACGCATCTGCTCGACGTCGTTGAGGGCGTCGAAGATCCGGAAGATGTCGATCCCGGTCGCCGCGGCCTCGGCCACGAACGCATCGGTGACCTCGACCGGGTACGGGGTGTAGCCCACGGTGTTGCGGCCACGCAGCAACATCTGCAAACAGATGTTCGGCGCCGCCTGACGCATCGCGGCCAGCCGGTCCCACGGATCCTCCTTGAGGAACCGCAACGCCACGTCATACGTCGCACCACCCCACGCCTCGATGCTCAACAGCTGCGGCGTCGTGCGCGCCACATACGGCGCAACGCCCACCAGGTCCCGGGTGCGGACCCGCGTCGCCAACAACGACTGATGCGCGTCACGGAACGTCGTGTCAGTGACGCCGACGCTCTCACGCTGCCGCAGCGCCGCCGCGAAACCCTCCGGCCCAAGCTCGGCCAGCAGCTGACGCGAACCGTCCGGCGGCGGCACCGACAAATCAACCTCGGGCAGCTTGCTCCGCGGGTCGATCAGCGTCGGCGCGGCCCCATGCGGCTTGTTGACCGTCACATCGGCCAGCCACGACAAGATCTTGCCGGCCGGGTCCGACGCACCATGGGCCTGCAGCAACGCCGGATGCCCCTCGATGAACGTCGTCGTCACCCGACCCGCACGGAAGTCCGCGTCAGCCAGCAGACCCTGGAGGAACCCGATGTTGGTCGATACGCCACCAACATGGAACTCCTCCAGTGCCCGCTCCGCCCGGGTCACCGCGGCCTCGAAATCACGCCCCCGACACGTCAGCTTGGTCAACATCGAATCAAAATGCGCACCAATGACCGCGCCCGTGTAGGTCGTGCCACCATCCAGGCGCACACCCGGGCCGCCCGGCGACCGGTACGACGTGATGGTCCCGGTATCAGGGCGAAAGTCGTTCGACGGGTCCTCGGTCGTGATCCGGCACTGCAACGCAAAACCGCGCGCCTTGATCGCCGACTGGTCAGCCAGGTCCAGATCGGCCAGCGTCGCGCCCGCAGCGATGCGCATCTGCGCCTGCACCAGATCGACGTTGGTGACCTCCTCGGTCACGGTGTGCTCAACCTGGATTCGCGGGTTCATCTCGATGAACACATAGCGGCCGTCAGGACCCAGCAGGAACTCCACCGTCCCGGCGCACGAGTAGCCGATCGACCGGGCGAACTTCACCGCATCGGCGCACATCGCCTTGCGGACATCACGATCAAGGTTCGGCGCCGGTGCGATCTCCACCACCTTCTGGTGCCGACGCTGCACCGAGCAGTCACGCTCCCGCAGGTGCACCACACCGCCGACCGAGTCGGCCAGCACCTGCACCTCGATGTGCCGCGCGTCGACCACAGCCTCCTCGATGAAGCACGTCGGGTCACCGAACGCACCATCGGCCTCACGCATCGCGGCCTCGACCGACTCACGCAACCTCACCGGATCATCCACCCGGCGCATGCCTCGCCCACCACCACCGGCCACGGCCTTGACGAACAACGGATACGTCAACACACCACTGGCCTCGACCAGCACGTCCACGTCAGCCGATGGTTCGACCGACTTCAACGTCGGCACACCAGCAGCCCTGGCCGCAGCGATCGCCGACGCCTTGTTACCCGTCAGCTCCAAGACCTCCCTGGCAGGCCCAACAAACGTGATCCCGGCCCGCTCACACGCCTCCGCCAAATCAGGGTTCTCCGACAAGAACCCATAGCCCGGATAAATCGCATCAGCACCACACCGCACCGCAGCATCCACAATCGCCACAGGATCCAAATACGCACGCACCGGATGACCACGCTCACCAATCTCATACGCCTCATCCGCACGAACCCGATGCTCCGACCCACGATCCTCGTGCGGGAACACCGCAACCGTCGACGCCCCCAACTCATGGGCAGCACGAATCGCACGAATCGCGATCTCACCACGATTGGCGACAAGAATCTTCTGGAACAACGGGATCATCCTTGCTCGGCGGAAGCGTCGTCCCAACCTATCGCCCCCGGGCCCCACCCCCATCGCGAGGTGACCCTCATGTTTCCCGGCAGGCCGGAGTCAGTCGCCGGAGCGGTGCGGGTGGATGCTCCGCGTGCGGGCACGGCGTTGACCCGAGTTCACCCAGTCACTGAGGTAGAACTTCGGGAGCATCTTGGCCACTGCGAGCGCCACGTACATCACGGTGTTGATCGCGACGAACGCCGCAAGCACCGCAAACAGGTCGGTGTGAACCGTCGACTCCGACAGGAGCGCTCCGTGCGGAAGCATCGTCATCACGACTCCACCGGCGACGGTTCATTGGCGGCACGGATCGCGTTCTCGTGGCCCCAGCTGGCCTGGCGCGCGAAGGAGATGTCCAGGACACCCTTGATGTAGACCGCGTTGAGGAACATCGCGAAGAACAGCTCCGGGAACAACACCACGCCTAGCAGCCGCGCCCGCCAGCCACCCCGCCAGACCGACACGACGCGCTCGAGCACGAAGACCAAGCCGATGCCGATCCAGAACGGGAACCAGATCCAGGTGTCCAGTGCCACGGCCATCGTCACGATCAGGACGAAGTATCCCAGCAGGGCGATGACGCCGTAGCCGATGCCGAGCTGCTGGGCCCAGTAACGGAAGGTCTGCCGGGTGACTCCGTAGGCACCCAGGTTGTCGAGCGCTCCACGCTGCCAGCGGAGTCGCTGGACCCACAGGGCCTTCCACGTCGGCATGATCTCGGTGACCACGGTGCAGTCCTGGGGCGAGATCATCAGGCCCCCCAACGATTTGATCGCGATCGTGACCTCGTTGTCCTCGGTGAGCGCCGCGGTGTCGTAGACGTCGCCGGGGGTGCCCGGGATCGTCGTCCCGCGGCTCTCGGCAATCGTGCGCAGCGCACGGGGGCGGAACATCGATGCCGTCCCGGTCAGGACGAATACCTGCCCACGCCGACGCTTCATGTCCCGTGCGTACCGGATGTACTCGTTGCGCTGGAACTGACCGAGCAGGCCGTGGCCCTCATCGCCGTAGAACAGGCCACCGACCGCCATCAGTGCGCGGTCGTTGGTCATCCGCGTGACGGCTGCCTGGAGGAATCCGTCGTCGAGAGTCGTGTCGGCGTCCATGACCATCACGACGTCGTTGTCACCCAGGGCGGGCAGCAACCGCGCGAGCGCCTGGTTGAGGGCACCGGCCTTCTTGTGCCGGTTGGCGATGGACTCGACGACCTCGACACCGGCCGACCGGGCGATTTCGATCGTCCCGTCGGTGCAGTTGTCGGCCACCACGATGATGCGCTCGGGGCTGTGGTCCTGGGACTGCAGCGAAGCGATCGTGGCGGCGATCAGGTCTTCCTCGTTGTGAGCAGGGATCAGCACCGTGATCGTGACGGGGCCGGCCCAGATGCCCTCGGTCTCGTCCATCACGATCTTGGGCGCCAACGGCATCGTCGACGGCTGGTACGAGCGTCGCGCGCGGTCGGCGATCCGGCGCTCCAGCAGGGCGAGCCCGGCAGCGAAGAGCACGGCCAGCGCCGCAGCCGCGACGATGATCCGCAGCGACGGGGCCTCGTTGTCGTAGAGCACCCGCCAGGCACCGAATAGCAGACCCTCCTGGGGAGCATCGTCCTGGCGGGGCTCACCCATTGCGAGCACGAACCACAGCAGTGCGGCGGCCCCCAGCGCCGATCCGAGGATCAGCACTCCGACCGCTCGTTGAAATCGCCCCATCGCTCCCAGTCACTCCCTTGAGGCGGCACAACGCCGCAGCCAGACCGATGTCGACCTGCAGCAGCAGCGACCGACATCGAGGATCTCCCGTCCCTCCCTCAGGATACGGCCCGTGGCGGTCACGGCCGACTGAAACGGTCGACCACTGGTTGCCTCAGACGTCGAAGCGCCCCGGCTCCTCTCGGAACCGGGGCGCTTCGTGGTGCCGGTCGGGTCAGACCTTGTACACGCGCGTCGACATGACCATGTCGGCGAACGTGCGCTTCTCCTTGTCCCACAGCGGCCACAGGTAGCCGATCATGCACGGGATGCCGTCGAGGATGTGGGCGAGCTGACGCGCGAACGTCAGTCCGGGGCCGATCGGCTCGGTCGTGCCCGCCTTGAAGACGCCGATGCCGAGCGCCTTCTTGCCGATCGTCTGGCCGGTGCGACCCTGGCCGAGCAGCCAGTTGTAGACGAACCAGCCGATCGCGCCGGCGAAGTAGATCACGGCGGGGAACCCGGAGAGGGACATCGAGAAGCCGGCATCGGTCGTCTCGTTGTTGCCGAACAGCAGCGTGAGGACGATCAGGAGCGCGATGATCGGGGCCGCGTCCAGGAAGTAGGCACCCACCCGGGCACCCCATCCTCCGAAGGCCTGGGCCGTGGGCGGTGCTCCATACTGCTCGGTCATGGGTTGCGCTCCTGGTGCTGGATGGCGAGGTCGCGAGACCCCGCACGGCGGAGTTGCGCCGCACTGGAGTCTCCCAGAGCAGACGGCCCAGCGCGGCCGAAATCACATTCTGCGTCAGCGGACGAGGCGGAGCCGGCTCGCAGATCGACCGATCGTCAGCCGCTGTCCCCATGAAAGCGACATCGCATCGGCCTCGATGCCGTCACCGAAGCAGACCAACCGGTCGGACTCGACCGAGACGACCAGGGAGTGCGTGTCGGCGATGATCCCCTCCGTGCAGCTCGTGCCGGTCGCAGGCGATGGCCAGGCCTCCCGCACGAACCAGCACAGCTCGGGCGACGTCGGGAGCGGAAGCGGGAGGTCGCTGCGCCGCTCCTGCCAGGCTGATCGCAGCCAGCCGGTCGCACCCGTCCCGGTGCCGGCGAGGATGCCAGATGAAGAGTGCCGCTCCTGACGTTCCCCGGTCTGGATGACGTAGCGCGCCGACTGGTGCGTCGGGTGCCCGATGAACAACTCGTTGAGCGCCCGCAGCGCCTGACCGTCGTCGGTCACCGCCTCGACCATCGTGCGCTCCTCGATCACTGCGGCGCCGCGCGCGTAGGCGACCAGGACGACGCCCGCGGCTTCCGGGGCATGGGGCACGAGGACCCCGGGGTTCCACTGCGGTTCGGGATTGACGCCCACGACAGGCTGGCCCGCGAGGTACTTCGCGACATTGGCCACCAGACCGTCCTGGCCTACCGCGACGACGACGTCCTCAGGACCGAAGACAAAGCGGTCCAGATCGGTGCGCTCGACCTCGGCCCGCCGCCACTGGACCGGAACGCCCGCCGAGACCTCGGCCATCGCGGCATCCAGTGCCGCGTGCCGTTGCTGCACGTCCGCGATCTTGCGTCCTCGTTGGGCGAGGTAGAACTCGGCCTGGCCGTGAGTTCCGTGTCGGCCGATCAGGTCGTCGTACTCCGACCGTCGGTGCACGACGACGGCGCGAGGCCGCAGGCTCACTCCGCCACCGACTCCTGACCGTCACCCAGGCGATCGAGCAGCGGCCCGAACAGCTCCGGCGTGATGCTCAGGTGCGTGATGGGCGGGACGTTCGCGGCGAGCTCACGCAGCGCCAGTGCCAACACCTTGTCCTGGCCGATGTCGCCGTACGCCGCGAACTTCGCGGTCTCGGCCGTGGCGTCCGCCTCACCGAGCTCGCGAGTGCGGTCGGCATCGGCTTTGGCGATCAGGCCCTGCCGCTCGGCTCGAGCGGTCGTGGCGATCTTGTCGGCCTCGGCCTGCTCGCTGGCTCGCTTGCGCTCGTTCTGGCCGCGCTGCACCACGAGCTCCTCCTCGCGACGCGCGAGCGCGATCTGGTTCTGCAGCTCGTTCTCGGCGATCGCCCGTTCGTTCTCGACGGCGACTGCGCGCCGCTCGAACGTGGCCCGATCGGCCTCCTGCTGCACCTGCTCGCGCGTCGGCGTCTGGAGCGCACGCTCGAGATCGGCCTCTGCGCGGATCGCGACGACCCGTACGTCGGTGACCGAGAGGCCACGCTCGACCAGGCGCTCATCGTCGGCGAGCTGCTCGGCTACTCGCTGGCGTACCGGACCGATGCCGTGGGCGAGGGCCTCGGCGAGCGAGATGCCGGCGAGATACTCCAGCGCCGGCTGTTGCGCGAGCTCGGTCAGGAGTCCACCCAACCGCTCGAGCGGTCGCGCGTTCCACTGGCCGGTGCGCGGATGGATGCCGAAATCGATCCGGGTGGCCGCGATGGCCGGATCCGACACTCGATAGGTCACGGTCGCCTGGACCGAGACCATCTGGAAGTCCGCAGTACGCGCCTGGAACATCAGCGCCTGCTCGCGGTCGTCAAGCGGCACCTCGGCGAGCGCCGCGGTGCTCGGCCGGAACCAGAACGAGACGCCAGCACCCGAGCGCTTGACCCTGCCTGCCTTGAGCTGCAGCACGAACGAGGTGGGGTCCGATCGTAGGTGGTTGACGAACGGGCGCTTCGAGATTTCTGCCATGCGGTCCTCCGAGATGGGTGCGTTGTGCACATTGTGCCGGGCCGGTCACTGGTGACGTCGGGCGGCGGAGACTGATCCGCGCTGATCTAGTCCGTGACGACCCGCGCCGAACTCACGACGTCCGCGAATGTCCGCGCTTCTGGGTCCCGGAGCGGCCTCGCGTAGCCGATCGAGCGCGGCAGCGCAGCAAGGACGTGGCACAGCTGACCGGGGCAGAGCACGCGCGCCCCCGGTCTCGTGCTCAGCGTCCTGGCCGCTTGGTCCAGATCGTCACGTGCTGCGCCGCGAACGGCACGGGCAGGTTCTGCACCTGGCCGGCCTGGACCAGCTCGGCCTGCAGCTCGGCGACCCGCGCACGCAGCGCCAGGACCTGATTCTCCAGGTCGATGACCCGGCGGACGCCTTCCAGACCCAGCCCTTCGGCGGTGAGCCGCGCGACGGTCCGGAGCAGCTCGATGTCGTGCAACGAGTAGCGGCGCCCGCCGCCACCGCTGCGGCCCGGCGCGACGAGACCCAGCCGGTCGTACGTGCGCAGGGTCTGCGGATGCAGTCCGGACAGCTCGGCCGCGACGCTGATCACGAAGACCTTCGCCTCCGGCCCGGGCGGGCTGAACGGGACCGACATCACGTCACGGCCTCGAACAGGTCGTCGCGTGGCGATGCAGCGCCTCGGGAGTCGCGCAACGTCTCGAACGCAGCCTTGGCCTCGTCGGACAGCTCGGCCGGCACCTGGACGTCGACCGTCACGAGCAGATCGCCGCGACCTCCGGCCTTCGTCGCCGCACCCTTGCCGCCGGCACGGAACGTCCGGCCGTTGGGAGTGCCCGCCGGGATCTTGAGGCGGACTGGAGGACCGTCGAGTGTTGGCACCTGGATCTGTGCGCCGAGCGCAAGCTCGTCGAACGCCACCGGCACCGTGATCGTGAGGTTGTCGCCCTTGCGGCCGAACAACCGGTGCGGCGCGACGTGCACGACGAGGAACAGGTCGCCCGCCGGACCTCCCGCGTCACCCTTGCCGCCCTTGCCCTTGAGCCGGATGCGCTGGCCATCCTTGACACCGGCCGGGACCCGGACGTTGAGCGTGCGGCTCGAGGGCGCGCGCCCGGAGCCACGGCACACCTCGCACGGGTGCTCGACGATCAGCCCGCGTCCGCGGCACTGGTCACACGGCTCGGTCATCGCGAAGACTCCGCCAGCGGCGCCGGTCTGCATGCCGCTGCCCTGGCACTTGGAGCACACCTTCGGCACCGTGCCCGGCTTCGCTCCCGTGCCGTGGCAGTTGCCGCAGGCCTCGTCGCTGGTCATCCGCAACGGCAGGGTTGCGCCCTCGACGGCCTGCTGGAAGGTTATCGATGCCTCGGTCTCGAGGTCGTCACCCTTGCGGGGTTGGGGCTGACGCTGACGCGCCCGTCCCCGGCCCCCACCGAACAGGCCGCCGAGCAGGTCGCTGACATCGAAGTCGGCCTGCGAACCGCCCTGCGGGCGGTAGCCCGTATTGCCGCCCCGGAACTGCCCGAACATCGAGCGCTGCTCGTCGTACTCCTTGCGCTTGTCCTTCGACGACAGCACGGCGTACGCCTCCGAGACGCCCTTGAAGCGATCCTCGGCGGCGTTGTTGCCGGGGTTCGAGTCAGGGTGGTTCTCGCGTGCGAGCTTGCGGTATGCCTTCTTGATCTCGTCCTGTGTCGCATCCTTCTTGACACCGAGAACCTTGTAGAAGTCCTTGGTCGCCCAGTCACTCGCAGCCATCGCTCACCCCTCCTCTCACCTTGTTCGTCGTGTTCATGAACTACTCGTCCGGAGACTCGTCCGTCAGGACGGCTTCCGTTTCTGGCGCAGCGGCCTCGGTGGCGGGGTCGACCACGCCGACCGTCGCGGCCCGCAGGATCCGCTCGCCCACCCGATAGCCCGTACGCATCACGGTGTCGACCGTCGTGGTGTCCACCTCGGCCGACTCGCCGGCGTGGAACACCGCCTCGTGCAGCGACGGATCGAACACTTCGCCCTTGGCGCCGAACGCCTCGAGCTTGTGCTTGCCGACCGCCTGCTGCAGCGCATCCGCGACGGCCTTGAAACCACCCTGGAGCTCACCGTGGTCGGCGGCTCGGGAGATGTCGTCGAGCACCATCAGCATCGACTGCAGCACGGCAGCCTCACCCTGGGCGCGCACGAGCTCGCGGTCACGATCGACCCGCCGCTTGTAGTTGACGTACTCCGCCTGCAGACGCTGCAGGTCGGCCGTGCGCTCGGCAAGCTGCGCCTCGAGCGTGGGCTCGGCCGGAGCGCCGGCTGACTGAGTCTCCTCAGTCAACTCGGCCAGCTCCTCGTCGAGCCCGTCACTCGGGTCGGACTCCTGCCGGCCCTGGTCGGGGTCGGCGGGCGTCACTTGGACTCGCCCTCGGCGGGCTCGTCGTCGACGATCTCGGCGTCGACGACATCGCCGTCGTCATCGGCTGCGTCCGTCGGCGCGCCAGCCTCGCCACCGGCAGCCTCGGCCTCAGCAGCAGCGGCGGCATACATCGCCTCACCCATCTTCGAGCTGGACTCGCCGAGCTTGGTCACGGCAGCCTGAACGGCCTCCGCGTCTTCACCCTTGAGCGCCTCGTTGAGGGCGTCGAGGTCGGCCTGCACCTCGGTCTTGACCTCGTCACCGACCTTGTCGCCGTTCTCCGCGAGGAACTTCTCGGTGGAGTGGGACAGCGACTCGGCCTGGTTGCGGGTCTCGACCTGCTCACGCCGCTTGCGGTCGTCCTCGGCGTACTGCTCGGCATCCTTGACCATCTTGTCGATGTCGTCCTTGGACAGCGCCGAGCCGCCGGTGATCGTCATCGACTGCTCCTTGCCGGTGCCACGGTCCTTGGCGGACACGTTGACGATGCCGTTTGCGTCGATGTCGAACGTGACCTCGATCTGCGGCACGCCGCGCGGCGCCGGCGGCAGGCCGGTGAGCTCGAACGTCGCCAGCAGCTGGTTGCCCGACGCCATCTCGCGCTCGCCCTGGTAGACCTGGATCGCGACGGACGGCTGGTTGTCGTCGGCCGTCGTGAAGACCTCGGACCGCTTGGTCGGGATCGTGGTGTTGCGCTCGATGAGCTTGGTCATGACGCCGCCCTTGGTCTCGATGCCGAGGCTCAGGGGGGTGACGTCGAGCAGGAGCACGTCCTTGACCTCGCCCTTCAGGACGCCGGCCTGCAGGCTCGCGCCGATCGCGACGACCTCGTCAGGGTTGACGCCCTTGTTGGGCTCGCGGCCGCCGGTCAGGCTCTTGACGAGCTCGGAGACGGCAGGCATGCGGGTCGATCCGCCGACCATGACGATGTGATCGATCGCGCTGAGCTCAACGCCCGCGTCCTTGATCACGCTGTTGAACGGCGCCTTGGTGCGCTCGAGCAGGTCATGCGTGATCTTCTCGAACTCCGAGCGGGTCAGCGTCTCGTCGAGGAACACGGGGTTCTTGTCCGAGTCGACGGTGATGTACGGCAGGTTGATCGAGGTGGACGACGAGCTGGAGAGCTCGACCTTGGCGCGCTCGGCGGCCTCACGGACACGCGGCATCGCCATCTTGTCCTTGGTCAGGTCCAGACCGGTCGTGCTCTTGAACCGCGCAACGATCCACTCGACGACCTTCTCGTCCCAGTCGTCACCACCGAGGTGGTTGTCTCCGCTGGTGGCCTTGACCTCGATGACGCCGTCGCCGATCTCCAGCAGGGACACGTCGAACGTGCCGCCGCCGAGGTCGAAGACGAGGATCGTCTGGTCGTCACCCTTGTCCAGGCCGTACGCCAGTGCGGCAGCGGTCGGCTCGTTGATGATGCGGCTGACGTTGAGGCCTGCGATCTCGCCGGCCTCCTTGGTCGCCTGGCGCTGGTGGTCGTTGAAGTACGCCGGGACGGTGATGACCGCGTCCGTGACGGGCTCACCGAGGTAGGCCTCGGCATCGCGCTTGAGCTTCTGCAGGATGAACGCCGAGATCTGCTGCGGGTTGAACGTCTTGTCGTCGATCTCGGTCGACCAGTCGGTGCCGATGTGGCGCTTGACCGAACGGATCGTGCGATCGACGTTGGTCACGCCCTGACGCTTGGCGACCTCGCCGGCGAGGACCTCGCCATCCTTGGCGAATGCGACGACCGACGGAGTCGTCCGTGCGCCCTCGGCGTTTGCGATGACGGTGGGCTCGCCACCTTCGAGTACGGCGACGACCGAGTTGGTCGTGCCCAGGTCAATTCCGACCGCTCTGGCCATGGTGTTTCCTCCTGCTGTTGGGTGCTGTTGGGGACATCAAGAATGGGTGTCAAATGACTTGAGTCTGATGTTATCAACTTCCCCCAACCCTGTTTCATTCCGGGTCCCGACACAAATGTCACGGATGCCGTGCACCTCGCTGGGGCCTACTGTGTCGGCATGCGCCACGATTCCGAGGACCGGTCCGATTCCCTGACCCGTGCGGCCCACGAGCTCGTGACGGAGACCGCCTCGCACCAGATCTCCCGCGAGATCGCCCACCTCGCCGAGATCAACGTCGACAGCCACGGCGTGCACGCGGTCTCTCCCCCGGCTGGATATCGGGCTCCGGAGTCGGGTGTCATCACGACTCACGTCCTCGCACGCTCCCGCGACGTCCCGGAGGCAACCGTCGAGACCCGTGTCGCGGTATGGATCGCAGAGCCCGGCACCGAGTCGTCGACGGTCCTGCTGACCCGCGCCGACAGCGACCGCACTCTCGAGCTCGCCGCCGAGGACCTCGTGCCCGAGCCCAGCACCCATGGCCGGGGCCAGGTCAACGACTTCGTCGCAGTGATCATCGCCCACATGGTTTCCGAGCTGAGCTCGGAGATGCAGCGCGTCCACGCGCGGGAGTCCACCGCGGATGTTGCCGAGTACGACGGGCCCTGAGCACCGCTGTAGGTTCTGCGCCATGCGCTCTCCCCTTCACATCGCGGCCCTGGTCGTCGCCCTCAGCCTCACCCTGACCGCCTGCGGCGGACCTGACGACGATGCGAAGGACGGCAACCCGTCAACCTCGACGGCCAGCGCCGATGTCGCCGGCGGCGAAAAGTTCTCGACCGACGACTTCACCTACACCGCTCCCCAGGGGTGGAAGGACAGCAGCGCAAACGTCAATGACAGCGTGCTGTCGCTCGCTGTCGACTCCACCGACACTGACGGCTTCAGTGACAACGTCAACGTCGTCGGCGAGAACTCGATCGTCGACATCGCCGACATCGACGATGTGGCGGAGGCCGCCCAGCAGAGCCTCACCTTGGCCAATACGACCGATGTCCAGGTCCATGACCCGATCGAGATCGACGGCGAGCAGGCCGCCCACGTCGGCGCGATCTTCGATCAGAACGGCACCGAGTACCGCACCGAGCAGTACTTCGTGAGGCACGGCGATGCCGGATTCGTCATCACGTTCTCGTTCAGCAAGGATGTCCCGGACGCCAAGCGCGACAAGCTCAGCGAGTCGGTCCTCGCCACGTGGGTCTGGACCAACTGACGCACCAAGCCTCCTGGGCTTGTCGAAGCTCCTTCGACAAGCCCAGGAGGCTGGTGCAGGTCGATCTCAGCCGACGAGGACCTTCTCGCGCTCGGCCTCGACTGTGCGGGCCGTCAGCGACTCGCCCTCGATGTCGAGGTTGGGCAGCAACCGGTCGAGCCAGCGCGGCAGCCACCACATGCGGTCGCCCAGCAGCGCCATGAACGCGGGCACCAGGGTCATGCGGACCAGGAACGCGTCCGCGAGGATGCCGATCGCGAGCCCGAATCCGATCGACTTGATCGTCACGTCGTCGCCCAGCGCAAAGGCAGCGAACACACCGATCATGATCATCGCCGCAGCCGTCACGACCCGAGCGCCGTACTGGAAGCCCAGCACGACCGACTCGTGGGCCGAGGCGCCGTGCACGTACTCCTCCCGCATGCGCGAGACCAGGAAGACCTCGTAGTCCATCGCCAGCCCGAACAGGATTCCGGTCAGCAACAACGGCAGCATGAACAGGACCGGACCGGACTTGTCGATGCCGATCAGCTCGGAGAACCAGCCCCACTGGAAGACCGCGACGGTGGCGCCCAGCGAGACGCCCACCGAGAGCAGGAATCCGAGGACCGCCTTGAGCGGCACGAGTACCGAACGGAACACGATCATCAGCAGCAGGAATGCGAATCCCACGACGACCAGGAGGTACTTCGGGAAGGCCGAGGCCAGGCTCTCGGAGATGTCGACCCCGAGCGCCGTCTGCCCCGTCACCAGGACGTCGGCCCCGGAGGTCTGCGTCCCGCCCGCCACCTGCCTGATGTCATCGACCAGATCCTGCGTCGCGGCATCGGACGGACCGCTCTTGGGCAGGACAGTGATCAGGGCGTACTGCCCCTCGGCGAGCTGGTCCTGGTACGCCGTGACGGCGTCGGCGTCGCTCGGGTCGGGAGCCGGTGAGACGACCGCTGCGACGTCCTCCTTGATCGTCTCGATCTTGGTGACCACCGCGGCGACTGCCGACTCGGGGTCGCTCACACCCTTGGTGTCGACCACGACGAGCAGCGGGCCGTTCGTGCCCGCACCGAAGTTCTCGGCGATCAGGTCGTAGGCGACCCGGGGGCCACTGCCCTGCGAGGCGGTGCCGTCGTCGGGCAGGGCGAGCTGCATCGAGGCGACCGGGATCGCGGCGACTCCGGCGACGACCAGTCCTGCGACGAACGTGACGACCTTGTGCTTGGTGACCAGGTCGGCCCAGCGGCGTCCGTTGGTGCGCTTGCCGTCCCGGGCCTCGGGGTCGCGCGCCTTGAGGAACGGCAGCTTGCCCGACGCGATGCGCCTACCGGCGAAGCCGAACAGCGCGGGAAGCATCGTCAGGGCGATCAGCACCGCGACGGCGACGGTCCCGGCAGCAGCCAGACCCATTTCGGTGAGGAAGGAGATGTTGACGACCGAGAGCCCGGCGAGCGCGATGATGACCGTCATGCCCGCGAACACCACGGCAGAACCGGCGGTGCCGACGGCGCGACCAGCCGCTTCCTCGTGCGGCTTGCCGCCCTGCACCTCGTGCCGGTAGCGCGACACGATGAACAACGCGTAGTCGATACCGACGGCGAGTCCCAGCATCGTGGCGAGGACCGGGGTCGTGGACCCGAGGTTGATGAATCCGGTGAGGGTCGTGATCGTCGTGACGCCGATACCGACGCCGATCAGCGCGGTCAGCAGGGGCATACCCGCGACCAGCAGCGAGCCGAAGGTGATGATCAGGACGACGATCGCGACGAGGACACCGAGGCCCTCGGCCGCGCCTGTCTCGGGCACCTCCTGCACTGCGTCGCCGCCGATCGCGACGGTCAGCCCTGCTTCCTCCGCCGGCTCGGCGGAGCCCTCCAGAGCGGTGCGGTCGGCGTCGGTGAGCTCAATCGAGGTCTTGGAGTAGGACACCGTCGCATATGCCGTGCGGCCGTCCTTGGAGACGGTCCCCATCGTGAACGGGTCGCTCGCGGCGACGACGTTGGCCGAGTCGATCGAGTCCAGCGAGGCCGTGACGGCCTGCTTGTTGTCGGCAGCCGTGAGCTTCTGACCCTCGGGCGCCTGGTAGACGATCCGCGCTGTGGCACCGTCCGGCGCCGCATCGGGCGTCCGTGCCTTGATCAGGTCGAAAGCCTCAGTGGACTCGATGCCGGGAAGGCTGAACTGGTCGGACGTCTTGCCCGACAGGGTCGTCGACGCGACGCCCATGAGCAGGAGCAGACCGACCCAGAACGTGACGACGATGCGGCGGTGACGGAACGACCAGCGTCCGAGGCGATAGAGGTGCCAAGCCATGGGGATTCTCCTAGGAAGATGTGGTGCGGTGTCAGTGGATGCCGAGGGCCGGCAGGACAACGGCCTCGTAGTAGGCGGTGATGTAGGCGCTGTCGGGCGTGGACTCGCCCAGCACGGGGCTCAGGACGAACGGCGCCATGAACAGCAGGTCGGCGAAGGCCAGTGCAGGGCAGTGCGGCGCGATCTCGCCCCGGTCGACGGCCCGCTTCAGCATCGTGCCGATGCGCTCGCGGCCCGGATCGATGATCTGGGTGCGGACCGCCTCGGCGAGCTCGGGGTCCTGTTTCATGGCGTGCATGATCGCGGTGACCATCTCGGCCTCGGCCTCGTCGCCTCCGGGCGCATCGGCCAGACTGGCCAGCAGGTCGCCGCGCAGCGAACCGGTGTCCGGGAGCTCCTCGGGGTGGCCCGCGGTGCACTTCAGCGCCTCGACGACCAGCCCGGTCTTGCCGCCCCACTGCCGGTAGAGCGTCGCCTTGCTGGACCGCGTCGCCTCGGCAATCTGGTCCATCGTGAGCTTGTCGAAGCCACGCTCGACGACGAGCCTCAGCGTTCCCGCGTACAGCTCGGCCAACCGGCCCTCGGTCAGACGACTCACGCTGTCTCCTCATGTACGAAACTGTTTCGTTTCGATATTAGGACACTCCTCCACCTGGTCCAAGCTGACGCTGGATGACCTCCGTCACACGAGTCGGCGCACCTACGCCACCTACTCCGCAGTGAGCGGCTTCGCGATGTTCTCCAGCGACTGGCCCTCGGCCTTGACCCCCAGGAAGATCGCGACAACCCCCGCGCCGATCATCAGGGCCGCGCCGACGAAGTAGCCCAGCGCGATCTGGGTGATGTCTTTGTCGGCCGTCGCATTGTCAATCAGCCGACCGAACAGGAGCGGACCAGCGATGCCGCCGATCGCGGTGCCGACGGCGTAGAAGAAGGCGATGCACAGCGCGCGGGTCTCCATCGGGAAGACCTCGCTCGCGGTCAGGTAGGCGGCGCTCGCGCCGGCGGAAGCGAAAAAGAAAATCACCGCGCCGAACACCGTCAAGGTCATCGCGGTCAGGCTGCCCAACGACATCCCAGCGGCGGCCAGCAGGACCCCGGAGAGGATGTAGGTGCCCGCGATCATCGGGACCCGGCCGACCTTGTCGAACAGCGGACCGAGGGCGATCGCACCGATGAAGTTGCTGGCCGCAAAAGCGGCGATGTACCAGCCGGTCTGCTTGACCCCGAGGAACGTCGAGAGGGTGTCGCCGTACGTGAAGAAGAAGGCGTTGTAGAGGAACGCCTGGCCCGCGAACAGCGAGAGGCACAGCACCGTGCGCTTGGGGTACAGCGCGAAGACCGTGTGCGCGATCGTCGTGAAGGGGATGGTCTTGCGCTGGCGGATTGTGAGCGTCTCGTCGACGGGGTCGAGAGTGAGTTGATTCTCTTCCTCGATGCTCCGCTCGATCTCCTTGACGATCCGCTCACCCTCGTCGTCGCGACCGTGGATGAAGAGCCAGCGCGGGCTCTCCGGCACGTTCTTGCGCACCCACAGGACGGCGAAGCCGAGGATCGCGCCCAGGCCGAAGGCGAATCGCCAGCCGATGCCTTGGTCGATCAGCTGGGGATCGGTCAGCGGGATCGTCAGCAGCGCTCCGGCCATCGCGCCGACCCAGAACGAGCCGTTGATCGCGATGTCGATCCGCCCGCGGTACTTCGCCGGGATCAGCTCGTCGATCGCGGAGTTGATCGCGGCGTACTCTCCACCGATGCCTGTGCCGGTGATGAAACGACAGACGAAATACCACATCGGGTTCATCGAGAACGCAGTCAGCACGGTGCCGCCGAGATAGACCAGCAGCGTGATCATGAACAGCTTCTTGCGGCCGAACCGGTCGGTCAGCTGACCGAAGAACAGCGCTCCCAGACAGGCCCCGGTCACGTACACCGCACCGGCCATACCAATGTCGGAGCTGGATAGGCCGAGCCCGGTGTCGCTGTCCTTGAGGACGCTGGACAGGTTGCCGACGATCGTCACCTCCAGGCCGTCGAGGATCCAGACCGTGCCGAGCCCGATCACGATCAGCCAGTGCCACCTGGCCCAGGGCAACCGGTCCAGTCGAGCTGGGATGTCCGTCGTGATGCGGCCGATCTCGGGCCCTGATGCTGGCTTCTCGCTGGTCGACATGTGTCAGGCCATACCCCTGCGAGGCCAGTCCCAATCCTTGGTGGGCCGCTGAGGTGCCGCGAGTTTGCACAGCCGGCCGAGCACGCCTCAGAACCCTGCTGCAATACCTAATTGAACATGTTCACTTCTTCCGGTAGTGTCCCGTACACGAGTTGAACACGTTCAAGACTGGAGCACATCATGACCTGGACCGTCGCGGCCTATCTCGCCTACCTCCTGACCACCGTCCCGCTCACGATCTGGGTCGCGTCGACGCTGTCGCGCAATGGACGGGTCTTCCTTGCCGACGTCTTTCGCGGCGAGGAGGGCCTCGCCGACGCCGTCAACCGGTTGCTCGTGGTCGGCTTCTACCTGATCAACCTCGGATTCGTGACGCTCTACCTCCGCGGTGGCGGCGAGGTCGCTGACCTGCCCGGGCTGCTCGAGCGGCTCAGCGTCAAGATCGGCACGGTGCTGCTGGTCCTCGGAGTTCTCCACTTCGTCAACGTCCTGACCTTCTCGTCGATGCGTCGCCGCGCCCACGCCGACGCCCGCCACCAGGCCATGCCGCCGTACCCGTACTCGCAGTACCCGGCGCAGCCCCAGCGTTGACCCATCCGGCGGAGACTAGATTGATCACCGTGCCCGACACCCCAGCCCGCTCGACCAAGGCCGAGCAGACCAGACAGTCGATCATCGACTCGGCGATGCGTCTGTTCGCCTCGGCCGGCTACGACGGCACCACGATGCGGGCCATCGCGGAGGAGGCCGGCGTCTCGGTCGGCAACGCCTACTACTACTTCTCCGGTAAGGAACAGCTGATCCAGGCGTACTACGACCAGATCCAGGCGGTCCACGCCGTGGCGGCCGAGGTGCCGCTCGCCGGTCAGGCCGACTTCACCGAGCGGCTGCGGGGCGTCCTGCTGGCCTGGATCGACGTCGCCGAGCCGTACCACGGGTTCGCTGGCTCGTTCTTCAAGAACGCCGCCGAGCCCAGCAGCCCACTGTCACCGTTCAGCGATGACTCGACTGCGGCGCGCGAGGCCGCGATCGAGCTGCACCGCCGGGTCCTCGACGGCTCCGATCTCAAACTTGCCAAGACGCTGCGCGCCGATCTGCCGGAACTGTTGTGGCTGCTCCAGATGGGGATCGTGCTGTTCTGGGTGCACGACACCAGCACGGGTCAGCAGCGCACCCGCGACCTTGTCGAGCACTGCGTGCCGATCATCGACCGGATGCTGCGTCTGACCCGGGTGCCGGGCGTGCGTGGTGTCGTTGACGATGTCGTCGGCCTGATCGCGATGATCCGGCCCTGAGCCGGGTCAGCGGGCGACTGCGTGCCGGGGGGACCGGTCGTCCCGCAGCTCGCAGGTCTGGCACCTGATCATCTGCCGGACGCACGACACGTCCCCGCAGTCGGCCACGTGGTTCGTCGCGGCCGCACAGGCATCGCAGGTGCCGACAAGGGCGGTGTGGTCGGAGAAGTCCATCGTGATGCGATCGTCGAAGACATAGAGCGAGCCCTCCCAGAGTCCGTCGTCGCCGTACGCCTCGCCGTACGTCGCGATGCCGCCGTCGAGCTGGTAGAGCTCGCGGAAGCCGCGCTTGCGCATCAGCGGGGTCAGCACCTCGCAGCGGATCCCGCCGGTGCAGTAGGTCACGACGGGCTGGTCCTTGAGGTGATCGTAGGCGCCGCTGTCGAGCGCCGCGATGAACTCACGCGTCGTCTCGACCGGCGGCCTGACCGCGCCGGCGAAGTGTCCGATCGCCGACTCGACCTGGTTGCGGCCGTCGAAGAACACGACGTCCTTGGACTCCACCAGTGCGTGCAGCTCGGCGGGGCTCAGGTGCGTGCCACCTCCCACAACACCGCTATCGCCGATCTCGAGCTCGTCCGGCGCGCCGAACGTCACCAGCTCGTCGCGCACCCTGACGCTCAGTCGCGGGAAGTCGGCGGTCGTGCCGTCATCCAGCGCCCGACCCTGGCTCCACTTGAAGTCGATCTCCTTGAACGGGGCATAGGCCCGCGTGCCCCGCACGTATTTCTTGAGCTGCACGACGTCGCCGCCGAGCGTCGCGTTGATGCCGTCCTTGGAGATGATGATGCGGCCACGCACGCCGAGCGAGTCGCACAGGGTGTGCTGCCACAGCCGAATCGCCTCGGGATCGGCCAGCGGCGAGAAGCCGTAGAACAGCAGGACTTTGGGGGGGGCCACGGATAGATTCTAGGCGCCAGTGCAAGGGCGCCTAGGCTCGGTGCATGACTCAGCTGCACCACCTCGACGCCGTGGACCAGGCCGCCGCACTCCAGAGCCGGGAGGTCTCCTCGGTCGAACTCGTGCAGCACCATCTCGATCGGATCGTCCACCACGCCGACGCCCTCGGTGCGTTCATCACGGTGACTGCCGAGCTGGCCCTGGAGCGGGCAGCGGAGGCCGACCGCTGCCTCGCCGCCGGCGACGCAGCGACGTTCACTGGCGTCCCGACCGCGTTCAAGGATTTGACCTTCACGGCGGCCACACCGACCTCGATGGGCTCGAGGGTCATGCGCGGGTTCGTGCCGCCGGCCAACGCGTACGTCGTGGACCTGGTGGAGAAGGCCGGCTTCATCAGCCTTGGCAAGACCAACACCCCCGAGTTCGGCCTGTCGTCGTACACCGACAACGACCTCATCGGGCCGGCCCGCACGCCATGGGACACGAGCCGCAATGCCGGGGGCTCCAGCGGTGGGGCCGCTGCCGCCGTCGCCGCTGGGCTCGTGCCGCTCGCGCAGGGCAGCGACGGCGGTGGATCGATCCGCATCCCGGCCAGCGCGTGCGGAATCTTCGGCTTCAAGCCCAGCCGGGGGCGGGTCAGTGCCGGACCGCTGGGCTCGGACTGGAGCGGGCTGGCCGGCGACGGCCCGCTTGCGCGCAGCGTCCGTGATGCTGCCGCGCTCCTCGACGCCATCGCGCACCCCATGCCCGGCGATGTGCGCCCCCTCCCAGCCCCACCCGTCCCGTACGCCGAGTGGGTAGGCCGACCGCCCGGCCGACTGCGCATCGCCCGATGGTCCGCGACACATCTCGAAGGCATCGCGCCCGGCCCGGACGCGATTGCCGCGTGGGAGTCCGCCAGTGCACTGCTGGAGTCGCTCGGGCACGACGTCGTCGACATCGCCAATCCCTTCCCGCAGGCCCTGGAGCCGCAGTTCAACGTCATCTGGTCCAGCGGGATCGCCGGCGCCCTGATTCCGCCGGAGTCCGATCGGCTGCTGCGGCCCAACACCCGCTACTGGCGTGAGCGTGGCCGGCCGGCGAGCGCCGTCGAGCTCTCGCAGGCCCTGCAGTTCCTCGAGCTCACGACCCGGCAGGTCGTGACGGACCTGCAGGCGTACGACGCGATTCTCACCCCGACGTTGGCGCTGCCGCCGCAGCCGGTCGAGTGGTTCAACGAATCCGGCGACCCGGCGGAGGACCACCACCGCGAGCTGTTGTTCACGCCCTACACGGCGCTCTACAACATGAGCGGGCAACCAGCCGCCAGCCTGCCGTTGCACTGGTCGGCCGAGGGCCTGCCGATCGGCGTCATGCTGGCCGGGCTGCCGGGCCAGGACGGCCCACTGTTCAGCCTGTGCGCGCAGGTCGAGGCGGCCGCACCGTGGCACGACCGCCGCCCGCCCGGCTTCGCCTGAGCGCTACCGGGCCGTCAGAACGATGACTCAGTCGCGCGCGGTCATGACGATCGGGTCGCCCTCGGTGATCGCGATGGTGTGCTCGACGTGGGCGCCGCGCGAGCCGTCCGCGCTGCGGATCGTCCAGCCGTCGTCGTCCATCCGGATCTCGTCGGTCGTGTGCAGGAACCACGGCTCGATCGCGATGACGAGGCCCGGCTTGAGCGGGAAGCCGCGGCCGGCCTTGCCGTCATTGGGGATGTGCGGGTCTCCGTGCATCGTCCGGCCGACTCCGTGCCCGCCGAACTGCGTGTTGACCTTGAGGCCGTGCGAACGACCGACTGCTCCGATCGCTGCGGAGATGTCGCCGACCTTGTTGCCGGGGCGGGCCACCGCGATGGCGGCGTCGAGCGCCTCCTGCGCATGGGCGACGAGGCGGACGTCCTCCTCGCGCGGAGTCCCGACCGGGACAGTCACCGCGGAGTCGCAGACCCAGCCGTCGACCGACACGGCGAAGTCGAAGCTCACGAGATCGCCGTCGCGGAGCTTGTACTTGTGCGGCAGGCCGTGCAGGACGGCATCGTTGACCGATGTGCACAGGACCTTGCCGAATGGCATCGCGCCGAAGGACGGGTGGTAGTCGATGTAGCAGGACTCGGCGCCGCGCTCGCGGATCATCCGGTGCGCAAGCGCATCGAGCTCCAGCAGGTCGACGCCGACGTCGGCAGCCTCGGACAGCGCCGTCAGCACCGAGGCGACGAACTTGCCGGCGGGTCGCATCTCGTCGACCTGGGTAGTGGTGAGGAGCTCGATCATGGGTTCGGCCTTCCGTTCTGAGCGAGTGTGACCTGCCCGAGCACGACTGCGGCGACCAGCGCCGCGGTCCCGAGCGTCGCGACGGGGGTGCTCGCGAACACCCGATCACCCGTGGCCGAGATAGCTGTCGACGCGAGGCAGGCGCCGCCGAGCAGGGCCGTCAACATCCCGGCGAGGCTCACGGCCGTCGACTTGGTCGACCAGGCCTGGTAGAGCGTCACGGCGATGATCACGGCGCCCGCCACAGCGATGACACGCAGCGGCGTGCGCAGCGACGACACGTCCGGATCGATGACGATGGCCAGCACGTACGCAATGACGACGAGGGCCTCCCCGGTCACCAGGACCGCGAACCTTCGGGGGTGCTGCACAGGTGGTTCCTCTCTCGACAAGTTCACGGTTCAGCGTACGGGTTCGACCAGCGACGTCTGGCAGCCCCTGATTCACTGGAGGGGTGCCTGAGACATCGTTCGACTACTCCAACCTGAGTGGGCGACCCGTCGGTCCGGCGATCTCCTTCGCCGGGCGGTTCCTTCGCGGCGTGCGCGAGGTGCAGACCCAGGTCGAGCCGTACGCCCACGAGTGGGAGCGACACAACCAAGCCGCTGCCGCTGCGGCCGGCCCGTTGTGGGTCGTGCTGGGGGACTCGATGGCGCAGAGCATCGGTGCCAGCGCCTATGACCGAGGGTGGGCTGGCCAGCTCGCCGCGACCCTGCCCGATCACCGGCTGGTCAACCTTTCGGTCTCCGGCGGACGCGTTGCGGACCTGCTCGAGCGGCAGCTGCCCGCGATGGAGTCACTGGGGGTGGAGCCCGACCTGGTCACGGTGGTCATCGGGAGCAACGACCTGTTCAGCCGGCGGTGGCGCGCGGGTCTGCCCGGACGACTTGCCGAGCTCCTGCCCCGGTTGCCGCTCGGCGCGATCGTCGCGACCCAACCCGGTGGGCGCCCCGGCTCCCTGCAGTTCAACCGGCAGCTCGACGAGGCTGCCGCTGAGGGAAGCATCCGGCTCGCCGAGTTCCGCACTCCCCTGATGCGCAGCTGGAAGGGACGCCTGTCGGCCGACCACTTCCACCCCAACGACCTCGGCTACGCCGGCATGGCCCAGATCCTGGCCTCTGCCGTGTCATCCCGCTGAGACTCACTCCAACGACGTACGGAAGCGCTGCATGCCAGTGATCCAGTGGTCGGCATCGGCAGCCTTGCGGGCGTACATCGTGCCGACCTCGGGGTGCGGCAGCGCGAAGAAGGTCCCCGCGGCAACCGCCTCGAGCACGACGTCGGCGACCTCCAGCGGGGCGAGCGTGGCTCCGGCGCTGACGACCGACTGAACCCCCAGGCGCCCGTCGCCCTCCGTCGTGGTCTCGCCCGCGACGAGCATGTCAGTGCGCACACCCATGGGGCACAGGCAGCACACCTGCACGCCCCGGTCGCCGTACGTCGCGGCGAGCCACTCGGCGAAACCCACGGCTGCGTGCTTGGTCGTCGAGTACGTCGGAGAGCCGAGCTGGGTCAGCAGCCCCGCAGCCGAGGCCGTGCTGACGAAGCAGCCCGCACCGCGCTCGAGCCAGCCCGGCACCAGCGCCCGGGCTGCCACGACGTGCGCCTTGACGTTGACGTCCCACGAGGTTGCCCACTCCTCGTCGCTCGCCTCGAGCCCGAACCCCTTGAAGACTCCGGCGTTCGCGAAGAACACGTCGACCTCACCCGCGGCGACGATCAACGCCGCGACGTGCTGAGCGTCGGACGCATCGCCCGCGACGTGCGCGACCCGGCCGGGATGATCGGCGTCGAGCCGCGCGGCCGTGGCCGCGAGCCGATCGCCGTCCACGTCGCCGACCACGACAGACGCCCCAGCCTCGAGCAGCCGCTGCGCGATGGCTTCACCGATGCCCGATGCCGCGCCCGTGACGATCGCGTTCGCTCCGGAGACGTCCATCGTCAGCGGTGCTTCTTGAGCTCGGCGCGGGCCAACGAGTTCTTGTGCACCTCGTCCGGCCCGTCGGCGAATCGCAACGTGCGGATGCCCGCGAACCACTCCGCGAGCGGGAAGTCCTGGCTGAGTCCACCCGCACCGTGCACCTGGATCGCCTTGTCGAGGATCCACTCGACGGTCTGCGGTGTGGCGATCTTGATGGCCTGGATCTCGGTGTGCGCGCCCCGGTTGCCGGCGGTGTCCATGAGCCACGCGGTCTTCAGGACCAGCAACCGGAGCTGCTCGATCCGCACCCGCGACTCGGCAATCCAGTCCCGCACGACGCCCTGGTCGGCGATCGGCTTGCCGAAGGCCACCCGGTCGAGCGCACGCTTGCTCATCATCTCGACGGCACGCTCGGCGATGCCCAACGAGCGCATGCAGTGGTGGATGCGTCCCGGCCCGAGTCGCGCCTGGGCGATCGCGAAGCCCTCACCCTCGCCACCGATCAGGTTGCTCGCCGGCACTCGGACGTCGTTGAACGAGATCTCGGCGTGGCCACCGTGATCACGGTCGTTGTAGCCGAACACGTGCATCCCGCGCTCGATGTCGAAGCCGGGAGTGTCCCGCTCGACCAGGATCATCGACTGCTGACGGTGCCGCTCCGCGGACGGATCGGACTTGCCCATCACGATGAAGATCTTGGCGTTGGGGTTCATCGCGCCGGTGATCCACCACTTGCGGCCGTTGATGACGTAGTCGTCACCGTCCTTGAGGATCGACGTCTCGATGTTCGTGGCGTCGGACGAGGCGACCCCCGGCTCGGTCATCGCGAAGGCCGACCGGACCTCGCCGGCGAGCAGGGGCTCGAGCCACTGCTTCTTCTGCGCGGCGCTGCCGAACATGTGCAGCACCTCCATGTTGCCGGTGTCCGGCGCGGCACAGTTGACCGCGGCCGGAGCGAGCTGGATGCTGCGGCCGGTGATCTCGGCGAGCGGGGCGTACTGGAGGTTGGTCAGGCCAGCGCCCTCGTCACCCGGGAGGAAGAAGTTCCACAGGCCACGCTTCTTGGCCTCGGCCTTGAGGTCCTCCAGAACCGCGGGAGGCGCCCAGGTGTCCTGCTTGATGGCGTCCTGCATCTGCTGGTGGGCGAGCGGCTCGGCCGGATAGATGACCTCGTCCATGAAGGACTCCATCTGGCCGATCAGGTCGACGGTCTTGGCGTCATGGCCAAAATCCATCTCAGGCACCGGCCATGACGAAGACGACCTCGGCCACGCAGGCCGGCTTGGCGCCGCCTTCGATCTCGATTGCGAAGTTGACGATGCACTGCGTGCCGATCGCGATGTCGGCGGTCTCCTTGAGCGTCGCGGTGGCGCGCAGGCGGGAGCCGACCGGCACGGGGGTCGGGAAGCGCACCTTGTTGGCGCCGTAGTTCATGCCGAATGCGAGGCCGTTGACTGCGTAGATCTGCTCGCCGAAGGCAGGCAGCAGCGACAGTGTCAGATAGCCGTGGGCGATCGTGCCGCCGAATGGTCCGGCCGCGGCGCGCTCGGGGTCGACGTGGATCCACTGGTGGTCGCCTGTCGCATCGGCGAAGGTGTTGATCTGCTCCTGCGTCACCGTCACCCAGTCGCTCGTGCCGAGCTCCTGACCGGCTGCTGCCTTGAACTCGTCGAGACTGTTGAACACGCGTGGCATGGATCCTCCAAGATTGGTAAGCGCTTGCTTAGTTCGCACCCTAGTATGTGAGCGGTCCCCTGCGCCAGACCCCGACTCACCTAGGCTCGCAACCATGCCCGATTCCCGTGCGCCGCGCTCGTCCCCGCCGCAGGACGAGGACGAGGTCGAGGTCAGCGCCGCGCTGCGCGCCATGGTGCTGAGCACCAGGCCCGACGAGCTCGGTCTGAACGCCGACGAGCCCGACCGGGTGTTCGGCGTCGTGATGGAGCTGGGCCGCGATCTGGACGTCGTGACGGTCGTGGCGCTGCTCGATGGCACCGCCAGCCGCTACCTCAGCACGGGCGGCGGGACGGTCGGCGCGGGTGAGCACGAGCCCGTCGCCGAGGCAGCACGATCGCTTGTCGCGATGGGACAGGTGCTCGTGGGCCAGACCGAGCCGGAGTCGAACTTCCCGTCCCCGGCGCCGGGCCGCGTGCGGTTCCACCTGCTCACCGTGGGCGGCGGCCGCACGGCCGACGCCACCGCGCGGGAGCTGGACGACCGGCGCCACGGGCTCTCGCCGCTGTACGAGGTCGGGGTGGCCCTCACGATGCAGATCGACCGGCTCGGTGACAGCCGGCCGGACTGAGCCGGGTCAGCCCAGCACGCGAGTGATGATCGGCGTGCTGCCGAGCAGCGCCGCCACCGCGAGACCGCAGTAGTCCAGGCGGGTCCACGGGGCAGGCTCGGCCCAGGTCCGGTCGTACGCCGTCGCGAACCCCCGCGCATCCATCGCGATCGAGGTCGACGTGGCGCCGCGCATGGCCTGCACCAGTAGCGCGAACGACATGTTGGCGGCGTAACGGCCGTTGGCGACCGGATTGCGGGTGGGCCCGAAGCCTCGCACCCGACGGACCCGCTCCAGCTGCTGCCAGGCCAGGCCGAACGCGGTGAACTTCTGCATCGCCGCAGCGAAGGCCGCGACCAGCCTGGCCGGCATCCGCAACGTCTGAGCAAGGTAGTCCGCGAACCGGGACGGATCGACGTACCCGGCCATGACCGAGCCAGGCCAGGCCAGCACAACGATCCGCACACCCGCGGTGACGGACTCGTCGATGTCGTGGCCCCCGACCCGCCACGTCGAGTAGACGATCGTGCCGGCCGCGATCGCGGTGAAGCCCAGGCAGGCCAGCGGATAACGCCAGCCCGGCGCCAGCAGCACGACGGCCAGGACATAGACACCCAGCGCGACCAGCGCCACCGGCAGGCTGCGAATCCAGAACGACCCGAGCAGGGAGAACAGCCCGACCGAGAGCTGCGCCAACGGGTTGAGCCGCAGGAGCCATGACCTCATCCCACCACGCCTCATCGCAGCACCCCCTGAATCATGCGGTGCTCGACATCGGCCGGCAGGTCCGCGTCGTGGGTCGACAGCGCAACGGTTGCCCCCGCCGAGCGCGCAGCCGAGATCCAGCCGGCAACAGCGGCCCACGTGCCCGGGTCCTGGCCGACTGTCGGCTCGTCGAGCAGCACGACTCCGGGCCGGTGGGCCAGTGCCGCGACGAGGGCCAGTCGGCGTTGCTCGCCTCCGGACAGCCGGTACGGGTTGGTCGCGGCGAACCGGCTCAGCCCGAAGACCTCCAACACTGCCTCGATGTCGACGAAGCGCTCCAGCCGGTCGGCGGTGCGGTGCACCTCCGTGGCCACGTTCGTGGTGAGGAAGCCGTGCTCAGGGTTCTGCGGCACCCAGCCCACCGCTGCGGCGAGCCGTGGCGAGCGCCACCGACGAAGGTCTGGGGTGACCGACCCCGAACTGGGCTTGAGCAGCCCGCCCAGCACGGCGAGGGCGGTGGACTTGCCGGCACCGCTGGGACCTGTGAACGCCGTCGTGGTGGCGGGACCGATCTCGGCGGTGAGCGCGGTCAGGGCGCGGGTCCGCTGGGTGCCGCGAAGCGTACGGGTCACCAGCTCGACCGAGACGTCGGTCGCCGAGACCGTCAGCGGATCGGACTCGGGCCGCACGAGCACTGCGGGCACGTCGAGCGGCGCGGGTGTCGTCATGCCCGGCATCCAGACCCCGGCCGGCCGCGGGCCGGTCAGGAACGAGCGGACGCTGCCGTCGCTCACGACGTTGCCGCCCGCCGACAGCACGACGACCCGGTCGACGTGATCGAGCCACGGCTCGATGCGATGCTCCACGACCACCAGGGTCCGACCGGCTGCAGCCGCAACGATCGCGTCACGCACGCCGGAGGCGGTGTCGGCGTCGAGCATCGAGGTCGGCTCGTCGAGGAGCAGCAGATCCGGGCGCATCGCCAGCACTCCGGCCAACGCCAGCCGCTGTTGCTCGCCGCCGGACAGCGCCGAGCTGAAGTGATCGCGGCCGTACGTCAGCCCGACCGACTCCAGCGCGTCATCGACCCGCGACCAGATCTCGGCGCGGGACATCCCGGCATTCTCGGGTCCGAAGGCCACATCACGGCCCAGGCGTTCGGCGACGATCGCATCTGCCGGGTTCTGCAGGAGCAGGCCCAGCCGCCCGTCAACCTGCGCGGTGCCGCGCAGCTCACCGGCGATCGTGGTCCCGAGGGCACCGGCGAGGGCGTACAGCAGGGTCGACTTGCCGGCGCCGCTCGGACCGACCAGCAGCACCCGCTCGCCGGGCTCGATCGTGAGATCGAGCCCGGCGACGACGGGATCGCGTCGGCCGAGGGGGCGCCACGTGAAGCCGCGGAAGCGGGCTCCACCGAGGGACATCTAGACCTCGGAGACCTGTTCGCGGCCGGCCGGGAAGGCGTCGAGCACGCCGGCCTTCGCGAGCGCCCGGACCAGGAAGAAGCCACCGATGCCGGCGACCACGGCGCCCGAGAGGACGAAGAAGCCCAGGTGCGCGAGCTTGGCCCCGACGGTGTAGTCCGGGATGTACGCGTGCCACTCGTAGAACGACTCGAGCGCACCCGCGAATGCTCCGGCGAGCGCCGCGGCGATGATGCCCCAGCGCCGGTAGAACAGCACCAGGAAGATCAGCTCGGCGCCGAGACCCTGCCAGAAGCCCGAGGCGAAGACGCTGAAGCCCCATTGCGTGCCGCCGACGATGAACGTCGAGACGGCAGCCGCGACGAACTCGGTCGCGAACGCGGCACCGGGCTTGCGGATGATCAGGCCGCCGACGACGCCGGCGCTCAGCCAGACGCCGCCCAGAAGCGCGCTGCTGGGCGGGTAGGAGAAGACTGCGAGACCGCTGAGCGGTTCGTAGAGCTTGCCCCAGCCCCAGAAGATGACGCCGAACGCCACCCCCAGCGTGGTGATGGTGACCAGATCGATCGTGCGATAGTGCACGTCGAACCTGGGCTTGGACGTGGTTGCAGAACTCATCGTGACTCCCTTCGCCGGTACTAACCGGTGCAGGTTCAAGGGTCTGCGGCGGATCCGCACTCTCAGCGCCCTCTGCGTGGCGCTCCCCTGTCTTGTGCTGCCACAGTACCGCGAAGCGATGGCGGTTCGGCGCCCTGTATCCAAGGCATCGCAATCTGCTCGCGCGAGACCTCGATCTCGTTCAGCTCCTCGGCCGCGTCCGTGCCAATATCCGGCCCTCGCTGGGCCGAATGACGTATTTCCTCGCCACGCCTGGCGCTGAGCGCGGTGGCCCTCCTCGCGGGGGCTGCCTGCTCGGCGAGTGGGACTATTGGCGGCTCGAAGGGGATCAGCGGCTCGGCTCTGGCGGAGGACATCTCCGAACGGATCACCACGATCAGCGACGCGAAGCCGGAGTCGGTGGACTGCCCCGACGGACTCGACGCCGAGGTCGGGGCGACCGCGACGTGCGAGATGGTGCAGGAGGGGGTGCGCGTGACGCTGGCCATCGAGGCGACCAAGGTGGCAAAGGACGAGGGGACGCTGGGCTTCTCCTAGGAGATCGAGCCCGGATCCCACCGGCTGCTGACCAACCGTGTGGGCGACGCAATCGCCGAAGCCTTCACCGTCAAGACGGGCCTGACGCTGACCGACATGACCTGTCCCGAGTCGGAGCTCGATGGGGCAGCGGGAGCCGTGATGACCTGCGAGGCCGCTACGACCGGCGGCCGTTCCGGCCCGGTCGTTCTCACCGTCCAGGGCGCCGAAGGCACACGCGTCGACTTCAGCTGGCGCCTCGGCGACTCGTGACCGAACTGACGTCGCCGGACCATTGCGAGAACGCCACCCACCTGCGGGTCGACTTCCCCGCCCAGCCGAGATGGACGACTGGGTCCTTCGGCGCAACGACCCAATCGAAGCGATCCTGGCTGCCCTGTCGGCCGAATCCTGGGGATCGCCGGGAGGGCATGAATCGGAAGGGCCGTTCTGCTTGATCTACGCATAATTGCGTATTTCCCCGCGGCTGGCGGATCGACAGACTTGGCGTACCTGCGCTCCCTGACTGATGAGGTTCCATGAAGCCGCTGCGCCCCGCTGTTTCCCGATCAATCGCCCTGCTCGCCGCGACCGCCTCACTCACCTTGATCCCGGTCGCGGCGCACGGTACCGACATTGACGGAACGTCGGGCAACGACACCCTCGTCGGATCAGCCGATGACGACACCATCAACGGGCACGACGGCGACGACGTCATAACCGGCGAGGGCGGTAACGACACTCTCAATGGAGGCGACGGCGACGACCTCGTTCGCGGCGGCGCGGGTGATGACGACCTGCGCGGCGGCCCCGGCGACGACGAACTGGACGGTGACGAAGGTCACGACGAGCTCTACGGGTACGAGGGCGACGACGACCTCTACGGCGGTGACGGAAACGACGAGCTCTACGGCAACGAAGACAACGACAACCTGTATGGCGAAGACGGCAACGACGAGCTCTACGGCAACGACGGCAACGACCGCCTGTACGGAGACGCCGGCGACGACGAGCTCTACGGCGACGACGGCAACGACGTCCTGGTCGGCGGCGCCGGATCAGATCTACTCTTCGGCGGCGAGGATGGCGACACCGTCGAGGGCGGTGATGGTGACGACGACGTGTATGGCCAGGAGGGCAACGACGTTCTGACAGGCGGTGATGGCGACGACAACCTTTACGGCGGTGACGGTGACGACCGCCTCTATGGCAACGAAGGCGACGACCGTCTCGAGGGCGGCGACGGCGACGACATCCTGATCGACAGGGAGGGCAACAACGACCTCTCGGGCGGCCCGGGCAACGACTACCTGTGTGGCAGCGAGGGTATGAGCACGCTCACTGGCGGCGCCGGAGTCGACCTCGCCTGCCCGGTCGACGACGGCGAGATCGAAGCCGAGATCGACACCCCCACGGTGTTCGACGTCACTGCCAACGATGAGCAGCTCGACGACGAGGCCGACGAATCCGAGCCCCTGCGCTACGGACTCCAGACGGTGCCCAGCGGTGTCACGGCATCGATCGACCCCGTAACCGGTCTGGTGACCTTCGAGATCACCGATCCTGCGTTCACCACTGGCGACATCGAATACCGGGTGTTCCGACAGACCAAGGACGACATGGAGTGGTCGGCTGTGCTCACGGTGACCCTCGCGGCCGCAGTCCCCGACGACACATCGGATCCGCGCACACCCACATCTGGGACTACCCCGCTGACGCCGGTTTCCGCTCCCTCGTCGACTGTGACGAGTAACGGTGCGCGCACCCTTCCGGACACCGGTGCACCCGACAACCTGAACAGCCTGCTCGCGCTCGGGAGTGCGATGGTGCTCGGCGGCAGTGCCTTGGTGATCGCCTCACGGCGACGCCGCGTCACCGCCTGACCCACAGATCGCGGGACCTGCGCAGTCACCGACCGCGCATCACCGCGACTGCGGCCGCGGCACGCGATGAAACGCTCAAGACAGCCATCAGCGTTTCGACGTGCTTGCGCGCCGTTCCAGGCGCGATGTGCAGGGTGCGCGCGATCTGGATGTTGGTCGCACCGCCGACGATCAGCAGCGCCACCTCGGCCTGTCGTCTGGTCAGGCCGAGCCGCATGGCCGACTCGACCGTCACCGAGTGAGCCGGTCGAAGCAACAGGACGTGCGGGCCTACCGGATTGACTGTGAGTGTCGCGTCGAAAGCATTTTCCTCGAGGGCCACACTCGTCGAAGACACGCGCTTGACCGACCACCACTCGTCGCCAGGGGCCGCGGGCGACGGCTGCTCCCACAGTGAGGTGCCAAGCACCGAGTCACCCACCCGGAGTTCCGCGCCAATCTGCCGGCCGATCTCCTCAGCTGCGGGAGTCGACTCGATGACCGTGCCATCGTCGGCAATGAGAATTGTCTCCCACCCATCGAGCTCGACTGCAGTTGAGACGCCGCGCGCCTGCTCAGACGCCGCAACCATCCGATAGATGTTGGACAGATGGAGCCTCAACTCGTTCATGACTCGACGGTCACGCGCCGAGAAATCCGCGCCGTCCCGGTTGACGACGAGCGCTATCACCACCCCTGACGGAGCGGGAAGCCCGAATGCCGCCTGACTTCGGACACCGATGGGTGCGTAATAGTCACGGAAGAGCTCGGTTTGCTGAAACGTCTGTTCAGGGTCGAGGTCGAGCAGAGTCCTCACGTCGGACTCCCCGTCCTCAGAGATGTGGCGCACGAGGGGATTCTGATGGGCGTAGCGAGCAAATACCCGGACGTTCTTGTCGAACCAGTCAGCCGCCCGCTCGGGCCACACGAACGCTGCGGTCCTGGCGGTCAGCAGGTTCGTCTCGTTGTAGGACGCCCAGACGCCCGGGACGAGTCGGTACAACTCTCGACAGGCAAGCTGGGCGAACTCATCGAGCGTTGAGGCCTTTCCGATCTGACCGATCGCCTGGAGCACTGCTCGCTGGTCATCGACATCCAGATGTGGCACAAGGTCCTCTCAAACTCTGAGGCAATCGTACCGAGACGGGCCACCGGGACGACCACGAACGCCAGCATTGATCGCCTGTCGTGCCACGGCAGGAGGTCGAGCCTGTGATCGATGGCCAAGGCACGCAAGTCGGCGAAAAGAGAAAGGGAGCTTGCCGGTGCCGGTTCACGGGACTGCGGCGGATCCGCACTCTCAGCCGCTCTGCGTGGCGCTCCCCTGCCTTGGCACGTCAGGCCCGCCGCGAGATCAGCCCTCGTCCAGCAGGTCCCCGCGCTCGAACATCTGCGCGGTGGCCCGGCCCGAGGGCGACCCGGCGTCCAGATCCGCTCCGGCACCCAGCAGGAACCGCACGACGTCGTCCTCGCCCTTGAAGATCGCGCCGGCGAGTGGGCTCTGGCCGCGGTCGTTGAGCCGGTCGACGTCGGCGCGACGCTCGATCAGAGCGGCCACGGTGTCTGCGTGACCGTGATAGGCCGCCAGCATCAGCAGGGTGTTGCCCGAGGCGTCAGCCATGTCGACCGGCACGCCCTTGTCGACATAGGCCGCGAGCTGCTCGGCACCGCCATCGCGCGCCAGGTCGAACATGCGGTGGGCGAGCTCGATGAGCCGGGGATCGAGTTCTTCGGTCATGTGTCCATCATGGTCGACGACGATTCGACAGGCTCGGGGACCGCCGCCTACCGACCCGTGAGCCGGTCGCCCAAGCGGGCCAGCCGGCTCGGCCGGTCCAGACCCTTGCCCTCGCGGCGGTCGGCCTCGCGATACAGGCCGTACATCGCGCGCACGCCCAGCCACCGCAGCGGCTCGGGCTCCCACCGCCGTACGCCGCGGTTAACCCAGGGCAGGCCCACGAGGTCGGTGTCCCTCCCCAGCACCAAGTCGGCGAGGGTGCGGCCCGCGAGATTCGTCGTGGTGAGCCCGCTGCCGACGTATCCACCGGCCCAGCCCAGGCCCGTGGCCGGATCGTACGTCACGCTGGCGCACCAGTCACGTGGGACGCCGAGCACCCCGCACCAGGCGTGGTCGATGCGGGACTGTCGGGTCGCCGGGAACAGCTCGTGCAGGATGCCGGTGAGCGACTCGACGGTCCAGTCCTGGGTCTGCCCACGGTCGTCGGTGCGCGAGCCGAACCGGTAGGGGATGCCCCGACCGCCCAGGGCGATACGCCCGTCGACAGTGCGCTGGGCGTAGCAATACGCATTCGCGTTGTCGCCGAGCAACTCGGCGCCCCGCCACCCGATCGCATCCCACACCGATTCAGCCAACGGCTCGGTGGCGATCATCGCGGAGTTCATCGGCAGCCACGTTCGACGCTGACCCCGGATGCCGGCCGTGTAGCCCTCGAGGCAGCGTAGGACGTGCACCGCCCGCACGGTCCCACGATCGGTTGTCACGGTCCCGGAGCCGATCGCGCTCGCCCTGGTCCGCTCCAGGATGCGTACACCGCGTCGCTCGACGGCCGCGGCGATCCCGGCCACGAGCTTCGCCGGCTGCACGCGGGCGCAGTGCGGGCTGTACTTCGCACCGAGCGCGCCGGCGACCTGCAGCCGCTCGCCGAGCTCGGCCACCGAAAGCTCATGCTGGTGCTCGGCGCCGATGCCCCACGAAGCATCGTCCAAAAGCCCCTCCCGCATGCGGGTCAGCTGGGCGGCCGACCGGGCGACGTACAGGACACCGGGCTTGACGATGTCGGCCTCGACGCCCTCGGCCCGGCAGATCCCGACGACCTCGTCGACCGCGGCCTCCATCGACGACACCAGCGCCTGCACGCCAACGCGACCGTGGCTCTTGGCGTACCGCTGCTTGCTCCCGGACAGCTCGGCCGACAGCCAGCCCCCGTTGCGGCCGGACGCCCCGAAGCCGGCGAACTCCGCCTCCAGCACCACGATGTCGAGCGTCGGGTCGAGCGCCGAGAGGTAGTAGGCGGTCCACAGCCCGGTCAACCCACCGCCGACGATGCAGACGTCGCAGTCCATGTCGCCGTCGAGCGCGGGCCGGGGCGCAGGGACGCCGACCTGCTGCCACCAGAACGAGACCCCGCCATTGATCACGACCCCATGCTGCCACCGAGGGGCCCGCGCTACCGTGAATCATGAGCACTGCCGAGGACGTCCTGCTGATCGTCACCGACCCGAGCAGCGGCAAGCCCGGGCTCGACTCGATGAAGGTGGAAGCCGTGCTGGGTGGCGCCCATCTGATGGACCTGGTCACGAGCGGGCACCTCGGACTCGAGGGCAAGGGCCGCAAGGCCCGGGTTGTCGTGACCAGGGCGGCGCCCGTCGCCGATCCGATCCTGGCGGCGGCCTTCGCCCGGGTGCAGAACCGCCGCCGCCAAGCCCCGCAGAACGTCGTCAGCCGGCTCGGCAAGCAGGGCCGCAAGACCGTGTACGCCGCGCTCATCGCCGACGGCCGGTTGGCCCGGCGCCCGGCCAAGGCGCTCGGGATCTTCCCGTTGACCCGCTATGACGTGATTGACACGGCCCGACGCGACGACCTGCTCAACCGCATCCGCGCGAGCCTGCTGCACGACCAGCCCGCCGACAGCGAGACCGGCCCGGTGATCGGCCTGCTGGCTGCGGCGGACCTGACCCGGCTGTTGGTCGACAAGTCCGACCGCAGGCTCGCCAAGGCCCGGGCCAAGGTCATCGCCGAGGGTGACTGGGCCAGCGAGGGCGTACGCCAAGCCATCCAGGCGGCGCAGACCGTGCTGAACATCGCCATGATCACGGCGAGCGCGACGGCGGTTTCCGGGTCGAGCTGACCCCATGGTTCGGCGTCGTGCGACACAATGAGCCCATGTCCGTGCGCACACCTGATCCCAACCCGGGCTGGCTCCCGGACTTCGCCCTCGACGAGACCCGGGCCCGCGTCCCGATCCTGTACGTCGAGGCCGTCCCGGTCCGTATCGACGCGCTGGGCCAGGTCGAGTCGATCGGCGTCCTGCTCCGAGGCAACGCGACGACCGGCGCGATGACCCGCACCCTGGTCTCCGGCCGCGTGCTCCACGGCGAGTCCGTGCGGGAGGCCCTGCTGCGCAACCTGGAGAAGGACCTCGGTCCGACCGCGTTCCCGCAGCTGCCCGCGACGACCGTGCCGTTCTCGGTCGCGGAGTACTTCCCCCTACCGGGCGTCTCTCCGCTGTATGACCCGCGCCAGCACGCCGTCGCGCTGGCCTATGTCGTGCCGGTCAGTGGCGAGTGCAACCCGCGCCAGGACGCCCTGGAGCTGACCTGGCTCACCCCGTCCGAGGCCTCGACCCCCGAGGTGCTCGACGACCTGGAGGGTGGTCGTGGCTGGCTGCTCAAGGCGGCACTCGCATCAGTCGGCGCACTGCCGCAGTAGGTCGGCGACCGTCGACCGTCCCACGCCTCGGTATCCCCGAGCTCCCTGCAGGCAGGGAGTCCGATCCGGCGTATCCTGAATCCTGAGACAATTCGTATCAGGATGTGGACATGAGTCAGACGTCGAGCCCCAACCGTTGGGTCATGCTCGGCGTCTCGATGACGGGACAGATCGCCAGCACGATCCTCGTCAACGGCGCACCGTTCCTGATCCACCACCTGCACACCGAGCGGGGGCTGACCCTGACCCAGGCCGGCGGGATCGCCGCCGCACCATTCGTCGGTGTCATGGCGACCCTGGTCCTCTGGGGCCTCGTGGTGGACCGGATCGGCGAACGGGCCTCAATGACCATCGGCCTGGCAATCGTCACGGTCGGCGCGCTGGGAGCCGCGCTCAGCCCATCGCTGTTGGGACTCGCGTTCTGGTTGGTCGTCGGCGGCGTCGGCGCCGGCAGCACCAACTCGGCAAGCGGACGGGTCGTCGTCGGCTGGTTCCCGGCGCATCGCCGCGGCACCGCGATGGGCATCCGCCAGACCGCCCTGCCTCTGGGCGTCGGCATCGCCGCACTGCTGGTGCCGAACACCGTTGCGGCTCACGGCCTGCGGCCCACCCTCCTGCTGATCGCCGGGATCTGTGCCGCCGCGGCCCTCCTGTCGGCCGCGCTGATCGTGGACCCGCCCCCGCCGACCCGCGCCGAGGCAGCGGACTCCGGCCAGCTGGCCAACCCGTATCGGCGTGACCACCGACTGGCACGCATCCACCTTGCGTCGGCGCTCCTGGTCGTGCCCCAGTTCACGGTCTGGACCTACATGTTGGTCTGGCTGATCGACGACAAGGGCTGGTCGACCCTTTCCGCCAGCGTGCTCGTCGCCGCGACACAGCTCCTGGGAGCGACGGGGCGCATCGGCGCAGGCTGGTGGTCCGACCGGGTGGGCAGCAGGCTCGGGCCGATGCGGACCGTGGCGGCCGGCGCCGCCGTCACGATGCTCTCGCTCGGGCTGCTCTCGGGCACGCCATTGGCGATCGTGCTGATCGTCGTTGCGACCGCCGTGACGGTCGCGGACAACGGGCTCGCCTTCACCTCCGTCGCCGAGATCGGCGGACCGTTCTGGTCCGGTCGAGCGATGGGGCTGCAGAACACGGGTCAGTACGTCTCCTCCGCCCTGGTGCCCCCGTTGGTGGGCGCGCTCATCGCCGGTCGCGGGTACGGCTGGGCGTTCGGACTCGTCGCGATCTTCCCGCTGATCGCGATACCGCTCGTGCCGGTGCGCGGTGAGAAGGCCCACGACCCGGTGTGACTCATGCCCCACTCGTCGGGGGGTTGGTGGGCCTGACCCAACGGCACGACCTCTGACCGGTTAATGTCAGCGGTACTGTCAGGGTCGTTTGCACAGAGGAAATGGGGCCTTCATGCAGGTCGTCGCGATTGTCGTCTCACTTGTCATCACCGCAGCAGCGCTGCCGCTGATCAGCAAGGCCGTGGCCGACATGGTGAAGGTCATGCGGGCCGGCCAGCCCGTCATCGGGCGGCGGGACAAGCCGTTGCGTCGCACGGTGAACATGTTCATCGAGACGTTCGGCCACACCCGGATGCTGCAGCGTCGCTGGGTCGCGATCATGCACTGGTTCGTCTACGCGGCGTTCATCCTGCTCAGCACCGCGGTCCTGCAGTCGTACGTCCAGATCTTCAACGCCGACTTCGCCTGGCCCCCCATCGGCCACTTCTACCCGTACGAGTGGGTGTCGGAGGCCCTCGGCCTGCTGAGCACGATCGGCATCATCTACCTGATCGCCGTGCGCCAGTGGAACCACCCGCGCCGCCTCGAGCGCAAGAGTCGCTTCTTCGGCTCGACGTTCTGGCAGGCGTACTTCGTCGAGGTCATGGCCCTCGGTGAGGGCGCGGCGATCCTGTTCATCCGCGGCGCGGAGTACAAGCTCATCGAGCTGCACCACGGCGGCGAGAACGGTGGGCGGGGACACTTCCCGATCTCGTCGTTCCTCGGCGATGCGCTCTACCCCGACGGCGAGAACTCGCTCAAGAACATCATCTTCTTCGTCGCGATGTTCAAGATCGTGCTCGCGATGGTCTGGCTCGGCGTCATCGCTCGCAACCTCACGATGGGCATCGCATGGCACCGCTTCACGGCGTGGCCCAACATCTGGTTCAAACGCAACAGCGACGGCAGCACGGCCCTCGGCGGCCTGCAGCCCATCTACGTCAAGGGCAAGCCACTGGACCTCGAGGACATGGACGACCTCGAGGAGGAGGACTTCGCCAAACTCGGCGTCGGCAAGGTCGAGGACTTCACCTGGAAGGGCATCCTGGACTTCACGACCTGCACCGAGTGCGGTCGCTGCCAAAGCCAGTGCCCGGCGTGGAACACCGAGAAGCCGCTGTCGCCCAAGCTGCTGATGATGGGTCTGCGCGATCACGCGTACACCAAGCTGCCGCTCCTGGACATCCCCGAAGCGGATCGGACCGACGAGCAGAAGGCCGAGCTCGAGCGCCCGTTGATCGGCAATGCCGAGGCGTACGGCGTCATCGACCCCGATGTCCTGTGGTCGTGCACCAACTGTGGCGCCTGCGTGCAGCAGTGCCCCGTCGACATCGAGCACGTCGACCACATCGACGACATGCGCCGCTTCCAGGTGCTGGTGGAGTCCAACTTCCCGGCCGAGCTCAACAACATCTTCAAGGGCCTGGAGCGCAAGGGCAATCCGTGGGGCATGGATCCCAAGGGCCGGATGGACTGGGCCAAGAAGCTTGACTTCCCGGTCAAGCAGGTCGGCGTCGACGTCGAGGATCTCGACGAGGTCGAGTGGCTGTTCTGGGTCGGCTGCGCCGGCGCATTCGAGGATCGCGCCAAGAAGACGACGCAGGCCGTCGCTGAGCTGCTCGACATGGCGGGTGTGACCTTCGCGGTCCTCGGTGACGGCGAGACCTGCACGGGCGACCCCGCCCGTCGTGCCGGCAACGAGATCGTCTTCCAGCAGCTCGCGATGCAGAACGCCGAGGTGTTCAAGGAGACCAAGGTCAAAAAGGTCGTCTCGACCTGCGCGCACTGCTTCAACACGCTCAAGAATGAGTACGCCGAGTTCGGCGTCGAGCTCGAGGTCGTGCACCACACGCAGCTCCTCAACCGGCTCGTCCGGGAAGGCAAGCTGACCCCGGCCGCGCCGACCGCCGAGACCGAGACCAAGAAGATCACCTACCACGACCCGTGCTTCCTGGGTCGGCACAACGAGGTGTACGAGCCGCCACGCGAGCTGCTCAGCGTCATCCCCGGCGCCGAGTTCACCGAGATGCCGCGCAACTCCGAGAAGTCCTTCTGCTGCGGCGCCGGTGGCGCCCGCATGTGGATGGAGGAGAGCCTCGGCTCGCGCATCAACGTCAACCGCACGGAAGAAGCCATCGCGACCGGCGCCGACCAGATCGCGGTGGGCTGCCCGTTCTGCCGGGTCATGCTGTCGGACGGCCTGACCCTCAAGCAGTCCGAGGGTGCGGCGCGCGAAGAGGTCGAGGTGCTCGACGTCGCACAGATGCTGCTCGCCGGCGTCAAGCGCGCACCCGCGGCCGCTGCTGCCGAGTCGGTCGTTGCCGGCTCGGTCGTCGCCGAGGCGGAGGCCGCCACGGCCGAGGCCAGTGGTGCTGGCGTTGGCGATGCCGACAAGGCCGCCGCTGCGGCACACAACATCGCGGTCGACGACCAGGGCGCCGGCGCCGGCAACCCGTCGCCGGAGGAGCGTGCCGTCGAGGCCGAGCCCGAGCCGACGCCCGAGCCCGCGCCGGTCGAGACGCCAACCTCCGAGACGTCCGAGGACCCGGCCGAAGAGGCCGAGCCCGATGTCACGGACCAGGCCGATCCCGACTCGATCAGCACGACCGAGGACGTCGGACCTGCGGCCGAGGCGACAGAATCCGCGGACGATGCGGCGACCGAGCCCGACACGACGCCCGCCGAGTCGGACCCGGAGCCGGTGGAGAAGGCCGAGGCCGCCGATGATCGCGACGCCGGCGACAAGGAAGCCGCCGCCTGGGCCAACGTCGGTGCCGTCAACACGGATCTGACGCCGAACGACGACGCGCCCGCTGCCACATCGGCCGCCAAGCCGGACCCGGAGCCCGAAGCCGAGCCGTCTCCTGCCGAAGAGGTCACGGACGTGCCCGACGAGACCGAGCCGGTCGAGCAGGACGCCCGCGAGGAAGAAGCCGACGCTGCCGAGCCGACGAGCATCGTCGAGGCACCGGAAGGCATCGTGGCCGTCGAGGACGGCGAGTCGACGGCCGATCCGGTGTCCGAGGACATCGCCCCGCTCAGCGACGCCAACCCGAGTGGCGCAGATTTGAGCAAGGCAGCATCCAGCGACGTGGACGCGGACGCGGACGACCAAAAGCCGTCGTAGCCGGCGCGCACGACGAGACGGGGTGGGCCTGCGGGTCCGCCCCGTCTCGCATTCCCGGAGACGAATCCCGTCGGACCAGGCCCAGAAACGCGAAAAGCCCGACCGGGAGGGAGCCACGGATCGGACTTAGTCCTGCTTCGAGAAGCAGGGTCGCGGAACGGCGGGAGGGAGTGTGCCTGTTCCACCCAGTACAACGTGCGAAATCCCCCGAAGATACGCCCTGTCCGAAACTATTTTCCGGAGACCCGGGCGGAGCCTGCTTCCACCGGCCGGGATACTCGTCCCATGGCTGATCCGAGCACTCGCTGCCCATGCCTGAGCGGTCTGCCGTACGACTCCTGCTGCGGACGCCTGCACGCCGGCGCGGCCACGGCGCAGACCGCCGAACAGCTCATGCGGTCGCGCTACAGCGCCTTCGCGGTCGGCGACACGGACTACCTGCTGGCGACATGGCACCCGAGCACCCGGCCGGGCTCGCTCGAGCTCGACGAGGACCGGCGGTGGTACCGGCTCGACGTCCTGCGCACCGAGCTGGGCGGCCCGTTCGACACGACCGGTGTCGTGGAGTTCCGCGCGTTCCACCGCTCGACGGGCGGACGGGGCGGCCAGCACGAGGTCAGCCGCTTCGTCCGCGAGGACGGTCGCTGGCTGTACGTCGACGGCGTCGGCTGACCCGTCAGCTGGTCGCGGCGACCAGGGGTACGCCGGGCCGGTAGGCCAGGTGCACGAACGATGGCGCGTTGAGCACCGCGTAGTCCGCCCGCGCGCCGACCGTCAGGTGCCCGACGTCCTCACGCCGCAGTGACCGCGCGCCACCCATCGTCGCGGACCACAGCGCCTCACGGGGGCTCAGACCCATGTCGCGGACCGCAACGGCGATGCAGAACGGCATCGACGACGTGTACGAGCTGCCGGGGTTGCAGTCGGTCGCGAGCGAGACCGTCACGCCCGCATCGATCAACCGGCGCGCGTCGGGGTAGGGCTGGCGGGTCGAGAACTCGACCCCCGGAAGCAGCCCGGCGACGGTGCGCGAGCCGGCCAGCGCATCGACATCGGCCTCGCTGAGATAGGTGCAGTGGTCGGCGGCAGCAGCATCCAGCTCGACCGCGAGCTGCACTCCGGGACCGGGGCCCAGCTGGTTGGCGTGAATGCGCGGGAGCAGCCCCGCGGCAATGCCGGCCTTGAGCACGGTGCGCGACTCGTCCGCGCCGAAGGCTCCGTCCTCGCAGAACACGTCGATCCACCGGGCGTGCGGTGCGCACCGCTGGAGCATCGCCCCGGTGACCAGGTCGATGTAGGCCGCGATGTCGGTGCCCTCGGGCACGACGTGCGCGCCGAGGAACGTCGTCTCGTCAGTGACCTGCTGGGCGATGGCGAGCGAGCGCGCCTCGTCGAGCACTGTGAGCCCGTAGCCGCTCTTGACCTCGACCGTCGTGGTGCCCTGGGACCGCATCTCGGCGACGTGACGCGCGAGGTTGGCGGCGAGCTGCTCGTCCGGGGCGCCCCGCGTCGCGGCAACCGTCGTGCGGATCCCTCCCGCGGCGTACGGCTGTCCCGTCATGCGCGCCTCGAACTCAGCAGACCGGTCGCCCGCAAACACCAGATGGGTGTGCGAGTCGACGAAGCCGGGGATGACCGCAGCTCCCCCGACGTCGCGGACGGCGTCGGCAGCGGGTGCGTCGGTCCGTCGGCCGACCCAGGCGATGCGGCCCTCCTCGACGACGAAGGCCGCCTCGTGCCTGATCGGGTGCTCGGAGTCCCACGTGACGAGCTCGCCGATGTTGGTGACCAGGAGCGTCATGTGCGGCTCCAGCAGGTGTCGATCGCGGCCTCGAGCCGCTCGGCGACATCGCTGCGGTCTCCCACGACGTCCGCCGCGCCGGCCGCCCACAGCAGCTCCTCGGCGCCCGCCGTCCGCACCGAGTCGGCGATCTCGATCGACTCTCCAGCCGCGAAGCCCAACGACTCATGGCCGGTCACGCCGGCTGCTTGCCACAGCTGCTCCGCACTCCAGGCCCCGCGGACACCGATCGCCAGCCGCTGATGCATCTCGACCGCGCGTGCCTCGGCGAACATGTCGATCACGGTATTGCTGTCCGAGCCGAGGGTCAGCCGGGCCCCCGCATCGCGCAGCGCGACGCTCGGACCGATCCCGTCGCCCAGCTCGGCCTCGGTCGTGGGGCAGAAGCACACGAATGCGTGGGCCTCCCCCAGTGTGGCGATGTCGTCCGCCGACAGGTGGGTCGCGTGCACCGCAGTCGTTTGCGCCGTCCACGCCCCCGCCTCGCCGAGCAGTGCGACGGGAGTCATGCCGGTCGCCGCCACGCAGTCCGCGTTCTCGGCCGGCTGCTCCGACACGTGCACGTGCAGAGGCGCGGCTGGGAACGCCTGCGCGACGATCGCGAGCTGGTCGCGTGGCACTGCCCGCACCGAGTGGATCGCCGCACCGATCATGACGTCGTCCTCCCCGGCGTGCCGTCGGGCGAGCGCCTCGACCCGGACCGCCCACGCATCCGCGTCGCCATCGTCGAACTGTCGTTGCACACCTTCAGACGGTCGGGAGAAGCCAGCCGCGAGATAGCACGTGTCGAGCAGCGCGATCCGCACTCCCGCCTCGCGTGCAGCAGAGATCAGCGCCTCGCCCATCGCATTCGGATCGTCGTACGGGATGCCGCCCGGCTGGTGGTGGACGTAGTGGAACTCGCCGACGCTGCGGATGCCGGCGAGGTACATCTCGGCGTACGTCGCGCGAGCCAGATCGAACAGGAGATCCGGGTCGAGCGTCGCGGCGAGGGCATACATCTGCTCCCGCCAGGTCCAGAACGTGTCGGCGTCGGACCGCCGGCCCCGCAGCGCCCGGTGGAAGACGTGGCTGTGGCAGTTGGCGAACGCCGGCACGGACCTCACCCGAGCTCCCGGACCACGGCAGTCAGCGCGACGACCCCGGCCTCGCAGTCCGCATCGTCGGCGACCTCGGCAGGTGAGTGAGAGACGCCGGTCGGGTTGCGGACGAACAGCATCGCGGTCGGGAGGTGGGCGCTCAGGACGCCCGCGTCGTGGCCCGCGCCGGTCGGCAGGACCGGCGCATCGAGCAGCCCGGCGAGCCGGTCGCGGAGCGGCCCGTCGAAGTCGACAGCGGGGCTCAGCGACTCCTCGGTCAGGGTCACGGTGGTCCCGCCCCCCGCGGCAGCGGCCTGCGCCTGGATCACGAGATCATCGACCAGGCGATCCAGCGCTCCCTCGTCAGCCGCACGGGCATCGAGCCAGGCCCGCACCCGCGACGGGATCGCATTGGTCCCGCCGGGCTCGACCTCGAGCCGGCCGAACGTCGCCCGCGCGTCCGCCTCGGTCGCGAGCTGGCGGGAGGCCAGGACCGTCGCGGCATATGCCTGCATGGGGTCGCGCCGGTCGGCCATGACGGTCGCGCCGGCGTGGTTCGCCTCGCCGCAGAAGTCCAGCCGCCACCGGCCGTGCGGCCAGATCGAGCTGGCCACCCCGACCGGCGAGCCGGAGTGGACCAGCGACCGGCCCTGCTCGACGTGCAGCTCGACGAACGTGCCGACGTCGTCGAGCAGGTCCGTGCGGCCGACGGCGTGCGGGTCCCGGCCGCGTTGTGTCAGGACCTCGGCCAGCGTCAGCCCGTCCCGGCCCTTGAGGCCCAGAGCCTTGTCGGCCTCCAGCGCCCCCGTCACGAGCTGCGAGCCCGCGCAGGCGATCCCGAACCGCGCGCCCTCCTCATCGGCAAAGTTGGCCACGACGACGGGCCGACGAGGGACGAAGCCGTCCGCCCGCAACCGGTCCACCGCGGCGAACGAGGAGATGACGCCGAGCGGACCGTCGTACGCCCCACCGTCGGGCACCGAGTCCAGGTGCGATCCGATCATCAGGGCATCGGCGCCGGCTCCCCACCAGGCGAACTGGTTGCCGTTGCCGTCCTCGACCAGGTCCATCCCACGCGCGCCGGCTTCGCCGGCGAACCACTCACGCAGCTGCATGTCGGCGTCGTTCCACGCGTACCGGCGATAGCCGCCGGTACGCGTGTCCCGGCCGATGTCGGCGATGGCGTCGAGCATCATTCGGTCATCGGGACCCGCAGGCCCCGCTCCCGTGCGACCTCGGACGCCCGGTCGTAACCGGCGTCGACGTGCCGCATGACGCCGGTACCGGGGTCGTTGACGAGCACCCGTTCGATCTTCTGTGCGGCCAGGTCGGTGCCGTCGGCGACGATGACCTGTCCGGCGTGGATCGAACGGCCCATCCCGACGCCGCCGCCGTGGTGGATCGAGACCCAGGTCGCGCCCGAGGCCGTGTTGAGCATGGCGTTGAGCAGCGGCCAGTCGGCGATGGCGTCCGATCCGTCGGCCATCGACTCGGTCTCGCGGTACGGCGAGGCCACCGAGCCGGAGTCGAGGTGGTCCCGGCCAATCACGATTGGCGCGCTGAGCTCACCCGAGGCGACCATCTGGTTGAACTTCAGCCCGGCGAGGTGCCGCTCCTGGTAGCCGAGCCAGCAGATACGAGCCGGCAGCCCCTCGAACTGCACCTTCTCCTGCGCCTGGGTGATCCAGCGGGCCAGATGCTCGTCCTCGGGAAACAGCTCGAGGATCGCCCGGTCGGTCGCGGCGATGTCGGCCGGGTCACCGGACAGGGCCACCCAGCGGAACGGCCCCTTGCCCTCGCAGAACAGCGGCCGGATGTACGCCGGGACGAACCCGGGGAATGCGAACGCGCGATCGAACCCACCCAGCCGCGCTTCCTGACGGATCGAGTTGCCGTAGTCGAAGACCTCCGCGCCGGCGTCCATGAAACCGACCATCGCGGTCACCTGCTTGGTCATCGAGGCCCGTGAGCGCTCGGTGAAGCCCTCCGGGTCGCGCGCCGCCTCACCGTGCCAGTCGGCGACCGAGATTCCCTCGGGCAGATAGCTCAGCGGATCGTGCGCGCTGGTCTGGTCCGTGACGATGTCGATCGGGGTGCCGCGCTCAAGCAGGTCGGTGAACACCGTCGCGGCGTTGCCGACGATGCCGACCGAGAGCGGGCGACGCTCGGCCCGGGCGGCGACCGCGCGCTCGACGGCGTGGTCGAGGTCGGTCCAGTACTCGTCGAGGTAGCCGTGCCTGACCCTGCGCTCGAGCCTGGTCTCGTCGACGTCGACGACCAGCGCGACGCCCCCGTTCATCGTGACCGCGAGCGGCTGCGCGCCGCCCATTCCGCCGGCTCCGCCGGTCAGGGTCAGCGTCCCGGCGAGGGTGCCGCCGAATCTCTTGCGGGCCACGGCACCGAAGGTCTCGTAGGTGCCCTGCAAAATGCCCTGCGTGCCGATGTAGATCCACGAGCCGGCGGTCATCTGGCCGTACATCGTCAGGCCCTCGGCCTCGAGCTTGCGGAACTCCGGCCAGGTCGCCCAGTCGCCGACCAGGTTGGAGTTCGCGATCAGCACCCGAGGTGCCCACTCGTGCGTACGGAACACACCGACAGGCTTGCCCGACTGCACCAGCAGCGTCTCGTCGTCGGCGAGGGTCTGCAGCGTGCGGACGATCGCATCGTAGGCCTCCCAGCTCCGCGCCGCCTTGCCGGTGCCGCCGTAGACGACCAGGTCGTCGGGCCGCTCGGCGACCTCGGGATCGAGGTTGTTCATCAGCATGCGCATCGGCGCCTCGGTCTGCCACGACCCGGCGGTGAGCGTGGTCCCGCGAGCGGCGCGAACGGTTGGACGTGTCATGAGATCTCCTTCTGGGCGGCGGCGAGGACGGCCCCGTCGCGGACGAGGTCGGTCGCGGCCTCGAGGTCGGGCGACAGCTCTCGGTCCGGTCCGGGCCCGGCAACCCGGGTTCGGAGCACCGCGATCGCGGCACCCGTCGCAGGCGCGGGCCGCAGCGGGGCCCGCAGGTCGATGCCGCGTGCTGCCGTGAGGATCTCGATCGCGAGCACCCGGGTCAGCAGGTCGACCGAGGTCCGCAGCTTGCGCGCCGCCGACCAGCCGAGAGACACGTGGTCCTCCTGCATCGCGCTGGACGGGATCGAGTCGACACTGGCCGGGGACGCGAGCCGCTTGAGCTCGGCAACCATCGCGGCCTGGGTGTACTGGGCGATCATGTGCCCGGAGTCGACGCCGGGATCGTGGGCGAGGAACGGCGGCAGGCCCTGGCTCCGGGTCACGTCCAGGAACCGGTCCGTGCGCCGCTCGCTCATGCTCGCGACGTCGGCGACCGGGATCGCCAGGAAGTCCAGGACGTACGCCAGCGGTGCACCGTGGAAGTTGCCGTGCGACTCGACCCGCCCGTCGTCCAGCACCGAGGGGTTGTCGATCGCCGAGGCCAGCTCGCGGCCCGCGACCAGCGCCGCGTGCTCGAGGGTGTCTCGCGCGGCACCGTGGACCTGCGGGGCGCAGCGCAGCGAGTACGCGTCCTGCACGCGCCCATCGCCGTGCCGGTGGCTCGCGACGATCTGCGAACCCGCGAGCAGCGCAGCCATGTGCGCGGCGGACGCGGCCTGCCCGGGGTGCGGGCGCAACGCCTGCAGGTCTGCGGCGAGCACCCGGTCGGTCGCGAGGAGCCCCTCGATGCTCATGGCCGCGGCAAGGTCTGCGGTGTCGAGCAGCCGGCGCAGGTCGTGCAGTGCCAGCACCAGCATCCCGAGCATCCCGTCGGTGCCGTTGATCAGTGCGAGGCCCTCCTTCTCGGCCAGCTCGACCGGCGCGAGGCCATGTGCCGCGAGCGCCTCGGCGGCCGGGCGCACGACACCGTGGTCGTCGACCTGCCCCTCACCCATGACGGCCAGCGCGCAGTGCGCCAGCGGTGCCAGGTCGCCCGAGCAGCCCAGGCTTCCGTATTCGCGCACGACCGGCGTGAGCCCGGCGTTCAGCATCGAGGCGTAGGCCTCGGCAGTCTCCAGCCGGACGCCGGTGTGGCCACTTGCCAGGGTCGACAGGCGCAGCAGCATCAGTGCGCGCACGACCTCGTCCTCGACCCGCGGCCCGGCGCCAGCAGCGTGCGAACGGATCAGGCTCTTCTGCAGCTGGGCCCGCAGGCTCGGCTCGATGTGCCGGGTCGCAAGCGCACCGAATCCCGTCGAGATGCCGTACACCGGCACGTCGGACGCGGCGAGATCGTCGATATACGCCCTGGCCCGCTTGATCGCGTCCCGCGCGTCCGGGCTCAGCTCGACCGCAGCGCCCTCGCGGGCCACCCGCACGACATCCTCCGGCGCGATGGCTCCGACCCCCACACTCACGATTCCCATGCATCCATTGCACGCCCGGACCTGCCCCCACCGCTACGGCCCACTGGGCAATCGCGTCTCGTATGCGAGACAGTGGGTCATGCCTCGTCCCGTCCCCGCCGCCACTGCCGCGCTCCGCGTGCTCCGCTTCCTGTCCGGTCAGCCGGTCCCGGTCCCGGCCAGCCGGATCGCCGACGCGCTCGACCTGCCGCGTTCCTCGGCCTACCACCTGCTCACGGCGATGGCCGGCGAGGACTTCGTCGTGCACTACCCCGACGACCGCACGTGGGGCATGGGGATTGCGGCCTGGGAGGTCGGGCACGGGTTCGCCAGTCAGGAGCCGCTGGCCCGGCTCGCCCGCATTCCGCTCGCCCGACTGGTCGACCGGCTCGGCCAGTCCGCCCACCTCGTCGTGCTGCACGGAGCAGACGTGCTCTACGTCATCGAGGAGCGCGCCCCGGGACGCCCGCCGCTCGTGACGGATGTCGGCGTACGCCTGCCGGCCCACCTGACCGCTTCGGGGCGGGCAATCCTCGCCTCGCTGCCGGCCGCCCAGGTCACGGCGCTCTTTCCGGGCCGCGAGGCGTTCACCTCACGCACCGGCGCGGGTCCGCAGTCGCCGACCGAGCTGCGGCGGCTGCTCTCGGCTACCCGACAGCGTGGCTACGCGACCGAAAATGGCGAGGTCACCGAAGGGTTTGCCTCGATCGCGGCGCCGATCGCGGCTGGCACGATCCACGCCTCGGTCGCTGTCACCTGGGAGACGCGTGAGCAGATCGGCGACCTGGTCGACGCTGTGCGGGGCACCGCGGCCGAGATCACCCGTCGCCTCCGGCACGGAAAGCCAGCGTGACCTGAGCCACATCGGCATCGTTGTTACTGCGAAGTAGGACGAACGTCCCACTTGCCAGCCGAGGAGACCCATGCGCAGGATCCGCCCCATCATCACCTTCGCCGCGACCGCGGCCCTCGCCGCAGGCACCCTCGCGGCCACGACGCAGACCGCCCAGGCAGCCCCCGCGTACACCGTCACGCCGCTGCACTTCGCGGTCAAGACCGGCACGACCAATGCGAAGTCCTGCGACATCATCGGCGACCTCTACCTCCCGGCCACGGCCTCCGCAACCAAGCGCGTCCCGGCGATCCTGACGACCAACGGCTTCGGCGGGTCCAAGGACGACCAGACCGGGATCGGCACGACCTTCGCCGCCCGCGGCTACGCCGTGCTGTCGTACTCGGGCCTGGGCTTCGGCGGCTCGAGCTGCAAGATCACCCTCGACGATCCCGACTTCGACGGGCTCGCGGCGAGCCAGCTCGTGAGCTATCTGGGCGGCAAGTCCGGCATCGCCTTCACCGATGCGGCGCACACGACGCCAGCGCCCGTGCTCGACGTCGTGCGACGCGACTCCAAGGACCACCACGGCAAACGCTCGACCAACGATCCCCGGGTCGGCATGTTTGGCAGCTCCTACGGCGGCCAGATCCAGTACGCCGCGGCGTCGGTCGACCCGCGCATCGACACGATCGTCCCGATCATCACGTGGAGCGACCTGTCGTACTCCTTGTCGCCCAACAACACCTCGCAGACGACGGGGGTCCAGACCACTACGCCCGGCGCCGCCAAGCTGGTGTGGGCGCTGGGCTTCTCCGGCCTGGGCATGCTCAACGGCCTGCAGAACGCGCAGGCCGACCCCTCGCGCCTGCTCCCCTGCCCCAACTTCGCCGACTTCGTCTGCCCGGCGCTCGTCACCGCGGCGGTCACCGGCACCCTCGACGCCACCGCGACGACCAACCTGCGGCACGCGTCGGTCGCGACGTACACCAAGAAGATCACGATCCCGACGCTCATCGTGCAGGGCCAGCACGACACGTTGTTCAACCTCAACGAGGCCGTCGCGACATATCGAGCGCTGCAGGCTCAGGGCACCGAGGTCAAGATGATCTGGCAGAAGTGGGGCCACTCCGACAACAAGCCCGCCCCCGGCGAGATCGACCTGAAGAAGCCCGATGTCACCACGCAGTACGAGACCAAGCGGATCTCCGACTGGTTCGACCACTTCCTCAAGGACTCGAAGGTCGGCACCGGACCGGAGTTCACCTACTTCCGTGATTGGATCTCGTACACCGGGATCGCGACGCCGGCCTACGGCACGTCGTCGACGTTCCCGGTCGGCGCAGGCAGGACGTACTACCTGTCCGGCAAGGGTCTGACGACCTCGAAGACCTCCATCGCGGCCGGGAGCCAGTCGTTCCTGACGCCGATCGCGGGCCTGCCGACGTCATTCGACACGATCGACGTCGTCGGTAAAGACTCACCGCTGCCGGAGTCCGACCTGCCCGGCACCTCTGCCTCGTGGACGACCACCCCGCTGTCCAGCAACCTGGACGTCGTCGGCTCCCCGAGCCTGAGGATCCAGGTCAGCTCGCCGACCGCTGCGCTGACGCAGGGCCTCGGCTCCACGGGCCAGCTCGTGCTGTTCGCCAAGGTGCTGGACGTCGACGCGGCCGGCAAGGCAACGGTCGTCAAGAACCTGGTCGCCCCGGTTCGGGTGCCGGACGTCAACAAGCCGTTCACCGTGACCCTGCCCGGGATCGTCCACCGATTCGCTCCGGGGCACAGCCTGAGGCTCGTGATCGCGGGCGGTTCGACCAACTATCGCGGCGGGCTGACGACGAATCCCGTCACGATCGCCACGGGCGGCTCGGGCCAGGCGCTGACCCTCCCCGTCGTCCGGTAGGACCACGGTCCTGGCAGCCCGAGAACCGTGAGCCTGCCGAGAGGATGGCCTCTCGACAGGCTCACGGGATTGCGGTGACTCAGGCGTCGCGCCGGCGAAGCAGCAACCACGCGACCGCCATGAGTGCTGCCGTCTCCGCGGTGAACACGCCGAATCCGGTCCAGGGCCCCAGAGCAGTGGGATCGAACGACACCGGGGTCGCGATGACCGACCCTGCTGCGCCAGGGGACATCTTGGCGATCCACTCGCCCACGTCACCCGGGATCAGGAGCAGCATGTTCGGGATGATCAGGATGCCGGCGAGGACGATCGAGATCGCCGCAGCGGTGTGCCGGATGACAAACCCCGCGGCTCCCCCGAACAGTCCCATGCCAGCCATGAACAGGCCGTTGCCGAGCACCGCCCGCATCACGTCGCCGTCGAACGCGACGCCGATGCCCTCGCGGTCAAGGAAGTAGTTGCCGCTCAGGTAGCCCAGGTACGACGTGGCGATGCCAAAGACGAACAGGGTCGACGCGACCACGATCATCTTGGCGACGAGCACCCGGCCACGGTGTGGCGTGGCCGCCAACGTGCTCCTGATCAGGCCCGTTCCGTACTCGGTCGTGACGGCCAGGACGCCGATCACGATGGCGCAGATCTGGGCGAACATCATGCCCCACATCACGAACGATCCGGGCGCCTCGTCGGCCTCGCCCGAGGCCAGCCAGTCGGCGTTGAGACCGCAGATCAGCGCCGTCAGGCCGATGCCCAGCACGGTGGCCGCTCCCAGCGTCCACCACGTGGAACGTACGGAGATCAGCTTGATCCACTCGGACCTGACAGTCGACCAGAGACCCACGTGCGAGATCGCCGGCGACTCGACCACGACGTCCTGGAAGGTTTTTGCAGTCATCGCGAACCAGCCTTGATCTCATCGGCGGCCTTGGCGTGATACTCCACGCTGTCGGCCGTCAATGTCATGAACGCGTCCTCGAGCGAGGAGCGTACGAGGGTCAGCTCGTGCAGAAGCATCCCGTGGCCGCCCACCAGCTCACCGATCCCAGCGGCGTCGAGTCCCTGGACCCGCAGCTCGCCATCAGTCCGGGTCACCTCGAGCCCCCGACCGACGAGAAGCGCCTCGACGTCGGTGGACTGGGGAGCCTTGACGCGGACGAACGATGCCGCGTGATCGGTCATGAACTCCTGCATCGAGCAGTCCGCCAGGATCGTGCCCCGGCCGATCACGATCAGGTGATCGGCCATCAGCGCCATCTCGGACATCAGGTGGCTCGAGATGAAAACCGTGCGGCCCTCCTCGGCGAGCTGCCTGGCGAGCCGGCGCACCCAACGGATGCCCTCGGGGTCGAGGCCGTTGACGGGCTCGTCGAGCATCACGACCGGCGGATCACCGATCAGTGCGGCGGCGATGCCGAGGCGCTGACCCATCCCGAGTGAGAACCGGCCGGCGCGCTGACCAGCAACGGTGTCGAGACCGACCAGTTCAAGCACCTCACCGACCCTGGTCGTCGGGATGCCGTTGCTGGCGGCCAGCCAGCGCAGGTGGTCGCGGGCGGACCGGCCCGGGTGGACCGCATGCGCCTCGAGGAGCGCACCGATCTCACGCAACGGAGCCGGTGACGCGGTGTAGCGATGTCCGTTGACAAGCGCCGCGCCGCTGGATGGGGCATCGAGCCCCAGGATCATGCGCATCGTGGTCGACTTGCCGGCGCCGTTGGGGGCGAGGAAGCCGGTGACGCGGCCGGGCTCGACCGCGAAGTCGATGCCATTGACGGCGGTCTTGTCGCCGTACGTCTTGGTGAGTCCCTGGACGCGGATCATGCCGATCGCCGCCCGGTGGGTGTCGTGCTGTGGAGTGGACAAGTCATGCCGAAAGCCTGCTGCCGTCGCACCGCGCCCACATCGGGGAACGACCCCCGACGATCCCTGAACGGACCCTGAACCTCGGTAGGTTGGGCCCATGAGTCCGATCGAACCCGGAAGCGTCGTCTGGCGGGACGGCACCCGCACCGCACTGCTGGCCTTCGCCCGCAGGTCCCGACGGGAAGCGGGTGGCTTCGTGTGGCTCGACGACGCGGGCGAGCCTGATCCGGACAAGGTGCTCGAGCTGTGGATCAACGCCCGGATGACCTACGTGTTCTCCCTGGCCCACCTCGCCGGGGAGCCCGACGCGCTGTCGTACGCGGTCCACGGCGTACGGGCGTTGTCGACACTGTTCCACGACGGCACCCATGGCGGCTGGTACGACGCCGTCGACTTCGACGGGGTGCCCGGCGACACCACGAAGGGCTGCTACGGGCATGCCTTCGTGCTGCTGGCCGCCGCCAACGCTTCGGCGGCCGGGGTCCAGGGGGCAGACGACCTGCTGGCCGAGGCGACGTTGATCCACAGCCAACGCTTCTGGGACAGCACCGCGGAACGATGCTTCGAGGAGATCAGCGCCGACTGGTCGCACGTCGACGACTACCGAGGCGCCAACAGCAACATGCACTCCGTCGAGGCCTACCTGGTCACTGCCGACGTCACGGGCGACACGCTCTGGCGGGATCGGGCGATGGCGATCTGTGAGCTCATCATCGGCACTCATGCCCGCGGCCATAACTGGCGGATCCCCGAACACTACGACCATGACTGGACGCCGATCCCGACCTACAACCTGGAGCAGCCCGCCGATCCGTTCCGGCCGTACGGCGCCACCCCAGGTCACGCTTTCGAGTGGGCGCGACTGCTGCTCCAGCTCGCCGCCGCACTGAAGTCGCCGCCGACGTGGATGACCGACGCCGCCGAGGCCCTGTTCGCACAGGCTGTCTTGGACACCGTCAGCGACGACACCCCCGGACTGGCCTACACGACCGACTGGCACGGCGAGACGATCGTCGGCGAGAGGTTCCACTGGGTCATCGCCGAGGCGGTGCTCGCGGCCACGGCCCTGCACGCATGGACCGGAAAGGTCCTCTACTCCGACCTGGTCGATCGCTGGTGGTCCGAGATCGACACGTACTTCGTCGACCACGAGACCGGCGCATGGCGCCACGAGCTGTCACCCGGCATGAGCCCGTCGACACGCACGTGGCGCGGCAAGCCCGACGCGTACCACGCGTTCAACGCCCTGATACTTCCTGACCTGCCGCTCGCACCGTCGGCAGCCCTCACGCTGGGCCAACGCTCATGACCGCGCTGATCATCGGCGAGGCCCTGGTCGACGTCGTCTCTCGTCCCGGAGCCGAGCCCGAGCCGCATGCCGGAGGGTCGCCGTTCAACGTCGCGATCGGTCTGTCCCGGCTCGACGTCGACACCGAGCTGGCGGCGCAGGTGGCCACCGACGCGTACGGCGAGTTGTTGCGGGACCGGCTCGACGAGTCCGCAGTCACGCTGCTCGCCCTTGACCCACAACCCGCTCGTACGTCGAGCGCCCAGGCCACACTCGCCGAGGACGGCAGCGCGTCGTACGTCTTCGACCTGACGTGGGATCCCACGTCGCTGCCCGACCCGGGTGAGTTCGAGGTCGTGCACGTCGGATCGCTCGGCACCTCGCTGCAGCCTGGCGCCGACCTGGTGGCCGATCTGGTCGTGATGGCCGATGTGCTCGGTGTGCCCGTGTCGTTCGACCCCAACGTCCGGCTCTCGGTCGAGCCCGATCACGACGTGTGGCGCCGGGTCTTCGCGGCGATCGCACCATATGCCCGAATCATCAAGATGAGCGACGAGGACGCCGTCGTGCTGTTCCCCGACGAAGAGCCGATCCACCTCGCGCGGCGGCTGTCAGCCGATCGCGGGATCGTGGCGATCACGTGCGGCGGCGACGGCGCACACATCGCCGCGGGTGGCGTCTCGGTCTCGGTCCCGCCGGCGGATGTGCGCATCGTTGACACGATCGGCGCCGGTGACTCGTTCATGTCCGCGATGCTGGCGTGGTGCGCGACGTATGGCTGGCCGGCCGCCGACGAGCTCGATCCGATGGAGCTCACGGACCTCGCGATGTACGCGTCGAGTGCCGCGGCGATCACCTGCTCGCGGCCCGGGTCTGACCCGCCGCGCACGATCGACCTGACGCCGTGACGGACTAGGTCGGGCGGGCACCTCGCGTCGCAACGCACCGCGCTGCTGACTCGACTCCGGCGCTCAGCGCGGCCTCGGCGTCCTGCGCCCGGGTCCACACGCGGAGGAAGCCGGCGCAGAACGCATCGCCGGCACCCGTCGTGTCCACGACGTCGGCGTCGATCGCGGCAACCGTGTGGCCCCGGAAGTCCGCCCCGGCGCCGCCCCGGGTCAGCACGAGCCTGTCCCCCGCCAGCCCGAGGAAGCGCTGCTCGTCGTCATTGGGGAACACCAGGTCGGCGTCGGCCAGCCAGCTCAGGACCGCGTCGCGGCCCGCTGCCGCCAGGAAGCCCAGCGAGCTCGGGTCGATGCTGACTCCCGCGCCGCGGCGTGCTGCCTCGGCGACCAACCCCAGCACGACGGGGCGGACGCCGTCGTCGAAGAACGAGTAGCCGGTCAGGTGCAGCCAGGTCACGTCGTCCCAGACATCGGCCGGCAGGTCTGCCGCAGTGAGAGTTGTGTTGGCGGCCCGGTCGACGTACATCGTCCGGTCGGCTGCCTCGTCGAGGGTCAGCACGATCGTCGCGGTCGGCAGGTCGGGGTCACCCGCGACGCGGGCGTCGACGCCGTACGACTCGAGCGCCGCGGTGTGGCGGGCGACCGCGTCGGCGCCGCAGCGGCCGACGAAGCGTACGTCCGCGCCGAGGTGGCCGAGCCAGGCGGCGACATTGGCGGCCGAGCCGCCCGCCGTCATCCGGATCTCCGAGATGGTGTCGCTGGCGGGGTTGACCCGGCCGAGCGGACGTACGCCGATGTCGTCGACCAGGTCGCCGACGACGAGGATCATCGGGCCGACCAGGACAGGGCGATCCGGCCCGCGACGCGAATGTTGTTCTCGGCGATCTTGAGGTTGACCGCGAGGCTCTTGCCGCCGGTGAGTCCGACGATCGTCAGCAGCAGGAACGGCGTGACCTCCTTGCCCGACAGGCCTTGCTCATCGGCCATCCTCAACGCATCGGCGAGCGCCCGGTCGTGCACCGCGGGGTCGAGCTGCTCCTCGACCGGCAGCGGGTTGGCGACCAGGATCGCGGCCGGCTGCCCGAGCTCGTCGCGGGACGCCATGACGTCGGCGACCGCGGCCGCGTCGGGCACCGACCAGTCGAGCGTGAAGCCCGAGTCGGTCAGCCAGAAGCTCGGGAACCTGTCGGTGCCGAACCCGAGCACGATGACGCCGAGCGACTCCAGCCGTTCGAGCGTCGCGGGGATGTCGAGGATCGACTTGACCCCGGCGGAGACGACCGTGATCGGCACCTCTGACAGCACTTTGAGATCGGCCGACTCGTCGAACGTCTCCGCCGCACCACGGTGCACGCCGCCGAGCCCGCCGGTCGCGAAGACGCGGATGCCGGCGAGGTTCGCGATGTACGACGTGGCGGCGACGGTCGTGGCGCCGCTGCCACCGCGGGCCAGCACGACGGGGAGGTCGCGGACGCTGAGCTTGGGGATGTCCTCGCCCGCGATCCGCACCAGCTCGTCGTCGGTCAGTCCCGCCTTGAGCTCACCGTCGAGCACCGCGATCGTGGCCGGCACGACGCCGATGTCGGTGAGGATCCGCTCGAAGCCTCGAGCGGCCTCGAGGTTGTCGGGGCGCGGCAGACCGTGCGAGATGATCGTCGACTCGAGAGCGACGACGGGCTGACCTGCGGCGAGCGCGGCCGCGACGGACGGGGAGATGCTGAGAGGAAGCGTCACCGCGCCAGCCTAGCCAGCACCGCAGCGCCCGGGGTCAGATCTCGGTGCGGTGGAAGTTGGCGTGCGAGCGCGAGGCAGTCGGGCCTCGCTGGCCCTGGTAGCGCGATCCGTACTTCGCCGAGCCGTACGGGTTGTCGGCCGGCGAGCTCAGGCGGAAGTAGCAGACTTGGCCGATCTTCATGCCCGGGTAGAGCTTGATCGGCAGCGTCGCGACGTTGGCGAGCTCGAGCGTCACGTGGCCCGAGAAGCCGGGGTCGATGAAGCCAGCCGTGGAGTGCGTCATGAGACCGAGGCGGCCGAGCGAGGATTTGCCCTCGAGCCGCGCGGCGATGTCGTCGGGCAGGCTCACCCGCTCGTACGTCGAGCCGAGCACGAACTCGCCGGGATGGAGGATGAACGCGTCCTCGCCCTCGACCTCGACCTCGCGGGTCAGGTCCGACTGGTCCGACGCGGGGTCGATGTGGGGGTACTTGTGGTTGTCGAACACCCGGAAGAACTTGTCGAGCCGCACGTCGATGCTGGACGGCTGGATCATGCTCGGGTCGAACGGGTCGAGGCCCACCCGCCCGGCGTCGATCTCGGCGAGGATGTCGCGGTCGGAGAGGAGCACGAGATGAAACTAACGCATCGCCGCCGGGCCTGGGCGATCCGCCGGTGACCGCGGCAGGGATCATGGTGCAGTGACCGCTGCTCCTTCCTCCACCGAGTCCGCCGTACGAGCCGAGATCGATGGCCACGTGGGTCGGATCGTCCTCGACCGACCGGCCGCCCACCACGCGCTCACGACCGAGATGGTCGATCGACTCGAGCAGGTCCTGATCGCCTGGCGAAGCGAACCGCTGAAGGCCGTGACGATCGCCGGAACGGGCGGCCGGGCCTTCTGCGCTGGTGGCGACATCATCGAGGTTCGGCGTCTCAGCCTCGCGGGCGAATCCGACGCGATCGAGGACTTCTTCGCGACCGAGTACCGCGTCAACCAGATGCTCGGCGCGTACGCGCATCCGGTCGTCGCGCTGATCGACGGCATCTGCATGGGTGGCGGCCTCGGGCTCTCGGTGCACGGCCCCTTCCGCGTCGTCACCGAGCGCGCCCTGCTCGCGATGCCGGAGACCTCGATCGGCTTCTTCCCCGATGTGGGCGCGAGTCACTTCCTGCCCCGGTTGCCCGGATACGTCGGGACGTACCTCGGCCTGACCGGCGCGCGGCTCGATGCCGCCGACGCGTTGCACACCGGCCTCGCCACTCATCTCGTGCCGTCCGACCTGAGCACCGACGTCCCCGACCTGATCGCCGCGAGTCCCGAGCCGATCGACCGCGTGCTGCGCGACCTCGAGGGGCCGCGCGAGACTGGCGGCCTGGCGTCCCACCGCGCGGCGATCGACCACTGCTTCGCGCCGTCACAGATGTCCCAGATCACCGAGCGCCTGCAGGCGGAGGGGACCGACTGGGCCGGCGCGACCCTCGCGGCACTCGCCCGATGCTCTCCGGCGAGCCTCGACCTCACCCTCGAGCTGCTCGTGGCCGGACGCCAGAGGACGCTCGCCGCATGCCTCGCCGCCGAGCTGGTGGCGGCGAGGACCGTGGCAGCATCCGCTGACTTCGTCGAAGGTGTCGGCGCGCGACTCGTCGACAAGGACCGCGAGCCACAGTGGGCCGGCACAGCGTTGACGGCTTGACGATATGTTGGTCCCGGAACACCGATGGTGTCCGGCCGATGTAGCTCAGTGGTAGAGCGCTTGCTTCCCAAGCAAGATATGCGAGTTCGATTCTCGTCATCGGCTCTCCCTCTTGCTAGGGCAGCCGGTGAGGCTCAGGTCGTCCCCTGCTCGGCGCGGTCCACGATCTCCCTTGCCAGCGCGAACGACGACGTGGCCGCCGGGGACGGGGCGTTGCGGACGTGGGTGACGTCAGCGTTGCCGGTCAGGACGAAGTCATCGACCAGCGCTCCGTCGCGACCGATCGCCTGGGCCCGCACGCCGGCGTGGGCCGTGCCGTCGAGATCGCTGACCTGCAGGCCCGGCACGTAGCCGGCCGCCTCCGCAACGAAGGCGCGCCTGCTCGCCGCCATGCGCATCTCGTGGACACCGACCCGCCAGAACCGGCGGGCGACCTTCCACGTGCCGGGCCAGGCCAGGCTCTCGTAGGCGTCCCGGGGACGGATCGTGCGCACCCTGTAGCCATCCCGGGACGGCACCATCATCGCGGTCGGGCCCAGCATGACCGAGCCGTCGACGTGCTTGGTGACGTGGACACCGAGAAACGGCAGGGCCGGGTCGGGAACGGGATAGATCATCCCGTTGACCAGCGGGCGCTCCCGATCTCGCAGCCGCAGGTACGCCCCCCCGAACGGCACGATGCGCGGGTCGGGATCGTCACCGGCGGTCCGGGCGAGCCGGTCGGCCCAGAGTCCGGCACACACGATGACCCGGCGCGCGTCGATGCGGTCGTCCGCGGTCGTCACGGTCGGTCGGCCCGGCGTCTGGTCGATCGCCGTGACGCGCGAGCCGAAGGCGAATTCCACGCCGAGCCCGACCAGCTCACGGTGCAGCGCACGGGAGACCTCGCCGTAGTCGACGATGCCGGTGTGGGGAGCGTGCAGTGCCGCCACGCCGGTCGCGGCGGGCTCGATCTCCCGAATCTCCGCCTGCGCGACCCGACGCAGCCCCGGTACGCCGTTGGCGATGCCACGCCGCTCCAGCGCATCCAGGCCCGCGAGCTCGTCGTCCCGCAGGGCGACGATGAGCTTGCCGCAGCGCTCGTGCGGGATCCTGTGCTCCTGGCAGTACTCGTACATCAGCCGCGCTCCCTCGACACACATGCGCGCCTTGAGCGATCCGGGCTCGTAGTAGATGCCGCCATGGATGACGCCGGAATTGTGCCCGGTCTGATGTGCGGCAACCGTGTCGGCCTGGTCGATCACCAGGATCGTCGCCTCCCGATGGCGCGACCTGAGCTCCCGGGCGACCGCCAGCCCGATGATCCCGGCGCCGACGACGACGAAGTCAGATGAGGTCATGTGGGCTCTCGAGATGCTCGACTGGATGGGTCGGCCTCATCATGCCGAGCAGCCCGTCCCGTGTCTACGGGGGTGCCGACCACCCACGGCCAACCACCCCGAAGCGCGCACAGCCGGGCCCGGGTCCGCTTGAATGGCCCGATGACCATGCGCGCCGTGACCTGCCACGAGAGCAACCTGACCGTCGACGACGTCGACACCCCCACACCCGGCAAGGGCCAGCTCCTCGTCGAGGTGCACCGGTGCGGCATCTGCGGATCGGACCTCCACGCCCGCACGCACGGCGATGAGCTTGCCGACGTCATGGCCGAGACCGGCTACGACGACTTCATGCGGTCAGAGCAGCGGATCGTGCTGGGCCACGAGCTCTACGGTGTGATTGCCGAGCACGGTCCCAAAACCCGCAAGAAGCTGGCCGTCGGCACCCCCGTCGTCTCAATCCCCTTGTTGCGCCGCGCCTCCGGGGTCCACGCGTTGGGGTTGTCCGCCAAGGCGCCCGGCGCGTACGCCGAGCACCTCGTGACCCAGGAGAACCTGACCCTTGAGGTGCCCAACGGACTGGACCCCGACATCGCGGTGCTGACCGAGCCGATGGCGGTCGGCTGGCACGCGATCGCCCGCGGTGAGGTCGGCAAGAAGGACGTCGCGGTCATCGTCGGCTGCGGACCGGTGGGCCTCGCGATCATCGCGATCCTCAAGGCCCGCGGCGTACGTACGATCATCGCGAGCGATCCGTCGCCCGGCCGGCGTGCGCTGGCGCGGCGCTGCGGCGCGCACGCCGCCGTCGACCCGACCGTGGAGTCACCGTTCGACTCCACCGCCGACCGCCACCTCTCCACCGCCCCGGCCGCATTGGGCGCTGCGATGGACGCGATCGACGGCATGTCCCGGCTGCCGGTCGGCTGGTGGCACGCGTGGCGGCTGGCCGACAAGGTCGGGGCCACCACGCCCAAGGCGCCGGTCGTCTTCGAGTGCGTCGGTACGCCCGGCATGATCGACAGCGTCATGGCCGGGGCTCCACTGTTCTCCCGGGTCGTCGTGGTCGGGGTCTGCATGGGCTCGGACCAGATCCGCCCGTCGATGGGCATCAACAAGGAGATCGACCTGCGCTTCGTGCTGGGATACACCCCGCTGGAGTTTCGCGACACGCTGCACGCTCTTGCCGACGGCACGATCGATCCCTCGGCGATGCTGACCGGCCGGGTCGGGCTAGATGGCGTGCAGGGTGCGTTCACGGCGCTGGGGGATGCCGAGGCGCACGCCAAGATCGTGATCGACCCGCGGCAGGCCGGCAACACGGTCGAAGCCGTCTGAGCCGGGTCAGGACCGCTCGGCGTCGAGCTCCTCCATGATCAGGGCTGCTGCCAGGGCGAGGCTCTCGCCGAGGTACGTGCCGGGCACACCCTCGCGGCCGCTGCGGTACGCGAAGGCGTTGCCGGCGTAGAACGTCGGGCAGCCGGTGTCCGCGACGGCCCTGATGGCGCTGACCGCCTCCCGCCGCTGGGACGGCAGGTGCGACACGATGACGACGGCCGCGGCTTCGGACTCGCGCACGTGCGCCACCAGCTGCGGCTCCAGCGTCGGCGTCCCGAGCACGCGGCACTCACGCCCCCGGGCCACCAGCAAAGCGGCCATGGCCTCGAGACCCACGGTGTGCAGGTCACGCGGCCCACACGCCAGGAGCACCGGCGGCTCGTCGGAGGTCACCGCGTCGAGCGTCATCAGTCGGGCGAGCCAGGCTCGCGACGAGCTCGTCGCGAACTGCTCCTGGACGATGTCGCACTTGCCGGTCTCCCACCAGGTGCCGACCTGCCGCATCGCGGGCATCAGCACGTGGTCGACCGCCAGGTCAAGGCCGAGTCCGACCCGGCTGAGCTCGAGCGCCGCCGCGACGGCGCCGACGTCACGTGACCGGAACGCGTCGAGCAGGGCGTCGACCCGCCAGCCGGCCGGATTGTTGAGGTCGAGCATCAGGCCGACCGAGCGCGCAGCGTTGGCGGCTCCCTTGCCCCGCGCGATCTCGTCGCGCATCAGCCGGAGCTCGTTGAGGGCGTCCTCGGTGTATCTGCGGTGACCCCCGACGCTGCGGACTGTCGTGGGCAGGCCGTAGCGCCGCTCCCACGACCGCAGCGTGGGTGCCGGAATGCCCAGACGGTCACTGACCTCACGCATGCGCAGACCCTCAGTGGCCTGCTGCTCGCCCTGCACTCGTTCTGTCACGCCAGTCCTGTCAAGTTTGTGCTGCCCACACCATGACAGGTCGAGCGGGTTCGAATGCATAAGTATGCGGGTTACGCACGACGAATTCTCGCGCGAGAGTTGAACCATGATGATCGCCAGGACGGCTCCCACCGTGCCTACTCCCCTCGGCACGCTCCCCCCACCGGCCTCGATCGTCGGACGCCATGCGCGGACGCGGCCCGTACGCCGCGCTCCGCGGTGGTCGTTCCGACCTCACGCCCGCGTCAGCAGGCTCCTGGCCCGCCACGGAAACGACCTGATGGGCGTCGCCCGCACCCTGACGCGCGATGAGCAGCTCGCCGAGCAGCTCGTCGTCGACACCCTCACGGCGTACGACCACGGTCGCCCCGACCACGGCGAGCTGAGGACCCTCGCCGCCGGGGTCATGGTGGCGTGGCTGGGCCGCAACCGGGACGAACCCAGCGGGCCCGGCTCGATCACGAGCCAGATCTACGACGAGCTCCACACTCTGCCCGACGAGCAGCGCACCGTGCTGGCCCTGTGCCGGTTCGGCGGGCACACCTACCGCGAGGCCGCCGAGCTGTTGGGGCTTCCCGCCGCAGACGTCGCCGACCTGCTCGGCCGCGCCATGCGGAGCCTGCAGGCCGGGCGCGCGCCCGCTGTCAGCTGACCGCGCGGGCCGCCGCGAGCTGTCTGCGGCGATATGACAGCGCGCCCGCCACCGCCGCGATCACGATAGTCATGACGATCCAGCTCAGCAGATAGGGCCGACCGAGGATCGTGGCGTTGTCGGGGCTGCCACCCTGGCCGCCCAGCACCGGGATGAAGACGACCGTCAGCGTGGCCCAGATCAGGAACGCCGTGCCGGTCGCGGCTCGGAAGTGGCCGGGCAGGTGCCGCGCGACGATGACACCCAGCACGACCGTGATCGGCGCCAGGATCGCGTCGTGCAGCACAACGGCTCCGCCGAACCAGATGCCGATCGAGACCAGCTGCTCGGAGGTGAAGTCCCGCATCAGCCACAGGCCCCACAGCCCGAAGCCCACACCGGTCAGGAGCAGTGCTCCACGGATCGCCCTCATGCCTGGACCTCCAGCCGCTTGACCCATTTGGTCTGGAAGACACCGGGGCGGTTGGGCGCGATGATGCGGCACGGGTAGCCGTGATCGAGGCTCAGCGTCTCACCGTTGAGCTCGAGCGCCAGCAGGGTGCGGTGGTCCTCGACGTACGCCGCCGGGAGCAGCGACGTACCGAATGCACCCTTGGTCTGCATCGACCGGATCTTGACCGCCGAACGGGGCGGCGCGTCCAGCAGGGCGATGACGTCGCGCAGAGAGACCCCGGTCCACTCGGCGTTGCGACTCCAGCCCTCGACGCAGGCGATCGGTAGCCGGTGGGTCCGTTGCGGCATCGCCAGAAGCTGGTCGCGGTTGAGCGAGAGCGTCTGGTCGCCGACCACGATCTCGAGCACGAACTGCGGATCCACCGCCTCGGTGGCGGCTCCCGCACCCTTGGCGGTGCGGTTGACCGGCAGATCCTGCGGGCCTTGACCATCGCGGACCGCGAACACCGACACCTTGCGCAGGAGTGGCACCGTCTGGCCGGCAGTCAGCAGGACCGCGAGCCCCGAGGCGGCAACCGCGCCCTGGAGGACGCTGCGACGAGTCGGCGCATCCGGGTCGAGGTCGTGGTCGCGGTGGTCGATCGGTGCGCCCAGCGCCTCCCGGATAACGGGCAGCTTGACTGCGATGTGCACGATCAGCGAGCCGATCGCGATCCACGCGACGGCCTCGTGCGTGCGGCGGAAGCTGAAGTTCCACGGATACCACTGGGCGATGTTCAGCAGGCCGCTGAACAGCATGAAGAACGAGGACGCGACCAGGACGCCGATCGACGCCTTCTCCACCAGGTCGATCACGAGGTGCCGGTCGAGCTTCTTGGGCGGCAGGCTGAACAGACGCGGGAACACCGACCACAGCTTGACCAGCAGCAAAGGGATCGCCGCGATGCCGGAGAGTATGTGGGTGCCCTGGGTGAATCGGTAGAGCTGGGTGGGGTTCGGCCCGAGCGGGACCCAGCCCGGGGTCGTGTACTGGAAGTGGCTCCACATCCCGGTCAGGAAGCAGATGCCGAATGCGATGCCCAGCAGCCTGCCGACCCGGGCGCTGAGCTCGGTGCCCCGTGCACGCGACTCGAAGTCCTCCGGCTTGGGGAGGCGCTGCTCGATGTCCGCGACGGTGGGCAGCCTCATGGGTGGATCCGGACCATGGTCGCAGTGTGACGGCCGCCGAGCGTCTGCGTGTCAACGACACGCATCCCGGCGAGGGCGGCGATTCCCTCGATCGCGTCGAGTCCGACGACAGCCCACTCGAAGCTCGCCGACAGGCGGCCCTCGACCCGGAGCTGACGGTGCTCGCGCACGAAGCCCGCACCGTGCTCGGCGACCTCGGCGATGACCTGGCCGTCGGTCGTGAGCAGATCCCGCAGTCGGGTCAGCAGGCGGACGGGATCGCCGCCGATGCCGAGGTTCCCGTCGGCCAGCAGGGCGTACTTCCACCGACCCTCGCCGGGGATCGCCGCGAACACGTCGCGGTGCAGCGCCAGCGCGCCACGGATGCGGGTCTGGCGCACGGCCTCGGCCGACACGTCGATGCCCATCGCCGGCACCTTGCGGGCGGCGAGCTCGGCGACGATCCGGCCGGGGCCGCACCCGACGTCGATCGTGGCCGCGTCACACGGGTCGATGAACAGTCCACAGTCAACCCAGTCGGGCGCGGCCGACCACTGGTCGACCTCGAAGGGCTGGGAACGCCCGATGTGGTCGATGACGTGGGTCAGCTTCCCGGAGAAGGCTTCGTCGTACGCGCTCACGGCGTCGAAGGCGATGGTCATGCCGTCACCTCTGCTTCGATCGGTGCCTCGTCGGTGGGTGTCTCGTCGGCCGCCAGGCGGATCTGGACGTCACGGACAGCCCAGGCCAGCTGCGAGATCGGGAGCTCGTCGGCGATCTGGATCGCGTCGTCCCACGTGTCCATGTCACGGACGGTCCGCAGGCGGACGAAGTCGCCGCCGAGGGCCAGCTCGGTCTTCTCTCCGGTGTCGTCCTGCGACATCTCGACACCGATCAGTCCATGCGCCTCGCTCGGGTCGGGCAGGCCGAGCAGCCACCAGCCACCGTCCCCGGCGGGGCCGATGACCCGACTGCCGAGCTCGACCGTACGCCCGGCGTCCAGGTAGTCCGACACCTTGAGCTGGGGGGTGTCCATGCCGACCTGGATGAGACCTCGGGCGGCGTCGGCATCGGCGTGGGCGTTCGCCAGGCGTTCGCCCAGACCCTCGCCGCGCTGCTCGACGACCCGCGTGCCCGCGAGGACGGCCTCGATCTCGTCGCCGCGCGTGGCCTTGCGCAGATCACCGGTCATCGCGACCACGACGGGCCAGCCGACCGACGTTGCGGTCATGAGGGTGTCCAGGAGTGCCGCGGCGGCGACCTCGGCCGCTGCCTCGTCACCGATCGACGCCGCGATGCGGGTCTTGGCGAGTCCGGGGACCGGCGCCTTGGCGACGATCAGGACCGTTGGCTCGTTCATCGAAGCACCTTCGCGAAGTCGTGCACGACACGTGCGGTGCCCTTGACGGACCCCGACACCTTGGACTTGGTGCCGGCTGCCCGGCGGTCGTACGCGACGTCGATCTCGCGGACCGTCCAGCCCGTGCGGGCGGCGCGCAGCATGAGCTCGAGCGGGTAGCCGAAGCGGCGGTCCTCGACCCCGAGCGCGAGCAGGTCGTCGCGGCGGCTGACCCGCATGGGGGCCAGGTCGTGGATCGGGAAGGCGCTGCGCCGACGGATCCACGCGGCCAGCAGCTTGGTGCCGGCGCGGGCGTGCCACGGCCAGACGCCCCGACCCACGGGGCGGCGGCGGCCGACGGCCATCGTCGCCCCGCCGGAACGCACGATGTCGAGCATCGGGACGAGGTCTACCAGTCGCATCGAGGCATCACCGTCCATGACGGCGACGTAGTCGGCCTCGGCAGCAACCATCCCGGCGTGCACGGCGGCGCCGTAGCCCGGCCGGGTCTCGGTCACGACGCGGGCACCCAGGGAGCGGGCGACCTCGGCAGTGCCGTCGGTCGACCCGTTGTCGACGACGATCACGTCCCAGCCGTCAGGAATGTGGGCCAGCACGAGCGGAAGTGCGGCCGCCTCGTCCCGGCACGGGATAACCACGTCGCAAGTACTCATGCTCATGGTTCGAAACTATGGCCCGCAGGGCTTGGTCACCACCGCAACACTGTGACCGACCTGTGACGTGCGTTGCGCTGGTGAGCCCGTTGGTTCCATGCGTTCTAGGCTGACCGGGTGCCCCGCCTCTCCGCGACTCCACTCTCGGCCGCGCTGTGGGCTGCGGCCGGACTAGCGCTGGTCGTCGCCGCACGGGTCTTCGCGTACGACGACTTCGACCTCGAGTTCCCGCCGCTGCACGCCACGTGGGACCCGACGTTCGGCGCACAGGCCGTGCCGGCCATCGCGATCGGGCTGCTCCTGTGGCTCATCCTTCCGCGCATCGCCGAGCGGGCGTCGTGGCGCACCGTGCTGCTCACGGCGTACGCGGCGACGTGGCTGTGGATCATGTCGCTCGCCATGACGGTGGGCAAGGAGGGGCTGGCAAGCGTCTTCGAGCGCCGGCAGGAGTATCTGTACGACGCGCAGCACGTCACCTCGATCAGCACGATGATGCACACGTTCGTCGAGCGCATCCCGTTCGATGCCCCGGACAACTGGTACGTCCACGTCGCGGGTCACCCGCCGGGCGCGCTGCTGTACTTCGTCGGCCTCGACCGGCTCGGGGTCCAGGACCCGTTCTGGATCGGCGTCGTGTGCGTCACGATCGCCAGCACCGCGATCGTGGCCGTCCTGGTCACGCTGCGGACGCTCGGCTCGATCGACCTGGCCCGCTCCGCGATGCCGTGGATCGTGCTGGCGCCGAGCGCGGTCTGGATGGGCGTCAACGGCGATGCCGTCTTCACCGCGGTCTCGGCCTGGGGCCTGGCGCTGCTCGCGATCGCCGCGGTGCACCGCCGGTTCGTGCCCGCGATCGGCGCCGGCCTGGTCCTCGGGCTGTGCGTCTACCTCTCGTACGGACTCGTGATCCTGGGCATCCTGGCGGTCGCGGTGCTCCTGATCGCCCGCACGTGGCGGCCACTGCCGTGGGCGCTGGGCGGGTCGGCCGTGATCGTGGCGATCTTCACCGCGGCAGGCTTCTCGTGGTGGAAGGCCTATCCCGTGCTGCGGGAGCGCTACTACGACGGCATCGCGTCGGAGCGGCACTACTCCTACTGGGTGTGGGGCGACGTCGCGGCGTGGACGTTCACGGTCGGGCTCGTGGTGTGGGCCGCGTTCCCGTACGCCGCGAAGGCCTTCCGCGAGCGCAACGTCCTCGCCCAGCTGGCCGCCGCTGCGGTCCTGACGATCCTGGTCGCGAGCCTGTCCGGCATGAGCAAGGCCGAGACCGAGCGCATCTTCCTGCCGTTCACGATCTGGGTCGTGGCGCTGCCCGCCCTGCTGCCGTCCCGCTGGCACCGACCACTCCTGCTGTCGCAGGTCGTGCTCGGTCTCGGCGCCGAGCTGCTCCTGCTGACGAGGTGGTGACGATGGCACTCGGAGACCGGCCCCATGTCCTCGTGGTCGAAGACGACCACGCGATGCGCGACGTTCTGCGGCGATACCTCGAGCAGGAGTCGTACGACGTCACGGTCGCGGCCGACGGCCCCTCGGGACTCGCCGCGGCACGCGCCGGAGATCCCGACCTCATCGTGCTGGACGTCATGCTGCCGCGGCTCAGCGGTCTCGAGATCTGCGAGGAGCTGCGGCTGACGGACGGCTCGTCGGTGCCGATCATCATGCTGACCGCGCTGGGCGAGACCGACGACCGGATCGCGGGACTCACGGCAGGAGCCGACGACTACGTGACCAAGCCGTTCAGCGCCAAGGAGCTCACGCTTCGGGTCGGCTCGGTCCTCCGGCGCAGCCTCGCGATCATCGAGCCGCAGCCCGTCGCGCACCTGGTCCTGGACGGCGACCTCGCGATCAACCCGGTTTCACGAGAGGCCCTCCAGGACGGCGCACCGTTGCGGCTCACGACTCGGGAGTTCGACCTGCTGCACTTCTTCCTGCGCCACCCGCGAGAGGTCTTCAGCCGGGAGGATCTGCTGCAGCAGGTATGGGGATGGGAGTACGGCGACCACTCGACCGTCACGGTCCACGTCAAGCGCCTACGCCGCAAGGTCGAGCCCGAGCCGACCGAGCCCTGCCGGCTCGTGACGGTCTACGGCCTCGGCTATCGGTGGGACCCGTCGCCGGTAGACCGCGAGGAGGCACCCCGATGAGCTCCGACACACTCCACTCGATCATGATCGGGCTGCTGACCTCGCTCGCGGTCGTGGCCGCAGGCGCCTTCTCCCTGCACGCGCTCCGGCGGCGCTCGCTGGCCCTGTCGATCGCGCTCCTGACGTTGGTGCCGCTCATCGCGATCATCGCCGGGGTCGTCATCACGAGCCAGTTCATGTTCACCGCCGAGCTGCGGCGGACCTCGCTGGTGTGGCTCGCCGTCACGGTCGTGAGCGTCCCGAGCGCGATGCTGCTCGGCCGCTCGATCGCCCGCCAGAGCGTGTGGGAGCGCGAGGCGCTCGACCGCGAGCGCAGCGCCGAGAGGTCTCGGCGGGAGCTGCTTGCGTGGCTCAGCCACGACCTGCGGACCCCGATCGCGGGCGTCCAGGCCATGACCGAGGCGCTCGAGGACGGCGTCGTCTCCTCGCCCGAGGACGTCAAGGAGTACGCCCAGCTGATCCGCGACGAGACCCGACGGCTGGCCTCGATGATCGACGACCTGTTCGAGATGTCCCAGATCAATGCCGGCACGCTGCTGCTCGACGTCGGCCCCGTCGCCGTCGACGACGTCATGCGCTCGGCGGTCGACGCAGTGCGTCCACTGGCCGAGCAGCGCGGCGTGACGATCGCCGTCGAGGGTCAGCACCAGGGCACCCTGGCCGTCGGCGCCGCCGCCGAGCTCATGCGGGTCCTTCGCAACCTGCTCGGCAACGCGATCCGTCACACGCCGGAGGCCGGCACCGTGACGGTCTCGCTCGGCTCGGAGCACTCCGAGGTGTGGCTCCGTGTCAGCGACGGCTGCGGCGGCATCCCCGACGTCGAGCTGTCCAGCGTGTTCGACATGGGGTATCGCGGAACCGCCGCGCGCGAGAGCGATGGCCAAGGCGCCGGCATGGGGCTCGCAATCGCCCGCGGCCTGCTCGACGCCCAGTCGGGCTCGATCGCGGTGCGCAACCGGGAGCCCGGCTGCGAGTTCGAGATCCGCCTGCCCGCAGCCTGACCGACTCGGCGTCAGCGAGTCCGGAGCGGGTCGGTCGCGAGCCGGGCCAGACCGTCGCGCGGAGCAACCTCAGCGACGAAGCCCAGTCCGTCCTTGGCGGCCTGCGGCGAGGCGACGACATGTCGCACGTCGAAGCGACGGTAGTCGCCGGTCTGCACCGGCGCTTCTCCCCCCGCGGCCTCGGCCAGGACGGCGGCCATCTGGCCGATCGTGAACGTGTGACCCGAGGCGATGTTGTAAGGGGTCAGGCCCGGTGGGTGGGTCGCGATCTGCTCGATCGCCAGGACGTTGGCGCGGGCGATGTCCGTGACGTGCACGAAGTCGCGCATCTGCTGCCCGTCCTCGAAGACGCGTGGCGCCTCGCCGCGGGCGATCGCCGACCGGAAGATCGCGGCGACCCCGGCATACGGCGTGTCCGCGGGCATGCCCGGCCCGTAGACGTTGTGATAGCGCAGAGCGATCGTCCGGGCGCCCTCGAGCGTGCACCACGCACCGGCGTAGTGCTCCTGCGCGACCTTGGAAGCGGCATAGCTGGTACGCGGGAGGAAGGCCGTGTCCTCGGCGATTTCGCGCCACGCGATCTCCCCATCGCAGACGGGGCAGCGCGGGTCATAGCGACCGGCCGCGAGGTCATCCTCACGCCGCACGGCCGGTGGGACGTCGCCGTCGACCGGGCAGGTGTAGCGGCCGTCGCCGTAGACGACCATCGACGAGGCGAGGACCAGGTCCTTGATCCCGACGCGGGCCATCGCCGCGAGCAGCCGGGCGGTGCCGGCGTCGTTGTGCTCGGCGTAGTCGGGCAGGTCCTGCGCATCGACGCCGTTGCCGACCATCGCAGCCTGGTGGCAGACGACGTCGACACCATCGAGAATCTCGTCGAGGACGTCGTGGCGCAGGTCGAGCATCGCGAACCCCACGGGTCGCGGGCCGTCGCCGTGGGCCTGGGGCAGGAAGGCGTCGAGCGCGACGACCTCGTGCCCACGCTCCCGCGCCTGCCCGGCGATGTGCGTGCCGATGAATCCGGCCGCACCCGTCAGCAGGATCTTCACGGCAGCTCGATCGGCAGGTTCATGCCATCCACGGCGGTCGAGCACGCGCAGTCCCGGTCGTTGTCCAGGCCCGCGACGACGCCGGACAGCACCGACTTGAGCGTGTCGGTGTGGGAGTTGAACACGGCAAACACCGACTCCATCGTCACGGCACTGGCTTCGTCGACGCCCGCATCGTGGTCGGTCACGAGCGCGACGGTGGCGTAGCAGAGGGCAAGCTCGCGGGCCAGGACTGCCTCGGGGTGGCCGGTCATGTTGACGACCGCCCAGCCCTGGTCGGCGTACCACTTGGACTCCGCGCGGGTCGAGAACCTCGGGCCCTCGATCACGACCATTGCGCCACCGTCGACGGGGTCGTGACCCTCGAGCCCCGCGAGCAGGTGTCCGCGAAGCCGTGAGCAGTAGGGGTCGGCGAAGGCGACGTGGCACGCACCCGAGTCGAAGTACGTCTGTTGGCGCGCCGTCGTCCGGTCGACGAGCTGGTCCGGAACCACGAACGTGCCTGGTCCGTGCTCGAGCTGCAGACCGCCGACGGCACATGGGGCCAGCACCTGTCGCACACCGAGGCTGCGTAGCGCCCACATGTTCGCCCGGTAGGGGACGCGATGCGCCGGGAAGTCGTGCCGCGCCCCGTGACGGGGCAGGAATGCCACGGACCGACCCTCGACCGTCCCGATCGCGATCGGTGCCGATGGCGCCCCGTACGGCGTCTCGACCTCGACGGTGTGCGGATCCTCGAGAAAGGTGTAGAAGCCGGATCCGCCGATCACAGCGACGTCGGGGCGCGCGCAGTCAGTCATGACCCGAGCATGTCACCTGAGGGAGGCCCGGGCACCCCGGTCCCGATACGGTCGGGCCATGTCACTCGTGCTGCTGGAGACCCAAGGTCACGTCCGGACGATCCGACTCAATGCGCCCGAGCGCCGCAATGCGCTCGACTGGCCGCTGCTGGACGAGTTCGCCGCAGCCGTGCGGGTTGTCGCTGACGACCCCGAGGCGCGTGCGCTCGTCGTCGCCGGGAACGGCTCGGCCTTCTGCGCCGGCGCCAACCTGGAGAACCTGTTCGGCGACCTCGACCGGCCGGTCGAGCAGATGCGCGACCACCTCATGACGGTGTACGCCTCGTTCCTCGGCCTGCGAGACCTGACGATCCCCACGATCGCAGCAGTGCAGGGGCCGGCCGTGGGCGCGGGCCTCAACATCGCCCTGGCCTGCGACATCATCGTGGCGGGACCGAAGGCCGGGTTCGGCCCGACCTTCGCCGAGATCGGGCTGCATCCCGGCGGCGGCTGCACCTGGATGCTGACCGAGCGCATTGGCGCCGGGAACGCCCGGGCGGCTCTGCTCTCCGGCGCCGTGATCCGCAGCGAGGAGGCGTTACGCCTCGGGCTGGCCAACGTGCTAGCCGACGAGCCTGTCGCTGCGGCAGTCGAGCTCGCCCAGAAGTACGCGGCGCGCGATCCGCAGCTCAACGCCGACATCCTGCACTCGGTGCAGATCGCGTCGACGTCAGACTTCGACACATCGCTGGACTTCGAGTCCAGGGCGCAGGCGGAGTCGTTCGGTCGGGAGCAGTTCCGCACCTACATGGCGCGCTTTCTCGCCAAGGACTGACGCCTCACACACCATCGTGCGCGTCGGCGACGACCCGCGCCTCATCGCGCAGGGCCTGCACCACCAGCCGCACCGAAGGGCGCTCGAACCGGTCAGGCCGCAGCAACGCGGCGATCTCGCGCTTGGCCCGGATGCCGACCAGCGGGCGTGTGACCAGACCGTTGCTGTGCTCGCGAGTCGTGAACCGCGGCAGGATCGCGATGCCGTGACCGCCGGCGACGAGCGCCTCGACGATCCCGTTGTCCGAGATCCGCTGCGCGACATGGACCGGCTCGCCGGTCGCGGCGACGACCTGACTCAGCACCCGGTCGAACGGATAGTCGTGCGGCACCCCGATCCAGGTCTCGCCCACGACATCCTTGGGTGACAGGCTCGACCTGCGGGCCAGGGGGTGACCCTCCGGGAGCGCGACGTCGAGCGGCTCGCTCATCAACGGCACGACCTGGAGCCCGCGCTCGTGCCAGGCTGCGGCGGTGGTCGGTGAGTCCGCCAGGACGATGTCGTGATCCGGGGTCAGGTTCGCGAAGTCGGTCGTGACCCCGTCCTCGTCGCTGCAGATCAGCTCGACCTCGGGCACGTCGGCGAGCCGGGCCAGCACACCCGGCAGCAGCATCTCGCCGCCGGTCGGGAACGTCGCCAGCGTGACCTGCCCGGCGGGTCGCTGCATGAACTCGTGCCACTGGCCCTCGGCGCGCTCGATCGCGACGGCGATCTCGGTCGCGGCCTGCGCCAGCGCACGGCCCGCGACGGTCAGCGCGACGCCCCGCCCGGCCGGCTCCACGAGGGTGTACCCGGCCTCCCGCTCCAGCACTTTCAGCTGTTGGGAGACCGCCGACGGTGTGACCTTCATCGCGTCCGCCACGGCCCCGACGGTGCCCCGCTCGGCCAATTCCCTCAGAAGAGAGAGTCGATACACATCCATGTAGCAATGCTACACGTTAGATGTAGTTCTATTCGCTTGTCCTTGACGTTAGCGGAGCAGATACTGAGAGTACGAAATCACCTCGAGCCTTGAAGGAGGCCACCATGATCGCCCTCGGAATTGCCACTGTCGCCATCACCGTGATCGGGGTCGGCCGCTCTATCCGAATCGTCTCCAACGACGGTTTCGGACGCGTCCCGACCCGCGTCCTCTGACGCCGACGTCCCACACGTGAGCACAGCCCCCGCGAGGATCTTGCGGGGGCTTTCTCGTACCCGGCCCGACCGCAGCACTCGATAGGCTCGGGACCGTGACGATCACCGGATTCGACCTCGACATGACGCTGATTGACTCCCGCCCCGGGATCCAGGCCGTCTACCAACAGCTCGTCCTGGAGAGCGGTGCGCAGATCGACACCGATCTCGTCGTCTCCCGCCTGGGGCCGCCGGTCGAGTGGGAGCTCGAACACTGGCTGCCCGCCACCGAGATCCCTCGCTGGGCCGACCGCTATCGCGAGATCTATCCCGACATCGCCCTCCCGCTGGTCTCGGTGCTGCCCGGCGCGCACGAGGCCCTCGCGGCAGCCGGCCGCATCGGCCGGACGATTCTCATCACCGCCAAGAACGGTCCGAGCGCCCAGCTGCACGTCGACCACCTGGGCCTGGCGATTGACGAGGTGTTCGGTCGCGCCTGGCGAGAGGGCAAGGCCGCGGTCCTGCGCGAGCAGGGCGCTACGACGTACGTCGGCGATCACGTGCACGACATGGAGGCGGCCCGGACCTCAGGGGCGACCGGCGTCGCGGTGTCGACCGGACCATGCTCGGACGGCGAGTTGCGGGAGGCGGGCGCTGCAGCGGTGCTGCCGTCGTTGGAGGCCTTTCCGGCCTGGCTCGACCAGCGCTGACCACCAGAAGGTGTGACGTCCCCGACAGCGTCACTTGCGGTCCCGGACTTGTGCAGATCCCCCTCGCAGGCGGATACTTAAGTTACTAACCAGTAGCAAGCCGCCCTCCGCGGCGCACACCCCTCAAAGGAATGCTGGCATGAGCCACTACAAGAGCAACCTCCGTGACGTCGAGTTCAACCTGTTCGAGCTCTTCAACCGTCAGGACATTCTCGGCACCGCGCCCTTCGAAGAAGTCGACACCGACACCGCGAAGAGCATCCTGACCGAGATCGACCGCCTCGCCCGTGAGGATCTGGCCGAGTCCTTCGAGGACGCCGACCGCAACCCACCGGTCTACGACCCCGCCGCGAAGACCGTGACGATGAACCCGACGTTCGCGAAGTCCTACAAGACCTGGATGGACGCCGAGTGGTGGCGCCTGCAGATCCCCGAGGAGCTCGGCGGCCAGGTTGCCCCCGCCTCCCTGATCTGGAGCAGCGCGGAGTTCGTGCTCGGCGCCAACCCGCCGCTGTGGATGTACGCCTGCGGACCCGCCTTCGCACGCATCGTGTTCGAGAACGGCATCGAGCGGGACAAGAAGATCGCCCAGTTCATGGTCGACCGCGCCTGGGGCGCGACGATGGTGCTGACCGAGCCCGACGCGGGCTCCGACGTCGGCGCAGGTCGCACCAAGGCGTTCCCCAACGAGGACGGCTCGTGGAACATCGAGGGCGTCAAGCGCTTCATCACCTCAGCCGAGCACGACCTGTCCGAGAACATCATGCACCTGGTTCTGGCCCGCCCAGTAGGCGTCGAGGGTGTCGGCGGACCCGGCACCAAGGGACTCAGCCTTTTCCTCGTGCCCAAGCAGCACTTCGACCACGAGACCGGCGAGCTGACCGGCGAGCGCAACGGCGCGTATGTGACGAACGTCGAGAAGAAGATGGGCATCAAGGTCTCCACGACCTGCGAGGTCACCTTCGGCGACGGCGCCCCGGCCCGGGGCTGGCTGCTCGGCGAGGTGCACGACGGCATCAACCAGATGTTCCGCGTCATCGAGAACGCCCGCATGTTCGTGGGCCTCAAGGCTGCCGCGACGCTGTCGACCGGCTACCTCAACGCGCTCGACTACGCCAAGGAGCGCGTGCAAGGGGCCGATCTGACCCAGGCCTCGGACAAGACCGCGCCCCGCGTCACGATCACCCACCACCCCGACGTCCGTCGGTCGCTGCTGACGCAGAAGGCCTACGCCGAGGGCCTGCGCTCGCTGGCGATCTACACCACGACGTGGCAGGACGACATCATGATCAAGGAGGCTGCTGGCGAGGATGCCTCGCTCTCCGAGGCGATCAACGACCTGCTGCTGCCACTCGTCAAGGGCTACGGCTCGGAGCGCTCGTGGGTCGTGCTCGGCACCGAGTCGCTGCAGACCTTCGGCGGATCGGGCTTCCTGCAGGACTACCCGATCGAGCAGTACGTCCGCGACGCCAAGATCGACACCCTCTACGAGGGCACCACCGCGATCCAGGGTCAGGACCTGTTCTTCCGCAAGATCGTGAAGAACAAGGGTGCTGCGCTGGGCTTCGTGGCTGGCGAGGTGCAGGCATTCGCTGAGGGCGACGCAGGCAACGGCCGGCTCAAGGTCGAGCGTGACCTGCTCGGCAAGGGCCTCGAGGACGCGCAGGCGATCCTCGGCGCCACGTTCCAGGACCTGATGTCCTCGAACCCCGCCGACGAGAAGGGCGACCTCAAGAACCTCTACAAGGTCGGCCTCAACACGACCCGCTTGGTCTACGTGCTGGGCGACCTGGTCGTGGCGTGGCTGTTGCTGCGGGGCGCCGAGGTCGCGCTGGAGAAGCTCGGTGGCGAGGTCTCGGCCGCCGACAAGAGCTTCTACGAGGGCAAGGTCGCAGCGGCGCAGTTCTTCGCCCGCAACGTGCTGCCGATGCTCGCTGGCGAGCGCGCGATCGCCGAGAACATCGACGACTCGATCATGGAGCTCGACGAGTCGGCATTCTGAACCGTTCCGACGACGACGGCCCTCATCCTGCCCGGGATGGGGGCCGTCGCGGCTCCCCGGCCCCGGATTCGGTTCGTGCACAGATGATTCGTACACTGAGGACATGACCGACGTCGATCCCCTGGCCCTCGAGGAGCAGGTGTGCTTCGCGCTCGCCGTCGCCTCGCGCAGCGTCATCGCGAGCTATCGCTCCGTGCTCGAGCCGCTCGGGCTGACCCATCCGCAGTACCTCACGATGCTCGCACTGTGGGAGCACGGGTCGCTCGGCGTCAAGGCCCTCGGCGAGCTGCTGCATCTCGAGCCCGCAACGGTCTCGCCACTGGTCAAACGGCTCGAGCAGGCCGGTCTGGTGACGCGCGCCCGCTCGACCATCGACGAGCGCGTGCTCGAGGTCGCCCTGACGCCCGCCGGTCGCGCCCTGCGCGCCCGGGCACTCGACGTTCCGCCCGCGATGCTGGAACGGTTCGGCATGAGCACCGAGGATCTGCACGTCACGAATGCGAGCCTTCACCGCATCATCGACGCAGCCCAGGAGTTGCAGGCATGACCGCCGACGGGATGACGAAGGACGCCTCGCTCGACCGCGTGCGCCGCCGGGTCACCGCGATCGGTTTCTTCGCCGTCGCGATTCACGGCGTCCTCGGGCTGATCGGCGTCTCCTACGTCCTGATCGACCAGGGCCGCCACGGCGATGCGATCCTGCTGCTGATCATGTCCGCCGTCATCGCCCTGATCGTGTGCGCCGCGACGCGGGCGATCCTGGGCGTACGGCCCTTCTCGGCCCTGTGGTCGGGGGTCTCGCTCCTGCCGACCGTCGGCGCGTTGATCTGGTTGGCCTGACCCGTCACCGGACACGCAAAGGCCCGGCTCCCCGTAGGGCGCCGGGCCAGCCCTGCGGCTGATGCGTGATCAGCGCAGGACTGCGTGGTCCTTGACCACGGGGAGCTTGTCCCACATTGCGCCGAGGCCCAGCATGCGGCCAGCGCCGGTCAGCGCCAGGATCGCGAGGATCAGGGCGTAGATCAGGTGGTCGTCCAGGAAGATGTTGTTCTCCGGCGGCAGGACCGCGGTCCACATCAGGACCAGTAGGAGCGCACCTGCGGCGGCGGCGGCGCGGGTCGCGACTCCGAGGATCAGCGCGACGCCAATGCCGAGCAGGCCGACCATGAAGAGCCAGTCGGCCCAGGCCTGACCTGCGAAGCCCTGGTACATGCCTGAGAACGGGCCCTTGGTGGCGTGACCGAGGAAACCTGCGGTCGGGCTGCCACCGTTGACCCACGCATCGGCCGATGCCGTCTCGTGGCCGAGTCCGAAGGTCTTGTCGAGGAAGGGCCAGAGGAACGTCCAGCCCATCGCGAGTCGGGTCACGCCGAGCACGAGCGACAGGGAGGTCGCCGGCTCCGACGGGACGGATGTGGGGTGGGTTTCGCTGGCTGCCAAGGTGGCGCTCATGGTGACTCCTCGTGATGTGGTCGGTGTCCCGAGCATGGCCGCAATCGTGACAGGCATTCAGGGCCCACCGACCACGATGTGAGGGCCCTAGGTCCCTGCGGTCACCAGCATGGCGAACTTTGGGACTTTGGTCCCACTGGCTGGTGCTGAACGGCCGTGGGCCGGCCTGTCAATGCCCGCGAGGCTGGGACCAGCAGCTCGTCGGGCGGCGTGCTATCCCCTCGCACACGCTCCCCAGATCCTTCCGTCCGGCGAGTCCGCCCCGGCATCGGCCGCGGCGGTCACTCGATCGGTAGGCCGGAGAACACATGGAAGCGCTCGACATCGCACGGTGGCAGTTCGGCATCGTCACGGTTTACCACTTCTTCTTCGTCCCGGTCACGATCGGACTCTCGTTCCTCGTCGCCGGCCTGCAGACCGCGTGGTGGCGCACCGGCAACGAGAAGTACCTCCGGCTCACCAAGTTCTTCGGGAAGCTTTTCCTGATCAACTTCGCGATGGGCGTCGCGACCGGCATCGTCCAGGAGTTCCAGTTCGGGATGAACTGGAGTGACTACTCCCGTTTCGTCGGCGACATCTTCGGCGCACCCCTGGCGATCGAGGGTCTCCTGGCGTTCTTCCTGGAGTCGACCTTCCTCGGGCTGTGGATCTTCGGCTGGGATCGGCTCAAGCCCGGCCTGCACCTCGCCACGATCTGGATCGCCGCGATCGGCACGATCCTGTCGGCGTACTTCATCCTTGCGGCCAACTCGTTCATGCAGAACCCGGTCGGCTACACCTTCAACGCCGCCAAGGGGCGCGCCGAGCTGACCGACTTCGGCGCGGTGCTGACCAACAAGGTCCTGCTGTCCACGTTCCCCCACCAGATCTTCGCGTGCTTCATGGTCGGCGGCGCCTTCATGGCCGGCATCGCGATGTGGCACATCATCCGCAACCCCGACCGCGACGTCGACGCCTTCCGTACGGCGTTCCGGCTCGGTGCCGTGACGCTGCTGGTCGCCGGGATAGGAACCACCATCTCGGGCGACTTCCAGGGCAAGGTCATGACCGAGGTCCAGCCCATGAAGATGGCCGCGGCCGAGGGGCTCTACACGACCTCCCAGCCCGCGCCGTTCTCGCTGCTGACCCTCGGCACCCTGGACGGGTCCAAAGAGGTCTACAAGCTCGAGGTCCCTCGGCTCCTGTCCTTCCTCGGCACGGGAACGTTCGACGGCGAGGTCAAGGGCATCGACTCCCTCCAGGCCGAGTACGAGCAGACCTACGGTCCCGGTGACTACTCGCCCAACATCCCGGTGGCCTACTGGACGTTCCGGCTCATGATGACGGTCGGCGGGATCGCCGCGGCGGCTGCCCTCTGGATGCTGTGGGCGACCCGCCGGGACCGGCTCCCGAAGGGGAAGTGGATGCTCCGCACCGCGATCGTGCTGCCTCTGCTGCCTCTGGTCGGCAACTCGTTCGGCTGGATCTTCACCGAGATGGCCCGCCAGCCGTGGGCGGTCTTCGGCCTGATGCCCACCGCGGCAGGAGTCTCGCCCGGCACGACAACTGCCGAGGTGCTGACCTCCCTGATCGGCTTCACCCTGCTCTACGGCGTGCTCGCGGTCATCGAGGTCAAGCTGCTCCTGACGTACATCCGCGCCGGACTGCCGTCCATCGCCCCGGCCCCCGACCCCGACGACGCTGACGCACCTCTCGCGTTCGCCTACTGAAACGGATCTGCTCATGGAGCTCACCACCTTCTGGTTCATCCTCATCTCGATCCTGTGGATCGGCTATCTCGTCCTCGAGGGATTCGACTTCGGCGTCGGGATGCTGGTCGGCCTGCTCGCCCGCAACGACAAGGAACGACGGGTCCTGATCAACACGATCGGGCCGCTCTGGGACGGCAACGAGGTCTGGCTCCTCGTCGCCGGCGGCGCCACGTTCGCTGCGTTCCCCGAGTGGTACGCAACACTGTTCAGCGGCTTCTACCTCCCGCTGTTCCTGATCCTCATGGCCCTCATCGTGCGCGCCGTGGCCTTCGAGTTCCGCGGCAAGCGCACCGGCACGCAGTGGCGGCGACGCTGGGACATCGCGATCATCGTCAGCTCGACCGTCCCGGCCCTCCTGTGGGGTGTCGCGCTGGCCAACATCGTGCGCGGTGTCCCGATCGACGCGGACAAGGAGTTCGTCGGTTCGTTCTTCGACCTGCTCAACCCCTACGCCCTGCTCGGTGGTCTGGTCACCCTGACGGTCTTCCTGGTCCACGGCTGCCTGTTCGTCGCCCTCAAGACCGAGGGTGAGATCCGTCTCCGGGCGACAGCCCTCGGACTGCGGGTCGGCGCCGTGGCCGCGGTGCTCGCGGTCTCGTTCATCGTCTGGACCGGCATCGACCAGGGCGAAGCACTCGTCTGGCTGTTCGGCGGACTGACCGCAGCGGCCTTCGTCGCCGCGCTCCTGATCGCGACGACCGGCCGCGAGGGCTACGCGTTCGCGGCCACAGCCACCACGATCGGCCTCCTGACCATCATGCTGTTCGTGGGCCTGTTCCCCGATGTCATGCCGTCCTCGATCGACAGCGCCTTCAACCTGACGACGACCAATGCCGCGTCGACGCACTACACACTCGTCATCATGTCGTGGGTCGCCGTGGTGTTCACCCCGATCGTGCTGATGTACCAGTCGTGGTCGTACTGGGTGTTCCGCAAGCGCATCGGCGTCCAGCACATCCCGACTGAGGTCCTCGCGTCGTGAAGCCCCCCGACCCGCGGCTGGTGCGCCGATCGCGCAGCGTGCGCCGCTACCTGGTGCTGGGTGTCGCGATCGGGCTGGCCACCGCGCTGGTCATCATCGCGCAGGCCCTGGCGATCGCCCACGCCGTGGCCCAGCTGTTCGTCGCCGCGCCTGCCGCCAGCTCGGCCGCCGCCGTCGCAGTCTGTCTCGGGCTGCGAGCCGGGCTCCAGTGGTGGCACTCGGTCGTGGCCGCGCGCGCCGCGGCGACGGTCAAGGCCGAGCTGCGGCACGAGATCATCGACGACCTGTTGGACCCGCGCCGGCTCGGTCCCCCGCCGCGCAGCTCACGGGTCGTGAACCTCCTGGGCCCCGGACTCGATGCCTTCGACGGCTACGTTGGCCGGTTCCTGCCCCAGACGATCCTCGCCTCGATCGTGCCGGCCCTCGTGATCATCGCGGTCCTGGTGGTCGACCCCCTGTCGGCACTCATCATCGGCCTCAGTCTGCCGCTCAGCATCGTCTTCATGATCCTGGTCGGGCTGCTCACCCGAGACCTGCTGGACCGACGCTGGTCGGCCCTCCAGCGCCTGGGGCAGCACTTCGCCAACGTCCTCGACGGGCTCGTGATGCTCAAGATTTTCGGCCGCTCGCAGGTTGAGGGCCTGCACCTCGTCGGCGAACGCCACCGACGGGCCACGCTCCGGTCGCTGCGGGTCGCCTTCCTGTCGTCGCTGGTCCTCGAGCTCGTCGGCACCCTGTCGGTGGCCCTGGTCGCGGTGAGTGTCGGCCTGCGGGTCGTCGATGACCGGATGTCGCTGGAGCGCGCGCTCATCGTGCTGCTCCTGGCTCCCGAGGCCTACCTCCCGATCCGACGTCTCGGCGCGATGTTCCACGACAGCGCCGAGGGCGCTGATGCCGTTCGCGAGGCACTCGACCTGCTCGATCACGACCGCCACACCGGCGCGCTGGACTCTCCCCCGCTGGGGCCCACCGGGCTGCGGTTCGACCAGGTCGTCTGCTCGTACCCCGGGCGCACGACACCCGCGCTGACGATCGACGACGAGTCGATCCTCCCCGGCGAGTTCGTGGCCATCACGGGCGCGTCCGGCGCCGGCAAGTCGACCCTGCTGGACCTGCTGATGGGTTTCGTCGTGCCGACCTCCGGCCGGGTCCTGCTGGGCGAGATCGAGCTGACCGATGTCGATCCCGAACGATGGAGGAGCACGATCGCCTGGGTTCCTCAGCTCCCGAGCCTGATCGAAGGGACCGTCACCGACAACGTCCGCATGGGGTGCGCCGCGGCGACCGCGAAGGATGTCGCGGATGCGCTCCGCGACGCCGGCGCGACCGACCTCGTGCCGGCCAGATGGCTCAGCGAGTCCGCCACTGACGTCTCGGCCGGAGAGCGCCGTCGCATCGCGATCGCGCGCGCCCTGCTCCGGGTACGCCGCGGCACCGCCACGCTGATGCTCCTCGACGAGCCCACAGCCGGACTGGACCACGACCGGGAGGCGCTGGTCCTGGACACCCTGCGTGCGCTGGACGTCACCGTCGTGGTGGTCGCCCATCGGGCCGAGACCATCATGGCCGCCGATCGGCAGATCATGCTGACCGCCAGGACGATCGTGCCGGCATGAGGCGCCGGCTCGTCGCCGGCGCGACCCTGGGCGTCGCCGCCCAGCTGTCCTCGATCGGGCTGCTGCTGACCTCGGCGTGGCTCATCGTCCGCGCGGCCCAGCACCCTCCCGTGCTCTACCTGATGGTCGCGATCGTCTCGGTCCGGTTCTTCGGCGTCGGCCGGGCGGTCTTTCACTACGGAGAGCGTCTCCTGACGCACGACGTGGCGCTCGCCGCTACGACGGACCAGCGAGTCCGCACCTACCGCGATCTGGACCGGGTCGCACCCTTCGGCCTGGATCGGCAGCGTCGCGGCGACCTCATCAGCCGTATCGTCGGCGATGTCGAGTCCGGCCAGGACAGGCTCCTGCGCCTCCGCCTGCCGTGGACGTACGCCTTCGTGTCGACCGCGGCGGTCGTGCTGTTGGCGACGCTCGTCCGGCCCGCCGCCGGTCTGATCGTCGCGCTCCACGTGCTCGCCTGCTTCGCGTTCCTGCGTCTCGGCGCGGGTCGCGGTCGCGTTGACGCGAGTGCCGGTCTTCGCGGCACGATGTCGGCCGATGCCTCGGCCTTCGTCATGGCATCCCGCGATCTTGTCGCATACGGCATCACACCTGACACCTGCCCGGAGCAGCACCGCACGATCGACGCGCTGGCTCAGACCCAGCGCGCGGCCGCGTGGGTCAGCGGGCTCGGAACGGCGTTCGTGCTGGCATCCACGGGTGTGTCACTCCTGGCCCTCGGCCTGGTCGCGACCGGCGCCCCCTCGGTCATGGTCGGGGTCCTCCTGCTGGCTCCGGTCGCGCTGATCGAGCCGTTGGAGTCACTCGCGGAGGCAGAGCGGCTGCGCCCGGACGTCGAGGCCGCGGAGCGCAGGCTCCACGAGCTCAGCACCGTGCCGACCCCGGTCGACGAGCCCACGGGTCCGCATCCGCTGCCGGAGTCGAGCGTGCTGTCGGTCAACGACCTCGTGGTCGGGTGGGACCGGTCGATCACCGCTCCGATCTCATTCGAGCTGCGTCGCGGTGACCTGCTCGGCATCACCGGCTCCAGCGGAGCCGGCAAGAGCACGCTGGCCATGACCCTGCTGAAGCTGGTCGAAAGTCGAGGCGGTTCGATCCGCCTCGGCGGCACCGACCTCGCCGACCTGTCCGGATCATCGGTGCGCACACGCATCGGAATGTCCGGCCAGGACGACACCGTCTTCGACACCACGATCCGCGAGAACCTCCGTATCGCGGATCCTGCCGCCGATGAGACGGCCCTGCTCGCGGCGCTGGACCGCGCCGGTCTGGCGGCCTTCGTCCGCGGACTGCCCGAAGGCCTGGACACACCCGTCGGTGAGCACGGCGGCGAGCTGAGCGGCGGCGAACGGCAACGACTCTCGATCGCCAGGCTCCTGCTTGCCCGCCGGGATGTCATCATCCTGGACGAGCCCACTGAGCATCTCGACCCGTCAACGGCTGCGGCTCTGCTTGACGACATCGTCGGGCTGGCCCGCGACCACGCGGTGCTGGTCATCTCGCACTCCGGGCTGGCGCTCGATCGGTGTGACCGGGTGATCAACCTCGCTGGAGCCTCGCCGGACCCGCATCCCGTGACCCGTGAACGGGTCGTGGCGCACGCTTAGGACATGACGGTCCACACCGGCCGCCGCAAGACACCATGAGAGGGACCCAACATGACCACCTCAGACGACCAACCGCGCGCGACCCTCGTCCCGATCGACGAGGAGCAGTGCCGACAGCTCCTGACGACGACGACCGTGGGACGAGTCGCCTTCGTGAACGACGAGGGGCAGCAGCTCATCCCGGTCAACTTCGCCTATCTGGACGGTGCCGTGTACTTCCGTACCGAGCCCGGTCGGGTGCTGTCCGCCCTGGCCCGCGGGCACGACGACGTCGCGTTCGGGGTGGATCATCACGATGTCTTCCGGCAGGGGTGGAACGTCACCGTGCGGGGCCCCGCCGCCGAGGTCGAGGACCGCGCGACGATCAACAAGGTGCTCGGTCACTCCCGGCTCCGACCCTGGGCCGGCGGGGTACGTCCCCTGGTCATCCGGATCACGGCCGACTCGATCGCCGGGCGACGCGTGTCGGGAAACACGGCGTGACCGTCCCCGGTCGACCCGGCAGACGGGAGGGCCGGGTCACACACCCCGTCGTTGCGGCGTATCGGGAAGTCCGTGCCCAGCAGGTCCAGCTCCGGGTGGCCGATGCCATCACGACGTTCGCCGGCTCGATGGTGTTCGTCTACATCCATGCTGCGGTCTTCGCGGCGTGGATGCTGTTCGTCGAGACGTCGCCGTGGCCGAGCCTGACGCTGGTCGTGTCGCTCGAGGCGATCTTCCTGTCGACGTTCGTCCTGATCGGGCAGAACCGGCAGTCGTCATTCCAGCTCGCCAAGGCCGATCACGACTTCGTCACGCAGGAGCTCGAGCTCGAGACCAACACCGATCTCACCCGCGCGATCCACGCCATGACGACCGAGCTGCACCGGCGAGCTCTCGCCTCCGAGGGGTGACTACTCGCCGCTTGCGCCTCGGTGGCCCGAGCCGCGGGGAGCGTTCTGGCGCTCTGGAACCGCCGCGAGCTGCCCGGCGATGCGCCGGGCCCAGTCGTCGACCTGGTCCCAGTCGCGATGATCGCCGGGCAGGGCGTGCACGGCCCTGACCGCCGCCCGCTCTGCCCAGCCGAGCAGCGAGGTGTCGAGCCGGCCGCCGAAGACCTGGTGGTCCACGGCCAGCCCGTCCGCCACCATCGCGTCGGCCGATGGCACCTGGGCGGCCTTGCTGTCAGCCTCGGAGATCGGACCGGTGCTGAACAACCACAGGTCCAGCAGAGGCGCATCCTTGACATAGTGCAGGGCCCGCCCGGCCGCATGCATCCAGTGGCTGTAGTAGACCGCGCTGCCGAGGACAACGGCGTCGGCGGCGTCGAAAGCCCGGAGGTCCCGCAGGTCCGTGCGGACGACGCTCCAACTCTCCGGGAGCTCCGCGGCGAGCGTCACGCTGATTCGATCGGCGATCTCGCACGTGCCCCCATGTCGGCTCGCGGCAGCGACGGCCACCGTGCGGCACGCTGCTGGGGAGCCCATTTCAGGCCCCGGCGTAGTCAGCCGGCACGATCGCGACGGGGCAGTGCGCCCGTCCGACCACCTTGGTCGCCAGCGGACGGGACAGGGCGTACGCGACGGTCCTGCTGTGTGGACGACCGACGACCACGAGCTCGGCGTGCTGGCTCGCCTCGACGATCGCGTCGTCGGTGTCGTCGAAGACGAATGCCGGCATGACCCGCACGTCGGGATAGGTCTCCGCCCACCCCGCGAGAACCTCGGCGATGTTGACGCGGATGGCCTGGACATCGGCGGTCAGGGTGGCCGGCGGTGCCGCGTGCAGCACGTGGAGTGTGTGGCCAGCCGCGTCGGCCTGCTCGAACGCGAACCGCAGCGGCCCGGCGGCAGAGGTGTCGCCGTCGAGGGTCACCACGACTCCTCCGACCGGCTGCTTCGGATAGGCGTGCTCGGGGACGACGACCACGACGCAGTCCGCATGCCGGGTGATGTGCCCCGCCACCGCGGCACCGAGTGCGCGTTCGTACCACGGAAGGTCGTCCGACCCGATGACGAGGAGACGGGCGCCAGCCGAGACACGCACGAGCGTGTCGAATGCCGAGCCGGTCGACAACTCATAACTCACTGGCGGAGGGGCGACCTCCTGCTCGACGAAGTGCCTGGCCTCGTCAAGGATCTGCTGCCCGGCCATGCGCACACCGTCCTCGGCGTCGTACCCGGTGTAGAACTCAGCCGCCTGGACCGGCAGGGCTGCCGAGTGCACGACCCGTACCGGGACGCCGGCGCGTCGGGCCTCGCGAAGGCCGAATCGCAGCGCGGCCGGTTGCTTGTCCTTGATGCCGACGACGACGGGCTTCGTGGTGGTCATGATTCCTCCTGCGTGGTTGGTAGACCCCACGATCCGGGTCCGGAGCCCCGAGCGACATGGCATGTCGCCCCGGTTGTCGGGGACCTAGGTCCCATCGATGGCGGGCTGAGACTCCACCCGCGTAATGTCGGGCACGTGACCACTCAAGCGGGCCCACGATGACCAAGCAGCGCCCATCGATGACCGGCCCGAAGCTGGAGTTCGAGGCTGTGCTCGCGCAGCTCGTGGAGCGCGGCGAGCAGATGATGACGTCGCAGTCACGGATGCGCGACCTGATCCGGGTCAACAACGACCTGACGAGCGATCTCGACCTGCCCAGCGTGCTACGCCGCATCGTCGAGATCGGCATGGAGCTGATCCAGGCCCGCTACTGCGCGATGGGCGTGATCGGCGACGAACGTCGGCTCGAGCAGTTCATCCACCGCGGCATGGAGCCCGCGGTCGTCCAGCAGATCGGCCACCTGCCCGAGGGGAAGGGACTGCTCGGCGCGCTGATTGACGACCCCCAGCCCGTGCGCCTGAAGCGCATCAAGTCGGACGCACGGTCCAGCGGCTTCCCCGCCCACCACCCGCCGATGGAGAACTTCCTCGGCGTGCCGATCCGCGTGCGCGACGAGGTCTACGGCAACCTCTACCTGACCGACAGCATCAACGGCGCCTTCTCGGCCGACGACGAGGAGCTCGCGCAGGCCCTCGCCGCCACCGCCGGCATCGCGATCGAGAACGCCCGGCTGTTCGATGACTCCGCCTACCGCGAACGGTGGTCGACCGCCCTCGCGGACACCGCCCGCCGGCTCATGCGGGACGACGAGGAGGAGGAACACCTCGGAGTCATCGTCGAGCAGGTCCTCGAGCTGGCCGGTGCCGACCTGGTCAGCATCGGCCGAGTCTCCGGCTCGGAGATCCTCCTCGACCGGGCAGCCGGTATTGGCGCTGCCGAGCTCACGACGATGTCGTTCGCCCTGGAGAACACGATCGCCGCGGAGGCGATCCAGACTGGCGAGCCGATCCTGGTCGGCGAGTTCAGCGCGGACCGGAAGCACGACTTCTGTCGCCACGCGATGCTCGGCAACTCGGTCATCATCCCGTTCTCGCAAGGCGAGCGCACGACCGGGCTGCTGACCCTGTCGCGCGCCGTCGGACGGCCGCCGTTCAGCGCGCGGGACCTCGACATGGGCATGTCGTTCGCCAGCCACGTCAGCGTCGCGATCGACCGATCCGAGTCCCGCCGGAGCCGGCGGCGCGTGGCCCTCCTGGAGGACCGCAGCCGGATCGCGCGAGACCTGCACGACCACGTCATCCAACGACTGTTCGGCACGGGGCTGAGCCTGCAGGCCGCCGCCGCCGGCGCCGACCCCGACACCGCGGCGCGGATCACCGCTCAGATCGTGGAGATCGACGGCGCGATCGCGCAGATTCGGCAGAGCATCTTCGCGATGCAGCGCGATCCGGAGTCCACGACCGTCAGTGTCCGGGCCCGGATCCTCGAGATCGTCGACCGGGTGGCCGATCAGCTGGCTCACCGACCGCGGGTGGTTTTCCTCGGTCCCGTCGACCTGATGGTCTCGGGCGACCTGACCGACGACATCTCCGCCGTCGTCACCGAGGGCCTGGCGAACGCGGTCCGCCATGCCGGGCCGGCAGCCGTCGAGGTCACCGTCTCGGCCGTCTCGGGACACGTCTCGATCGAGATCACCGACGATGGCGTCGGACCTGGCGAGTCGCCGCGGCTCAGTGGCCTCGCCAACCTGCGTCGGCGCGCCGAGGAGCGTGGCGGCGAGTTCGGGATCCACACGGCAGCGAGCGGTGGCACCCGGCTCGCCTGGACCGTGCCGACCTGAGTCAGCGGTCGTCGAGGAGCCGGCTGGCGAACACCGCGGCCTGGGTCCGGCGTTCCAGACCGAGCTTGGACAGCACGTTGGACATGTAGTTCTTGACGGTCTTCTCGGCGAGAAACAGCCGCTCGCCGATCTGCCGGTTGGTCAGTCCCTCGGCCACGAGCTCGAGGATCCGTCGCTCCTGCGCGGTCAGGTCCTTGAGCTCGTCCGGCTCACCGGGGGCACCATCGCGCAACCGCTCCATGACCTTGGCCGTGACGCTGGGGTCGAGCAGCGAGCCACCCGCGGCGACGTGACGTACCGCGGCGATCAGGTCCTGACCCGTGACCTGCTTGAGGACGTAGCCGGCCGCGCCGGCCATGATCGCGGCGAACAGGGCCTCGTCGTCGTCGTAGGACGTCAGGATGATGGCCTTGGTCTGGGGGTGCGACGAACGCACCTGCCGACACACCTCGATGCCGCTGCCGTCAGGGAGTCGAGCGTCGAGCACCGCGACATCGGGCTTGAGCGCCGGGATCCGCGCGAGCGCGGCCGCGGCGGTGCCGGCCTCACCGACGACCTCGATGTCGCCGCCGCTCTCCAGCAGCTGACGGAGTCCGGTGCGCACGACCTCGTGGTCATCCAGCAGGAAGACACGGATCGTCATCTACAGCTCCTCGTCGTGGGCATCGGTTCAGTATCAAGCCGCAGCTCAGGCGTGTCGAGGGTCGAAGGTCCCGGGAAATATGGACCGCGCCCCGGCGGCGATCTGCACGTCCTCACGCGCGGCGACAACCAGCGTACGCACCGTGGCGCCGGTGGCGGTGACCTCGCCGTCCGGCACGGCCCCGGAGTTGAGCCTCGGATCAACGCCGACGCCCAGGTGCGCCAGGCCGTCTGTCGTCCGCTGCCGCACGAGCGCGGAGTTCTCGCCGACACCTCCCGTGAACACCAGGACATCGACACCGCCGGCCGAAGCGGTCATCGAGGCAATCCCGCCGACCAGGCTGTGGACGTAGACGTCGAGGGCGAGGATCGCCCGGTCGTCGCCGCGCGCGGCCCTTTGCTCGACCTCCTGCAGGTCGGACGTGCCGGCCAGCGCGGCCAGGCCCGACCGCTGCTCCAGCGCCTCGGTGACCTGGTGAGGGGACAGGCCCTCGTGCTCCTCGAGCCACAGGACCAGGCCCGGGTCGATGCTGCCGGAGCGGGTCGCCATCACGACCCCCTCAAGCGGCGTGAACCCCATCGTCGTGTCGACGCTGCGACCAGCCCTGACCGCACAGATGGAGGCGCCCGCGCCGATGTGACACGTGACGATCCCCAGGTCGGCCGAGGGCCGGCCGGTCATCTCGCCGGCCCGCCGCGCGGCGTACGAGTGCGAGAGGCCGTGAAAGCCGTACCGGCGGATCGCATACTGCTCGCGCCACTCCAGCGGGACGGCGTAGGTCGCTGCGGCCTCGGGGATCGTGGTGTGGAACGCGGTGTCGAAGCAGGCCACCGCGGGCGTGTCGGGCAGGACCGCGGTGACCGCGTCGAGGGCCGCGAGCGACTTGGGCTGGTGCAGCGGCGCCAGCGCCGTGAGCTCCTCCAGCTCGCGGCGCACTCCCGCATCGATCCGGACGGGGGCATCGAAACGGGTGCCGCCGTGCACGACCCGATGGCCCACGACGTCGGGCATCTCCCAGCCCTGAAGCGCGGCGGCAAGATCCACCGGGTCGATGCCGCCAGGGCCCGCGGTCAGGTCGGCCGATCGTTCGACCACGTCGCCGACCCCGAGCAGCCGGAGCTTGAGGCTCGACGACCCGGCATTGACGACCAGGACCCTGGCCGTCATGCCCGCTCGGGCCAGGTCCAGCCCGCGATCACGGGATCGTCCTCGCCGTGCTCACGGGTGTAGGCGCGAGCCGCGAGCCGCGCATCGGACATCTCCTGACGGAGCACCGCAGACCTCGAGCCGAGCGCCGGCACGCGGTCGATGACGTCCATCACGAGGTGGAAGCGATCAAGATCGTTTAGCATGACCATGTCGAAGGGGGTCGTGGTGGTCCCCTCCTCCTTGTAGCCGCGCACGTGGATGTTGTCGTGGTTGGTGCGCCGGTAGGTCAGGCGGTGGATCAACGACGGATAGCCGTGGAAGGCGAACAGGACCGGCTTGTCGGTCGTGAACAGGGCGTCGAAGTCCCGGTCCGACAGGCCGTGCGGGTGCTCGCTCTCCGGCTCGAGGCGCATCAGGTCCACGACGTTGATGACCCGCACCTTCAGGTCTGGCAGGTGTTTGCGCAGCAGGTCGACCGCTGCGATGGTCTCGAGCGTCGGGATGTCCCCGCAGCAGGCCATCACGACGTCCGGATCACCGTCATCGCTGCTGGCCCACGGCCAGATGCCGAGTCCACGGGTGCAGTGGGCGACTGCCTCGTCGATCGTCAGGTAGGTCAGTGCGGGCTGCTTGCCCGCGACGATGACATTGACGTAGTCGTGGCTGCGAAGGCAGTGGTCGGCCACCGACAACAGGGTGTTGGTGTCCGGCGGGAGGTAGACCCGCACGATCTCGGACTTCTTGTTGATGACGTGGTCCAGGAATCCCGGGTCCTGGTGCGAGAAGCCATTGTTGTCCTGGCGCCACACGTGCGAGGTCAACAGGTAGTTGAGCGATGCGATCGGGGCGCGCCAAGGGATCCGCCGCGTCGACTTGAGCCACTTGGCGTGCTGGTTGAACATCGAGTCGACGATGTGGATGAACGCCTCGTAGCAGTTGAACAACCCGTGGCGACCGGTCAGGAGGTAGCCCTCGAGCCAGCCCTGGCACAGGTGCTCGGACAGGACCTCCATGACCCTGCCGTCCACCGCCAGATCCGTGTCACCGGGCACCGTGATGGCGTTCCACGCACGGCCGGTCTGCTCGAACACCCCACCGAGCCGGTTCGAGGCGGTCTCGTCCGGACCCATGAGTCGAAACCTGTCCGGATTGGCCTCGATGACACCGGCCAGCATCGTGCCCAGGACGCGCGTCGCCTCACTGAGGTGGGCCGCGGGCCGGTCCACCTCGACGGCGAAGTCGCGGAAGTCCGGCATGACCAGGTCACGCAGCAGCAATCCGCCGTTGGCGTGGGGGGTGGCGCTCATCCGCCGCGCCCCCGCGGGCGTCAGCGCCTGCAGCTCGGGGATGAGTCGGCCGTCCTCGTCGAACAGCTCCTCGGGCCGATAGCTCCGCATCCACAACTCGAGCTGCGCCCGGTGCTCGGCGATGGGGCGGGTCTGCGCCAACGGAACCTGGTGGGCCCGCCAGGTTCCCTCGACCGGCAGTCCGTCCACGATCGCCGGACCGGTCCAGCCCTTGGGGGTCCGCAATACGATCATTGGCCACCGGGGCCGTTCCGTCTGGCGGCCGCTCCGGGCGGACTGCTGGATCAGAGCGATCCGATCCATGGCCCGGTCCATCGCATCAGCCATCTGTCGGTGGACGTCAGCAGGGTCGTCGCCGACCACGAACAGCGGCTCGTGGCCGTATCCGCGCATGAGCTCGACCAGCTCGTCCTCCGGGATGCGGGCGAGCACCGTGGGGTTCGCGATCTTGTAGCCGTTCAGGTGCAGCACGGGAAGCACGGCGCCGTCGGTCACGGGGTTGAGGAACTTGTTGGAGTGCCAGCTCGCGGCCAGCGGCCCGGTCTCGGCCTCACCGTCGCCGACGACGCACAGTGCGACCAGGTCGGGATTGTCGAACACTGCGCCATACGCGTGGACCAAGGCGTAGCCGAGCTCGCCGCCCTCGTGGATCGAGCCCGGCGTCTCCGGCGCGACATGGCTCGGGATCCCGCCCGGGAAGGAGAATTGGCGGAACAGCTCGCGCATGCCGGGTACGTCCCGGCCGACCGAGGGGTAGACCTCGGAGTAGGTGCCGTCCAGATAGGCGTTGGCGACCAGGCCCGGTCCACCGTGGCCCGGCCCGGTCACGTAGAGGACGTTGAGGTCGCGGTCGCGGATGACCCGGTTCATGTGCGCGTACAGGAGGTTGAGACCCGGAGTCGTGCCCCAGTGCCCCAGCAGGCGGGGCTTGACGTGCTCCGGCCGCAGCGGCTCCCGCAGCAGCGGGTTGTCCATCAGGTAGATCTGCCCGACGGACAGATAGTTGGCTGCGCGCCAGTAGGCGTCAATCAGCTCAAGCTCGTCGTCGAGGTCTCGCTCGATCAGGCCCATGGTGTCGCTCATCGTGGCTCCCGCGTCTCCCGCCGGCGCCCACCGACGGGCACCCGGCACTGCTGCGAGCCTGTCATCGGGTCCAGGACCCGACAAGGGCCGTTGGTCCCGGGCGCGCGTCTGGCACGGCCCGGCGGAGTCCCATGTGCGAAAGTTGCTTCGTGAGACCGACCAATCCGCTGTGGTACCTCGCGGCCTTCGTCGTCGCGCTGGGCAGCGTCATGATCGGCACAGTCGTCGCAGCGAGCGCGTGGGACCCCGTGCGCGAGGTGACGGTTTCACCCACGACGACCCGGGCGGACGCCGCGGACGGGAGCGTCGCAGTCTTTACCGACATCGTGCAGCCTGACCGCTCGGTCGGCTGCCGGGCCACGACCCCCGGCAAGAAGAAGGTCCCGGTCCCTGACGCCGCCCTCGACATCACGGTCGACAACGACGGCAACCAGTGGCACCTGGTCGGGCTGCTCAGCGACGGCTCGAACGGGTTGAAGATCCAGTGCTCGCCAGAGGATAAGCGCGTCGACAACGCGACCTACGGCTTCGCCGTGGTCTCCGGCTTCCAGTCCCGCGCCAACACCGGCAATGGCATCGGCGTGCTGGGCGTCGCGGTTGGTGCAGTCTTCGCGGGCTACATCTTCTACAGCCGCCGTCAGTCCCGCAAGGAGCGAACCCCATGAATCTGCTCGAGATGTACGTCCGAGGTTGGCGCGAGTCGGTCGAGGCAGTCCTCGCCCTGGCCGCTGAGCTCGACGATGCCGAGTGGGCACTCCCGACCGACTGTCCCGGCTGGACCGTCAAGGACGTCATGGCGCACCTGGCCGATCTCGAGACCGAGCTGACCAAAACCGAGCCCGGCGACTACGAGCCCTCGGGCGCCCACGAGATCGACCCGTTGCACACCGCGGTCGGCGTCGAGGCTCGCGAGACGCACACACCTGCCGAGCTCATCGCCGAGCTGGCCGCCGGGGTCGAGCGCCGCATCGGTCAGCTGACCGATCTTCCCGACGATCCGGCGACACCGGCCCCGGTCACCCCGGGAGGCGTGGCGTGGAGCTGGGACACCCTGCTCCGCAACCGCACGATCGACATGTGGGTGCACGAGCAGGACATCCGCCGGGCAACCGGTCGCCCGGGTGGTCTGGACTCCACCGGAGCGCAAGTCGTCGTGATGGCGTTCTCGTTCGCGATGCCGATGATCCTGGGCAAGCGGGTCAAGCCGCCGGCGGAGTCGACGGTTCGCTGGCAGGTAACTGGCCCGACCCCGCTCGAGCTTGTGGTGCGGATCGGCGAGGACGGACGTGCCGCTCGAGTCGAGCACTTCGACCAGCCGTCGACAACGCTCACGATGTCGACCGAGACCTTCACCGTCCTGGCTGCCGGACGCCGTACGGCGGACCGCGTCGAGGTCGATATCGATGGCGACCAGGACCTCGGCCGCGCGACGCTTGCCGTCATGGCAGTCACGCCCTGAGCGCCGACGCCCTAGGCTGGCGCGCATGACCTGGCGCAAGCATGATGGCGCACCGGCAAGCGAGCCGGACCTGATCGACCCGTCATCACCGGCGTGGGTGCACACCGCGATGCACACCGCGATCGGGCTGGCCCGTCATGGCGCGAGCCTCGTCGTGACGGCCCGTGACGCTGGCCGCGCCCAGAAGGCCGTCGACCGGATCACCGTTGACGCACCCGGGGCCGAGGTCGACGTCGTGTCGCTCGACCTCGCCGACCTGGCCGACGCGAAGCGCGCCGCCAAGGACGTCTCGGCCGCATACGACCGCATCGACATCTTGGTCAACAACGCCGGCATCATGATCCCGCCGAAGCTGACCCTGACGGCGGACGGCTTCGAGCTGCAGATGGGCACCAACCACCTGGGCCACTTCGCCTGGACCGCCGGGCTGTGGCCGCTGCTGGTCGCCAGCAACAGCCGCGTCGTCACGGTCTCCTCGATGGCACACACCTCGGTCGGCAGCATCGACCTGGACGCCCTCACACCGGCCGGCTCGAGCCGGAAGTACCAACGCTGGCAGACGTACGGCGAGTCCAAGCTCGCAAACCTGATGTTCGCCCTTGAGCTCGACCGGCGCGCCAAGGCCGCCGGCCTGGGGGTCGTGAGCGTCCCGGCCCACCCTGGCTACGCCTCAACCAACCTGACCAAGACCGGACCGACCGTCAATGGACTGTCGCTCCCGGGGATCGGGATGCATCAGATCACCAAGATCATCGGGCAGCCGGCGTCGCACGGGGCCTGGCCGCTGCTGATGGCCGCGACCGACCCGACGCTGACCGGCGGCGAGTATGTCGGTCCGGCCGGATTCCGCGGCATGCGTGGCCGACCCAAGCTCGTCGGGATGTCGCGTGTGGCCCGCGACGAGGAGCTCGCCGACCAGCTGTGGGTGGCCTCAGAGTCCGCCGCCGGTGTCGTCTTCGACGTCTGACCAAAAGGTCTGGCAAGCGCCGGATCTCTGCTGCGCGCGCTATTGCCGCAGGTGGCCCAGCGCAGCGCGTGGGAGCAGCGGTGGCGGGCTGGAGCGGTAGGAGTGGCCCGTCGGCGTCGTCCAGATGGTGGCTTTGCCGTCGGATACGACCTTCCAGTCGGGTTGGTGCTTGAGCGTGTGGGACCGCTTGCATAGCCCTTGACCATTGGCAGTAGTGCTGAGGCCACCCAGCGCGTGGTCGACGATGTGGTCTGCGTCGCGGATGCGTCCGTCGCATCCGGGCTGCCGGCACTGCTGGTCACGCGTGCGTATGTAGTGGCGGGTCGGTGAGTCGAAGTGCCTGCGGTGCGGTTCGCGGACTACCAGGGTGCCGTCAACGGGGTCGACCAGCAGCCGCCGGACGGACCGGTTGGGTGCCGCGGCGATAATGTCGTCGGCGACCGACGGGGCGATAGGCCCGTATCCGAGCAGCTCGACGGGTTCACCGTCCTCACCGACCAAGGTCGGTGCGTCCAGCACCAGACCGACCTCCACGTCGATGCCGTCGGCACGGACCAGTCCCGTGACCCGCTCGACCGACGTCTGGCACATGATCTGGCCGATCGTGCGAGTGTCACCGGCGGCACGCAGTCTGTGCGCCTCGGCATCGAGGGTGTTGAAGGCAGCGAGGATCTGCTCGGCCGGACCGCGCATCTGCAGTATCGCGACACCGTCGGTCTCGGGGAACATCGAAACCCGCTGGTCCGCGCGATTGCGCTCGGCCCTGATGCGGGCGGCATCGGCGTCGATCCGGATCACGGCCCTCGCGGCCGCCTGTCGGGCCTGCAGATGCGTGAGCCCGGGAAGGACGGCCGCGATCTCGCCGTCCAGCACCACGAAGTCGTCGGCGTGCAGGGAGCACGACTCGTTGACCACGGCCCGGGCGACCGGCTCGGAGATGCGGCCGTCCCGGAACAGCTCTAGCACCCGCGGCAGCCGGGCCAGACCAAGGGACAGGCCAACCTGGGTCGCAGCCGCGCACGGCCCGATGTTGCGGGCCATCGCGACCTCGCCGATCACCGACAGGGTCGGGTCTCCGCGGCCCAGGGTCATGACCGCTGACCGCTCGGCGTGCAGGGCAGCGATCTGGGTCGCCTGCTCGGCCTGGAGCGCTCGGACGGCACGGTCGATCTCGCGGACTGCGTCGATCCGGTTGCCGCCCGCCTCGTGGATCGGGTCGGACGTGAAGTCGTGCGCACGCACCTCGGTCAGGAGGTCTGCGGTGGCTACGGCTTCGAACATACTTCAACCCTAGACGCGACCACCGACACGAACTTCCTGCCGTTACAGTGGTTATCCATAGCCCTTAGTTGTGCGACTCCAAGAACTCCAGCCGGTTGCCGAACGGGTCCGCCGCGTAGAAACGGTCGTGCCCCGGGAACTCTCCGTCCTCCGTGATCTGGACCCCGGCGGAACGCAAGACGTCCGCCAGGTCGAGCAGGTCCCTTACAAGGATGCCGGGGTGCGCCTTGCGGGCGGCCACGAAGTCCTGCTCCACGCCCAAGTGGACCTCGATGCCCCCACCCCGGAACCAGCACCCGCCACGCGCCGCCAGGACCGGTGGCTTCTCGACCTCGTCCAGCCCCAGGACGCCGCTCCAGAAGGCCCGACACTCATCCTCACCACCCGGCGGGATGGCGAGCTGGACATGGTGAAGCCGTACCAGCGTGAACGTCGTGGTCGTCATGCGTCCGATTGTGCCCCTCCCGCTACGAGTGCGCGCGTCAGCCGAGCTTGTGGGCGCGTCCGTACGCCTCGGGTTCCTCGGCCATGATCTTGGCCCGTGTCCTGACCCGGTAGCGCCAAATCTGGGTCACCCCGAGCGCCCACAGGACGTACTGGAACGACATCGCCCACACGAACGCCGACGGCGAATAGGCCGTCGACGAGCCGGGTGTCCGCCAGTCGAGGATCAGGCCGATCGCGACCACGAGAATCAGGCTCGCGACGAAACCGGCCTGGTTGACGATCGCGGTCGCGCTGCCGAGGCGGTCGGCCGGGTTGGACGTGCGGGCCAGGTCGAAGCCGATCATCGAGGCCGGGCCGCCGATGCCCATGACGATGACCAGCACCACCAGCAGCCACAGCGGTGCCGGCCCCTGCCACACCAGCACGACGGTCCACACCGTCACGATGGCCGAGATGATGGTCAGCACGATCGTCGACCGGTGCCACGGGTGGCGGGTGATCGCCCACCCCAGCACGGGACCGGTCGACATCACCGCGACGACCATCAGCGTCAGCAGGAGCCCGGCGACGTGATCGGACCGGCCCTCGCCGCGCACGAAGAACGGATAGCCCCACAGCAACCCGAACGTCGTGGCACTGAACTGCGTCGAGAAGTGCATCCAGAACCCGAGCCGGGTCCCCGGCTGCGCCCACGACGCACCAAGGCTCCGCCGGATCGTCGTGAGCGACAGCGCCGCGCCACGGACCGACCTGGCCGCCGGCGCGTCCCGCACGAAGATCACCAGCGCGACCGTCAGCACCACGCCGAACGATGCGGCGATCAGGTACGACCTGGTCCAGCCCAGCTCGCGCAGCGCCACCGTCATCGGCACCGCCGCGATGATCGCGCCGAGCTGCCCCGTGACGCCCGTCAGCTGCGTGATCAGGGGGACCCGTCGAGGCGCGAACCAGGTGTTGACGAGTCTCAGGACGCAGATGAACGTCATGGCGTCTCCGACTCCGACGCCGACCCGAGCGACGAGCGCCCAGGCGTATGTCTCAGCGAAGGCAAAGCCGACCTGCGAGAGGGTCAGCGTGATCGCGCCGGTCAGGAGCACCCGGCGCGGGCCGAAGCGGTCGACCAGCAGCCCGACCGGGATCTGCATACCGGCGTAGACCAGGAGCTGCAGCATCGTGAAGGTCGCCAGCTGCGCGGCGGAGATGTCGAACCGCTCGGACGCGGCAAGCCCCGCGACCGCCAGCGAGGACCGGTGGAACACCGCGAGCAGATAGACCAGGAGGGCGACGACCCAGACGGCATACGCGCCGGGATGGCGCGTCTCGGCAGGCTGGGTCACCGACCCAGTTTAGGGTCCCGCGGCGGCGGCGCACGACCGCCCGCCGCCCCGATCAGTAGGTCAGCGCGAGGGCTGGATCGCGGAGGATCGCCGCGACGTCGGCGAGGAACCGCGAGCCCTGCTCACCGTCGACGACGCGGTGGTCGAAGCTCAGTGCGAGGGTCGTGACCCACCGGGCGACGATCTGGTCGTCGTCACCGACCCACGGCCGACGGTTGATGGCCCCGACGGCGAGAATGCCGGCCTCACCCGGGTTGAGGATCGGGGTGCCGGCGTCGATGCCGAACACACCGATGTTGGTGATCGTGAAAGACCCGCCCGTCATCTGTGCGGGCTGCGTCTTGCCCTCCCGCGCCGTGCCGATCAGATCGGCGAAGGCTCCCGCGAGCTCCGGCATCGCCATGCTGTCGGCACCCACGATGTTGGGCACCACCAGTCCGCGTGGCGTTGCGGCCGCGATACCGAGGTTGACCGAGCCCTTCAGCACGATCTCCTGGGCCGTCTCGTCCCACGTCGAGTTGAGCTCTGGGGTGCTGCGCATCGCCAGACACACCGCCCGCGCCACGATCAGCAACGGCGAGACCCGGAGGCCGGAGAAACGCGGATCGACCTTGAGCTGCGCGACCAGATCCATCGTTCTGGTCACGTCGAGGGTGACCCACTCGGTGACGTGCGGGGCGGTGAACGCCGAGGAGACCATCGCCTCGGCCGTCATCTTGCGGACTCCCTTGATCGGCACGCGTACGTCGTCCTGCGACGAGTGACGCGGGGCCGGGGCCGCCGGCTCGACATCTGCTCCGCTTGGCGTCGACCCGTTGGCGGAGCGCTGACCCGCGTACGCCTCGACATCGGCGCGCGTGATGATCTCGCCCGCGGCCGGGACGGAGTCCAGATCGACCCCGAGATCCTTGGCCAGCTTGCGCACGGGCGGCTTGGCGAGCGAGTGGACCGACCGCTGGGCTACCCGCTCGGTGTCGACCGATGCCACGGCACCCTTGCGGGCGCGACGCTTGGTCGAGGTCGTGCGGGGTCCGTAGCCCACGAGCACGGACTGGCGCTCCTCAGGCTTCGCCGAGGTCTCGACCACGACGGGCTCGGGCACCAGGTCGCCGGCTGAGGCGAAGTCGGCCGCCGTCATGGCGCTCGGCATCCGTACGGCCGGCGAGGTGGGCGCGGCCGACGACTCCGCGCCCGACTCCTCGGGCGTCGCGATCCGGATGATCGGGGTCCCCACGTCGACGGTCTCGCCCTCGCCGACCAGCAGTGCCTCGATCGTGCCCTCATACGGGCTCGGGAGCTCCACGATGGACTTCGCGGTCTCGATGTCGACGATGATGTCGTTGACCCTGATGACGTCGCCGACCGCGACCTTCCAGGACACGATCTCGGCCTCGGTCAGGCCTTCGCCGACATCGGGCAGCTTGAACTCACTCATGATGACTCCTAGTACGCGAGCGAACGGTCGACAGCTTCGAGCACACGGTCGAGGCCGGGCAGGAACTCTTCCTCGGCGCGGCTCGGCGGATAGGGCAGGTCGTAGCCCGTGACCCGCAGGACAGGTGCCTCGAGGGAGAAGAAGCACTTCTCGGTGATGCGCGCCGAGATCTCGGCACCCAGCCCCAGCGTCTGCGCCGCCTCGTGCACGACGATCGCATGGCCGGTGCGACGGACCGACTCGAACACCGGGTCCAGGTCCAGCGGTGACAACGTGCGCAGGTCGATGACCTCGATGCTGTTCCCCTCCTCGGCCGCGGCGTCTGCCGACTCCAGGCAGGTCTTGACCATCGGACCGTACGCGATGAGGGTCGCATCCGTGCCCTCGCGAAGGACCCGTGAGGCGTGCAGAGGAGCGGGAGCCGACTCGAGGTCGACCTCGCCCTGGTCCCAGTAGCGACGCTTGGGCTCCATGAACACGATCGGGTCGTCGCTCGCGATGGCCTGCTGGATCATCCAGTAGGCATCGTTGGCGTTGGAGCACGAGACGACCTTGAGGCCCGCGGTCAGCGCGAACTGCGCCTCGGGGCTCTCGGAGTGGTGCTCGACCGCGCCGATACCGCCACCGAACGGGATGCGGATCACGATCGGCATCGTGACCGCGCCACGACTGCGGAAGTGCAGCTTGGCGACCTGGCTGACGATCTGGTCGTACGCGGGATAGACGAAGCCGTCGAACTGGATCTCCAGGACCGGCCGGTAGCCGCGCATCGTCAGGCCGATCGCGGTGCCGAGGATGCCGCTCTCCGAGAGCGGTGCATCGATGACCCGGCTCTCGCCGAAGTCCTTCTGCAGGCCGTCCGTGATGCGGAAGACGCCGCCGAGCTTGCCGACGTCCTCACCCATGATCATGACCTTGTCATCGGCCTCCATCGCGGCGCGCAGACCGGCGTTGAGGCCCTTGCCGAGTGGCATCTTGGTCATGACGCGCTCCCTTCGGGCTCGAGGCTGTCTCGGAAGGCGAGGTAGTCGGCCTTCTGCTCGGCCAGCTCGGGCGTGCCTTCGACGAACACCTCGTCGAACAGTTCGGCCAGGTCCGGCTCGGGCAGGGCCTTGCAGGTCTCACGCAGGTGCCGGCCCAGCTCCTCGGCCTCGGCATCCAGGTCGTCGAAGAACTCCTGCGGCGTCCCCTGAACCAGGAGATAGCGCTTGACCCGTTCGATCGGGTCCTTGAGCTTCCAGGTCTCGACCTCTGCGCTATCGCGGTAGCGGGTCGGGTCGTCGGACGTCGTGTGGGCGCCCATCCGGTAGGTGTAGGCCTCGATCAGCATCGGTCCCTCACCGTCACGGGCCCGCTGCATCGCGGCGGTTGTCACGGCGTGGCAGGCCAGGACGTCATTCCCGTCGACCCGGATGCCACGGAAGCCGAAGCCACCGGCGCGCTGGGCGATCGGCCCGCGAGTCTGCCGGTCGGTCGACGCCGAGATCGCGTACTGGTTGTTCTGGCAGAAGAAGACCACCGGGGCGTTGAAGACCGCGGCCCAGTCGAAGGCCTCGTTGACGCTGCCCTGGCTCGTGGCGCCGTCGCCGAAGTACGCAATGACCGCCGCGTCACGCTCGGAGTCGCCTGTGCCGACCGCGCCGTCGAGGTTGAGGCCCATCGCGTAGCCGGTCGCGTGCAGCGTCTGGGCGCCGATCACGATGCTGTAGAGCGCGAAACCGTGCTCGGCCGGATCCCAGCCGCCCAGCTCGACACCGCGGAACAGTCCGAGCAACAGGGCTGGGTCGACGCCGCGGCACAGGGCGACGCCGTGCTCGCGGTAGGTCGGGAAGGCGAAGTCCTGCGGGCGCAGCGCTCGGCCCGAGCCGATCTGGGCGGCTTCCTGACCCTGGGCGGGGGCCCACAGGCCCAGCTCGCCGTGGCGCTGCAACGCATTGGCCTCGAAGTCGATGCGGCGGCTGAGGACCAGATCGCGGAACAGGTCCCGGATGCTGTCGTCGTCACCGTCGTAGGAGAACTCGTCGTGACTGACTCGCTGGCCCTCGGGCGTCAGGAGCTGGACGAGCGGAAAGGCTCCAGCTGGATCGTCGGCTACGTACGTATCGGGCATGGACACACTCATGCAACTACCTCAATCAATCGGTGAGCGGGATTGCCGCGTCGATGTCGAAGATGCGAGGCACCGGTGTCACAGGGGTGGCGGACGTCGGGACTCGCATGGACGTGACTGGCATCACATCTGCCTCCACCGTATCCCGGCCGGGTCGCCGGGTCCAAACGAGCCTCGCTCAGTGCAACGCGCGCCAGGCAGCGGCTCGCTCGACCAGCAGCGCGTTGACCTCCGGCGCCCCGATGCTGATCCGGACTCCCTCCCCTGCGAACGGCCGCACCGAGACAGGGTCGACCGCGGCGGCGAAGTCCATCACATCGTCGCCGAGCGGCAGCCACACGAAGTTGGCCTCGGTGTCCGGCACCTGCCAGCCCTGCCCGCGCAACGCCGCGACCATCGCGACGCGCTCCTGGACGATGGCCTCGACCCGCTCGTCCAGCGCATCCTGCGCGTCCAGCGACGCAACCGCCGCCGCCTGGGACAGGTCGGTGACCGCGAACGGCGGCGTCGCCTTGCGGATCGATCTGGCCACGTCCGGACGTGCGATGGCGTAGCCGACGCGCAGACCGGCCAGGCCATAGGCCTTGGAGAACGTACGCAGCACGACGACATTGCCCCGCGACGCGAGGGCGGCGAGACCGTCGGCTGCGGCCGGATCCCGCACGAACTCGACGTACGCCTCGTCGACCACAACCAGCACGTCGTCCGGCACGGCGTCGAGGAACCGCTCGAGATCGGCTGCCGATACGACCGGGCCGGTCGGGTTGTTGGGAGTGCACACGATCACGACCCGGGTGCGGTCCGTGACGGCCGCCGCCATCGCGTCGAGGTCGTGCGTCGCATCGGGTCGCAAGGGCACGCGCACCGTGGTGGCCCCCGTCAGGTCCGCCGCGATGGGGTAGGCCTCGAAGGACCGCCACGCGTAGACGATCTCGTCGCCGGCCTCAAGGTGGGCGTTGAGCAACGCGAACAGCACCGCGACCGAGCCCGTGCCGGCGGCGAAGTGGTCCGGCGACAATCCCAACCGGGCCGAGAGGGCGCCGTAGAGCGCTGTCATCCCAGCATCGGGATAGCGGTTGATGCGACCCAGCTCGACCGCCGCCCGCTCCATGACCCCCGGCAACGGCGCGTAGGGGTTCTCGTTGCTGGAGAGCTTGTGGTCCTCGCTCGTCGCGGCCTTGCCCGGGCGGTAGACCGGGATCTCGTCCAGGGCGCGGCGCGCGCGGGGGCTGCTCATGGGCCGAGCGTATCCGCTGCCATGATCGACCCGTGAACGCCCGCAATCCCAGACTCGGCTACGTGCTCGTCGTCGTCGCCGCTGTCCTGTTCGGTCTCAACGGCGGCGTCTCCCGGGTCGCGATGGGATCCGGGCTCAGCCCGGAGTCGTTCACGACGCTCCGCATCACCGGCGCCATGATCGTGTTCGTGGCGTACGCCGCGTGCTTCCGCCGGTCGGCCCTGCGCAGGCCCCGCGGCACCGCGCTGCTCCTGGTCATAGCCCTCGGTCTGGTCGGGGTCACGTCGCTGCAGCTGACGTACAACGTCGCGATCAACCGGCTCCCGCTGGGGATAGCCCTGCTGCTGGAGTACCTCGCGCCGGTCCTGGTCGTGCTGTGGGTGCGCTTCGTCCGCAAGGAGCCCGTCCGAGGACGGATGTGGCTCGCGGTCGGCCTCGCCGTCGTGGGTCTCGCGATCGTCGGTCGGGTCTGGAACGGGCTGACCTTCGACGGGCTGGGAGTCGTCATGGGGCTGCTCGCCGCTGTCAGCTTCGCGTCGTACTTCCTGCTCGCCGAGCACAACGTCGGCTTCGACGATCCCCTGCGTGTCATCTTATGGGCGTTCGTCGTCGCAACCGTCGCGATGAACCTGATCGAGCCGATCTGGACCACCCCAGCATTGGACGGCGACACCTCGATGCTGGGTCGACTCGACGGCCTCTCGGCCAACCCGTGGCTCATCATCGGTGCGGTCGTCGTGCTGGGCACGGTCGTGCCGTTCTTCCTCGAGCTCGTGGCCCTGCAACACCTGCCCGCGACGATCGTCACGGTCGTCGCGATGCTCGAGCCGGTCCTCGCCAACGTCATCGGCTGGGCCTGGTTCCGCGAGTCGCTGACACCGGTCCAGGTGCTCGGAGCGCTCGCCGTCCTCGGCGGGATCATCCTGGCTCAGACGTCACGAAAGATCGAGACCACGCTCCCGCAGCCCTAGGGGCCACGCGGGGGGCGGCAGAAGTGCAACAATCGGCGACATGCCCAAGTTCGTGACTGCATGGATCCTCAGCGGGCTCGCGCTCGCTGCCGCTGCCGCCCTGCTCGGCGACCACATGAACATCGGGGTGGCCAGCGACTCGACCAGCGAGCGAATCATCGCCGTCGCCGCGGTCGCACTCGTGTTCACCGTCATCAACGCATTCGTCGCGCCAGTGATCAAAGCCCTGTCGCTGCCGTTCATCATCATCTCGCTCGGTTTCGCGCTGCTCGTGATCAACGCGCTGCTCCTCCTGCTCACCGAGTGGGTGACCGGCGAGCTCGACGTCGTGTTCGAGGTCGACGGGTTCTGGTGGGCCGTGCTGGGCTCGATCGTCATCTCGATCGTCAACACCGTGCTCAGCGGGTTCACCGGCAAGAGCGCCTCCCGACGGTGACGTACCGCGTCGCCGTGGTCTGCCTCGGCAACATCTGTCGCTCACCGATGGCGCATGTCGTGCTGGAGGACCGGTTGGAGCGGGCCGGGCTGGCCGATCGCGTATCGGTGGCCTCCGCCGGCACCGGCGACTGGCACGTCGGACAGCCCATGGACCGCCGGGCCGCCGGGCCGCCGCGACGCTAAGCGAGGCTGGCTACGACCCCAGCCGGCATCGTGCGCGGACGTTCTCGACCGACTGGTACGCCGAGCACGACCTGCTGCTCGCGATGGACGCCAGCAATCACGCCGACATGACCCAGCAGTCGCCGACCGTCGAGCAGACCCAGCAGGTCCGCATGTTCAGGGAGTTCGACCCCGAGGCCACCGAGGGTGACAACGAGGTCCCAGACCCCTACTACGGGAGCGGGGACGGCTTCCGTGAGGTGCTCGCGATGATCGAGCGCACGACCGATGAGCTCGTCGCCCGCCTCCCCGACCTGATGGACCGCTGAACGTACGCGCTCTCACGCGGTAACGTCATGGTCATGGCACGCATGGCAGGAACCGCCGCCCGGGCGGAGGCACTCCTTGGCCTCGGTGTCGTTTCGACCACTCCGGTCGCCGGTGGTGACATCTGCACATCGACCCGGTTGCGGTTGACGGACGGTCGCGGCGCGATCATCAAGACTCGCCCGCAGGCACCCGAGGGGTTCTTCCCCCGCGAGGCCGAGGGACTCGCGTGGCTCGCCGACGCGGGCGGCGCCAAGGTGCCCCGCGTGCTCGCCGTCGCCGAGGACTGCCTGATCGTCGACTGGGTCGAACCCTCCAAGCCGACGACGGATCTCGCCGAGCGGTTCGGACGGGATCTTGCGGCCACACACCGGGCCGGAGCAGCGGCCTTCGGTGCCGAGCAGGACGGGTTCATCGGACTCGCACCCCTGCCGAACCGATCCCTGCCGAGCTGGCCGGAGTTCTTCGCCTCGCGACGTGTCATGCCCTACGTCCGCGCCGCGGTCGACCGCCAGGCGCTCACGGCTGCCGAGGCCACCACGATCGAGGCGGCGATGCGGCGCATCCACGAGCTCGCCGGGCCCGACGAGCCGCCCGCCCGGATCCACGGCGACCTGTGGTCAGGCAACCTGGTGTGGGGTTCCGACGGTGACGTCTGGATGATCGATCCCGCGGCGCACGGTGGGCACCGCGAGACCGACCTGGCCATGCTGTCGCTGTTCGGCGCACCACACCTGCAGCGGATCCTCGACGCCTACGCCGAGGCTGCGCCCCTGGCCGACGGCTGGCTCGAGCGCCAACCCTTGCACCAGCTGCACCCCTTGCTGGTGCACGCGGTTTTGTTCGGTGGCACGTACGGCGCTCGCGCCGCGGCTGCCGCCCGCTCCCTCGTCGAGGGTCAGATCCCAGCCTGAGTCATCGCGTGACGGGCACCGATTCAGCAATCCCTCAGGCACGACGGGCAGACTGAACCCATGCGCATCCTTGTCGTGGACGATGACCGTGCTGTGCGCGACTCGTTGCGCCGGTCCCTGGAGTTCAACGGCTACACCGTCGAACTCGCCTCCGACGGGGCCGAGGCCCTCGCGCGGGTGCCCCAGATCAACCCCGACGCGATCATCATGGACGTCATGATGCCGCGCCTGGACGGCCTCGAGGCGACCCGTGCGCTACGTGGCGCCGGCAATGACGTACCGATCCTCGTGCTCACAGCCCGCGATGCCGTGTCGGACCGCGTGGACGGCCTCGATGCGGGTGCCGACGACTACCTCACCAAGCCATTCGCCCTCGAGGAGCTGCTCGCCCGTGTGCGCTCGCTGCTGCGCCGGTCCAGCCGAGCCGCCGCGGTCGAGCCCGACGAGAAGCCGTTGGTGTTCTCGGACCTGTCCCTCGACCCCGTGACCCGCGACGTCAAGCGCGGCGAGCGTTCGCTCTCCCTCACACGCACCGAGTTCGCCCTGCTCGAGCTGTTCCTCCAGCGCCCCAAGCGGGTGCTGGAGCGTTCCTTCATCCTCGAGGAGGTCTGGGGCTTCGACTTCCCCACGACCGCCAACTCGCTCGAGGTCTACGTCGGCTACGTCCGCCGCAAGCTCGAGGCGGAGGGCGAGTCCCGCCTGCTCCACACCGTGCGGGGCGTCGGATACGTCCTGCGCGAGACGCCGCCGTGATCGCTGGCCTGCACCGGCTGATTCGCCTGTTCACCCACCGGATGACGCTGGCCCTGCGGGTTGCGGTGCTCACGACGCTTGCGGTAGCCGCGACGCTGAGCTTCGTCAGCGCCACGGTGTTCGTCGTGGTCCGCGCCGAGTTCAAGAGCTCGCTGGACGAGTCGATGCTGCGCCGCGCGCATACCGCCGTCCAGGGGGACTATCCCGCCCGCATCATTCGCGGCGAGTCCGAGGACGAGCTCGCGGTCGCGGACGTCAAGCTCGCGGTCGTACGTGGCAGCGTGCTGCGGCCCGACACCAACATGAAGGCCGGCGAGGGCTTCGTGGACTATCACGAGCTCGAGGTCGCGATCGGGGAGCAGACCCACTCGATGCGCTCGACCCACATCGACGGGACTCTCTATCGGGTCGTCGCGGTGCAGGCTGGCCGGGGCACCGCGCTGGTGATGGCCCAGTCGATGGAGTCGATCGACCAGGCGCTCGAACGACTCAAGCTCATCCTGCTCCTGGCGAGCATCTCCGGCGTCGCCATCGCGGGCCTCGCCGGGTGGGGTGTCGCGACCAATGGGTTGCGCCCGGTCCGCCGCCTCACCGCCGCCACCGAGCACGTGGCGCGAACCTCCGAGCTCACTCCGATCCAGGTGACCGGGCACGACGAGCTCGCCCGGCTCACGACGTCGTTCAACGCGATGCTGCAGGCCCTGGACGCCTCGCAGGAGCGCCAGCGACAGCTCGTCGCCGACGCGGGTCACGAGCTGCGCACCCCGCTGACCAGCCTGCGGACCAACATCGAGCTGATCGGCCAGGCCGCCGACAATGCCGAGCGTTCGCTGAGCGACGACCAGCGGCACGAGATCATGGGGGACGTCCGGTCCCAGCTCGAGGAGCTGACCACGCTGGTCGGCGACCTGGTCGAGCTGGCTCGCGACGAGCCCATGCGACGCGATCCCGAGCCGCTGGACTTCGCCGACGTCGTCAACCAGGCCGTGAACCGGGTGCGTCTGCGCGCCCCACAGGTCACCTTCGACGTCGAGGTCCAGTCGTGGATGGTGTTCGGCGAACCCCAGCTCCTCGAACGAGCCGTGACCAATCTGCTCGACAACGCCGCCAAGTGGAGCCCCGAAGACGGCACCGTCCGGGTGCGACTGGCCGAGGGCCTGCTCACGGTGGCGGACGAGGCCCCCGGCATCGACCCGCTCGACCTGCCGCACATTTTCGATCGTTTCTATCGCTCGCGTGAGGCTCGTACGCTGCCCGGTTCGGGACTCGGGCTGTCGATCGTCAAGCGCGCAGCAGAGCGGCACGGCGGAACGGTCGACGTCGCTTCGGGGTCTGGTGGAGGCACGACCTTCACCGTCACATTGCCGGACTCGCGCCAATCCTGACCTCGGGTTTCTTTGATCGCTCACACGCCGCTCTCAGAGCGATCTCAGTGATGCGCGAGAATCTATGACCATGACCGATTCGAAGGACCCTTTCGCCGACCGTCCGTACGTCCCGCCGACGGAGCGCGACGGAGCCAGCGACTCCGCTCCCTCGTCCCCCGAGCCCGTTGCGCCAGCCGCCGACGCGACACACGAGGCACCCCAGCCCACGCGTGACCCGTCGACCGAGCACGGCGAACCGCCGGCACCCGAGCCGATCGAGTCACCGACGGGCAGTGCGCCCATGAACAGTGCGCCGACGGACAGTGCGCCGACGGACGGTCCCGCGCAAGCCTCCACGACCCCGAGCGATCGTGACTCCGAGCCGACCGTCGTCGTCGCCTCCAGCCCCGTCCCGCCGCCCGCAGCGGATGCCTACACCCACCGCTACCCCGCCGACGGCAGCACGGCCGCCGGTCCGGCCGCGGCCCAGACCGACTCGTTCGTCCACGACCAGACGATCGCGTTCCCGGTCGGGAGCATCGAGGAAGGTGGCGAGCCGCCGGCCAAGAAGCCGAAGAAGAAGCGCCGCGCTTTCCGCGTCCTGGTCGGGTCGCTGGCCCTGATCCTGCTGGCGGGAGCCGCCGGATACGGCGGCGCCTATCTCCAGGACCAGACGCAGGACGACGCCACCGATTCCTCGACCGTGAGCTCGCTGGACCCCGGCACTGCCACCAACACCAGCGTGCCGACCGGAGCGGTCGAGCAGGTCGCCGCCAAGGTCCTACCCTCCGTCGTGCAGATCAACGTCAAGGGCGCCACAGAGTCCGGCTCGGGAACCGGCATCATCATCAGCAGCGACGGTGAGATCCTGACCAACAACCACGTCACGGCAGTGGCCGGCACCGGCGGCATCATCACGGTCGCGTTCAACGATGGCTCGAACACGACCGCGACGATCGTCGGCGCCGATCCCAAGACCGATCTCGCCGTGATCAAGGCCAAGGGCAAGACCGGGCTGACCCCCGCCACGCTCGGCACCTCGGCCGATCTGCAGGTCGGCCAGGAAGTCGTGGCGATCGGCTCACCCTTCGGCCTGGAGAGCACCGTCACGCAGGGCATCGTCTCGGCACTCAACCGCCCCGTGACGTCCTCGGACGGCAGCTCCGATCCCGCCAAGTCCAACACCTTCCCCGCGATCCAGACCGATGCGGCCATCAACCCGGGCAACTCCGGCGGCCCGCTGGTCGACATCAAGGGCAACGTGATCGGCATCAACTCGGCGATCAAGGCCTCCGGATCGACCGAGGGTGGATCGATCGGTCTCGGATTCGCCATCCCGATCGACCTGGCCAAGAACGTCTCGAAGTTCCTGGTCAAGGGCGAGACGGTCGAGCACGCACAGATCGGCGTGTCGGTCCGTCCGGCGGTTGGTGACGACGGCATCACCGGCGTCGGCGCACTGATCGGTGAGGTCACCTCCGGTGGCGCCGGCGCCAAGGCCGGGCTCAAGAAGGACGACATCATCACGGCCGTCAACGGGAACCTGATCCCCAGCTCGGAGGCCCTCGTGGCCTCGGTCCGCGGCTACCAGCCCGGCGAGAAGATCACCGTCTCGTACCGCCGCGACGGCAAGCAGAGCCAGGTCGAGGTGACGCTGGACTCCGACGGCGGCACCACGACCGGCTAACAACCGGCTGATGAAAAACACTCGGCGCGGATCCCCCCGGGGTCCGCGCCGGGTGTTTTTCGTTGGTTCGGCGGCAATGCGCGCCACTATGGCCGATTTTCGCTCGTGCCGTGGCGCTGGTCTGACTAGCGTGACCACGTGAAGACCGATCGCGACCTCTCCCTGCCGGCCATGCTCGTGACGGTCGTGGTGTGGGCCTCGGCCTTCGTCGGGATCCGGGCCGTCGGCGACACGTTCTCGCCCGGCTCGTTGACCCTCGGCCGATTGGTGGTCGGCGCGATTGCGCTCACGTTCTTCGCCCGTCCGCGCACCACGGCGCTACCGACCGGCCGGCCACTCCTGCTGGTCGTCCTCTACGGGGTCGTCTGGTTCGGCGCCTACAACATCGCGCTGAACGCCGCCGAGCGCGACCTCGACGCGGGAACGACCGCGCTGATCGTCAACGTCGGACCCATCTTCGCTGCCGTGATCGCGGGATTTCTGTACAAGGAGGGCTTCCCCCCGCCGCTCATGATCGGGATGGGTATCGCCTTCGGCGGCGTCGCGCTGATCGCCCTGAGCACCGACAACTCCTCGACGGGGGTCGAGACTGCGAGCACGACCGGCGTCCTGCTGTGTGTCGCGGCGGCTGCGTTCTACGCATTCGGAGCACTCGCCCAGAAGCCCGCCCTGCGGCACATGGCACCGGTCATGTCGGTGTGGCTCGGCTGCCTCGTGGGTGTCGTGGTCTGCCTGCCGTTCGCGCCGGCCCTGCTCGACGAGCTCAGCGGCGCCTCGGCCCACGACATCTGGTGGCTGGTCTACCTCGGGGTCTTCCCGACCGCGATCGGTTTCAGCACGTGGTCGTACGCGCTCAAGCGCATCTCGACCGGCAAGGCCGCCTCGACGACGTACCTCGTACCGGCGGTCGCCACCGGGATCTCGTGGGTGATCCTCGACGAGGTCCCGGCTGTGCTGGCATTCGTCGGCGGCGCGCTGTGTCTCGTCGGCGTCGCGGTCACCCGATTGAGGACCCGCCCGAAGGCCGCCGCAGCACAGGCCACGGGTTGACGGCGCCGGCGGGAGCCACGGTCTGCGGCCGACCAGCCTCGGTTGAAAGGCGAACGCGTCGCGGGCCTGGCCGGTAGTGTCCCCCTGGACGCCTCCCCTCTCCCAAGGACGCCATGGACCACACAGGTACGAGCCCTGCCGAGCGCGCATCACGGCTGATGCAAGGTCACCAGATCGCCTCCCGACGGCGCCGCCTGACCACGACCGCGGTCGTGGTGATCGCGGTGGTCGCATCGACCTTCGGCGCCCAGAAGGCCCTGAGCGCGAGGGATGGCTCTGCCCCCGACGTCGCTGCGCCCAAGCACTCGACCAAGGATTTCGGCTTCCGGCTGACGCCCGCACTGGCGACAGCCAAGAAGAAGACCGAGCCGGCCGTGACGGTCGCTCTGTACGAAGACTTCCTCTGCCCCTCCTGCCGGGTGTTCGAGGAGCGAAGCGGCGACTTCCTGCGATCCGCGGTCGAGGACGGCCGCATCGTGATCGAGTACCGCCCGTTCACGTTCCTGGTCGGCGCCAGCACCAACCGCTACGCCGAGCGCGCGTCGAATGCGGCCGCGTGCGTTGCCGATTCGGCCGGCGTCGTCGCCTACGCAGACTTCCATGACCGGCTCTATGCCAACCAGCCCAAGGAGGGCGGCGACGGCCCGAAGGACAGCAAGCTGATCGCGTGGGCCAAGAAGGCGGGCGCTCCCGATGCCGCCGAGTGCATCCGAGACGAGACGTTCGCGGCGTGGGTCGCTCAGGCGCTTGCCGAGGGCAAGAGTCGCGGCGTGTCCAAGACCCCGACGGTCAGCGTCAACGGCAGCGCGCTCCAGGTGGCGGGTCAGGACGGCGGCACCGCGATTCCCGGGCCCGACGCGCTCGAGCAGGCCATCTCCAGCCTCGGCGCATGACCGACCTATCGTGCTCAAATGGCCGCACAGCAGCAAGGCGGTGACCTAGCATGAGTGCCATGTCAGGTCCTGCGGCGGACGGCGCCGCACCGCCACCGGTCGGTCCGCCGAGACGCCCCTCGTTCGCCTCGGGACTGCCGCAGCGCGCGGAGATCCCCACGCCTCGCACGATCGGTGTCGTCAGGTGGGCGGTACGCCTCAGCGTCCTCGCGTTCATCGTGCCCACCGCGTTCGCTGCCCTACGTCAGGCAGACCTGCGCAAGACCTTGCGCAAGGCCCTCACCGAACAGGCTCCGGACTACTCCGCGACCGACATCGGCCACGCCGTCGTCGTGGCACTGGTCTCGGTGGCAGCCATCGGCGTCCTGCTGTCGCTCCTGGAGCTATCCGCGCTGTCGGTGCTCCGCCAGCGTCGAAGGGGCGGCCGCACCGCCCTGATCGTGCTCACCCTGATCCACCTGCCCGCGTTGGTGGTCATCTCGGCCTTTCGTGGCGGCGAGTCAGCCGATCTCGCACTGACCGCCCTGCAGGCGTTCCTGCTCGTCATCGCCGCGGGTGCGGCGATCATGCCTGCAACCAGACACTGGCTGGACGCCAAGCCGCCGCTTGCCGTCAAGTCTCTGCTGGTGCCGCAGCAGGCATCGGATCATCCCGAGAGATCAGAACCCGGCCGCTAAACAGGCGTCTCCGCGGCCGTCCAGGTCGGCTCTGTCAGCCGATCGATGATCCCCTCACAGCTGCGCACCACAACCCGACAGGCTGCGGCGACCTCCCGCTCGGTCAGCGGGTTGCCGACCAAGTCCAACCAGCGCCACAGCGCCTCGTGGGCGGCGTCGTAGAGTTCGTCCGGCGACGCATCTTCGTCGAGCCCGAGTCGCTGGTGGGGAGTCGTCCCGTTCCCGCCGATCAGCTGGGTGAGCTCGGCCAGGGCCGACTCCTCCATCGCGAGGTCGACCGATCGCACTCGACTGATCAATCGCATCTCCCGGAACGCGTGCGAGTTGTTGAGATACTCCTCGGCGGTCTCGAGCAGCAGCCGGCCCTCGGCACGTGGCTGACGCGAGAGCGCACGGTGCACCGCGAGCACCGCTGAATGTGCCTTGAGTTCCTGGCTGCGCTGCCGGAAGTGGATGTCGAGCGTGCTTCGCAGCTCGTCCAGGCCACTGCGGCGCACGAGCTCCTCGGACAACATCGTGGCGTCGGTGACGCCACTGCGGAGTGTGGCAACCGCCAGCCGGATCCCGTACAGGCCGAAACGCTCGACCAGGCGCGCCCGGACCCTGACCGACGGAAGCGTCTCGTCCTCGGTGGAGATGAAGCGGTCCGCAGACACCAGAAGCGACTGCAGGGTCTCCCGCGGCACCTCCTCCAGCGCGACGAACGCCGCGTACTCCGACTGCCGCAAGGTGGAGCTGGCCAGCGCGAGCAGTCCCGCCACGGGGACGACTGCCTCGACCAGTCCGGTCAGCGCCGGCTCGGCCCGCAGCACCTTGACCGCTTGATTGACCGACACCATGGCGTCGAGCCGTCCCCCGCCGAGCTCGTCGGCCCGGGACAGCACCGCGATCGACCCGAGAGCCGACGCACCATGGCTCGTGCGGGCGTGCAGGTGGTGCAGGAAGTCGATGTCGGAGGTGTGCAGCGAGCGCAGCATGTAGACCACGGCATCGACCCCAGAGACGCCATCCTGGGGGGCGAGAAACTGCTGCGTACGGGAGGAGACCTCCGACGAGATGGAAGCCGTGCCCGGGGTGTCGATCAGGATCAGATCATTGAGCTGCTCGGCAGGCCACACGACTTCAAGCCGATCCAGCGACTCTGCCCCCAGCTCACCCAGGTCGAGCTCCAGCCGTTCCTGCTGGCGCACCACGGGCAGGCCGGTCACACCGCCGGTGAGCTCGAATGCCTCCACCTTGGGTGTCGCTCCGTGCCGGTACCAGGTCACGACGCGGGTGCACTCGCGGGCATCGGTCGGTGCCAGGTGCTCACTCAGCAGCGCGTTGAGGAGCGTCGACTTGCCGGCCTTGACCGAGCCGACGAGTGCGACCCTCAACGGCTCGTCGAGGCGGCGGCGATGGCCCTCGAGCTCGGCCCTGATCGATGGTTCCTTGCGGTAGACCCGCAGCGCCCCGTCCAGGAGATCGCGGGCGGTGTCGATGGGCGCGCTGTTGCGCGTGATGGTGGTGTTCACGAGGCTGCCGTTTCCGCCAGAGGAGCAACTGGTTCGAGTGCCTTCACTCGGGTCACGAGATCGCGGAGGGCGGTCTCCCACACCTCGAGCTCGGTGATTCGTCGGATGCCACCATCGGGATCTGCGTCAGCGCCGGCCTGAGCCGACGCGATGGCCACGTTGAGCGAGCGTCGCAGGTTCTCCGCGACGACCGTGAAGTGGTCTCGCAGCAGCCGACGGGTGTGGTTGAGCCGGTCCCGGCTCTCCTTGCCGACCTGGAAGACCGCTTCGTCGATCAAGCGACGGACCGCCACCTTCGCCACGTTGCGCCGACGCTCAAGACGCTGGACGGCTTCTTGGCGATAGGCGTATCCACCGATGACCATCCCGGCGGCGATCGAGATCGGGTTGATCAGCGCCAAGCCAGCCAGGCTGGTGAGCAGGCCGAACATCAGCACTCCGCCGTAGGAGTTGCGCATGCCGATGAGGAACTTCTGCGGAACGGACAACGCTCCCGTTTCGATGCGTTCCAGGCCCGCGATCGGGTTGAGGACACCGTCGGTGTCGGACAACCGGAACTGCGGGAGGTCAACGGCTCCCTCGATGGCAAAGTGCTCCGCCACTGCCCCGGATAGCCATTCGGACCGCTGGTGCGCCCACACGAAGTTGTCCCCGACTGCCTGCGCGATCGAGTCCGCCAGCCAGGCTCCGACCTCCTCCCACGCATCTCCGGGATCGCAGTCGTCGATCAGCAGCTCGCCCTCACGTCCGACGTTGCGCAACCGGTCACGCAGGTCGAACTCGATGTCGGCGGTCAGGTCCTGGATGCCGTCGTTCAAGGTCTGCTGCCAGGTGGCCGACTTCTCACTGAGCGCCTTCGCGGATGCCTGCGCGCCCCGCAGCGACCGGACGACTCCGTCACCTTCCGAAGGATTGCGCAGGACCTGGAGCTCTGACTCCAGTGCCAACGAAAGGTGATCGACGACTGAGAGGACCTGTTGCCCCACGGCAATGCTGGTCTGGTCGATCACCCGGTCGACCACCTGGGTGTTGAGCAGGTCGAGAAGCTGAGGCACCCCCGACTCGGCGTCCATGACGGCGTCATTCATGTGCACCGCTCGCGCGTGCATGGCCGCAGAGACCGGTAGCAGGGACAGGTCGAGACCGGCCTTGCTGAGATGCCGCCGGTCCGCCTCGGCGATCTGTCGCCAGTGCGGATGGGGATCGATCTTGCTCAACACGCAGGTGACCGTCGGACACAACGAGATCGACTGCTTGAGGAACGCCAGCTCCGGGTCGGTGTACTCCTGGCTCGCGTCGGAGAGCATCAGGACCGCATCCGCGCCCGGCAGCATCGTCAGGGTGCTGGCGGAGTGTGCCTGACTGGTGCCTCCGACGCCCGGGGTGTCGACGAGGACAAGCCCACCCGCCAGGGCCGGGCTCGGCACCGCGACCTCAACCCGTACCGGCCGAACTCCTTCTCGCTCGGTCGCGGCCTCGGTGACATGCTCCTTCAGCCTCGTGACCGGAATGTCCTTGGCCTGGACGCCCTCGATGCCGTCGATCTCGGTGAAGAGCGTGGCCGAGGCAGTCGCACCGTAGCTGACTATCGTCGGCACGGCTGTACCGACGACATCGTCCACGGGGCAGACCGAAGCATTGATCAACGCGTTGACCAGAGCGCTCTTGCCCTGCTTGAACTGCCCGACCACGACGACCCGCATGGTCGGATCCTGCACCCGCGCCATCAGGGCATCGATGCGGGCGACCAGGTCGTTGCGATTCGCCTGGGAGGCGATCTCGGCCGTACGCGCCAACAGCGACGTCATCTCGGCCGTACGCGAGGGTGCTCCCGAAAGATTGCTCATGCCAGCTCAACTCCTTCGCGAATCATCGTGCCATGGGAATGACGCAGCGGACCCCGGAACCGAAATGGTTCCAAGGGCCCGCTGTCCGGTGCCAGCTGCGCTCATCCGAGGAGCGCACCAGTCACGCGAGGTGCCGTTCGATCACGGCTCGATGACCCCGTGATCCGAGACCACGTCGTCGTCGCTGACGCTTCCGCCCAGACTGGCGGAGTTGGAGCTGTTGTCGGTGTAGTCGAAGTCGTGGTTCTGGTAGTCCCCGACCTGACCGCTGTCCTGCGCCACGTCGCCACCGGAGTGGACGCCGCCACCGGTCGTGACGTCGCCACCGGCGTTGGTTCCGCCGTCCTGCGCGCTGTCGCCACCGGAGTTGACGCCCTGGTCCTGGGCCACGTCGCCGCCGGCGTTGACGCCACCGTCCTGCACGGTGTCGCCACCGGAGTTGACGCCCTGGTCCTGAGCGACGTCGCCACCGACGATCTGACCGTTGTTGGTGTCACCCGCCGTGGAGGAGCTGTCGTTGTTCGAGTTGAGGGTCAGCGCACCCAGCGTGGTCGAGTTGTCCTCGTTGAGCGAGTCCGTCAGCACCACGTTTCCGGAGTCGTTGACGCTCTGGTTGCGGTTGTCGGAGTCGTCCGAGTCACCCACCTGACCATCGGCCTCGATGTCGTAGCCATCGTTGTCATCGTGCGAATCGACGCTCGAGTTGTCATCGTTGCTCGAGTTGTCGTTGTCGCCCACTTGACCATCGGCCTCGAAGTCGTAGCCATCGTTGTCATCGTGCGAATCGACGGTCGAGTTGTCATCGTTGCTCGAGTTGTCATCGTTGCTCGAGTTGTCGTTGTCGCCCACCTGGCCACCGGACTCGATGTCATAGCCATCGTTGTCATCGTGCGAATCGACGGTCGAGTTGTCGTTGTCGCCGACCTGGCCACCGGCCTCGATGTCGTAGCCATCGTTGTCATCGTGCGAATCGACGGTGGAGTTGTCATCGTTGCTCGAGTTGTCATCGTTGCTCGAGTTGTCGTCGTTGCTCGAGTTGTCGTTGTCGCCCACCTGGCCACCGGACTCGATGTCATAGCCATCGTTGTCATCGTGCGAATCGGTGCTCGAGTTGTCGTCGTTGCTCGAGTTGTCGGTGTCACCGTTCTGCGCCTGATCCTCGGCAGCGTTGCCGCCGGCAACCTGGGCATCGTCCTCGGCAGCGTTGCCGCCCGCGGCGATCGCGTCATCTTCAGCTGCGTTGCCGCCGGCAACCTGGCCATCGTCCCGTGCAGCGTTGCCGCCGGCGACCTGGCCGTAGTCACGCGCAGCGTTGCCGCCCGCGATGATGCCGGTGTCATGGGCGACCGTTGCGTCACCGCCCGCGATCACGCCGTCGTCCTGGGCGTTGTAGGCGTCGCGTCCGGCCGTCACGTTGTCGGTGCCGGCGACGGTCACGCCGTCACCGAAGCCGAATGCCTGGGTGACGTCGCCATCGGCCCAGATGTTCTGGGCAATGTTCGTCACGGTACCCGGCGGGTAGGCCGCGACGACTGCCTTGAGCTGGTGGATGACGTTGTGGTGTCCGTGGCCCCAACCTGCGGCAGCAACCGGCAGCGAGTCGGACACGACGGGCAGAACCGCGTCGACGTCGGCGCACGAGATGCCGTCCAGTCCGGCCGCGGCCAGCGCACCCTCCGGATCTGCGTCGAAGGCAGCGGCACTCGCGTCGTCGCCCAAAAGTCCGAGGATGAAGTCAAGCAAGGTCATGGTGTTCATGGGGAGCTCCTGAATAGTTGGCGGCCCGTCCGAGCCGAGCCACGCAAAAATCTATGCGCCGTGATCACGTCTGGCATCGGGGCCGCGTCCCTAAATCCCCGGCCCGCCGCGTCGGGAACGAGGACTAGGGGACCGTCCAGTGACTAGGGGTTCGTAGACCCGGGGCTCTTCCAAGAAAACCCTGAACGTGGCCCCGACCGCACAGAATGTTGCTAACTTGAGATGGTTCATCGCGGTTGAGTTGGGAGGGAATCAACTTAAACCGGGGGCTGGTAGCTCATTTCAGCTCTCCAGATGGGGAAGGCCAGTCGTGGCGATTGGTGTCGACATCGGTTCCAGCGGACCAACGACGGCGCAAGATTTCGGGCCGTGCGACAAGACGCGATTCTCGCCTGACATGCGGCGGGTGATGGCGGACCTCACATCGCGAGTGGGTGATCCGGTGCCCTTGGTGTTTCGCGACGAATCGGGCCAGATCACCCGTGCACACGCGCACGATCTCTACGCAGCCGAAGTCGTCCGCATCATGCGGCTCGCTGACGCGCATCCCGGACAGACCCACGGCCGGGGCGTCGTCGTCGCCACCCCTTGCTGGTGGACGACCCGTGCCACCGAGGCGACCAGCGCGGCGATCCGCGCCTCCGCCGGCCGCAAGGTCGTTCTGGTCAAGGATGCCGAAGCCGCCGTGCGGGGGCACTTGATCGACGAACCGAGACTCGCGGACATGGTCGCCGTGCTGGATCTCGGCGCCCAGACGACGAGCGCCGCGGTGGTCCATCACACCCGTTCGATCAAGCCCACCGTGATAGGCCGACCGGCAGTGCAGATCAATGACGCCGGCGACGAGCTCGACGCCAAGGTCCTGCACCACCTGCTGCACGGTCTCGGTGATCGACGAGTCCCGATCGACAGCTCCGATCCGGTGGTGACCGCCGCCGCGGACGAGCTGCTCGAACAGTGCCGAGAGGCCAAGCATTCATTGTCGGCCCGGTCTGCCGCCACGATCGACACCAGGATCACGGGTCAGGAGTCGCGCCTGCGACTCGTTCGCGGCGAGTTCGAGGAAATCGCGCTGGAGTGGGCGCGTACGGCCGTGCGGATCCTCGGCGACGCGATCGAGGCTAGCGGCCAAGAGGTGCGATCAGTGCTGCTCGTCGGCGGCGGTGCGCACATCCCCCTGATCGCCCAGTCGATCTCGGCCGGGCTGGGGCTCAACGTCATCGCGAGTCGTCACCCGACCGAGACCACCGCAACCGGCGCAAGGCAGGCGGCCGCGGGCATCGACCACCGGGTGTCCACTCCTCGCGGAGCGCGCCAGCGTATCGCGGCCTCGACGGCCGTCGAGAACGTTGCCGATGCCCTGCCGGTCCACCCGGTCAGCGCCCCGGAAACACCCTCTGCACGCCGTCCGAGACGAAGACGTTTCCGGAACCTGAACGTCAAGACCCACGACATCGCCACGGTCGCGAACGAACCGATCGAGAGCACGGTCGAGCGCTGGTCACTGGCGGACTGGGCCGACTCCACGGACGTGGTCGAGCCAAGCTCCGAGGTCGAGGTCGAGCCAGACTCCGAGGTCGAGGTCGAGCCAGACTCCGAGGTCGAGACCTTGGTCGAGGTCGAGGCGGTCGAGGCGGTCGCGGCCCCGGCACGAGACCTGTCCACCCAGGGCACGAGATCCGCCACGGCCGCGGAGCCCGGCGACACCGCCGCCCAGATTCCGCACTGGCCGGCCGACGTCGATGAAGTGCACTCGTGGGTCAGCCCCCCGAAACGTCCGGGTTTCGCCCGTCGCGGAAGGAGCCGAGCCCGGCGCGCGGCCGAAGTACCGTCCGTCCCGGACAGCGCCTTGCACGAACCGGAGTCCCCCGCGTCGGACGGCGCGATCTTTCCCGGCGCTCCTCCCACGACCGATGATGGCCTGCCTACCGGATCCGAGTCCGTCGAGGAGATCCCCGAAGATTCACCGAAGCCGGGCAGGCGCCGTCGCAGCAGACACACGACTGGCCTGCTGCTGGTGCTGCTGGTCGGCAGCGCGCAGCTGACCTGGGCCGATCGTCCGTCGGCGGCAGAGGCATCCGATCCGTCCAGCCACTCGAGCAGCCTGGAATCTGAGAAGCGTGCCGGCCTCGAGCAGGAGGCGCGGGGCCGGCCCGCTCCCTCGCTTGCTGAGTCGAGCGGCTCTCCTTCCCTACCGAACGCCAACGTGGGGCCCGCAAGAACTCCGGTGATCGCACCAGCCGCGCCGAGCCCAGCGGCGCCGGTCAAGGACACGGCTCCTGCCCCCACCCCCTCGACATCCCCCACACCGTCGCCGACAGCCGTGCCACCTGCGGCCGACTCCGAAGAGGGATCGGACGAGCCCGGCACACCCGACGCCGATCCGGTGCCGGGTCAGGAGTGAGGTGAGCGCGTCCGACCAGCCGTTGCGGGAAATCCCAGCCACTGACTCGCCCGATCAGCTCGACCCGGCCCTCGATGCTGGCGTGCTGACCGTGATCGCGGTCGTGGACCTGATCGACGTGACCCTTCTGTCAGCCGTCCTCGAAGCACCGTCGTCCGAGGTGCACGCGAGCCTCGATCAGCTGCGCGCGAGTGGCACAGTTCTGCCGACCGCACCCCACCTGTCTGTCGGCGATCGGCAATCGGTGCTGGACCGGGCCGGCCGCTCGGCCATCGACGCGCTCCACGAGCGTGTTCTCCCTCGTCTGATGGATGGACCCGGCCTCACCCTGACGACCGCCGAGGCCCTGATCGGCTCCGAGTGCCGGGATCCGCGGCTTGCCACGCTTTTCCGCGGTGCCATACGTGACGCCCACGAGTCGGAACGTCAACGTGTCCTCGAGCTCGGCGTGCTCGCTGGCGCCGACCCGATCGAGCTCGACGCACAACTCGCCGAGTGCGCGGCAGCAGGTGGAAATTTCGAGCAGGCGCTCAGGTCGTGCGAGAAGGTGCTCGCACGACCTGAGCACCCCGCCGTGACAATCGCGGTGCGGGCAGCCGCCGTGGCACACGCCCACCGAGGCATGACGCACATGAGCGCGGACTTGTTCCGATACCTCGGACCCGAACGTGTCACCGGTGACGCGGCCGTGGCGGTATGGGCATTGCTGGGGGATGGCGATCGAGAGGCAGCGAGCAGGATCGGCCCACCCGCGAGATCGTCGGCACCCACCGCGAGTCGGCACGCTGTGGCGCTGCTGGCCCAGGGGCTGAGGCTCTCCCTGGTGGACGACGGGAGCGCAGCCCTGCCCGTGCTCGTCCAGTCCGCCGCGGCGGCAGGTCCTGTCGGAGAGCTCCTGGTGCTTCCCGACTCACCGGCCGCGCTTGCCGCGTTGGCGGCCATGGGTCTGGGTGAGCTGGACACGGCCGACGCCGTCCTGACAGCTGCCTTGGACTGTGATCTCGGTGGTGCGCTCGAACGCAGTCGCCACCAGTTGCTCCTCGCCTGGGTGACGATGCTGCGCGGAGATCTGCCCGGAGCGACGACCATGGTCGACCACGTCGTCGCGACCAGTCCACTCGGCCTTCGGGACACCGTGATGACCCATGCCTTGCGTGTGGGTATCGCGCGCCGGGGAGACGATCCGGGTTCCCTCACCGTCCACTGGAACCAGGCCCGCACGTGCCTCGCCGAGTTCTCGGTCGATCTCTACTCGCTGCTCTCCCTCGGCGAGCTGGCCCTGTCGGCCGCGCGCGTCGGCGAGTCGTACCGCCTCACCTCCCACCTGGCCGATGCCGATGCCCTGCTCGAGCGCCTCGGCCGACCGCCCTTGTGGGCGGCCATGTTTCATTGGTACAGCGTCCATGCGGCGATCCTGGCGGAGGAACCGGCTGCGGTGATTCCGCACGCGGATGCTCTGGTCACCGCTGCACCGGCGAGTCGAGTGGCCGGGATCCTTGCTCGAGCTGGCCAGACCTGGATCCGTGTCCTGCGCGGCGACGTCGACGTCGCTGCGGTCCGGTTCGCGGTGTCCGAGCTCGAGGTGCTCGATCTGCACTGGGATGCCACCCGCCTGGCGGCACACGCGGCAGCACGAGCTTCGGACCGCCAGTCCATGCTCGAGCTCATGCAGATCGCTCGCGCGACTGATCGCATGTCTCGCATCGACCAGAACCAGGTCAACCACGCGGACACCGCGATCTCGAACGCCCGCCTGACCGACCGCGAGTGGGAGGTCGCCGCCCTGGTGTTGGAGGGCCTGGCCTATCGAGAGATCGGCGAGAGACTGTTCATCTCACCCAAGACCGTCGAGCATCACGTCGCGCGCATCAGGCGACGCCTCGGGGCCGAGAGCCGCCAGGACATGCTCGCTGTCCTCCGGCGCCTCTTGTCTGCTGACGACGACACCGTCCCCACCTCCCCGGACCCCTCACCATTCCGCTGAATCTGGCGGGGAGGTCAGGCGAGGAGGTCGGTGACGAGCTCGCGGATGATGCCGAAGCCATTCTGGGTCAGGATCGACTCCGCATGGAACTGCACGCCGCGATAGTGCGGTCCGGCCACCAGGTGGATGTCGCCGCTGGCCGGATCGGTCTCGACCGTCACGCCGTCCGGCAGACCCGTCTCGGGCACGCGGGCGACGAACGTGTTGTAGAAGCCGACCGTCTCGGGCCGATCGAGCACCGTGAGCCTGCTCTGCGTGCCCTGGAAGACGATGTCCTTGAACACGATGTCCAGACCGATCTGGTGACTCAGCGTCTGGTGCCCGAGGCACACGGCAAGGAACGGTCGTCGGGTCTCCAGCAGGCCAGCCACGACCCCGTGCAGCACTGACATCTTGGGATCTTCCAGATCTCGCGGATCACCGGGGCCCGGCCCGACGACGACCAGGTCGTAGCCGTCCAGGTCGCCGTCGGCGTACACGTCGTGACGCACGATGTCTGTCGTCATGCCGAGCACACCGAACACGTGGGACAGCATGTTGACGAAGTCGTCCTCGCCGTCGACGATCACGACCCGCTTGCCGGCCAAGGACGGAACTGGCGCAGCGCCGGACTGGTCGGTGAGCCAGAACTGGCTCAGTCGCTGGTTGCGCGTGCCCAACGCGATCAGGACGTCGTCCTCGCGGGTGAACGCGTCGAACCCCTCGATCGGCTCGGGAGCCGGCTCGACCAGCCCGAACGCGCTGAGGATGCCGGACGCCTTGGCCCACGTCTCGCTGGTCTCGTACACCGCGTCGGAGTCGCGCACCAGGGTTGCACCGGCAGTGACCTTGAGTCGACCGTCGAGGTCGACGTCGGCGGTACGGATCAGGATCGGGGCGTCGGCACGCGGCACGCCGTCGTCATCGCGGCCGATCAGCGCGGCCACCGAGGCGTAGTAGCCGCGGCCCTCGGGCTCGTACTTCTTGATCAGTCGGCACGCGTTCTCGACCGGGCTCCCAGTCACCGTGGCGGCGAACATCGAGTCGCGCAGCACCTCGCGGACGTCACGGTTGGTACGGCCGGCCAGAAGGTACTCGGTGTGGACGAGGTGGGTCATCGGCTTGAGGTACGGACCCAGCACGAGCCCGCCTTCGTGGCAGATGTCGCACATCATCTTGAGCTCCTCGTCGACGACCATGAAGAGCTCGTAGATCTCCTTCTCGTCCTTGAGGAAGTGCAACAGCTCACGCTTGCGGTCGGCGTGCGTCTCGAGCCCACGCATACGGAACGTGCCGCTGATCGGATTCATCCGTACCTGGCCGTCCTCGACGCTGACGTGCCGCTCTGGGCTCGCGCCGATCAGGTAGCGGTCGCCGGTGAAGATGCAGAACGTCCAGAAGGCCCCACGCTCGCGCTCGAGCAGCCGGCGGAAGACCGTCAGGGCCCGGTCATGTCCCCAGTCGGCAACCTGCGCGCGGTAGTGCCGGCCGATGACCAGGTTGGCGCCCTCGCCCTGACCGATCTCCTCGTCGATGATCCGGCGGACCATCCCGGCGTACTCGTCGTCGGAGGACTCGAAGCCACCCCGGTCGGTGAACTCGATCGGGGCGTCGGGCAGCAGGTCGAGGAGCTCGGCGAGCGGCACCTCGGCGCTGTACGAGGCCTCGATCGCCGAGAGCGGTGTGCCGTCCTGGTGCGCCTCGAAACCCCGCTCGCGCGCCTGCGCGAACGGGACCAGCACCAGGTGGTTCCAGGAGCGATCACTGCCGGCCACGAGCGGGATGTCCGACAGTGAGTCCAGGTCGGTCCGGGGTCCGCCGATCAGCGTGACGGTGTCGGAGTCGCGGACACGGATCAGCGCGAACGCCGGTTGGGCGAGGAGGTCGTCGAGAGACGTCATCTCAGTTCCTTCGGTATGTCTCGACCCGCGAGGACGAACGGTGCACAAAACACTGATGCCCAGAGCCGGCCATGAGGCGGTCTGGGCACAAGTCGACAGGCCACCTTTAGGGGTGGCGCCACCACGTGGGGCGCTGGGCTGTCATGTCTGGAGCCTAGCGCAGGGTCGCCAGCGCTAGGCTGCGGCCGGAGCTCCGGCTTCCACCACGGCACTCCCGGGCGACTGGTCCGGGCTCGGTGCCAGACTGGTCGCATGGACATCGACGTCGACCTGATCCGACGGGACCTGGCCCAGATCGTCAACTTCCCCAGCATCGGTGGCTCGGACGCCGAGACCGCAGTCCAGCGCTGGTGCGCCTCGACCCTCACGGGCCTGGGGATGGACGTCGACCAGTGGGGGTTCGACCTCGACGAGCTACGCGCCAGTGCGAACTATCCCGGCGAAGAGGTCGAGCGCGAGGAGGCCTGGGGCTGCGTCGGCGCCTCAGGACCCGGCACCCCTGCGCTGATCCTCAACGGCCACGTCGACGTCGTGCCGCCAGGCGATCCGGAGTCCTGGCCCAACGCGGATCCGTGGCTCGTCCGCGAGGTCGACGGGGCCTGGTTCGGCCGTGGTGTGTGCGACATGAAGGGCGGCGTCGTCGCGATCATCGCCGCGGCCCGGGCGGTCAGCGACCTGACCCTCGCTCGACCGTTCGCGATCCACACTGTGATCGGCGAGGAGGACGGCGGGCTGGGCACGTACGCGACTCTGTTGCGCGGCCATACCGGCGACGCCTGTGTCATCGCCGAGCCGACCGACAACGAGCTCGTCGCTGCCAACGCGGGCTCCCTCACATTCAGGCTCGAGGTCGCGGGGCGGGCGACCCACGGCTCGATGCGCACCGCCGGCCACAGCGCCATCCGGGCGTTCGAGCGCCTGCACCAGGCGCTCGACGAGCTCGAGGCGGTCCGCAACACCCCCCCTCCGGAGCCATTCGGTGATCTTCCGTGGCCGATCAGCGTCGGCATCCTGCGCGCCGGCGACTGGGCCAGCACAGTGCCCGACCTCCTGATCGCCGAAGGACGCTACGGGGTCATGCCCGGCGAGTCCTTCGCCGTTGCCAAGGCCGTCTTCGAGGAAGCCCTGGCCCGCGCCTGCGCCGCCGACGAGTGGCTCGCCGGCAACCCGCCGACGATCACCTGGCCCGGCGGGCACTTCGCGGCCGGCCGGCTCCCGGCCGGCGACCCGTTCGGCAGCCAGGTCGCGGACGCCGTGGTCGCCGCCGGACGCCCCAGGCCCCACCTCGTCGGGGCGCCCTACGGGTCCGACCTGTGGCAGTACGCCGCGGCCGGAATCCCGACGGTGCAGTACGGCCCCGGGGGGATTGCCGACGCGCACGCGATCAACGAGCAGGTGTCGATCGAGGAGGTCGTGGCGTGCGCGCGGGCGTACGCCGAGCTCATCGTGACGCGCTGCGGCTAGGGCGACGCAGGCGTCTCGGTCAGCGCGAGGCGCGGACTCGACGTCAACGGCGTGTAGGCGCCGGGCTCAATGATGCCGCCGGTGTTGAACGTCACGGGCTGCAGCCCGACCGGCTTACCGTCCACGAACGTCACGATCGTGACCTGTGCCGGTCGCCGCAGCTTGCTGCCGAGCGCGAACGCGTAGACAGCGCCTCCGGTCGACCCGGTCGTCAGGGTCGTGGTGGAGCGGCCGTTGGCGCCATTGATGACGAGCGGCCCTACCTGGCGGTGCAGGTGCCCCGTCAGCACCAGGTCGACGCACCCCGAGGCCGCTGCCTTCTTGACCGACGACGGGCTGTGCACCGCGATGACGCTGACCCCGCCGTCGTCGCAGGCTGCCTTCGTGAGCGCCTCGTCCTGGGCACCGATCGCGTCGCTGTTGTCGCTCGCATCGCCGCTGTAGCCAGAGGTCAGGCCCGAGCTGCGCGGATCGCTGCTGCCGAGGAAGCTGACCCCGCCGACCGAGACGGGCTTGCCCTTGAGCAGGTTGAAGCCCTTGTCGACCATCTGCTTGGCCACCGTGCCGCCGGTGTCGTGGTTGCCTGCCACCGAGACGACCTCGAATCCCTCGAACTCCCGGGCCAGGGAGTTGATGCTGAAGGTCTCCCAGCTTCCGCCGTTCGACGTGTCGTCGCCGAGATCGATCAGGATGCGGGCGCCCACCCGGTCGGCGATGGCGCGGGCTACCGGATCCATGCCGATGTTGTCGTGGCGGTCGGTCACGACAATGGCTGTCGTCTCACCCTCGAGCGGACGGCGTACGTCGGCGGTCTCCGCGCTCACGGCTAGCCGGCCGTAGAAGGCGACCGAGGTGCGGTAGGTCGCCAGCGCTCCCTCGACGATGGCCCGGCTGCCCCTGGTCGACGCACCACGGGCGATCTCGACGTTGTCGAGCACCTTGTCCGAGGGCAGTTCCGGGAAGACCGACGCGATCGGGTCCCACTCCGTCGCGCTTGCCCGAGGGCGCTCAGGGGTGGCGACGAGCACCAACGCCCCGATCGTCGTGGCTGCGACGACGGCCGCGCCGAGCACCTGACCCCGACGGGGGTGCCGAGCGCTGGCCCATATCGAGCGGCGCCGAGCGCGCCCGATCGCCTGCCACGCCAGCACCGCGATCAGCACGGCCAGCAAGGCGGACCCCAGACCCCGGAGAGCCGCATCGGTCAGCATCGAGATCATCGTGGTCCGCACGGCCTCGATCTCACCCTCCGGCTGCGAGGCGATGACGGCATCACGGGCGATCAGCTGCTCGAGGTCGGTGGCCTCACTCCCACCCAGGCGGATGTTGACGCCAAGGCCCAGGGGCGCCCCCGCGGGCACCCGGATGTCCGGGATCAGTGGGCCGAACTCGATGCGGGCGTGTCCGGTGAAGGTCGGCTGCAGCGTGGCGTCGTGCGCACCGATCGCGATGCCACGCTCGCTGTGGATCAAGGTCGTGTAGGCAGTCGGCAAGGCCACGCCGACGGCGAGGACCGCCAGCAGGACCAGCTTGAGGAACCGGTTCATGACAGCCGGCTCAACCACGTGTCGGTCGTGCCGACGGTGCTCAGCAGCTGGGTTGCCCGGGTCAGCACGACGTACAGGGTGCGCCACCCGGCGCTGGACTCTTGGGTGATGCCGTCCGGTTCGACGACGACGACCCCGTCGAACTCCAGGCCCTTGGTGTCCAGTCCGTCCAGGAGTCGAAGCCGGTCGGGGTGCTGCTCAAGCAGTCCGGCCAGGTCCACCCGCAACCGGTCCAGCTGGGTGGTCGGCGCGACGATCGCCACGGTGCCGTCGACCCGATCAAGAATCTGCTCGGCGCTGCGGCGGGTGGCGCTCACCAGCTCGGCGGGCTCGACCGTGCTGTGCACCGGCTGCTCACCGGTGCGGCGGACCGCGTCCGCCAGATCAGGGTGCGGCACCGCGATCGCCGCCACCTGCGCGGCGAGGTCGTAGATCTCGGCGGAGTTGCGATAGTTGGTCGACAACCGGAAGGCGTGCTCGGGCTTGCCCTCGAGGGCAGTCTTGCGGGCCGCCGCCGACTCGTGCGGGTGGGGCCAGGACGACTGGGCCTCGTCACCAACGATCGTCCAGCTGGCGTAGCGACCGCGGCGGCCGAGCATCCGCCACTGCATCGGTGACAGGTCCTGAGCCTCGTCGATCAGCACGTGCGCGAAGCCATCGTCCTCGATGCTCTGCGTCGAGCGGAACCGGTCGACGCGCTCCTCCCGCTCCCGTCGCTCGAAGCTCATGAGCTGCTTGGGGGCCTCGTCGTTGTCGCCGTCGCTGACCGGCACCTCACCGATGACGTAGCGCAGCTCGTCGATCAGCGGAACGTCCTGGATGCTGGGCTCGCCGATCGTCCACGACGCCTTCAGCGCAGCGCTCTCGACCGCACTGAACGACCCGCGACCGAGTGCGTCGAGCACGTCCGGAAGGGTCCGCCACACGTCGATCGGCTCGACCGGCGGCCACCAGTCCTCGACGAAGTCAACGAAGCGATCGTCGGTCGTGATGGTCTCGACGAAGTCCTCCTCGCCCTTCTCGAGCGCCCGCTCGCCCGCGACCTGCCGCCACAAGGCCGCGACCAGCGCCTCCGGCGCCTTGAGGTAGGCCCGGTTGCGCTTGGCGCCGGACAGCAGGTTGCGTCGGATCCGCTCCAGCTGGTGTGAGTCAAGGCGGAGGACGTCGTCCTTGTAGAAGTAGCGGAACTCCGTCGGTGCGCCCGGCATCGGTGCGGCCGCGGCCCGCGCGAGGAACGGCGCCATCCGGGGCGATCCCTTGGCGGCCGCAGCGACCGGCTCGTCGTGGCGAGCGGCGCGCAGGCCGTCGACGACCTCGCCGAGCGATCGCAACGTCACGCTGGTCTCGCCGAGGCTCGGCAGCACCCGCTCGATGTAGTTCATGAACACGGTCGACGGTCCGACGACCAGGACGCCGCCGGACTCGAAGCGTCGCCGGTCGGTGTAGAGCAGGTAGGCCGCGCGGTGCAGCGCGACGACGGTCTTGCCCGTGCCCGGGCCGCCGCCGATCGTGGTGGCGCCGCGGCTCGGCGCGCGGATCGCCTCGTCCTGCTCCTTCTGGATCGTGGCGACGACCGAGTGCATCGTGCTGTCTCGGGCCCGGGTCAGGCTCGCGAGCAGGGCACCCTCGCCGACGACGACCAGGTCGTCGGGAGCGTTGTCGTGGTCGAGCAGGTCATCCTCGATGCCGATGACCTTGTCGTTGGCGCATCGCAGGACGCGGCGCCGGATCACGCCCGTGGGCTCCTGCGCCGTGGCCTGGTAGAACACCGCAGCAGCAGGGGCGCGCCAGTCGACCAGCATGATCTCGCGTTCGGCGTCGCGGACGCCGATCCGGCCGATGTAGCGCGACTCGCCGGTGAGCAGGTTGAGCCGACCGAACACCAGACCGTCGTGCGCTGCGTTGAGCGCCGACAGCCGCAGCGACGCCTGATAGACCATGGCATCCCGTTCGACCAGGCCACCCTCGTTGCCGATGTGACCTCGTGCCATCCCCTCGACGACGAGCGACTGGGCCACCTTGGCGGAGGCGTCGAGACGTTCGTAGACGGCGTCGACGTACGCCTGTTCCATCTCGATCTCGTGCTGTTCCGCGTTGTTCGCGCTCACCCGACTCCTCGTCGCCCTAGGGAACTCACAAGTGTATGGCGTGGGATAAATATTCCGCAGTCCGCCGACCGCTTTGTGGACGTCCGACGCCGTCCTACCGTTCACGACACGCCAGCACCCGCGTCGATCCCGTGCGTCCTACCTCCTGAGACGGGATCCCGCGGCATACCGGGCGCGCAGACTCACGGGGCGCAAAGGATCACCATGGCGGTCGGTTGGCGGGCATTGGCACGGTTGATGGCAGCAGTCCTCGCGGCAACGGCGGTCTCTCGCGCTGCCGAGTCAGCCCGGCGCCTGCTGGCCGGGACCGCCAGGTCGAAGCTCCGAAAGCGTCGACTCAGGTTGGGTCGAGGATCCGGCGGAGGAACTGACGGGTGCGTTCTTCCTGCGGGTCACCGATGACCTGGGCGCTCGTGCCGCGCTCGAGCACGACACCCTGGTCGAGGTACAGCACCTGGTCGGCAACCTGCTCGGCGAACCGGATCTCGTGAGTCACCAGCACCGAGGTCCACCCCTGGGTCGCCAAGTCCTTGATGACCGCCAGCACCTCCCCCACGAGCTCTGGATCCAGCGACGACGTGGGCTCGTCGAACAACATGACCGTGGGCCGGAGCGCGAGCGCCCGGGCGATGCCGATCCGCTGCTGCTGCCCGCCGGAGCACTGGAACGGATGCTGGTCCGCCTTGTCGCTGAGTCCCACCTGCTCCAGCAGGTCACGCGCCTCCGCCACGGCCTCCTCGTACGGCCGCTTCTGGACCTGGACCGGTCCCTCGATGACGTTCTCCAGCACAGTCTTGTGCGGGAACAGGTTGTGGGCCTGGAAGACCATGCCGCTCTGTGCGCGGAGCCCGGCGATCTGCCGGCCGGCGTCACGCCCCTTGGCGGGCAGCGTCGTGAAGTCGACCTCGACGTCGTCGATGCGGATCGTGCCGCGGTCGGGCCGGTCGAGGACGTTGAGAGCCCGCAGGATCGTGGTCTTGCCCGAGCCCGACGGTCCCAGCAGGACCGTGGTCGTGCCGGACTCGACCTCGAAGTCGACCCCGCGCAGCACATGGTTGTCACCGAACGACTTCTCGATCCCCCGCGCCCGGATCCGGAGCGATCCCATCGGCTCGGCGGTCTGCTGGGTGTTGGTCATGAGGCCACGAACCTGTTCAGTCGGGTCTCGAGTCTGCTCTGGACGGCCGACATGCCGACGCACACGACCCAGTAGTAGACCGCCGCGACGGTGTAGAGGGGAAGGAATATCTGGGCGTTCGCGGCAGCGAACTGCGCCTGCCGGAAGAGTTCGGTGATCAGGACGACCGACAGCAACGACGTGTCCTTCAACAGCGAGATCGCGGTGTTCGACAGCGGGGGCACCGCGATCCTCGCGGCCTGCGGGAGGACGATCCGCCGGAGCGTCTGCCAATAGCCCATGCCGATCGTGGACGCGGCCTCGAACTGTCCCCTCGGGACCGAGAGGATCGACGCCCGCACGATCTCCGCGGCATAGCCCCCGACGTTGAGGCTGAGCGCCAAGATGGCCGAGACCCACGGACCCAGCTTGATGCCGAGCTCGGGCAGCCCGTAGAACACGATGAACAGCTGCACCAGCAGTGGAGTGCCGCGAATGATTGAGATGTAGCCGCGCGCGATGCCGCTGAGGACCCGGCTGGCAGAGATCCGCGCCAACGCCGCCGCCACGGCGAGCACCAGACCGATCGCGAAGCTCACGATCGTGATTGGGATGGTCGCCACGAGCAACCGGGTGAGCATCGGCCAGGCGGCGTCCTGCACGACCTCGAAGGTGCTGCGGGTCGCGCGACCGTCGGACACGTCGACCACGCCGCTGTCCGGCACCGAGACGTCGGTCTTGAAGTACTTGTTCGAGATCTTCGCGAGTGTTCCATCGGCCTTGAGCGCCGCAAGCGCCTGGTTGGACTCCGCCAGGCGCGGATCGTCCTTGCGGAACGCCAGCGCCTGCTCGCTGACCTCGTCCCCGGCGTTGCCGGAGATCTCGATCGCATCCGAGCCGGTCGTGCTCAGATAGTCCAGCACCGCGATGTTGTCGTTGATCAGCAGGTCGGCCCGGCCCTGGACGACCAGTGCCGCCGCCTGGGAGAAGCCCTCGATGGCCTGGATCTTCGCGCCCGCATCGCGAGCCACATCGGCCCAGTTCGAGGTGATCGACTCAGCAGCCGTCCGGCCCTCAACGTCGGCCAGGGTCGTGATGCCGGTCGTCCCGGTCTTGACCACGATGACGCCACGCGAATACGTGTAGGTCGAGCCGAGGCCGTATCTGGCCTCGCGTTCGGGGTTGCGGGAAACCTGGTTGGCGATGACGTCAATGCGCCGCGCGTCGAGCGCCGCGAAGATCGCGTCGAACTGGGTCTCGACGAACTCGAGCCGCCAGCCGGCTTTCTTGGCGACTGCCTTGACGACCTCGATGTCGTATCCGGTGAGATCGTCGGTGGCCGCGTCGTGGAACGAGAACGGCGGATAGGTGCCCTCTGTGCCGACCCGCACGACCGGGCGATCGGCCGCGCTAGCCGGGCTGCCCGAGACCGCGAGCATGGCCACGAAGACCAGCGGCAGGATCCGCAGTATGTGCCGCATGGATACTCCTCCGGGTGTGATCACCGAAGAGAGTCCCCGGTCAGCTGACCTGACCACGGTAGACCTTGCACCGGCCCATGCGGTGCGCACCGAACTGGGGTGAGACGGCGCGCAACCACCTGACCGGGTGGCCGACCTACTTGCCGCGGTTGAGGAAGGCGGTCATCGCCTCGCGGGCCTCATCGCTGCCGAACAGTGCGGCGGACTTGACCGCGAGGTCGGGCCCGAGGGCATCGATGCGGGCGACCAGGTCGTGGTTGAGGATCCGCTTGCTCTCACGCAGACCCTGCGGATAGCCCTTGACGAGATCGGCCAGGACACGCGCGACCTCGTCGGTCAGATCCACATCAGGTACCGCCCGGGTGATCAGCCCGACCGCCACAGCCTCGACCGCATCGAACTTCCGGGCGGTCAGGAACAGATCGGCGGCAGCGCGGTCGGTGAACCGCGGGAGGAGGGAGACCGAGATGCTCGCCGCCGCCAGCCCGAGGCGTACCTCGGTGAGCTGGAACGTGACCGACTCGGCCGCGATGATCATGTCGGCAGCGCCGACGATGCCCAGCCCGCCGGCTCGCACCGGTCCGCCCAGCTCGACCACGACGGGCTTGTCCGCCGTCGCGATCTGGCGCTGCAGGGCGACCACGGCGGTGGCGCCTGTGGCCATGCCCCCGGCCGCCGCCTCGGCCATGTCGGCCCCCGAGCAGAACACCGTGCCGGCCGAACGGATCAGGATCGCCTTGGACTCCGTGTCGGCGTCCGCCGTGGTCAGGTGCGCGACGAGCTCGGTCACGAGCTGCTTGCTGAGCGCATTGCGGTTGTGATCGCTGTCGAGCGTGATCGTCGCGATCTGGTCGGCGATCTCGAGGTGAACCAACTCGGACATTCAAGGACTCCTGGGGTGGGGGAACCGGCGCGGGACTCGCGGGCGAACGGTCAGTACGACTTGGGCAGGCCCAGGGAGAACTGGGCGACGAAGTTGAGCACCATCTCCTTGCTGACCGGTGCGATCCGCGAGAGCCGCGATCCTGCGAGCATCTGCACCAGACCATACTCGTTGGCCAACCCGTTGCCGCCGTGTGTCTGGATCGCCCGGTCGACCGCGTGACAGACGGCTTCGCCAGCGGCGTACTTGGCCATGTTGGCCGCCTCGCCCGCCGCCATGAAATCGCCTGCGGCGTAGAGTGCGGCCGCCCGCTGCGTCATGAGACGGGCCATCTCGATCTCGATGAATGACTCCGCCAGCGGGTGCGCGATCGCCTGGTGCGAGCCGATCGGCGCCTTCCAGACCTGACGCTGCTTGGCGTACTCCGTGGCTTTGGCCAAGGCCAGTCGCGCCGTGCCGGTCGCGAATGCCGCGCCCATGATGCGTTCGGGATTGAGCCCCGCGAACAGCTGCTCGATGCCGGCATCCTCGCTGCCGACCAGTGTGTCGGCCGGGACCACGACGTCGTCGAAGAACAGCGTGAACTGCTTTTCCGGCGATGTGATGCCCATGTCGATCTCCTGGTAGGAGAAGCCCTCGGAGTCGGTCGGCACGAGGAACAGCGCAGGCTTGAGGTTGCCGGTCTTGGCGTCCTCGGTGCGCGCCACGACCAGGACGTGACTGGCCTCGTCGACGCCCGAGATGTAGGTCTTGGTGCCCTTGAGCCGCCAGCCGTCGTCCGTGCGGTAGGCCGTCGTGATGATCTTGTGCGAGTTGGACCCGGCATCCGGCTCGGTGATCGAGAACGCGAACGTCGAGGTGCCGTCGGCCAGGCCGGGCAGCCAGCGCTGCTTCTGCTCCTGCGTGCCGTACTGCGCGATGATCGTGCCGACGATCGCGGGCGAGACGACCATCAGGAGCAGGGGGCTGCCGGCCGTGGCGAGCTCCTCGCAGACCGCGGCCAGATCGCCGATGTCGCCACCACCACCGCCAAACTCCTCCGGCACGGCGACACCGAGATAACCGAGCTTGCCGGCCTCGGCCCACAGCTCGCTGGTCTTGCGACCTTCCTTGGCCGCCTGCTCGAAGTAGTCGCGCCCGTATTTCGCGCCGAGATCGGCCACGGCCTTGCGCAGGGCGATCCGCTCGTCGGACTCGGTGAAGCTCGTCATGGGGGTTCTCCTTCGATGATGGCGAGTACGGTTCCGGACTCGACCTGCGCGCCGGCGGTGACCGACAGCTGGGTGACGACGCCGTCGGTCGGCGCGGTGATGGTGTGCTGCATCTTCATGGCTTCGAGCACGACGATGACGTCGCCCCGGCTGACCTGCTGACCGTCGTGCACCGCGACGCTGATGACCGCTGCAGGCATGGGTGCCAACAGCGATCCCTCCGCGACGACGTCGGCCGGATCGACGAACTCGGGCACGGGGACGAGGTCGAGCGAGCCGCGCGGTCCGTCGACGTCGACCCAGCCGTCACCGACCGCGACGACGTACGTCTCGGTGACACCCGCATCGTCGAGCACGACCCGCGACGGTGTGGCCTCGACGACCGTCACGTCGTCGAGATCGTGCTGCACCAGACCCGCGCTGTAGGTCACGACAACCTCGTCGAGCGAGCCGGTCGAGAGGGCGTAGGTCCGGGTGCGCGGCTGGCTCGGCACATTGCGGTACGCCGTGGGGATGCGCGAGAGCACCGTCGCGCTCGCAGTGGCTGCGGTCGCCTCCCCGAGAGCAGCCGCAAGAGCTGACTTGCGGATGGCCCGATCGTCGAGCCGCGGGGTCGTCCAGTCGGCGAGTCGCTCGTCGAGCAGAGCCGTGTGCAGGCGCGCGGCAGCGAACTCCTCGTCGGCGAGGATGCCGAGCAGCAGGTCGGTGTTGGTCGTGACGCCGTGCAGGCGAAGGCCGCGCACCGCGGTGCTGAGCCGCCGGATAGCGGTTGCCCGGTCCGGTCCGTGCGCGATGAGCTTGGCCAACATCGCGTCGTAGTGGATCCCGACCGTCGAGCCGGTCTCAACCCCGGAGTCGACGCGCAGGCCGTACGCCGCTGGACTCACGAACCGGCTGCCCTCGACACCGAAGGCGCGGACCGTCCCGGTCTGCGGCTGCCAGTCATCGGCCGGATCCTCGGCGTAGAGGCGCACCTCGATCGCGTGCCCGCTGGGCACCGGCGGCTCACCGTCCAGCGCCCGGCCCTCGGCGACCGCGATCTGCAGGGCGACCAGATCGGTGCCCGTGACGCACTCCGTCACGGGATGCTCGACCTGGAGCCGGGTGTTCATCTCCAGGAAGTAGACCTTGCCGGTGTCCAGATGGGCCTCGGCGACGAGGAACTCGACGGTCCCGGCGCCGACGTAGTCGACCGCCTTGACCGCGGCGCGGGCTGCGTCGTGCAGGACCGTGCGCACGGGGTCGCTGACCGCAGGCGCGGGCGCCTCCTCGACGACCTTCTGGTGCCGACGCTGGATCGAGCAGTCGCGATCACCGACGACCCAGCACGTGCCATGGGTGTCGGCCAAGACCTGCACCTCGATGTGGCGGGCGGTCGGCAGGTAGGGCTCGACGAAGACCGTGTCGTCACCGAAGGCGGACAGCGCCTCGGCGCCGGCTGCCACGAGCTCGCCCTCGAGGTCGGCCGCGTCGGCCACGACCCGCATGCCTCGGCCACCTCCGCCGGCGGACGCCTTGACCAGCAGCGGGAAGTCGTCCGGGGTCGCGGTGGCTGCATCGACGCTGAGGATCGGCACCCCACACGCGGACATCAGCTCCTTGGCGCGGATCTTGGAGCCCATCGCGTCAATCGTCTCGGGCGCGGGGCCGATCCAGGTCAGGCCTGCGGCGGTCACGTCTCGCGCGAACTGCGCGTTCTCGGACAGGAAGCCGTAGCCCGGGTGGATCGCGTCGGCCCCGGCCCGCAATGCGGCCGCGATCACGAGGTCCCCACGCAGATAGGTGTCCGACGGTGCGTTGCCCGGCAGGCGTACCGCTACATCGGCCTCGAGCGCGAAGGGTGCGCCCGCGTCGGCGTCGGAGAACACCGCGACGGTCGAGATGCCGAGATCACGGCAGGTGCGGAACACCCGCCGGGCGATCTCGCCCCGGTTGGCAACGAGCACTGAGCTGATCATGCGACGACTCCTTCGAAGGTGACCACGGGCCGAGCGAGCGCGCGTCTCAACGGAACACCCCGTAGCCTTCTGCACCCTTGACGGGCACCGTGTTGATGGCGCTGAGGCAGATCCCGAGGATCGTCCTGGTGTCGCGGGGGTCGATGACGCCGTCGTCGTAGAGCATCCCGGAGGTGAAGTACGCGAGGGACTCCTTCTCGATCTGGTCCTCGATGTACGCGCGCATCTGCTTGTCGCCGTCCTCGTCGTACGGCTGCCCCTTGGACTCCGCGGCTCCGCGGGCGACGATCGAGATGACGCCCGCGAGCTGCGCAGGCCCCATCACGGCGGACTTGGCGTTGGGCCAGCTGAACATGAACCGCGGGTCGTAGGCCCGGCCGCTCATGCCGTAGTGGCCCGCACCGTAGGACGCGCCCATCACGACCGAGATGTGCGGGACGGTCGAGTTGGAGACCGCGTTGATCATCTGCGCGCCGTGCTTGATGATGCCGCCCTGCTCGTACTCCGCGCCGACCATGTAGCCGGTCGTGTTGTGCAGGAACAACAGTGGCGTGTCGATCTGGTTGGACAGCTGGATGAACTGCGTCGCCTTCTGCGCCTCCTGGCTGAACAGCACGCCCTGCGCGTTGGCCAGGATGCCGATCGGATGCCCGTGCAGCTGCGCGAAACCCGTCACGAGCGATGAGCCGTAGAGCGGCTTGAACTCGTCGAACTCCGATCCGTCGACCAGGCGGGCGATGACCTCCCGCGGGTCGAACGGGATCTTGAGGTCGGTCGGCACGATGCCGAGCAGCTCCTCGGGGTCCAGGGCCGGCTCGGCGTACGTCGGCTCGGGCACCGTGCCGCGCTTGGTCCAGTTGAGGTGCTTGACGATCGAGCGGCCGAGCCGGATCGCGTCACGCTCATCGACCGCGAGGTAGTCGGCCAGGCCCGAGGTGCGCGCGTGCATCTCCGCTCCACCCAGCGACTCGTCGTCGGACTCCTCTCCCGTGGCCATCTTGACCAGTGGCGGGCCGCCGAGGAACACCTTGGCGCCGCCCTTGACCATCACGACGTAGTCGCTCATGCCGGGGATGTACGCGCCGCCGGCCGTCGAGTTGCCGAACACCAGCGCGACGGTCGGGCACCGGGCCGCACTGGCCCGGGTGATGTTGCGGAACGATGCTCCGCCGGGGATGAAGATGTCCTTCTGGGTCGGCAGGTCAGCACCGCCGGACTCAACCAGGTTGATCGTCGGCAGGCCGCACTCGGCGGCGATCTGCGCGGCCCTGTGGGCCTTCTTGAGCGTGCTGGGATTGGACGACCCACCCTTGACCGTCGGGTCGTTGGCCACGATCATGCACTCGACGCCCTCGACCACGCCGATGCCCGTGACGATGGCCGCGCCGACAGCGAAGTCGGTGCCCCACGCGGCGAGGCTCGACAGCTCGAGGAACGGGGAGTCGGGGTCGACCAGGAGCTCGATGCGTTCGCGGGCGGTCAGCTTGCCGCGCTGGTGGTGCCGGGCGGCGTACTTCTCGCCGCCGCCGGCCAGCGCCTTGGCATGCTGCTCGGCCAGATCGGCGAGTCGTTCCAGCATGCGCTCGCGGTTCATCGCGTAGGTTTCGGAGGATGTGTCCACTGCAGTGCGCATCTCAGTACTCCAACAGCTTGGCGGCCAGATCGGTCATGACCTCGGTGGCCCCGCCGCCGATGCCCAGGATGCGCGCGTCGCGATAGTGCCGCTCGACCTCGGACTCGCGCATGTAGCCCATGCCGCCGAAGATCTGCACGGCCTCGGACACGACCCACTCGCAGGCCGCGACCGACACGTTCTTGGCGACTGCCGCCTCGAGCAGGGGGCTCTCACCCGCTGCGGCCAGCTCGACGACCTCCCGGGTGAGCGCACGGGCCGCGGCGGTGCGGCTGTGCATCTCGACGAGCTTGTGCCGGATGACCTGCCGGGTGATCAGCGGCTTGCCGAACGTCTCACGCTGTCGGGCGTATGCGACGGACAGGTCGAGGGCGCGCTGCGCCGTCGCATAGCCCTGGACCGCCATCGTGACCCGCTCGTTGACGAACTGGTTGATGATCAGGCCGAATCCGCCGTTGACGTCGCCCACGATGTTGCCGGCCGGAACCCGGACGTCCTCGAACGTCAGCTCGGCGGTGTCGGAGCAGTGCCAACCCATCTTCTTGAGCGGGGCGGAGACCGAGAAGCCGGGCGTCTGCTTGTCGATGACCAGGAGACTGATGCCCCCGAACCCGGCGCCACCGGTACGCACGGCCGTCGTGACGAAGTCGGCTCGGACGCCTGAGGTGATGAAGGTCTTGGCGCCGTTGACGACATAGTGGTCGCCGTCCAGGACGGCGCGGGTCGTGAGCGCCGAGACGTCAGAACCGCCGCCCGGCTCGGTGACGCCGAGCGAGCCGATCAGCTCACCCGCGAGGGTCGGACGGACGTAGCGGTCGATCAGGTCGGCGTTGCCGCTGTCGACGATGTGCGGGACGGCGATCCCGTGGGTGAACAGGCTGGCCAGCAGCCCGGTCGAGCCGCCGCCGGCGAGGACCGCCTCGGTCATGACGGTCGCGTCGATGATGCTGCCGCCTGATCCGCCGATCTCCTCGGGGAAGCCGATGCCCAGCAGGCCCACCTCGGCAGCCTTGCGGTGCAGGTCGCGCGGCAGCATGCCGCCGTCCTCCCAGTCCGGGAGGTGCGGCGCGATCTCCTTCTCGGTGAAGGAGGTGACCATGTCGCGCAGTGCGCGACGCTCGGGTGTCTGCCAGGTGTTCACAGTGCGGCCTCGGCAATCTGTTCGGGGAGAAGACTGGTCGGGATGGCGCAGTCCCGCGCGCGCAACCACTCGCCGACGCCCTTGGCCTGCGGGTCGAGGCGGGTGGACGAGGCGACTCCTTCGCCGAGCAGCCCGTGGACGACGATGTTGACCGCGGCGAGGTTGGGCAGTGGGTGGATCTCGAGCTCGAGCATCGCGGTCTCCCGCAGGAGCTCTCGGACCGTTGCCTCGTCCAGGAAGCCGGCCAGCCATGCGTAGGCATCGTCGCGGTGCGGGTGGTCGGCCGGGATCCAGACGCCGATGTTGGCGTCACCACCCTTGTCGCCAGAACGTGCATACGCCAGCTGGCCGAGCTGCGCCCGCACGGTGTCGCCGATCCACTCCCCGGCAATCGAGCCGGTCTCGGTCGACGAGCGTGTCGCCGTGACGACAGGCTCGGTGACCTCGGGGGGTGCGATCTCCTCACGCCGGCCGTCGGCATGCACGACGACGTGCGGGACCTCCGACTGCGCGACGTACGCAGGTCGATAGACGCCGAACGGCGTGCCGGCCGCCGGCGGACGAGTCACGCTGAAGCCGGGATACGAGGCGAGGGCCAGCTGGATCGCGGCATCGCTGAACGCTCGCCCGACCGGATCTGGCCTGGCGCTCCTGACGTGGCAGCGCAGCAACGAGGTCGCCGCCGCCTCGGTCTCCGGGTCCGGGGTGTCGGTGCGGTCAAGCTGCCACTCGATCGACTCCGGGGCGGTGCCTGCCGCGAGTGCCGCGTCCATCTGTCCCTGGATCAGGGCGGCCTTCTCCGGGATGTCCAGACCCGTGAGCAGGAACTCGACACTGTTGCGGAACCCCCCGAGAGCATTGAGGCAGACCTTCGCGGTCGCCGGAGGGGCCTCACCCGTGACGCCGGTGATCGACACCCGGTCGGGCCCCACCTGCGTCAGCGAGACGGAGTCCAGGCGCGCGGAGACATCGGGACCGAGATAGACCGGTCCACCGATCTCGTAGACCAGCTGGGCCGTCACGGTGTCGACCGTGACCGCTCCCCCCGTGCCGTCGTGCTTGGTGATGACGACAGCTCCGTCGTGGGAGATCTCCGCGACCGGGAACCCCAACGGCTTCGACATGTCGATCTGGCTGAAGCCGGAGAAGTTGCCGCCGGTGGCCTGTGTCCCGCACTCGATGACATGACCTGCGACGACCGCGCCCGCCAGTCGGTCCAGGTCGCCCCGGCCCCAACCGAAGTGCGCGATCGCGGGACCGACGACGACCGAGGCGTCCGTGACCCGACCGGTCACGACGACGTCGGCGCCCGCCTGGAGGGCCGCGGCGATACCGAATGCCCCGAGATAGGCGTTCGCGGTCATGACGCTGCCGAAGGAGAGCTCGTCGGCCCGGGCCAGCAGATCGTCGCCCTCGACGTGAGCGATCGAGATCTCCAGGCCCTGCTCGGCGGCCAGCTCGCGGAGCCTGGCGGCCAGACCCGCCGGGTTGAGTCCGCCCGCGTTGGCGACGATCTTGACGCCGAGCTCCTTGGCGAGCCCCATCGAGTCGGTCATCTGGCGCACGAACGTCTTGGCGTAGCCGAGTGCATCGTCCTTCATGCGGTCGCGGCCCAGGATCAGCATCGTCAGCTCGGCGAGATAGTCGCCGGTCAGGTAGTCCAGCTCGCCGCCCTCCAGCATCTCGCGCATCGCCGACAGCCGGTCGCCGTAGTAGCCCGAGCAGTTGCCGATCCGGATCGGCCCGGCGGTCGAGCCTGTCGCGGCCCCGCTCATCGGTCCGCCAGCCTGACCGGGTCGGCGCCGGGCATCCCGGCGAAGGCCTGCACGATGGTCAACCAGTGCGCCGCGCCGGGCCCCTCGGCGTGCACGTCGACATCCTCGACGTGGCGGCGTCGGGTGGCCAGCAGCGCGAAGTCGTAGCCCGAGCCCGTGACACGTTCCGGTGCGTCCTCGGGGCCCCAGGCCCACACGTCGCCATCAGGACCGGTCAGCTCGACCCGTACATCGGCCGTCGGCGCGTCCTCGCCGCGCACCAGGTGGGCGAAACCGCGTGTGCGTACGCCGATGTGGCACACGTGCCTGGCCCGCGATGTCTGCGGGATCGGCAGCCCGAGCGCCTCGCCGACGTCGTGGCTGTGAGCCCAGGTCTCCATGACCCGGGCAGTCGCCATGGATGCCGGGCTCATCGGCGGGCCGTACCAGGGAATCTTCTCGCCGTCGGGCACGGCGCGCAGGGCCACATCGAGCGCGACGCGTCCCTCCCGCCATGACGCCAGCAGCTGCTCGGGCGGCAGGAGCGCCATCTCCTCAGCGGCCTCATCGACGAATCCGACCGGGTTGGCGGCGGCGAGCTCCATGCCACGGGCGAACTCCTCGGGCTCGGTGATCGCCGAGTGCGACGCCAGGTCGGTCCAGTGCAGGTGCCCGATCTGGTGCGCCACGGTCCAGCCCTCGGGGGTCGTGACGGTCGCCCAACCGGTGGCGGGCAGGCCCGCGACCCAGGCGTCGAGCTGCAGGCTCTCCGCGGCGAGATCGGACAGGACGCCTTCGAGGATGCTCGGGTTGCTCATGTGGTCTCCAGCTCGTGGTCGAGGACGACGGCCCAGCTGTCGAGCACGGCGGCCCGGCGTCTGGTGTCGTCGCTGAGGGATGCCGCGAGGCCGAGGCCGCGCAGCAGGTCGAGGGTTGCCTGGACGATGCGGCGGTTGTCGCCACGGGACTCGTCGACGGCCAGCAGCTCCAGGGCGTACGCATGGGTCTCGCGACCGACCCGACGTTCCAACGGTGCGACTGACTCACGGAGCTCTGCGTCGGTCCGCGCCGCGACCCACAGCTCAAGCGCGGCGAAGAAGACCGGCGAGACGAACTGCGCCGACAAGATCTCGAGCACGGCTCGGGTGCGGCCCTGCTCGGGCAGGTCTGCGGCGGCCTGCCGCATGTCGTCGCGGCGGCGCTCGGTGAGGTGCCCCACCGCGGCCACCACGAGGTCGAGCTTGCTCGGGAAGTGGTGCAGCTGCGCACCCCGACTGACCCCGGCCCGCTTGCTAACCACCGTCGTGGTCGTCCCGGCCCAGCCGAGCTCGACCAGGCAGTCGACCGTCGCTTCCATGAGCCGCAGGCGCATGGCACGCGTGCGCTCGCCCTGCGGCGTTCGCGTCTGGGGAGCCTCGGTGGTCACCTCATCAGGATGGGGGCTCATTCACAAACAGTCAAGCCTGATTGTTTGTTGCGACTGTGACGGACACGGTGTCGCCAAGCGCCGAGATCGCCTGCGCAGGGGCCTGCGGCTTCGGTAGGGTCCGGTGACCCCCAGCGCCGACGAAGGATCCCCATGACCGACCAACTCCCGGATCCGGCCGCGCCCACCGGCCGCCGCACCGCCCGCCTCGTCTTTGTCGGCCTCGCGGTGACCCTCGTCATCGCCTTGGCCGGTGGCGCCTTCGCGGTCTACCGCATGCTCGACGGCGGCGGCGCGCAGCCGCACGACGTGCTCCCCGACTCCGTGATCGGGTACGCCCGCATCGATGTCGACCCCTCGGCCAGCCAGAAGATCGCCGCATTGCGGCTCATCCGCAAGTTCCCGGACCTGGCCAAGGAGATCGGCATCAAGAGCGCGGACCAGGACGTGCGCAAGCTGATCTTCGATGGGATCCTCGACTCGACCGAGTGCGACCTGGCGTACGACGAGGACATCGAGCCGTGGATCGGCAGCCGGCTGGGGATCGGCCTGGACAAGGATGGCAAGACTCCGCTCGTCGCGATCCAGATCTCCGACGAGGACAAGGCCCGCAAGGGTCTGGATGCACTGTTCATGTGCGGCGGGGACGAGCGGCCCGGGGTCGCCTTCCTCGACGGCTACGCAGTCGTCGCGGAGAAGCAGGTCGTCGCTGAGAGCGCCGTCAAGGCGGCCCGCACGTCGCCCTTGTCCAAGGACAAGAACTTCGTTGAAGACTTCGCGGACCTCGGTGACCAGGGCTTCGCATCGGCCTGGGGCGACGCTCAAGGCGCGCTCGACATCCCAGGCGCACTGGACGGTCTGGGCGGCGGCTTCGCCGAACAGTTCACTCAAGGCTTCGAGCAGGGCGGTGGCCAGCTCGACGACCTCTCCACGTGGCTCACCGACGCCCGCTCGGGTGCGCTGACGCTGCGAGCCGGATCGCGCTCGCTCGAGGTCGTCGGCCTCCTGCACCACGAGGGCAAGCGGGAGCCGGTCAAGCCCCTGCCGATCGCCTCCCTGCCCGACTCGACCATCGCCGCATTCTCCGGCTCGGGAGGCGGCGCGTCGGTCGGCAAGCAGTGGAACTCGCTCGTCTCCAGTCTCGAGGCCTCGGGCGCGGTCGGCGGCGCAGACATCGCGGCCTTCGAGGAGCAGTCCGGCTTCGCACTGCCCGAGGATCTGGAAACCCTGTTCGGCGACACCCTGACGCTTGCCCTCGGATCGGCCAATCTCGACACCATCCCCACACTGGGCGGTCCCGACGACGTGGCAGGGCTCGACATCGGGCTGGTCATGGAGTCCGACCCGGCCAAGGCGATGGACCTGGCCGGACGGCTCGTGTCCCTCGTCGAGCAGATCGGTGTTCCGCTGGCGGTCAGCCCAACCGATCGCGGCGCGGTCATCGCGTCCAACGAGCAGGCCGCCGCAGACCTCGGAACGGCTGGCGACCTCGGCGACACGACCGCGTTCAAGGACGTCATCCCGGAGACGGACCAGGCCACGATCATCGGATTCGTGGACATCGGGCAGATCCTCGATGCGCTGAGCGCGGCGAATCCACCCGAGGAGATCGCCCGACAGATCGACCAGGCCGAGAGTCTCTCGGCATTCGGCTTCTCACTCCGGCGGCCCAGCGACGACGTCCAGCAGCTCAGCATCCGACTCGCGTTCACCAAGTAGCTGATCTGCGTCTTGCCGTCCGCCACCCACGAGGGCGACGGCAAGACGCAGAGGCGCGGCGCGAGCCGTCAGGCGGCCGAGTCGCCCTGGTCGGTGGCGACCGCGCCGCTCATGGTCTCTTCGTGCGACTCCGGATCCCGGACTGGCGCACGGTCCAGCTCGCCGATCGCTCGGCGGGCGAAGTCGGCGGCGAGCTGCAGCGCCATCTCGCCCTCCGGCAGGGCGTCGGCCAGCACCGGGAAGGCGTGCACCTGCTTGCGCCACAGGTGGGTCTCGACCTCGACGCCACGGGCCGACAGCAGCAGCGCCATGGCCTCGACCTCGGGTCGCAGGAACTCGTCCTCCACCGCCACCAGGAAGGTCGGGGACGAGATGTATGCCGAAGCGTGCAACGGGGAGGCGTAGCCCTCGATCCGGGCATCCTCGGGGAGCCAGCGTTCCCGGATCTTGGCCAGCCGCTGCACCGGGAGGTAGGCGTCGCTGGCGCGGATCGCGCGTTCGACGGCCTTGTCCTGACGCTCCGGGTCGACGCTGAGCAGTGGCGAGAAGCCGAGCAGCGCCGCCGGGGCAGGCAGACCTCGTCGCGTCGCGAGCTCGGCGACCTTCATCGTCAGGTAGCCCCCCGCCGAGTCGCCGGCCACGACGATCTTGTCCGGATGGTCCGACTCCTCGACGAGCGCCGCGTACGCCGTGATGACGTCGTTGACCGAGTCGGCGATCGCGCCAACGGGCAGCTGGACGTAGTCGACCGAGATCACGGTCGCGCCGGTCTTGAGCGCGAGCCGCTCGCAGATTCGTCGATGCGTCTGGATGCTGCCGGAGAAGAAACCGCCGCCGTGGAGGTACAGCAGCGTCATGTCGCTGTCGGGTCCGTGCCGATGGTTCATCGACTCGACCCGCACACCACCGAGCTCGTGCACCTCGAAGGCGATGTGCGGCGAGCGACGACGCCGGGCCGAGAGACCGTCGATCGCCTGGATCGCGGCGAACGAACGCTCGTTGATCGGCGTGTAGCGCAGCACGGGCTTGAACACGATCCGCAGGGTCCGCTGGAGCACGCGCGACTTGAAGCTGTAGCTCTCGTGGACGACGGCCTGGTCGTAGACGACCTTCATGGGTCCGCGCCCGGGCAGCGCGACCCGGATCCGCCGCCGGGGCGTCCGCGAACCGCCCAGCAGGGCTGACAGACGTTCACGCAGAGAGGACCACATGCCCTCGACCATACCTTCGGTATGACCGCGACTCAAGCCACGAGTCGACATCTGCGCAGGTCAGAGGCCATGTCTACGTGCGTCAGATCACTCCGCCTGGAAGCGGGCGTCGACGTCGACGTGGATCACGATGTCCTCAGGCGTCATGTCGAGCTCGGGGCCGCGGCCTGAGTCGGAGAATGCGACCTTGGCGAGCGCCGGCATCGAGTCGCGGCCCTCGATGTGGTGGGTCAACATGCCGGGATCGGCGATCTGGAGTGCCGCGACCTTGCCTCGGCGCACCGCATTGGCATAGGACTGCGCCTTGGCCACGGCATCGTCGACCGCGGCCTTGCGCACCTCGGTCTCGTACGAGCGCCTGTTCTTGGCGCTGACATCCCACGACACCCCGGAGACCTCGACGCCGTCCGTGCCGGCCCAGAAGTCCAGGAAGCCGCTGAGGCGTTCGAAGTCGGTGAACTCCGCGCCGACCTGGATGCGGGCGACGTGCACCGTCGCGCCACGCTTGCCGTCGGCTTCCCACGGGCGGTGGCTGTAGACCCGGACCTGGTCACTGGACCAGACCCCGACCGCGCGCAGCTCCACGAGCTCCTTGAGCTGTGACACCAGTGGCTCCTGAATCGCCACGGCTTCCTTGAAGACCTGCTGCTTGTCTGCGCCCTCGATGGCGGCGGCCAGCGACACGATCGCCCGTTCGGCCGGATAGTGCTGCTCCGCAGAGCCTCGGACCGTGATGTCGAGTGGCATGCCGCCATCTTGCCACCGGACCTGTCCCGACGAAGCCGGACTGATTGACCGGTTTCAGATATTTGCCATGCGGTGGGTCGCACGGAACACCCTGCCGACCACATCCACGACGCGGTCTCCGAAGGCGGGCCGCCCTAGAGGGTGTCGCCGGGACGGACGAGTCCGGTGCGGTAGGCGAGGACGACGAGTTGGGCTCGATCCCGCAGGTCGAGCTTCATCATCGCGCGGTTGATGTGGGTCTTGACCGTGAGCGGCGAGAGGAAGGCCCGCTCGGCTATGTCCTGGTTCGAGAGCCCATGAGCCGCGTAGACCACCATCTCCCGTTCCCGTCCGGTCAGCGGCTCGAGCACGGACGGGTCGATGCCCGCCTGGTCTGATCCGGAGAAACGAGCCAGCAAGGCGCGCGTCGCCCTGGGCGAGAGGAGGGCGTCACCTGCTGCAACCGAACGGATCCCGTCGAGGAGCTCCGATGGGCTGACCCCCTTGCCGAGAAAGCCGCTTGCCCCTGCCTGCACGGCCTCGATCACGTAGGCATCGAGCTCGAACGTCGTGAGGACGATGACCTTCACTCCCGCGAGGTCCTCGTCGGCGCAGATCTTTCGAGTTGCGGCCAGCCCGTCAAGGCCCGGCATGCGGATGTCCATGAGCACGATGTCGGCTCGGGTCGAGCGCAGCAGCTCGATCGCGGACTCACCGTCGTCGGCCTCGCCGACCACGGTGAGGTCGGGGGCGCTGTCGATCAACGCGCGGAAGCCAGCCCGAATGAGCGTCTGATCGTCCGCCAGGACGACCCGAATCACCGTGCCGCCTTCGACTGCCGCGCTGCTCCCGTGCTGGTTCATTCGTGACCCTTCACCGGGATCGTCGCGACGATCTCAAACTGCCGGCCGGCATGCGAGGTTGCTGCGCTCAGAGTGCCGCCGCTGGCTTCGACCCGCTCCCGCATCCCGACGAGGCCATAGCCGTCACGATGCGCGTCGGTGTCGCCGGCGGGGGGCCCGACAGGGTTGACGACTGTCACCTCGAGGCCTCCATCGTCGTAGCGCAACGACACGGTCGCGGTGCCGTCGCCGTGCTTGTGCGCGTTCGTCAAGGCCTCCTGGACCACCCGGTGAGCCGTCAGCTCGGCAAACGCCGAGAGAGATCGGGGGGGCCCCGAGGTCTCGTGCCGGACAACGAGCCCACTGGCAGCGAAGGAGGAGATGAGGCCATCGATGGCGGCCAGATCGGGCGTGGGAGCGGTTGGCTGGTCGACCTCATCGGCCGACCGCAGCACAGCGAGGATTCCGCCGAGCTCGTCGACCACGGTGGCCGCCGCACCTCGCACCACGTCGAGTGCCGCCGTGGCGGCGGATACATCCGACTGCATCAGGTGACCTGCGACCGCCGCCTGGACGTTGATCACCGCGATGTGATGGGCGACGAGGTCATGGACATCGCGTGCGATTCGCAGTCGTTCCTCGGCGACCCGCCGCTGCACCTCGCCTTCGCGGGACTTCTCGGCTCGTAGCGCCCGCTCCTGAGCCGCGACGATGCTGTCCCGGGTTGATCGGACCGCCGTTCCCGCAGTGGCAGCGAACGCCGGCCAGGCAATCGATGCCAACCCGGCGCCACCGAGGGGGATCTCGCCGAGCACCGCCGTGACCGTCAGCAAGAAGTAGGCGGTCGTGATCGCGCCCGCCACCACGGCGGTCCTCCGCCCGTACCGTTGCACGACGTTGAACAGCGCGATCAGCACCACGACGAACAGCGGAGTCGGTCGATCGGTCACCGCGACCATGACCGTGGAGGCAATGATCGCCAACACGAGCGTCTGCACTGGGTACCAACGCCGCGCGGGGATGAGTACCGCGGCGACGGCGAGGGCCATCCATTCGGTCGCGCCGGAGCCCCCCCCCTCGCCCCCGACATGCCGCGCGAGGATGCCGACGGCCAGGAACGCGACCAACATCGAATCGATCAGCCAGTCAGGAATCCGCCACGGCAGCAGGCGCACCGCGCTCGGGTCCACCCCCCCACTGGTGGTCATCGTGGAGCCTTTTGGGTTCGGTCGATCTGGGCGACTCTACGCACGCGAGGTCGGACAAGGCTCCTGATGCGTGTCCGGTTCCTCCACAGGTGCACGAACATGAGCAGGATGCTGGCTATGCCGGTCACCCGGTGGAGCGTGACCCAGGCTGTGGCATCGGACCAGTCCAACCAGATCGGGAAGCCGCTGCCGATGCAGACAGCGACGACTGCTCCGAGGGTTGCATTCAGGACGCCCAGGCCGAACTCCCGGTGCTCCCGTTTGCGGTTCCAGACGCTCTTGATCCAGCGGGTGTTGCCCGCCAGGTGGAGGGCGATGACCGAGATCAGCGCGATGCCGATCCAGGAGTGGATGGTGTAGTCGGGTCCTTCACGGCTGAGGAACTCCGCGACGAATGCCACCAGCAGTGTCGTGGGAAGGATGATCCTGACTGCGCGTCTGCGTGTCCACACCATCATCCTCTCCCTGCCTGAGCCGCGGTTCGCTCACGCATCGCGACGCTTCAGCAAGATGGCCGCCGCACCGACGATACCGATCACCCAGGCAAGGAGCACCGCAACGCCCCATCCCGTCGACAGCAGCTCGCTGCCGGTCTGCATACCGTCCACGGCGCTGGCTGCGTTGCTCGGCAGGATCTTGCCGAGCGGATCGCTGATCGATGCCGGCAACAGGGAGACCATCAGCGGCGCGATCATCAGCATCGTGACGACAGCTCCGGCGCCGGACGCCGTGCTGCGCAGCAGGAATCCGAGCCCGATACCCATGACGCCGATCGCGGCGCTGTAGAAGGCGGTGCCGACGAGTGCTCGAAGGACGCCCTCGCTGCCGAGGGTGAGCGACTCCCATCCGGCGGGGAGCAGTGCCTGCCCTGCCAGGAAGGCGAGAATCGCTGCCGCGAAGGCAACCACGAAGACGAGTCCGCCGTAGACCGTCGCCTTGGCAGCCAGCACCGACAGTCGCCTGGGGGCTGCGCCGAACCAGGTCCGGATGAGTCCGGTTTGATATTCGCCAGCGACGAGGGCCATGCCCAGGATGGCAATGATGATCTCGGCAAGCCGGAACCCTCCGAGGCTGAGCGACAACGCATTCTGACCGAGATCCTGTGGCCCGTTGCCGCTGCCGGCGAGCGAGGAGAACAGGGCCCCGAAGCCGACCGCAGCTGCTGCTGCGCCCCCGAGCGCAGCGAGATTGGCCCGCACCGTGCGGAACTTCAACCACTCTGCCGAGACGAGCCGGCCGAACGTCACCCGACTCGTCGCGGCGTCAGCCTCATGGGACGGTGGGACGGGCGTCGCGGTGATCTCGTTCGTCGGGATGGGGGTCGTGGTCATCGTGTGCTCCTTCGCGCTACGGGCGGGGGTCGTGGGCTGAGCCGGGGGCATCGGGGCTGTGCTGTCACGCATCGCCATCACGCTGCCTCGTTCGTGAGGGCGTGGGCGCTGTACTCGACGGAGTGGCTGGTCAGGTCCATGAAGGTCTGCTCCAGCGTGCTGCGGCGAGTCGTCAGCTCGGACAAGGCGATCGCGTTCGTCGCAGCCATCCGGCCAATTTCCATGCTGTCCAGGCCCGTGACCGAGAATGCTTCGCCGGGCTCGGACCGAATCGTCACGCCGTCGCGGGTCAGGAGCGATCGCATCCGCTGGTTGTCGTCGGCGCAGACGAGGACGCTTGCTTCAGCACCCATGGCATCCAGCTCGGCAGCGGACACATCAGCGATCAGGCGGCCCTGCCCGATGATCACGAAGTGCTCGGCGGTCAATGCCATCTCGGTCATCAGGTGCGACGAGACCAGCACGGTGCGACCCTCTGAGGCCAGGTCCTTCAGAAGGTGGCGGATCCAGAGAATCCCCTCCGGATCGAGTCCGTTGACCGGCTCATCGAGCATGATCGTCGCCGGGTCACCCAGCAGCGCAGACGCGATCCCGAGGCGCTGGCTCATGCCGAGCGAGAAGCCGCCCGCAGCCCGATCGGCCACGTCCGAGAGCCCGACCATGTCGAGGACCTCCTCGACCCGTCGGGCGGAGACTCCTGTGGTGGCGGCGAGTGCTCTCAGGTGGTTGCGGCCCGAGCGCTTCGGATGGACCGCCTTGGCCTCGAGAAGGGCACCCAACTCCGTGAGTGGGGCCTGCTGCTCGACCAACGACCGACCGTTGACGGTCGCGAACCCGCTGGTGGGCTTGTCGAGGCCGAGGATCATGCGCATCGTGGTCGACTTCCCAGCGCCGTTGGGCCCCAGGAAGCCCGTGACGATTCCCGGCTCGACCACGAAGGAGAGGTCGTCAACTGCGGTGGTGCTGCCATAACGTTTGGTGAGGTTCTGTACTTCGATCATGAAGTCCATCGTGACCGGGACCGACCCGATCGCGCATCGTCCAGACGCAGGCCGTCGGTGTACCGCGATCGCAGTAGCGCACCCGTGCGAGCCGCCCATCGCGACGTCGACGCGCACGGCGGCGCTGCCGTCCTGGCACCGGACTTGTCACGCTGCCGCCGGACTGATTGACTGCTTTCAGATATTCTTGTTATCTGAAACTGATCACCAGGAGCACTATGCCCGACCACATCCACGACGCGGCGATCATCGGCGCGGGCTTCGGCGGCATCGGAGCGGCCATCCAGCTCCGCCAGCTCGGCCGCGACGACCTGGTGATCCTCGAGCGCGAGTCCGATCTCGGCGGGACATGGCACGTCAACCGCTATCCGGGACTCGCGGTCGACATTCCGTCGTCGACCTACTCGTACTCCTTCGAGCCCAACCCGCACTGGTCCCGCCTCTACGCACCCGGCGCCGAGCTCAAGGCCTACGCCGAGCACGTCGCGACAAAGTACGACGTGCGCCGGCACATGCGGTTCGACACCCTGGTCGAGGGCGCAGTGTGGGACGAGGATCAGCAGCACTGGACCGTCAACATCGCCGGTGGCGGACGGCTCCACGCGCGGCTCCTGCTGACCGCGACCGGATTCCTGTCCCAGCCCGCCGTCCCCGACATCGCCGGCATCGACTCGTTCACCGGCACCATCGTCCACACGACCCGGTGGGACGACTCCCTGGACCTCGACGGCCGCCGGGCGGCCGTGATCGGCACCGGGGCGACCGCCGTGCAGCTGATCCCCGAGATCGCCCCACGGCTGGCCGAGCTCACGGTCTACCAGCGCACCGCGATCTGGGTGACCCCCAAGCAGGACGGGGCCATCCCGCGACCCGTGCAGAAGATGTACGCGCGAGTACCGCTGGCCCAGCGCGCGGTGCGCGGCCTCGGCAGCGGCATCCTCGAGCTCATGATGGTCGCCGGCGTCCTCAACTACCGGCGCACCCGGCCGCTCAACCGCGCGATCGAGAAGATCGCGCTCGGCCACCTCGCACGCCAGGTCAAGGACCCCGAGACCCGGCGCAAGCTGACCCCCGACTATTCGTTCGGCTGCAAGCGGCCGACGTTCTCCAACACGTACTTCCCGACGTTCAACCGGGACAACGTCCACCTCGAGACCAATCCCATTGCGCGCATCGAGCCCGACGGCATCGTGACGGCCGACGGCCGGAAGACCACGATCGACACCCTGGTCCTGGCGACCGGATTCAACTTGTGGGACACGAACTTCCCCGCCTTCGAGGTCATCGGCCGCGACGGCAAGGACCTGGGGAAGTTCTGGCGCGAGCAGAAGTTCCAGGCGTACGAAGGTGTCGCGGTGCCGGGATTCCCCAACTTCGTCTCGCTCAACAGCCCGTACTCCTATTCCGGCCTCTCCTACTTCACGACGATCGAGTCGCAGATGCGGCACATGAAGCGGCTGCTGGGCGAGGTGGACCGCGGGGGGGCTGCGACGTTCGAGGTCACCGACCGCGCCAATGCGACCTTTTTGGCCCGCATGCAGGACAACCTCGAGAATTCGGTCTTCGTCAACGGTGACTGTGGCACCTCGCGCAGCTACTACTTCAACCAGCACGGCGAGGCCACACTCCTGCGGCCGACCTCGACGATCAACGCCTTCCGCGAGGCGAGCCGGTTCCCGCTCGAGGACTATGCGTACGCCTAGATCACGCCCGCCCGGGTCGGCACCGATCATCCCGCGCCCCGCCGGAACGTCGAAAACCTGAGGAAAGCCTCGGATAGCATTGTCCCGTGGTCACCCTCGACGATCTCCAGGTCCGCTCACTCGGCGCGAGCACGCTCGACAGCCCCCTCGCGATGTACGTCGGGGGTCGCGAGACCAATGAGTACTACGTCGGCGAGGACGACCGGATCCTGTACGACGACACCCTCGAGCTGATTGCCGCCCGCGGTGTGGCGCTGGAGGATCTGCCGACGTTCGAGTCCGGCGGTCCACGGCGCAAGATCTTCTTCGACCCGGCCACGACCAGGGTCGGCGTCGTCACCTGCGGCGGCCTGTGCCCCGGGCTCAACGACGTCATCCGGGCGATCGTGCTCGAGCTCAACACCCACTACGGCGTGCGTGATGTCGTCGGGTTCCAGCACGGCTACGCCGGGCTCATCGAGGCGAATGGTCATGACGTCGTCGACCTGACGCCGGAGCGTGTCGCGCGCATCAACGAGCGCGGTGGCACGGTCCTGGGATCGTCGCGAGGAGCCCAGGACCCGGTCGCGATCGTCGACCGGCTGGTCGCGCTGGGCATCGACATCCTCATGGTCATCGGCGGTGACGGATCGATGCGGGGTGCTCACAACATCGGGGCGGAGATCGCCGCGCGCGGTCTGACGATCGGCGTCGTCGGCGTGCCCAAGACGATCGACAACGACATCCCGCACATCGGACAGAGCTTCGGCTTCGCCACGGCGTTCGCCAAGGCCGCGGAGTCGATCAAGGGCGCCCGGGTCGAGGTCGAGGCCGCCGTCGGTGGTGTCGGCATCGTCAAGGTCATGGGACGGCACGCCGGGTTCATCGCGTGCTACGCCGCACTCGCCAACCACGACGCCGACTTCGTCCTGATTCCAGAAGTCGAGTTCGCCCTCGACGGTGACAACGGGCTGCTCACACTGCTTCGTCGCCGGGTCGCCGAGAAGGGCAATGCCGTGATCGTGCTGGCCGAGGGCGCCGGGCAGGACCTGATCCCGGCGAGTGACCGCACCGACGCGAGCGGCAATGCCGTCCTGGGCGACATCGCGGCCTACCTCCGCGAGCAGATCAGCAAGGACTTCGCCAATCGCGACCAGCCGTTGACGATGCGCTACTTCAACCCCGGCTACGCGATCCGGTCCGTGCCCGCCGACGCCTCGGACTCCGTCTACTGCACCCGCCTGGCGCAGACCGCGGTGCATGCCGCGATGGCAGGACGGACCGACATGGTCGTGGGCCGCCGCCGTCACCGGTTCGTGCACGTCCCGATCCCGTTCGTCACGACCGGGTCGCACAGCGTCTCCCCCGACGGCGACCTGTGGCTCTCGGTCCTGGAGTCGACAGCGCAGCCCTTCACGATGTCCTGAAAGTCAGATATCTCACATATTGGGACGTGCTTGCCACTTCCTGAGACGATGGCACTCTCGAGGAGAGACTTTCCTCCACACGCCTTCAGGAGACACCATGAGCGACCAGTGGTCATTTGAGACCAAGCAGATCCATGCGGGTCAGGTTCCCGACCCGACCACCGGCGCTCGCGCCCTGCCGATCTACCAGACGACTTCCTACCAGTTCCGCGACACGCAGCACGCCGCCGACCTGTTCGGCCTCGCCGAACCCGGCAACATCTACACGCGGATCATGAACCCGACCCAAGATGTCGTCGAGCAGCGGCTCGCCGCGCTCGAGGGCGGTGTCGGCGCCCTGCTCGTCGCCTCGGGCCAGTCGGCCACGACCGGCGCACTGACCAACGTCGCCGAGGCCGGTGACCACATCGTCGCGTCGGCCAGCCTGTACGGCGGCACCGACAGCCTGCTGCGCCACAGCTTCCCCAAGCTCGGCATCCAGGTCACCTTCGTCGAGGACTCCAACAACCCCGACGCGTGGCGTGCCGCTGCCCAGGACAACACCAAGGTGTTCTTCGGCGAGACGATCGGCAACCCCAAGGGTGACGTCCTCGACCTCGAGGCCATCTCGGCAGTCGCCAAGGAGGTCGGCGTGCCGTTCATCGTGGACAACACGATCGGCACCCCGTTCCTGCTCAACCCGTTCAAGCACGGCGTCGACACCATCGTGCACTCGGCCACGAAGTACATCGGCGGCCACGGCACGGCGGTCGGCGGAGTCATCATCGACGCCGGCACGTTCGACTACGCGGCGCACGGCGACAAGTTCCCCGGCTTCACGACGCCCGATGCGAGCTATCACGGCCTGGTGTTCTCCGAGGCGCTCGGCGCAGCGGCCTACATCGCCAAGCTCCGCGTGCAGTTCCTGCGCAACATCGGACCGGCGATCAGCCCGTTCAACGCCTTCCTGCTCGCGCAGGGCCTCGAGACCCTGAGCCTGCGCGTCGAGCGTCACATCGAGAACACCCGCAAGGTCGCGGAGTGGCTCGAGGCGCGCCAGGACGTCAGCAAGGTCACCTGGGCCTCGCTCGACAGCAGCCCCTACAAGGCACTCGCCGACAAGTACGCGCCGAAGGGCGCCGGCGCCGTCCTGACGTTCGAGCTGCCCGGCGGCGTCGAGGCCGGCAAGGCCTTCATCGACTCGCTCGAGCTGTTCAGCCACGTTGCCAACATCGGTGACGTGCGCAGCCTCGCGATCCACCCGGCGAGCACGACCCACTCGCAGCTGTCGGCCGAGGAGCAGGCCGCTGCCGGCGTGACCCCCGGACTGGTCCGGCTCGCCGTCGGCCTCGAGGGCATCGACGACATCCTCGCGGATCTCGACGCCGGGTTCCGCGCGGCAAAGTGACGATCAGCCCCAGCATCGATCCCTCTCTCGTCACGGGTGCGTGGCGGGGGGGGGATCCGTCGGGTCGGCGTCAGTTCGTCGACATCGGCGACCTGCAGCTCGACTCGGGACGCACGATTCCCGACGTACGGATCGCCTATGAGTCGTGGGGCGAGTTCGACGGATCCAACGCTGTCCTGGTCCTGCACGCCCTGACGGGTGACAGCCACGTGTCAGGGCCGGCCGAGGCCGGCCACCCCACGGTGGGCTGGTGGGACGCCATCGTCGGGCCCGGCAAGCCGGTCGACACCAACCGGCACCACGTCGTGGCCGCCAACATCCTCGGTGGCTGCCAGGGATCGACCGGCCCATCCTCCCGGGACGCGGACGGGTTGCCCTGGGGCGGATCGTTCCCCGACCTGACGGTCCGTGACCAGGTCCGCGCCGAGGTCGCGCTCGCGGACGCGCTCGGGATCCGCACGTGGCGCGCCGTGATGGGCGGATCAGCCGGCGGCATGCGCGCCCTGGAGTGGGCCATCGAACACCCCGAGCGCGTGGAACGGCTGTTCCTGCTCGCCACCTCGGCGTACGCCTCGGCCGACCAGATCGCCCTGTCGTCGACACAGATCGACGCGATCCGCACCGACGGGGCCTTCTTCGGCGGCGACTACTACGACGGTCCGCACGGTCCGCTGCACGGCCTGGACCTCGCCCGCCGGATGGCGCACATCAGCTATCGCAGCGAGACCGAGCTGTCCCAGCGCTTCGGCCGGGACGTCCAGGACGACGGCCGGTTCGCGGTCGTGTCCTATCTTCAGCACCACGGCGCCAAGCTGGTGTCCCGCTTCGATGCGAACTCGTACATCCTGCTCAGCGCCGCGATGAACAGTCACGACGTCGGGCGCGATCGCGGCGGGATCGCGGCGGCGCTCGCCCGGGTCACAGCGCGCACCGTCGTCGCAGGCATCGACTCCGACCGGCTGTATCCGCTCTACCAGCAGCAGGAGCTCGCCGACGGCATCCCCGACGCCGCCCCGCTCGAGGTCGTGCGATCGGACTACGGGCACGACGGTTTCCTGGTCGAGGCCGACCGCGTGGGCCAGCTCGCCCGCGATCTGCTGGCCTGAGACCGCCCGGCGCCAGACGGGCGTCACGCGCGGTGGGCCGGGTCAGCGCTCCTCGCGGAACTCCACGTGCTGCCGGGTGACGGGGTCGTACTTGCGGAGTCCGATCCGGTCCGGGTCGTTGCGGCGACTCTTGCGAGTCACGTATGTATATCCGGTGCCAGCGGTCGACCGGAGCTTGATGATCGGTCGGAGGTCGGTGTGACGTGCCATGGTGCTCACCTCTCGTTGATTGAACATGATTGTCAACAAGCGACGTCCCGTCCGCATTCCCCGGATCAGCTCAGGTGGTGCACCTCCGCCTGCCGGTAGACCGGAGTCGGGATGCCCTCATATCGGGCCTTGAGCTGCAGGGCGAGGTAGAGCGAGTAGTGGCGCGACTGGTGCAGGTTGCCTCCGTGCATCCAGAGGTTCTCCTGCTTCGTCGGCTTCCACATGTTGCGCTGCTCCCCCTCCCACGGACCGGGGTCCTTGGTGGTCTCGGAGCCGAGACCCCAGCACTTGCCGACCTTGTCGGCGGTCTGCTGGTCGACGACATCGGCGATCCAGCCATTCATCGAGCCATATCCCGTGGCGTAGACCACGAGGTCGGCCTCCAGCTCAGTGCCGTCATCCAGCACGACCGAGCCCTCGGTCAGGTGGTCGACCTGGCCGTGCGCGAGCTTGACCTTGCCGTCGGCGACGAGCTCGGCAGCGCCGACGTCGATGTAGTAGCCCGAGCCACGTCGCAGGTACTTCATGAACAGGCCCGACCCGTCGTCGCCCCAGTCGTGGTCGAAGCCAGCCGCCTCGAGCCGATCGTAGAAGTCCTTGTCGCGCTCGGCCATCTGCTGGTAGAGCGGGATCTGGAACTCGTGCATGATCCGGTACGGCAACGACGCGAAGATCATGTCGGCCTTGTCGGTCGTGACACCCGACTCCACCGCACGCTCGGAGTAGAGGTCGCCCAGCCCGATGTCCATCAGCGAGGCCGACTTGACGATGTGGGTTGACGAGCGTTGCACCATCGTCACGTCGGCGTCGTTCTCCCACAAAGCGCCGCAGATGTCGAAGGCCGAGTTGTTCGACCCGATCACCACGACCTTCTTGCCGGCGTACGCCTCGGGGCCGGGGTGCTGGCTCGAGTGCTGCTGCTCGCCGCGGAACACGTCCATGCCGGGGAACTCGGGGACGTTGGCCTGGCCCGACATCCCCGTTGCGAAGACCAGTTGGGTCGGGCGCAGCTCGACGCTCTCGCCGTCGCGGTCCACCGTGACGCTCCAGGTGCTGGACTCCTCGTCGTACACCGCAGCCGTCACGGTCGACCGCGACCAGTACGGGACCTCCATGACCTTGGTGTACATCTCGAGCCAGTCGCCGACCTTGTCCTTGGGCGCGAACACCGGCCAGTTCTTCGGGAACGGCAGATAGGGCAGGTGGTCGTACCAGACCGGATCGTGCAGGCACAGGCTCTTGTAGCGCGAGCGCCACTGGTCGCCGGGCCGATCGTGCTTGTCGATCACGAGGGCGGGCACGCCGAGCTGGCGCAACCGGGCACCCAGGGCGATACCGCCCTGGCCGCCGCCGATGACCACGGCGTACGGCTGAGTGCGGTAGCCGAGATCAGCCTCCTCGGCCTCGCGCAGCTCCTTCCACGACGCCCTGCCCTTGGACAAGTCATGGCTGACACCCTGCGGCCGGGTCTCGCCCTGGCTCTCCTCGTGACCCTTGAGCTCACGCAGGCTGGTGAGCAGCGTCCAGCCCTGGTCGCCCTTGAGGCGCAGGTGACCCTTGCCGCGTCCCGTCGCGGTCTCGAACTCGATCCACGCCTCCGTGACGCCGTCAGCCTCGGTGGGCGTCTCGGTCGTCGCGAAGCCGGACGGATCGGTCTCGGCCACGCACTCGCCGAGCATGTCGGCGACACCCTCGCGGCCCTCGACCGTCGTGATGTTCCAGGTGAACGCGACCAGGTCGCGCCAATAGCTGTCGGTGGTGAACAGAGCGGCCGCTCCCTGCGCGTCTCGAGACCGCAGGGCGCCCTCGAACAGCGCCAGCCAGCGATCGACCCTCTGCTGCGGCGTCGGGGCATCAGTCTCGCGCTCGATGGTCTGAGTCATGTCGACTCCCTTCCTCGGGATGTGACCCACAGCACACCGCATCGGTCCCGGAGTTCGAAAGAGTTGCAGGGGGTTGCAACGACCCTGCAACCGCGGGACACGCACGATGCAGCATGGCCCGAGAAGCTCTGCACGCCGATCCGCTCCGACTCACCCGAGCTACCCACGTCGTACGCCAGGCCGCGCTCGAGGACCGGCGCGCGCCGGGCCCGATCAGGTCGGTGATCGGCGCGTCGTGGCGCCGCATGCGACTGCAGGGCCTGAGCCCGGCTGGCGCTCCTGAGATCGCACCCCTGCCGGGCGAGGAGCTGCTCCGCCGACGTGAGGGCAGTGGGCTCCAGCCGCTGATGCCGCTGCTGCGGCAGCACCTGCTCCCGGCCTGCGAGGCGACCGGACAGCTCATGGTCGTCGCCGATGTCGAGGGCAGGGTGCTGTGGCGGGAAGGCCAGGTCGGAGTCCTGCGACACGCAGACCATCTTGGTTTTGTGGGCGGCTCGGCGTGGACCGAGGGCAACGTCGGGACCAATGCGATCGGTACGTGCCTCGTCACCGAGGCCCCCGTCCATATCCACGCGGCCGAGCACTACGCGCAGTCGCACACCCCGTGGACGTGCGCCGCGGCACCCTTGCGAGACCCGGCCACCGGCCGGGTCCTTGGTGTCGTGGACCTGAGCGGCCCGGTCCACACCGTGCACGCCGGGACCCTGTCCATGGTGACCCTCGCAGCGCGGCTGGCCGAACTGGAGATCCGCGCCGCGACCCAGGAGCGACTCCACGGACTCCGGGCGATCGCCGCCCCGCTGCTTGCGCGGCTCGACGGGCGAGCACTCGTGGTGGCATCCGATGGCACGACCGCCGCCGCGACGGGCCTGGTCCCACCAGATCGCGTCGCGCTGCCCATCGGATTCGGCGGCGAGGACGCCTGGGTCGCCGGGTTCGGTCTCGTGACGGCCGAGCCGCTGCCCGGCGGATGGCTCCTGCGGATCAAGGATGACGACGGCGAGGAACAGATCTCCTCGATGACCCTGGACCTGTCCTCACCGGATCCCGTGGTCAGGCTGACTGCGGCGGGCAGCACCTGGGCCCACGCCCTGACGCCTCGCCACGGCGAGATCCTCCTGACGCTGCTGCTGCACCCGGGCGGACGATCGGCGGCCGAGATCGCCGACGACCTGTTCGCGGACCCGACCCGGGTCGTAACGGTGCGCGCCGAGATCTCCCGGCTCCGGAAGGTCCTGGGCTCGGTCATCGCCCGCCAGCCCTATCGAATGGCGCAGGGCGTCCGGTCCGAGATCATCGCCCCGCCCGAGGGCATCACGGCTCTCGCCAGGTCCAGCGCACCCGTCGTGACGCGGTGGAGGGCCGGGATCGTCACCGACTGAAGCGCGATCCGCGCTACACCGGGCGCCCGGCTCACAGCTCCAGGTACATCACATGGAGGCCCACACGACCTTGAGAAGCGTGGTCGAAGGCACCGGGCACGGTGCCGACGATCGCGAAGCCGAGTGACGTCCACAGCGCCACGGCCGCGAGATTGGTCTCGACGACGGCGTTGAACTGGATGCCGGCAAATCCTTGCTGCCTCGACCACTCGATCATGTGCACGGCCAGGGCTCGGCCGATGCCACGACCGCGTTGCCGAACGTCGATCATGAAGCTGGCCGTGCCGATGTGGGCGCCACGGCCCGGCCGGTTGGGCCCCATCTTGGCGGAGCCGAGCACCAGGTCACCCTCGGCCGCCACGACGGTCCGGCCCGAGGACTGATCCATCCACCACGGTCGCGCCTCGTCCGCGCTCAGGCCCTCGGGGAAGGCGTAGGTCTCGCCCGCCTCGACCACGGCGGCGAAGATCGGGTAGATCTGCGTCCAGTCGTCGTCCACGGCATCCCGGATCATCACGACACGAGCGTAGTCGTGGACTCCGTCAGGGGTTGACCGCGAGGTGACGGGCGCGCTCACGCCTCGCGACCGCGGTCGTCACGACCGAGATCACCGACCAGACCACCAGGACCAACACCGGGCGCACGATCTGTCCGCCGCCGAAGTAGGCGATGCTGGTCGCAGCATCCCGTCCAGCCCCGTGGGGGAGCCACTGGGTGAGGGTGGCCCACGGCTCGGGGAGCAGCAGCGGATGCGCCAGCGTCACCATCGGAGCGGCCGACAGGACCAGCACGGTCGTCGCGACACCGATGCCGGGAACGCCGAGCAGGCTCTCCAACGCGAGCGTCGTGGTCGCGCCGGCGAGGATCGTCAACGCCATGACCAGCCACCACGCCGCGATGCCTGTGTCGTAGTACGCGGCCGCCAGCACAGCGAGGACTCCCCCGACCACGACGGCGGCAGCCGCGCTGGCGGCAAGGCGCCAAGACCCGCCGGTGAGCGTCTCGGCGTGTGGACCGCGCCGCCACGTGATGAGCACTGCGACACCCAGGCCGACCACGACGCAGGTCCCGGCCAGGACGTACGCGTGCCAGTGGTCCGCGTCGCCCGACCGCACGGGGACCAGGTCCGTGACCGCGATGCTGCGTCCGTACGAGGACTCGATCGCAGTGATCTGGGCCAGGACCATCTGGTTGAGCCGGGTCCCGTTTGCGGAGGCGACGTAGACCCGGTCGGTCTCCTGCCTGAGGTCGACGACGATCGCCGCGACGCTCCGCCCGCCGCGCACGCTGTCCCTGGCCTCGGCCGGCGTCGACAGCGCCTCGGCTTCGACCGGCCGCCCCTGGAGCGAGTTCGCACGCTCGACGACAAAGGCCCCGACCACGGCCGGGGCGACGACCCGGATCGGTGCCGCGTGCGGATCCTCTTCGGGACCGGCCAGTGCGAGCGTCACGATCACGACGAGCTGGAGCAACCCGACCAGCACGATCGTCAACACCTGTGCTCGCCTCATGAGCACCGAACCTACGCGGTGTGGAACCGTGGACTTCATGAGCATCGCGCGTCTTCCGTGGAGGGTCCGGGTGCTGCTCGTGACGGTGCCCGCCGGCGCCGCGATGTTTGCCGCCATTGCCCTCGCTCCCACCTCGAGCGACCCGGCAGTCGGCGATGTCCCCCGCGCGTCGGAGACCCAGTGCCTGCCGATCGAACCGATCACGTCCGTTGACGGTCTCAACGACATCGCCTCGACCCTGCGGGGGAGCCCGGAGTTCCAGGGCGCCGACGTGGGTGCGGACGTCGAACTGCAGGACGGCCGCCGGCTCTGGGTCTTTGGTGACACGCTCAGGTCGCCAACGTTCAGCGGCCAACGGTTCGTCCGCAACTCGATGCTGGTGTTCGATGACAGCTGCGCGGACGTCGTGCTCCCGGCCGACCACGGCGCACTCATCCCGGACCGTGAGGACGGAGTGGGCTACTGGCCGATGTCGATCGCCAAGGTCGAGCACGTCGGCTACGACCTGGTCGGGGTCGCGGCGCAGCGGGTTCGAGGCGCGGCTCAGCCGGACGGAGCGGCGGCCTTCGAGAACCTCGGTCCGGCGATCGCCCTGTTCGTCGTTCGGCGGGGCGACACGCCCCAGCTCCTCGAGGTCCGTGACATCGGCGCCGATCTGGCCGGCACGAAGCGGACGACGTGGGGAGCGGCGACGGCCGTCGAGGGCGGGTGGGTCTACCTCTACGGCACCGCATCGCCCGGCGCGGACCTGGTGTTCGGCTTCTCCCTCCAGGTGGCCCGGGTCCGACCCGACGACATCCTCGACGCCTCGCGCTGGCGCTACTGGGACGGGTCCCGCTGGCAGCAGCACGCCTCCGAGGCGACGACCCTCATCCCGGCGACCGGTGGGGTGTCCCAGACGCTGAGCGTCTTCCGCCAGGCCGGCCGGTGGTACGCCGTCAGCAAGCGCGACGAGTTCCTCGGGTCCGACCTCGTCGTCTGGTCGTCCCCCGGCCCGACCGGCCCGTTCTTCGCAGCTCCCCCGGTGGCCCAGATCCCGTCCAACGAGAAGACCGGAGCCCTGCGCTACATGCCGCTGGCCCACCCGGACCTGCTCCCCGAGCAGGGGAGCATCGTCGTGTCGTACAGCCAGAACAACACCGACGTCGGCGAGATCAACGCCAATCCATTCCTCTACCGACCGCGGTTCCTGCGGATCCCGCTGCCGTAGCGGCGTCAGACCATGCGGCGGACGATGCTGAGCGGCGCATGCTTCATGACCTGGCCCAGCGGCGCCCACGGCCATGACGGCACGGCGGCGTCGGTGACCTCCTTCTCGATGCTCTTCACCAAGGCGACGCACCCCTTGTGGGTATCGACCATGAATGGCGAGGACTGCTCGACCTGCGAATTCATCTCCGAGGCGATGTAGCCCGGGAACAGCGTCGTGACCTTGATGTCGAGGCCCTTGCGACCGATCAGGTCCGAGCGGATACCTTCGGCGACCATCGCGATACCGGCCTTGGTCGCGGCATACGTCGTCATCGACGACGGCATGCCGCGCATCGCCGACATCGACGAGATCACCACGAGGTGACCGGCCTTGCGCTCGTAGAAATGCTCCATCGCGGCCTCGCACTGAGCGATCGCGGCGATGAAGTTGGTCTCGGCGGTCTGCTTGTTGGCCTGGAACTTGCCCGTGCCGATGCGGCCGCCCTTGCCGAGGCCCGCGTTGACGATGACCCGGTCGAGCCCGCCGAGATCCGTCACGGCCTGCTTGAAAACCGCGAAGACCCGCTCGTGGTCATTGACGTCGAGTGCGTGGACGACGACATCGATGTCGGGATGGGCCGCGACGAGCTCTGCACGCAGCGCCTCGAGCCGGTCGACCCGCCGAGCGGTCAGGGCCAGGCTGTGCCCCTTCGCGGCGAGGATACGGGCCATGCCGGCGCCGAGCCCGGAGCTCGCGCCGGTGATGAGTACGTTCTTGCGCATGTGTTCAGTCCTTCTTCGACATCTGGATGGAGGCCTTGTTCATCATCGAGTAGTACAGCGGCCGGGCGAAGCGCTTGGCGGCATACGCGATCTTGCCGTCGCGGTCGGTGAGGATGATGTGCCGCCCCTTCGAGACACCGGACATGACGCGCGCGGCGATGTCGTCGGCGCTGAGCTTGGCCCGGTCGATCAGCTTGGCGGCCGAGGCGTTGGCGGCCTCGTCCTTGCCACGCAGGGAGTCGGTGAGGTTGGTCTTGAAGAACGTCGGGCAGACGACCGAGACCTTGACGCCGAACGGCTTGAGCTCGTGGAACAGTGTCTCGCTCAGCGCGACCACGCCGGCCTTGACCGCGTTGTACTCGCTCATCCGCGGCGGGTGGATCAGGCCGGCCGCCGAGGCGGTGTTGACGATGTGCCCGCTCCCCTGCGCCTTGAACATCGGCGTGAACGTGCGGCAGCCGCGGGCGACGCCGAGCAGGTTGATGTCGACAATCCACTGCCACTGGTCCATCTCGGAAAGCTCGATCCGGCCACCAGCCGCGACGCCGGCGTTGTTGAACAGGTAGTCCAGGCCGTCCCACTCCTCGACGACCCAGTCGCGCGCCCTGGCCCAGTCGACGTCCTGCGTCACGTCCAGGGTCAGGTAGGACACGCGGTCGAGGCCGCGCAGCGACTCGGGCAGCTCGGCGTGAACGTCCGTGGCGAGGACACGGCCACCACGCTCGACGAACTGGTGGACCAGGGCCAGGCCCAGCCCGGAGGCTGCGCCGGTGACCAGGACGCGGGAATCGAGGGCAATCGACATGTCCAGATACTAGCGGTATCTGGACGGCGGCTCATCGGAAGGTGATCAGGTCCCGGGGCAGGTGCGTGCTTTCGTTGAACGCCAGCAGACGGGGCCCGGTCGATCCGACGATCACGGTCGTGACACTCGCGTTGATGACGACGTCGTTGAGCCGCTGGAACAGCGAGTCGTCGCCGCTCAACAGGTGTGAGGCAACCATGGCTATCGGCCCCCCGGAGGTGAACACCACGACCGAACGACCCGAGCTGGCGTCGGCGGCCACTGCGGCGAACGACGTCATGACCCGGGCCACGAAGTCCTGGTAGGTCTCGGCATGCTCTCCGTGCCCCGCGATCCACTCGTCGAGCGCGAGGTTGAGCACCCGTTGGAAGGCCTTGGGGTCCGCCGTCATCGATCCGGGGTCATAGGCCTTCGCGATCGCGAGATGGTCGTACTCGTTCCAGCCCGCATCGACGTCGTAGCCGTCGCCGTGACCACACGCGTCGATCGCGGCGATAGCGGTCTGCGCGTGGCGCTTCATGGATCCCGCCACCGCCGAGGTGGGCGCCCAGCCCGATGCCTCCCAGGAGGTGCCGAGCCCGATCGACTGCTCGACTCCGGTCGAGGAGAGGACGTCGTAGTCGTCACTGCCCCACGAGGCCTGGCCATGCCTGACGAGGTGCACCGATCCCATCCACGCAGCCTAGCGTCGAGGTCGCGGGCCGAGCCGGGGACTCGGTCGCCGGGTCAGATCGCGAGCGAGATGACAGCTGCAGTGGTCGGCTCCAGGGAGCCACCGCGCGGCTCGACCGTTACGGCGACGTGGTCGGCCGCCTTCAGGTCTCGCATGATCATCGTGCCGCCGGTCGCGAACGTCCCCTGGGAGCGGGCATCGGGGCCCTGGATCATCCACACCTGGTAGACGCTGCCCTTCTTGAGGGCAGGCAGGTCATTGGCCACGATGACCGCGACGTCGCGCGCCGACGAGGACACCAGCCGCACGTTGCCGCCGCCGGAGAAGGCACGGGCCTTGGTGGAGGCGTCAGGTGCGGCGAGCACCGACGAGATGGACTCGCTGGCAACCATGCTGTCCCGGGCGTTGCCTCGTTCGATCGCGAACCCACCGGCTGAGACGGCTCCGAGCGCGAACACAGCGGCCACGACAAACCGGGGCAGCACGCGACGCAGGCGGCGGTGTCGGTCCAGCTCGGCCACGACCGGTCGGATCTGGGACGTCGACCGCGTGGCGGCCAGCACCCGTGCGCGCATCGCGTCCGGGGGTGAGATCGCGGTGACCTCGGCGAGCCGGACGGTCGTGGCGAAGAAGCCAGCCATCTCGGCCCGGCAGGATTCGCAGGCCTCGAGATGGCCCTCGAAGCGGGCGCGATCGCGGTCGTTGAGTGAGTCCAGTGCGTACGCACCGGCGAACGCATGCAGGTCGGTCATGGCGCGCTCCTCACTGATCGATGGCCCCGATGCGCCGGTCGGCGTACGGGGCGTGCTGTGTCTTTCACTGGTGATTCGTCGCCGCGAGGACCAAGGATGGGTGCGTTCGGCAACTGCAGCAAACAAAGCTGTGGACGCGCCCCAGGCGCGTCCACAGCTTTGTTTGTTGCCCCGTCAGGGGCGTGGTGTCAGTCGCCCGACGTGGTGTTGACCGTGATCTTGGCGATGCCGACCAGGAGGTCCTTGGTGACGGCGTCCGTCTTGAAGACGTCGTTCAGCAGGCCAGCAGCAACCGGGCTGATGAAGACCTTGGTGCCCTCGAGGATCGCGGTGTCACCCTCGGCCTGCAGCGGCTTCAGCGTGTTGCCGTTGAGCGTCAGGACGTACGCGCTGGTGACAACGGACTTGCCGTTGACCGACACGTCGCCGTAGACACGCGAGGCGCCCGGGTCGACGTTCAGGTTCGTGATCTCGACCTTGGTGTCGCCGGCCTCGAGCGAGAAGCCCGAACCCTCGTGCTGGACCTGGCCCTGGACGTACGGGGAGATCGAGCCGGGCTTGTAGTAGCTGACGTTTCCGCCGGTGACCGGGAAGACGAGCGAGCCATCAACGAGCTCGGCGGTGCCGACGACGCCGGGCGTGAGCTTCAGCGAGGTCAGGGCGTCAGTGAAGCCCGTGTCGAGCGCCACGGCGGTGTCTTCACCGGTCAGCGCGCTGATGTGAGCCAGCGCCTTGGGAGCGGACGAGGAAGCGGCCGAAGCCGAGTCGATCGTGGTCGCGATGATCGTGACGGGTACTGCTGCGGCGGCGGCCATGGCGATGCCGGCGACGAACTTGCGGTTCTTGAAGGTGCTCATGGTGTTCTCTCAATCCTGTGGGTGGCTTGTACCAGTGCTTCGCCGCCACCGGGCCGAGGGATTGGTGGGATTGCGAACAGATCTGCCGAATCGCTGAATCTTCTTGCCAGTGCGGGAGGATCTCGAGCTGGAGTGCGTCCCTCACGAACGACAGCAGCCGTCGTACCGGGAGTCCGGTACGACGGCTGCTGGGTTCGCTCCCTCAGGGGAAGCTGGGTGAGACTGAGATCAGTCGCCCGAGGTCGTGTTGACCGTGATCTTCGCGACGCCGACCAGGAGGTCCTTGGTGACGGCGTCGGTCTTGAAGACGTCGTTCAGCAGGCCGGCAGCAACCGGGCTGATGAAGACCTTGGTGCCCTCGAGGATCGCGGTGTCACCCTCGGTCTGCAGCGGCTTCAGCGTGGAGCCATTGAGCGTCAGGACGTACGCGCTGGCAACGGCGAGCTTGCCGTTGACCGACACGTCGCCGTAGACACGCGACTCGCCCGGGTCGACGTTCAGGTTCGTGATCTCGACCTTGGTGTCGCCGGCCTCGAGCGAGAAGCCCGAACCCTCGTGCTGGATCTGGCCGATGACGTAGGGCGAGACGGTGCCCGGCTTGAAGTACGTGACGTTTCCGCCCGAGATCGGGAAGACGAGCGAGCCATCAACGAGCTCGGCGGTGCCGACGACGCCGGGCGTGAGCTTCAGCGAGGTCAGGGCGTCGGTGAAGCCCTTGTCGAGCGCCACGGCGGTGTCTTCACCGGTCAGTGCGTTGATCGCGGCCAGCGGCTTGGGGGCCGAGGTCGAGGAGGAGGAGGACGACGAGGACGAGGAACCGGCCGAATCGGAGGAGCTGCAGGCCGCGAGCGGGAACGCTGCGACGGCGGCCAGCGCGATGCCGGCGAAGAACTTGCGGTTGCGGTTGGTGCTCATGGTGTTCTCTCAATCATGTGTGGGTGGCTTGTACCAGTGCTTCGCCACCGTTCTGCCGAAGGATTGGTGAGATTGGAAATGATCTTGCTCGTGGGGAACTTTTTTTCGTAGGGCGACTCGTGAGTAACCCCTGAACACTCCTACGCTGAGCCGATGAGCACCCTGGGAGTGGCGTTCTCCACCGAGAGCACGTCGGCAACTGCACGCACGATCCTGTCCGAGGCCTTGCGCAAGGCCGATCCCGTGGGAGCGCGGGCGGTCGAGAACGAGACGAGCTGGCGGCGCAACTACCTGAGTCACTTCAGGCGAGCGGTCGAGGCCGGCATCGGTGAGCCACCCGCAGCGCAGGCGATCGCTGCGGACGGGCTGGCCGCCGCCCGCGGCGCCATGCGATTCGGTGACGTCGGGCTCGACGAGGCGATCAGCGGCACCGCGCTGTCGCAGGTGTTCCACACCCGCACGATCCAGGGCACCGCCGCGGCCGAAACCCAGCTCACGGTCCCGTACCGCGGCGAGCGGCTCGGCGGCAAGGCGCTGACCGACCAGATCGAGGTGTGGGCCGCGACCGGAATCATCACGCAGTCGTGTGCCGATGCCCTCAAGACCGTGCAGGCCAACCCTTCGTGGCTCCGGCTGGAGGGCGACACGATCGTCATCCTCGGCGCCGGCGCCGAAATGGCGCCATACCGCGCCCTGCTCCGCTGGGGGGCCGAGATCGTCGCGATCGACCTGCCGAACCCCGACATGCAGGCGCGGGTGCGCGCACACGCCGAGGAGTCGGCCGGCCGGGTCCACGTCCCCGCCCGCATCATGACCAACGGCGACGACGACTCGGGTGCCGACCTGGTCACCGAGCTGTCGGCCGTCGCGCACTGGCTCGACGGGATCGATGGTCGGCTCGTCCTGGGCAACTACTGCTACGCCGACGGCTCGATGCACGTGCGTGTGTCGATGGCGGCCGACGCGCTCGCGACGCACCTGACCCAGCAGCGGCCCGAGACCGCCCTGGCGTTCCTCGCCACACCGACCGACACGTTCGCGGTGCCGGCCGAGGAGGTCGCCATGGCCAATCAGGCGTACGCCGATTCCTCGCGACTCGTGCGCGCTCCCCTGCGGATGATCAGCGGTGGCCGACTGCTCCAGCGCAACTACCCGCCCGGCGCGGACCCCGGGATCTGCGACGCCCTGGTGCCCCAACAGGGTCCCAACTACGCGCTGGCCAAGCGCCTCCAGCGGTGGCGGGCCACCACGGCCCGGCAGGCTGGCACGACGGTGTCGCTCAATGTCGCCCCCGCGACGCGCACCCGCTCGGTCGTCAAGAACAAGGCCCTGGCCGCGGCCTACGCAGGTGCGCACCGATTCGGCGTCGAGGTGTTCGAGCCGGCCACCAGCAACACGTTGATGGCGGCCCTGCTGGCGTACGACCTGCGCGCCGACACGGCCCCGCAGGCCGAGCCGTGGCAGGACGAAGCGGTCAACGCCGCGCACGGGGGACTGTGGACCTCGGCCTACCACCCACGCAGCGCGCTGGGCCTCGCCGCAGTGCTGGGCATCGGCGCGCTCCGGGGGTGAAGTCCGGCTGCGCGGTCAGTCGACGAAGGTGACGGCGTCCGTGATCGCGGCCCGGGTCGACGTGAACTGCGCCGTCGGGTGGTCGGGATCGGGGTGGCCGAACGCGATCCCGCAGACGACCAGCCGGTCGTCCGGCAGGGCCAGCTGCTCGCGGATCGCCGGCGCGACCTGCCCCATCGCGGCCTGGGCGCACGTGCCGAGGCCCCATGCCTCGGCGGCGAGCATGAACGAGTTGACGTAGAGACCGCAGTCGATCGCCCCGTAGACACCCAGGTCCGCGGCGGTCGTGATGATCGCGATGTGCGGAGCTCCGAAGAACTCGAAGTTGCGGAGCATCTGCATCGCGGATCCGTCACGGTCACCGCGGACGACGCCGACCGCCTCGTAGAGCTGCCAGCCGACCTCCTTGCGACGCACGTCGTAGACGCCGGTGTAGGCCGCGGGGAAGGGGAAGTCAGATGGGGCGGGCTGCCCGAGCGTCGCGAGGACGTTCTCGACTGCGGCCTTCGACAGCGCCTCCTTGGCCTCGCCCGACACGATGTGGACCTGCCACGGCTGGGTGTTGCACCACGACGCGGTGTGCTGGGCAGCAGACAGCAGCCGTTCGGTGACATCGCGCGACACCTCGTCGGGAAGGAATCCCCGGCAGCTGCGTCGTGCGGTCAGGACCCGGTCCACGACCTCGAAGTCGCTCATCGTGTCCTCGCTCATCGTGTCCTCGCTCATCGTCCGGTGAACTCCGGCTTGCGCTTCTCGACGAAGGCCGTGCCACCCTCGGCCGCGTCCGCCGTGTCGAACAGCCCGATCTGGCTCTCCCGCTCGCGGTCCAGCGCGGCATCGAGGTGGGTCAAGGTGGTCGCCGCGATCGCCGCCTTGGTCTGGCCGAGCGCGACGGTGGGGCCGTGGCCCAGCTTGGTGACGAGTGCGGCGAGCTCCGCGTCGTACTCCTCGGTGTCGACCGACTTGTGGATCAGGCCGATCTCGGCGGCGGTATCGGCGGCCAACCGCTCGCCCAACATCGCCATCTGGTTGGCGCGGGCCCGGCCGATCGACGCCGCGACGAGCTCGGTCGCGCCGCCATCGGGCATCAGCCCGATGTTGATGAACGCCAGCAGGAAGTACGCCGAGCTCTTGGCCAGCGTGATGTCTGCGGCGATCGCGATCGAGCAGCCGACGCCCGCTGCGATGCCGTTGACCGCGCTGAGCACCGGGACGGGGGTCCTGGTGATGGCGCGGACCAGCCGGTTGGCGCCGTCCAACGTCGCAGACCCGTCGAACCCCGGGCCCAGAGCGGCACCCGAGCAGAACGCCCTCCCCGTGCCGGTCACCACGATGAGCCGAACGTCCGGGCCGACCCCTTCGATCGCGGCGGCCGCGTCGTGAAGCATCTCCGCGGTCAGCGCATTGAGGCGCTCGGGCTCGTTCCACGTGATGGTGAGGACACCGTCGCTGGTGTCGAGAAGCACGGAATCACTCATGGGTTCCTCCATTGGCCGAGCAGGGTCTGCAGCACCGCGATGAGCGCGATGGGCTGGTCGAGCATGATGTGGTGGCCGGCGTCGCGGATCATCGTGACGGGGACGTCCCGACCCAGCCGCTCGGCGACGACGTCGGTGATGTCGGTCGTGGCCATGCCGCGCTCGCCGCGGATCAGGGCGATGTCGCAGGCCGCAGCGGCGAGCTCCTCAGGCTCCATCATCGAGCGCAGGAAGATACGTGGATCGAACTTCCACGTCCACCCGCCCTCGGTCTCACGGATCGAGCCCGCCGCGAGGTGCTCACGCACGTACGGCAGGCCCGCGCCGTCGGCCGGCAACGTGCGGAAGCGACTCAGGATCGTGGCCCGGTCGGGATACGTCTTGCTGCCCGGTATCTCCTTGGCGGTCGCGACCCAGGCGCGCGCCTCCGGCGACATCTCGCGGACCGGCGAATCGATCGCTGCCGCGCCACGGACCGCGGCGCCGTACTTCTGGGCGGCGGTCAGCACGACGAATCCGCCCATGCTGTGGCCGAGCAGGACCGGCGGCTCGTCTGACTCGGCGGCGGCAACCGCCATGATCTCGTCAGCCCACGTCGTGAGGGTGTATCGGTCGCGGTGGGCACTGTCCCCGTGACCCGACAGGTCGACCGCGAGGACACGGTGGCCCGTCGCCAGGTGTGGTGCCACGTGGTCCCACCAGCCGGCGTGGGCCGCGCCGCCGTGCACCAGGACCGCGACCGGTAGGCCCGGCTTGCCCCACGCGCGATAACTGATGCGGGCTCCGTCGACCTCGACCTCGCACGCGTCGTGCGACTGCGCGAGCGCCTCGGCGAACCATGCTGGTACCTCTGGAGCCATGAACTTCCTCACTTACCGTCAGTATTGACTGTAAATGATGGCCGCGGCGCGATCGACGGACGCCCCGGGCGCGGCGGACACCCCGGGCCCACGCAGACGTCTCATGGCTGCGAGCGAGCGGCATTCCTTCCACGGACCTTCTGGGGCAGAGCCAGCACGCTGACCAGCCCGAGCGCGAGCCCCACGACGAGCCCCACCGTCGCCCAGGCCGAGCCTCCCCCACCGCTCGTGCCCACCTCCGCCGGCGCGCTCGCCCCCACCTGCGGCAGCACACTCGCCACGAGGAGGCCCAGCCCGGTGGGGATCAGACAGGCCACGACGGCGGCCGCCGCCGACGTCACCGGCGTGGACCGTCCCACGGCGGCGAGGAGCGCGAGCCCGACGCTGACCAGGGCGAGCACCGCCAAGAGGATCCACATCGTGAGGACCAGGCCGTCGACCGCAACCCGGTAGTGGCCTGGACCGGAGGAGACCGCGCCGACGACATGGAGCTCGATGGTGGCAGGCAGGCGTGGGACCAGCACGGCCGTCAGGATGACCTGCGCGACGACGGCCGCGAGCGTCCATCCCAGGGGGACGATCCCGAGGACCCGGATCGACCGGGCGTCATGGGGCTCGAGCTCCGAGCCCGCTCCTGAGATCCACGCCATGTCACTCCCTCACTCTCAGAACTGGGCTCCCAGGACCGCACTGGCCTGCGGGTCCAGGACGACCTGCCTGACCACCTGCCGTCGGTATTGACCGTAGGTGACGGCCGCGGCACGATCGACACACGCCAGGCCGAGAGGATCCCGCATGTCACTGCCCAGCGTGCTGGTGGTCGGCGCCGGCGCGATGGGGTCCAGCGCCGCCCACGAGCTGGCGCGGCGTGGTCACGCCGTGACGGTTCTCGAGCAGCACGACCTGCTGCACGCGCGCGGAAGCTCCCACGGAAGCTCGCGCATCGTGCGTCTGGTCTACGACGACCGGTTCTACGTCCGCCTTGCCATGCGGGCACGGCCGCTGTGGGACCGGCTGCAGGACGGCACCGACCTCGAGGTGTTCCGCCGGACCGGGAGCGTCGACCACGGTCCACGCTGGCTGCTCGAACCGTTCGTCGCGGCACTTGAGGCCGAGGACGTGGCCCACGAGCTCCTGACACCGAGTGACGCAGCCCGACGGTGGCCCGGCCTGAGATTCGACGACACGGTGCTGTTCCAGCCCGACGGGGGTGTCGCGCACCCCGACAACACACTGAGCATCCTGCAGCGGGGGGCCGCCGAGCATGGCGCCGAGCTGCGTCCGCGCACCCGGGTCACGGCGGTCGAGGAGACCGCGGGCGGCATGCGCGTCGTAACCGGCGACGGCGTGCTCAACGCCGACCACGTCGTGCTCGCCGCTGGCGTGTGGAGCCACCGGCTTGCCGATCTTCCCGACGACGTCGCGACCCAGGTGCAGCCCGCGCACTTCGCAGCAGTCGATCCCCGCGCCACCTGGCCGACGTTCATCCACCGCCGTGTCGGAGCGGACGGGCGCGCGGTGCCGGAGGCCTATGGGCTGCCGTCCCCCCACGGCATCAAGGTGGGCTTCCACGGTGGCGGCGTGGTCGTGGATCCGGACCGCCATGACGTTCCCGTCGTCGCCGCGGAGATCGACGACCTGCGCGCCTACGTCACGGACTGGGTGCCCGGCGTCGTGCCGAGCAGCCTGGCTGCGGGCACGTGCCTGTACGGCGGGCTCGCCGAGGACGACTTCGTCATCGACCGCATCGGCCGACTCACGGTGGCCACTGGATTCTCCGGGCATGGCTTCAAGTTCGTGCCGCTGGTCGGGGCCATGATCGCCGACCTCGTGGCGGGTACAACGACCCCCGAGCACCGATTCACCGTTTCGGCGCACCGCGACAACCTCTAGGGTGTGGCCATGTCACTTGCAGGCAAGACCATCATCATGTCCGGCGGATCCCGCGGGATCGGCGAAGCGATCGCGGTCCGCGCCGCCAAGGACGGCGCCAACGTGGCGCTCCTGGCCAAGACCACCGAGCCGCACCCCAAGCTCCCCGGCACGATCTACACCGCCGCCGCGGCGATCGAGGCGGTCGGAGGCAAGGCGCTGCCCCTCGTCGGCGATGTGCGCGACGACGACTTCGTGCTCGATGCCGTCGCCAAGACCGCCGAGGCGTTCGGTGGCATCGACATCGTGGTCAACAACGCGAGCGCGATCGACCTGTCCAGCACGTCGGACGTCACGATGAAGAAGTACGACCTGATGAACGACATCAACACTCGCGGGTCGTTCCTACTGGCCAAGTCATCGATCGAGTGGCTGAAGAAGTCCGACAACGCCCACATCCTCACGCTGTCGCCGCCGATCACCCTGGATCCCAAGTGGTTCGCGACCAGCACGGCGTACACGATCGCGAAGTTCGGCATGAGCCTGGTGACGCTGGGCCTCAGCGAGGAGCTGCGCGAGTTCGGCATCGCCGCAAACGCGCTGTGGCCGCGCACCGCGATCGACACCGCGGCCGTGCGCAACGTCGTCGGTGCCGGGCTGGCGAGCCACTCGCGCACGCCGGAGATCATGGCCGACGCGGCCTACGAGATCCTCAACCGGTCGAGCCGGGACTTCACCGGCCAGTTCCTGATCGACGACGACATCCTCGAGGATGCCGGCGTCACGGACTTCTCGATCTATCTCAACGGTGGCACTGAAGCAGACCTGGCGCTGGACTTCTGGGTCGAGCCCAAGGGCCCGCACAACCCCGAACTCCGCCTGCACTGACCGCCGGCGAGGCCCGCTCGACGCACATCTCGCAACCCCGGAGAAGTACCGATACGTACCGGCAGAAGGAGCAGGCGCATGAGCAGCCACGTCACCGTCACCCCGTTCCTGTGGTTCGTCGACAATGCCGACGCCGCGATCCAGCGCTATCTCGCGGTTTTCGACACGACCGAGCTGCTCGATGAGCAGCGGTTGCCGGACGGCTCGTTGTTCCTCGCGACGATCCGCCTGCAGGGTCAGGCCCTCACGCTCATGAACGGCGGTCCACACCACACCCTGACCGAGGCGTTCTCCCTGTCGGTCAGCGTCGAGACGCAGCACGAGGTCGACTCGATCTCCGAGGCACTCCTCGCCGGAGGCGGCAAGCAGGGTCCGTGCGGCTGGCTGACCGATGCCTTCGGGCTCTCGTGGCAGGTCATCCCGACGGCCCTGCCCCGCCTGCTCGGCGATCCCGATCGGGAGGCCGCCGGCCGGGCCCAGGCCGCGATGCTGCAGATGACTCGGCTCAGCATCCAGGACCTGCAGGACGCTTTCGACGGCACGTCCTGACGCCGGAGCCCGGTCCTACCCGACGATCGCCTCGACCTCGGTGCCCACGATGACGGTGCGCGCGACAGTGCACAGCCGGTCGTGCGACAGCGCCACGGATGCTGGCATCCGCTCTCGCGCCTGATCGCCGTCCGGCCCCTCGGGGAACGCGGCCTCGAAGGCGAGCCGGATGTCGGTCAGCCGGTTGCCGAGGTCGTCGCGGATCTTGTCGGCCCGCACCCCGACCGAGAAGGAGTCCGGGGCGACCCGTTTGCCGACGAGGTGGTCGACGTCGATCGCGCTGCAGCCGGCGATCGCCACGAGCAGCAGCTCGACCGGGGTGAAGTCCGTGTCGTCGCCCTCGCCGAAGTCAAGGGTCCCCCCACGCACGTTGGTGGCCCGGAACCGCGCCTTGCCCGTGCGGACCAGCTCGACGGAGCGTTCGGTGTCATTCGTCATGATCAGACGCTAGCGCGATGCGTCACGCAGACGGGCCACACACGGTTGATCGAGTGGTGGAGACGAGCCCGACCGGACTAGCCGATCTGATCCTTCCGAGTCATTTCCGCCTGTCGCGGGCTGAATGTCCACGAATGTCGGCGGGCGAACGTACCGTCGGAACAGAAGCACCGGAAGGACAGTCTCGGATGAGCGTCTACCTGTTTGACATGGGGGGCGAGCCCATCGCGTTCAGACGCACGTGGACCGACCCGCACGTCTTTGACCTGCATGGCCACTGGATCGGCTGGTTCCCGTGGGACGACCACGACGCGGTCGACCGCGAGGGAAGCTACCTCGGCACCGTGGTCGACGATCGGTTTGTCCTGCGCAACGACTGGTACGCGCGCCAGTGCCCGGACATCCCGGCCGACCCCGGGTCCACCACGCCGACCGGCCGCCCCATGACACCGCACGCCTTCCCCAACTGTTTCGCCTATCAAGACCTCGGAGTGCGGCTTCTCACGTGACGCTCGGCGTGCGCGTGACCCCCGAAACGCCAACACTGGACACATGACCTCTCCACGCAGTCTCGTCACCGGAGCGACCGGCTACGTCGGCGGCCGACTCGTGCCACAGCTTCTCGAGGCGGGCCACGACGTGCGCGTCCTGGTCCGCGACGAGCGCAAGGCCCGGGCCCGGGACTGGGCCGACGACGTCGAGATCGCGGTCGGCGACGCGTCCGACGCCGAAGGTGTGGCCAGCGCGATGAAGGACGTCGACGTCCTCTACTACCTGCTGCACTCGATCGGCACCGGACACGACTTCGGCGAGACCGAGAAGAAGATGGCCGAGACATTCGCCGCCGAGGCCAAGCGCGCCGGGGTGCGCCGCATCGTCTACCTGGGTGGCATGAATCCCTCGAGCGAGGACCTGTCGGAACACCTGCGCTCCCGCGAGGAGGTCGGTGACATCCTGCTCGACTCCGGCGTACCGACGGCGGTGCTCCAGGCCGGCGTCGTGATCGGATCGGGCTCGGCGTCGTTCGAGATGCTCCGCTACCTGACCGAGCGACTGCCGGTCATGGTGACTCCGAAGTGGGTGCACACCAAGATCCAGCCCATCGCGATCCGAGATGTCCTGCGCTATCTCGTCGGTTCCGCGACATTGCCCGACGACGTCAACCGGCGCTTCGACATCGGCGGTCCCGACGTGCTGACGTACTTCGAGATGATGCAGCGCTATGCCGCGGTCGCCGGACTGGCCAAGCGCCGCGTGCTGCCGGTTCCGATCCTGTCGCCCGGACTGTCGAGCCACTGGGTCGGGCTCATCACACCCGTGCCGGCGAGCCTGGCCCGTCCGCTGGTCGAGTCGCTCAAGAACACCGTGGTCGCCGCCGAGACCGACATCAAGGAGTACGTCCCGGATCCAGCCGATGGGCTGATCGGCTTCGATCGGGCGGTCCAGCTGGCGCTGACCAAGATCCAGAACCTCGACGTGCCCACCCGCTGGTCATCCGCATCAACTGCCGGAGCACCGTCCGAGGGGCTGCCGACCGATCCGGACTGGGCCGGTGGCTCGCTGTACGAGGACGAACGGACCCGCGAGGTCAACGCCAGTCCCGAGCATCTCTGGGCCATCATCGAGGGCATCGGCGGCAAGAACGGCTGGTACTCCTGGGCGCTCGCCTGGTGGGTGCGCGGCATCCTTGACCGCGCCGTCGGAGGCCCTGGCCTGCGTCGCGGACGCCGCAATGCCAAGGATCTCCGGGTCGGCGACGCCCTGGATTTCTGGCGGGTCGAGGAGACCGACGACCAGTCATTCCTGCGCCTCCGTGCGGAGATGAAGCTGCCGGGACTGGCCTGGCTCGAGCTCGAGGTCGGGTCCACCGACGGGGGCACGACGACATTCCATCACCGCGCCCTGTTCCACCCCCGAGGGCTCTTCGGGCACCTCTACTGGTGGTCGATCTACCCGTTCCACGGCATCATTTTCGGCTCGATGCAGAAGAACATCGCCAAGGCCGCCGAGGCGCTGGAGTCCTGATCGGCCATCCCGCTGCGGATGCGGGTTCCTCCGCCCTCTGACAAGATCGGCCGGGCGAGAGGGAGCACGAAATGGGAGATGTGGAACAGCAGGGCAGACAGGCCCGGCACAGCACGACGATGCGCGCCGCGGCCCGCGTCGGGCTGGTGTCCTACGGCGTGGTGCACCTGCTGATCGGATGGATCGCCCTGCAGATCGCGTGGAGCGGCGGTGGCGACGCCAGCAGCGGTGGTGCACTGCGTGAGATCGCCCAAAAACCCTTCGGCGAGGTGCTGCTGTGGATTGCCGCGGCCGGGCTTGCCGCCCTGACGGTGTGGCAGCTCCTGACCGCCCTCTGGGGCCACGAGTCGGAGGACGACAACCGGCGGCGCACCCTCAAGCGGTTGGCCGCGGTGGGGCGGGCCGGCGTCTACGCCGCGCTGGCCGGATCGGCGGTACGTATCGCGTCGGGCTCGGGGGGTTCAGGTGGCGGCGACTCCACTGAGGAAGGTCTCACGGCCCGGCTGCTGGCGGTCCCCGCCGGTCGTGTCCTGGTCGCCCTGGTGGGCCTGATCATCATCGCGCTCGCCGTCAACCATGTGCGGCGCGGCGTCACAGATGGATTCGCGCACGACCTCGAGGCTCGCGCCACAGCAGGCTCCTCCGGAGCGGGAGTCCTGGCCGCCGGACGGATCGGCTACGTCGGCAAGGGGATCGCAATCGCACCGGTCGGCATGCTGTTCGGCTGGGCAGCGATCTCGTACGACCCCGACAAGGCGGGCGGGTTGGACGATGCCCTCAAGACGGTTCGGGAGCAGCCGTACGGCCCCGTCCTGCTGACGTTGGTCGCCCTCGGCCTCGCGGTCTTCGGCCTGTTCTGCCTCGCCTGGGCGCGCTACGTCAAGGCCCGCTGAAGAGCGGCTGCGGCTGCCACACGGTGGGAGCAGGAAGGTCCAAGAGCTGGCGCCCACGACCGAGTGATTCCTCAGCGGTGCGCCGTCGCGGTGAAGTGAGTAGTCGCCGCGGCGGTGAGCTCGTCGGGCGTCGCGGTGATGACCCCCTCGATCCAGGCGGTGACGAGCTCGGCGACGCCGCCGATGAACATCGTTGCGGCCATCCGGCCCTCGGACTCGCTCCACGCCTCGGGACCATAGAGCTCGCGCGCCTCACGGGCCGCGAGCTCGGCAAACTCACGCAGCACCTCAGCCCGGCGTGCCCGCATGGCGTCATGGGCGACTGACTCCACGATCGCGACCCGTCCCTTGCGGGGGTCGTCGGTCAGGATCCGCACGAACTCGCCGATGCTGGCCCGCACCCGCTCCGTCGGACCGCCCTGTGCGCTGGCCAGGGCCGCGACGGTGCGGAGGGTGATCTCGTCGGCGATCTCGTCGAGCACCGCGACGAGTGCGGCGTCCAGGCCGTCGAAGCTCTCGTAGAAGTAGCGCTCGGTCAGGCCTGCCTCGGCGCAGATCCGGGTCATCGTGACCTTGGGTCCGCCGTCTCGCCCCCACACCTCCAGCGCCGCCGCGAGCAGCCGGGATCGCCTGTCCGCCCGACGCTCCTCGGCGCTCATGCCGCGGTATGTGCCTGCTTTGACTGCCATGACTTCATATTGACAGAGCGTCCTGTCTGAATCAAGATGTCCACATGACTGTGACCACGACCACGCCGCCGCGCCGCCGCGGACTGCCCTATGTGGGCCAGACCATTGCCTATGTGCGGGACCCGCTCGCGATGATGCGTGGCCAGTACGACCGATTCGGCGCGGTCTCGGAGATGGACTTCATCGGCAAGCGGTGGACCGCCCTGCTCGGGCCGGACGCCTGCGACGTCGCACTGCGCAACGCCGACAAGGCGTTCGCCAGTGGCGACGGCTGGGGCTACCTCGTCGGACCTTTCTTCGATCGCGGACTGATGCTGCTGGATTTCGAGGAGCACCACCGTCATCGCCGCATCATGCAGTCGGCTTTCACCCGAGACCACCTCGAGCGCTACACCGAGGCGCTGCAGCCGGCGGTCGTCGCGGGCCTGGACCAGTGGGAGCCCGGCAACGGCTTCCGCGCATATCCCGCACTCAAGTCGTTGACCCTCGACCTGGCCACGACGGTGTTCATGGGCGGTGCCGACCTGGCCACTCCCGATGAGCTGGACCGGGTCAACCGCGCCTTCATCGACTGCGTCCAGTCGGCCACCGCACTCCTGCGGTTGAACATTCCGGGGACCCGGTGGGGACGGGCACTGCGCGGACGAACCCTGCTCGAGGAGTTCTTCGGTCGCCACCTCGCCGAGAAGCGCGCCAATCCCGGCACCGACCTGTTCTCGGTGCTGTGCCAGGTCACAACCGAGGACGGCGAGACGTTCAGCGACGAGGACATCGTCAACCACATGATCTTCCTGCTGATGGCAGCGCACGACACGTCGACCATCACGGTCTCGACGATGATGCAGCATCTCGGGCAGCACCCCGAGTGGCAGCAGCGATGCCGGGACGAGGCGATGGCACTGCCCGAGCACCCCTCGCTGGCAGATCTGGACGGACTCACGGCCATCGACCTGGTCATGAAGGAGAGCCTGCGGCTCGTGCCGCCCGTGCCGGTGCTGGCCCGCAAGACCGTCAAGGACACCGAGGTGCTCGGACACCATATTCCCGCCGACCGGCTCGTCGTGGTGATGCTGCACCTCTCCCACCACATGGAGGAGCTGTGGCCCGATCCCGAACGCTTCGATCCCGAACGATTCGCCGATGACCGCCGCGAGGACAAGGTGCACCGGCACGCCTGGGAGCCCTTCGGCGGCGGCGTGCACAAGTGCATCGGCATGTTCTTCGCCGGCGCCGAGGTCAAGACGATCCTGGTGCACCTGCTGCGACGTTTCACGTGGACCGTCGACCCCGACTACGCCGCACCCATGAACTATCAGTCGCTGCCATTCCCCAAGGATGGCCAGCCCATCCACCTCACCCCCCTCTGAGCAGGAGACACCATGCCGCGACTCACCAGCCTTGACGACCAGATCGTCGTGATCACCGGAGCGGGCCGAGGGATCGGTCTCGCCACCGCCACACAGTTCGCTGCCGCAGGCGCCATCGTGGTGATCGGCGACCTCGACGACGATGTGGCCGCGAAGGCCGCCCTGCAGATCGGCGGTCGAGCGGTGGGTCATGTCGTCGACGTCGCCGACCGCGCGTCGTACGCGCGGTTCATCGAGTTCGCCGCCACCCTCGGTCCCATCGACATCTTGGTCAACAACGCCGGCATCATGCCCCTGTCGGCACTCGTGGACGAGACGGACCAGGCGACCGACAGGATCCTGGACATCAATCTCCGGGGTGTCATCACCGGCACCAAGCTCGTCGCGCCGGACATGATCGCCCGCGGGCGCGGACACATCATCAACGTCGCCTCCGCCGTCGGTCGTATCGCCGTCGCCAACGGCGCGACCTACAGCGCCAGCAAGTTCGCCGTTGTCGGCTTCTCCGAGGCGATGCAGTCCGAGCTCGCGCCGGCCGGTATCGACGTGTCATGCGTCCTACCGACCGTGGTCGCCACCGAGCTTGCGGCCGGTGTCGCGGCAACCAAGGGCATGCGCGCGGTCGAGCCTGGCGAGGTTGCCCGCGCAATCATCAAGGTCGCCCGGCGGCCCCGGTTCGAGACGTGGGTGCCCGGCTGGAGCAAGGGACTGTTCTACACGATGAACACCCTGCCCCGGCGCGTCCGCAATGCCGCCGGCCACGCCATCGGCGCCGACCAGGCCCTCAGCAAGGTCGATGCTGCCGCCCGGAACGAGTACGAGCGTCGGGCCGGCGGCCACTCCGACGCCTAGCCCGAACGCAGGTCCAGCGACTCGGCGACGTCGGTGACGGCGACAAAAATCGAGTCGAGCAGGTCTCGAACACTGCGCGCACCCAGCAGCCGGACCTGGTCCAGGGGCCCGATCGGCGCGATGCCGGCGAGCTGCCAAATGTGGTTGACGGGATTGTCGTCGAGGTCGATCGTGGACGGCCACAGGTGCTCGTCGAGCCGGCTGGCGCGCTGCAGGGTGCGGCGCACGAGCAGCTCGGTCTGCTCCCGGCGCGGCTCACACACCTCTTCCCACAGCAGTAGCGGCAGGACTCGCACCACCGCCCGCGGGAAGGGTGAATCCTCCAGCCACTCCACGATCTCGATCCGGTCCCGACCGGTCACCAGCACGTTGACGTGGCCCTCGTCGCTGGCGACCTCGATGATCCGCGCAACCGTCCCATGACTGAACCGCTGCTCGCCTCCGCCGACCTCCTGACCCCGCTCGATCAGGACGACCCCGAACTCCGGGCACTCGGTCGACAGCAACGCATCGAGCATCGCCATGTAACGCGGCTCGAACACCCGCAGCGACAACGGCATCGCCGGGAAGAGCACCGACCCGAGCGGGAACATCGGCATCTCGATGAGCTCGTCCATGCCTCAGCCAATCACGTGCAGCCCGGGTCAGAGCATCGATAATCGCGTGATCTTGCATTGTGACCAGGTGTCTGGTGGATCAGTCTTGCGACCGGCCCTTGAACGCGCGCAGTGCCAGCGGCGCGAAGATCGCAGTCAAGATGATCGGCCAGACAATCGAGACCGCCACGGCGTGCTGCAGCGGCCACGCCGCGCTGTCGGCCGCCGCCGGCGCATTCCCCCACAGCTCCCGGGTTGCCTGGGTCAGCGCCGAGACCGGGTTCCACTCCGCCACGACACGCAGTGCCGTCGGCATCTTGCCGGTCGGCGCGAACGTGTTGGCGACGAATGTCAGTGGGAACATCACGGTGAACATGAAGCCCTGCACGGCCTCGACCGTGCGCATCAGCGATCCGATCCAGATGCCCAACCAGATCATCGAGAATCCGAACAGCAGCAGCAGGAGATAGGCCAGGACACCGTCGACCAGGCCGTCGCGGATGCGCCAGCCGATCAGCAAGCCGGTCAGTGACATCACGGTGATGCCGATGCTGGAGTGGATCAGGCTCGAGATGCTGCGACCTACCAGGACCGAGGACCGGGAGATCGGCAAAGACTTGAACCGGTCGACGATGCCCTTGGACAGATCGTTCGAGATGCCCATCGCGGTGATCGCCGAGGAGAAGACGATGGTCTGGACGATGATGCCCGGCAACAGGAACTCGCGATAGTTGCCGCCGCCGGGCACCGAGATCGCACCACCGAACACGAAGGCGAACAGCAGCACGAACATGACGGGCTGGATCGTCACGTCGAGCAACATCTCGGGCATGCGCTTGATGTGGATCAGGTTGCGCCACACCACGGTCGCCGAGGACCTCATCAGGCTGGGCGGGTTCACGGCAGGGCGCTCGGCCATGCCCATGCTCATGCTCGGGGCGCTCATGCGGGGACCTCTTCCATCTCATCGGACTCATCAACATCGTCGGCCCGGTGGCCGGTCAGGTGCAGGAAGACATCGTCGAGACTGGGTCGCTTGAGTCCCAGATCGTCGACGGCCATGCCGCTGGCATCGAAGGCGTTGCCGATGCGCGACATGTCACCAAGGCCATCGGCCTTGGCGGTCAGCCGACGCGCCCCAGCGTCCACGTGGACCTCGGGCGAGTGCTGGCGCATCAGCGCCTCGGCCGCCGGGAGGTCAGCGGCGTGCGTCAGCGTCAGCACGACTGCGGCCTCGCCGGCCTGGTCCTTGAGCTGCGTCGGTGTGCCCGAGGCGATGACCCGTCCCTTGTCGATCACGATGATCTCGTCAGCCAGCTGATCGGCCTCCTCAAGATATTGCGTCGTCAGGACCAGGGTCGTGCCATCGCGCACCAGCCCGCGGAGGACCTCCCACAGCTCGGTGCGGCTGCGCGGGTCGAGTCCCGTGGTCGGCTCGTCCAGGAACAGCACCGGTGGAGCGGCGATCAGGCTCACGGCAAGGTCAAGTCGCCGCCGCATGCCACCGGAGTAGGTCTTGGCCGGCCGGTCACCGGCCTCGGTCAGCGAGAACCGTTCAAGCAGCTCTTCGGTCGTCTGGGCGACGTAGGGCTTGGGCAGTCCGTAGAGTCGACCGATCAGCCACAGGTTCTCCCGGCCGGTGAGGTGCTCGTCGACCGTCGCTGCCTGGCCGGTCAGGCCCATGCTGCGGCGGACCGCCTCGGGCTCGGTGATGATGTCGTGCCCTGCGACCCGCCCGGTGCCACTGCTGGGCACGCTGAGGGTCGTGAGCATGCGGACCGTCGTGGTCTTGCCGGCCCCATTGGGACCGAGGATGCCCAGCACAGAGCCCTGCGGAACGACGAAGCTGACTCCATCGACAGCCTTGTTGTCACCGAAGTGCTTGACCAGGTCGATCGCCTCGACGGCGAATGGGCCACTCATGCTGGTGCCTTTCCTCAAACGATGGCGTGCGAGTCTTCCTAATAGGAATAGGATTACCAGATGCTACCGACAAATCGTGTTGCGGTCTCCTCCAGCGCCGCAACGACACGGACCCACGAGCCAAGGCTCGTGGGTCCGTGTCGTTCAGCAGTGGTACGTCAGGCGAAGTTCTCGCCCTTGCTTGCCTTCTCCAGCAGCGAGGCCGGCGGGGTGAACCGGTCGCCGTACTTCTTGGCCAGTTCCTGCGCACGAGCCGTGAACGCCGCGATGCCGATGCTGCCGTCAGCAGCCTCGTAGCCGTTGACGTACTGGATCGCGCCGCCCTGGAGCGCCGGGAAACCGATGCCGAAGATCGAGCCGATGTTGGCGTCGGGGATCGTGCGCAGCACGCCCTCGTCGAGGCACTTGATCGTCTCGAGGCTCATGATGAACGTCAGACGTTCCTTGAGGTCCTCGAACGCAGGCTGATCGGCCGCGACGGGGAACTTGTCGGCGAGTCCGCTCCACAGTCCCTGGCGCTTGCCGTCGACATACTCGTAGAAGCCTGCGCCCTTGAGGCGGCTCGGGCGCTCGAGCGCGATCATCGCGTCGATGACGTCCTCGGCCGCGTTCGTGGGCCACGTGCCACCCTCGGCCTCGACCGCTGCCTTCGACTCGTTGCGGATCTTGACCATCAGCTCGAGGTTGAGCTCATCGCTCAGCTGGAGCACGGGGGCCGGGAAACCGGCCTGGGTCGTGGCCCGCTCGATCGAGACCGGCGAGACGCCTTCGGCGAGCATGCCGATGCCCTCGTTGACGAACGTGCCGATGACCCGGCTGGTGAAGAATCCGCGGCTGTCGCCCACGACGATCGGGGTCTTCTTGATCGCCTTGGTGAAGTCGACGACGCGCGCGATGGCCTCGTCGGACGTCTTCTCGCCCGCGATGATCTCGACCAGCGGCATCTTGTCGACCGGTGAGAAGAAGTGGATCCCGATGAAGTCCTCGGGACGCTTCACGCCGTCGGCCAGGATCGTGATCGGCAGCGTCGACGTGTTGGACCCGAGCAGTGCGTCGGGCTTGACGATCGACTCCAGCTCTCCGAACACCTCGTGCTTGAGCTTGACCGACTCGAAGACGGCCTCGACGACGAAGTCGACGCCGGCAAGATCGGCGTAGTCCGCGGTCGGCGTGATGCGGGCCAGCAGCTCGTCGGCCTTGTCCTGCGTCATGCGACCACGGGACACGGCCTTGTCGACGATGTTCTGGCTGTACGCCTTGCCCTTCTCGGCAGCGGCGAGCTCGACGTCCTTGAGGACGACGTCGAAGCCCGCCTTCGCCGAGACGTACGCGATGCCCGCGCCCATCATCCCGGCGCCGAGCACGCCGATCTTCTCGGCCCGGGTGGGCTCGATGCCGTCAGGTCGCGACTTGCCGGCGTTGATCGCACCGAGATCGAAGAAGAACGCCTGCGTCATGTTCTTGAACTGCTGACCGACCAGGAGCTCGACGAGGTAGCGCGACTCGATGCGTGACGCGGTGTCGAAGTCGACCTGCGCACCCTCGACCGCGGCACTCATGATGTTGCGCGGCGCCTTGTAGAGCGCACCCTTGGTCTGCTTGCGCAGGTTGGCGGGGAACGCCGGCAGGAACGCCGCGAGCTTGGGGTTGGACGGCAGGCCGCCGGGCATGCGGTAGCCCTTGCGGTCCCACGGCTGGGTTGCCGCGTCCTCGTTGTCGGCGTTGGCCTCGATCCAGGCCTTCGCGGCCGGGATCAGCTCGTCCTGGGTCGCGACGACCTCGTCGACCAGCCCTTCGGACAGCGCCTTGGACGGACGCATCTGCGTGCCCTGCAGCAGGAACTTCATCAGGGCGTCCGAGATGCCGAACATCCGCACCGTGCGGGTCACGCCACCGCCGCCGGGCAGCAGTCCGAGCGTGGCCTCGGGCAGACCGAGCATGTAGCCGCCGTCGACCGCGATGCGGTGGTGGGCCGAGAGCGCGATCTCAAGTCCGCCACCGAGCGCGGCGCCGTTGATCGCCGCGACGACGGGCTTGCCACACGTCTCGAGCTTGCGGAGCGAGGCCTTGATGCCCTCGACCTCGTCGAACAGACGCTGAGCGTCCGCCGGCTTCGCCTGGGTCATGAGCTTGAGGTCACCGCCGGCGAAGAAGGTCTTCTTCGCCGAGGAGATGATGACGCCCTTGATCGACTCGGGGTCGTTTGCGATGTCCTTGAGGAGCTGGTCGACCGCGCCCGCCATCGCTTCGGCGTAGTCCTGGTTCATCGTGTTGGCGCTCTGGTTGGGATCGTCCAGGACGAGATTGACGATGCCGCCCTCGGCCTCGTAACGCACTGCTTCAGTCATGTGTGAGTACTTTCTGCAAAGTTTGTGAAAACGGAGGTGGAGGGACGATCAGCTGAGGCGCTCGACAACGGTGGCGATACCCATGCCGCCGCCGACACAGAGGGTGGCCAGGCCGTAGCGCTGGTCACGACGCTCGAGCTCGTCGATCAGGGTGCCGAGGATCATCGCGCCGGTCGCGCCGAGCGGGTGGCCCATCGCGATCGATCCGCCGTTGACGTTGGTCTGATCGTGCGGGAAGCCGCCGAGATCCTTCATGAGTCGCAGTGCGACCGCGGCGAAGGCCTCGTTGATCTCCAACAGGTCGATGTCGCCGACGCTGAGTCCGGCGCGCTCGAGTGCCTTGAGGCTGGCCGGTCCGGGGCCCGTCAGCATGATCGTCGGATCGGACCCGGAAACCGCGGCCGACATGATGCGGGCACGGGGCTTGAGGCCATTGCGCTCACCGGCTGCCTCCGAGCCGATCAGCACGAGGGCCGCGCCATCGACGATGCCCGAGCTGTTGCCGGCGTGGTGGACGTGGTTGATCCGCTCGACCTCGTGGTACTTCTCCAGTGCGACCGAGTCGAATCCACCCTGCTCGCCGATCTGGGCGAACGAGGCGGGCAGCTTGGCGAGGCTCTCGACGGTCGTGCCCTCGCGGACGAACTCGTCGTGGTCGAGGATCGTCAGGCCCGAGGCGTCGCGGACCGGGATGACCGACTTGTTGAAGTAGCCGTTGGCGATCGCCTTGGCAGCACGGGCCTGCGACTCGGCGGCGAACGTGTCGACGTCGGTGCGGCTGTAGCCCTCCATCGTGGCGATCAGGTCGGCGCCGATGCCCTGCGGCACGAAGTCGGTGTCGAACGCGGTCTGGGGATCCATCGCCCAGGCTCCACCGTCCGATGCCATGGGCACGCGGCTCATGGACTCGACGCCGCCAGCGAGCAGGAGGTCCTCCCAGCCCGAGCGCACGCGCGCCGAGGCCTGGTTGACGGCCTCCAGACCCGAGGCGCAGAAACGGTTGAGCTGGACGCCGGCAACGGTGTCGGGCAGGCCAGCGGCGAGTGCAGCGGTCTTGGCGATGTCGGAGCCCTGGTCGCCGACCGGGGAGACGCAGCCGAGGATCAGATCCTCGATGCCGTCCGTGTCGAGCGTGGGGTTGCGCGTGCGCATCTCGTCGATCAGTCCGGTCACGAGCGAGATCGGCTTGACCTCGTAGAGCGATCCGGACTTCTTGCCGCGACCACGGGGGGTGCGGATGGCGTCGTAGACAAAGGCCTCGGTCATTGCTGTGTCCTCACAAGATTCAGGTGAACGGCGTGCCACCAAAGTGACATCTTCGATTGTGACACCAACACTGTCAAAGTGGTAGGGCAGCCCCTGTGGCCCACGTCACGCCACCACATCGGCCCGCAGCCGCTACAGGCAACCTCGACAGTGTTGGTGGCATAGTCAGCACCATGAACCCCGTGCCGATCGAGACGATGAGCGTCGAGCAGCTGTCGTCGCGCGTCGGCATGACGGTCCGGACCGTGCGCTTCTACGCCGGTCGTGGACTGATTCCGCCGCCACGTCGCGAGGGTCGCAACGGCTACTACGGCCCCGATCACCTGGCCCGGCTCGAGCTCGTCCGCGAGCTCCAGGCGCACGGCTTCACTCTCTCGGCGATCGAGGGGTACCTCGAGAACATCCCCGCTGACGCGACGCCCGAGCAGGTAGCGATGCACCGCACGCTGCTCGCACCGTGGATGCCGGACCTGCCCGAGACCGTGACCCGGCCCGAGCTCGAGACCCGATCAGGTCGCGCACTCTCCGACGACGACCTGGAGCTGCTGGTCGCGCTGGGTGTCATCGAGCCGACGCCGGTCGAGGACGTCTTCCAGGTCGCGCCGGCCCACCTTGCGGTCGGCATCCAGTTCCTCGACGTCGGACTGCCGACCGAGGCGGCTTTGGCGGCCCGGCGCATCATCACCGAGCACGGCCACGCCATGGCGGTCGCCCTGACCGAGCTGTTCCGCACCGCCGTGTGGCCGCACCTGAAGTCATCAGGCCAGCCCCCCGAGGCGATCACCTCGATGATCGAGCGGTTCAAGCCGCTGACGATCCAGGCACTTGTCTCGGCCTACGAGTCGTCGGTCGACGAGGCCAAGCGCGAGACGGTCCGTCGCCGCACCTGACCTACTTGCGACTCGTCAGATAGGACAGCGTGATCCCGCTCAGGGCGAGCGAGAAGAGCGCGCCGTTGTCGGTCGGCCAGATCAGCACCGGCGCGATCGTCAGCAGGGCGATGTCGAAGCCACGGACCGCGCTGCCGTAGAGGTTGGTCGGGATCGCTCCGGCCGGACTCGACACGAGGGGCCGCGAGTAGTCCGGTGGACGTCCCGTGACCCAACGGACCGCGGCGGCCGTCGAGGAGCCGCCGACCGCCAGCGCGAGGTACCACGTGACGGCCCACGAGGCGCCGGTCGCGCCGTGAAGCGCCGGACCAGTCGCCAGCCCGTAAGCGATCATCGCGGCGGACGGCACGACGATCGTTGCCGCTCGGGTCGTCGCGTCAGGGAAAGGCAGCATGCGCGCCAGCCCGGGGGTGCGGCCCACGACTCGCAGCGACGAGCACAGCCCGAGTCCGGCGACGAACCCGGTCAGCGAGGCAACCAGCAGCACGGCGTCGCCGAGGTCAGCCGTCTCCGCGACGTACGGAATCACAACAGCGGCCGCCAGCAGGAGGAGGGAGTGCGGGCTGCGGGTGACCCGCACCAGGTCGAGCCACACCAGCGCCTTGGCGCCCGCCGGACCGCCCCGACGCGAGCGCACTGGCGGGTGATTGCGCCAGCGGCGCGCGAGGAGCACGTCGTAGGCGAGGGCGAGGTCGAGCCCGGCGAGGGCTCCGGACAGGCTCGGGGCGAGTGCCCCGCCGGCCAGCAGGTGGACCCGACGCACGGTTCCCAGCCGCCGCACGACGCGCGCCAGCAGCAGCACGACCGCGAGGCCACCGGCGACGACACCCACGATCCACGCGAGCGATCCGTCCGGCGGGGACGTGACCCGCCCACGGCCGAGCGCCAGCACCATCAGCCCGAGCCAGATCACGGCAGCGAGAGCCCAGGTCAGCAGGCGGGCGCCGGAGTCCTCGCGGGTCTGGGAGCTCGCCGCGAAGCACAGCGTCGCCAGCCCGGCCAGCCCCGCCGACAGCGTCAGCAGCACGATGGCGGACCCGGAGAAGCCCCCGAGGGACGCGCCGCCCAGTGCCACCGCGGCGCCGAGTGCGACGGCCAGCAACGCCGACCGCAGCAGCCGGGGTCGCAGGAGGGCCGCTCGGTCCGCCCACGTCGGCAGCAGCCACGACGACACCGCCGGTGACACGAACAACGGCCCGAACATCCGCGCCGCGACGACCACCAGCAGGACACCGGTCAACGCCACGAGCCATGGCAGCAACGCACGGGTCTCCAGGCAACCGGCACTGGTGCACGAGTCGCCCGCCGTCTGCCGCACGTTGAGCACAGCGCTGATCGTCATGGAACCGAGCAGCACGACCGCGAAGACCGCGATGTACGCGTCAGACAGCGCCTCGTACAGGCTCGTGTCGGCGCGACTACGTCGCCAGTGCCGGATCTCGCCGCGGAGCTCGCAGACCTCGGCCGACGCGCTCACGACAGGGTGCCGAGATCGACGATCCGGTCGGCGACGGTCTCCACGAGGCGCGGGTCATGGCTGGCCATCAGGATCGCAAGCCCCTCGGACTTCTCACGGACCAGACGCTCGGCGAGCCACTCCAGGCCCGCGGCGTCGAGTCGCTGCTCGGGCTCGTCGAGCACCAAGAGGCGACGCGGACGCACGAACGCGCTCGCCAGCGCGAGCCGTCGCCGCTGACCCGACGACAGCGTCCCGGGCAGCTGGCCGGACTGCGCCACGAGCCCGACCTCGGTCAGGACCTCGTCGACGACCTCCTGCGCGTTCTCGACCCGGTGCGCCTGGGCGAACAGGTCCAGGTGCTCCACGACGCTGAGATCGGGGAAGAAGTCGAGGTCGTCCATCACGACCGCCAGCGCCGTGCGGATCAGCGGCGAACGTTCGTCCAGCGTCGTGCCGTCGAGCTCGATCGTGCCGGCGGTCGGCTGGTCCGCAGCCGTGATGCATCGCAGCACGGTCGACTTGCCGGCGCCGTTGCGGCCCGTCAGGGCCACCGCCTCACCGGCCGCGACGTCGAGGTCCAGGCCCGTGAAGACCTCGACCTCACCGAAGCGCCGTGACAGTCCCCGTACCTCCAGCAGCGCCACGCGGCGTCCCCCTCGTCCCGGTCCGGCCGTCGGCAGGTCCGAGGGGGACGATACGCGGTGTCAGAGGCCCATCGTGCGACCGATGATCTCCTTCATGATCTCGGTCGTACCGCCGTAGATCGTCTGGATCCGGCTGTCGGTGTACGCCTTGGAGATCGGGTACTCCGACATGAAGCCGTAGCCGCCATGCAGCTGGAGGCATTTGGCGGCCGCCTTGTTCTGCAGCTCGGTCGTCCACCACTTGCCCATCGCCGCTTCCTCGATGGTCAGCTCGCCCTTGCTCAGCGCGACGATGCTCTTGTCGACGAACGCCTGGCCGATCTGCATCTCGGTCTCGAGCTCGGCCAGCACGAAGCGCGAGTTCTGGAACGAGCCGATCGGCTTGCCGAACGCGGTGCGCTCCTTGACGTAGTCCAGCGTCATGTCGATGATCGCGCGGGTCGCGGCCATCGCGCCGACCGAGATCGCGAGGCGCTCCTGCGGCAGCTTCTCCATCAGGTAGATGAAGCCCTTGCCCTCTTCACCGATCAGGTTGGCGACCGGCACGCGGACGTTGTCGAAGAAGAGCTCGGCGGTGTCCTGCGCCTTGAGACCCATCTTGTCGAGGTTGCGACCGCGCTCGAAGCCCTCCATGCCGCGCTCGACGGCGATCAGCGAGACGCCCATGGCGCCGGCCTCGGGGTCGGTCTTGACCGCGACGATGACCATGTCGGCCAGGATGCCGTTGGAGATGAAGGTCTTGGCGCCGTTGACGACGTAGTGGTCGCCGTCGCGGACCGCAGTGGTCTGGATCGCCTGCAGGTCCGAGCCGGTGCCGGGCTCCGTCATCGCGATCCCGGTGATCATCTCGCCGGTGCAGAACTTCGGCAGCCAGCGCTGCTTCTGCTCCTCCGTCGCGTACGACAGCAGGTAGCCCGACACCAGGTCGGTGTGCAGGACGAAACCGACGCCGCTCGCGCCGACCCGGATGAGCTCCTCGGAGATCACGGCGTTGAAACGGAAGTCGTTCATGCCGCCTCCGCCGAACTCCTCGGGCATCATGAAGCCCAGGATGCCCAGCTCGCCGGCCTTCTCCCACAGTTCGCGCGGGACGATGCTGTCCTTCTCCCACTGGTCGTGGTGCGGGGCGATCTCCTTCTCGCAGAATGTGCGGACGGTGTCGCGGAAGGCCTCGTGGTCGGCCTCGAAAATTCCTCGCTGCATGGTCTGTCCTCTGTTGGTGCGGTTGAGTTGAGTGGTCAGTTGGCCTGGACGGCGACGCCGTCTGAGATGAGCCGGTCGATGTCGGTGATGCCCCAGGCGGTCAACGCCTCGGTGGTGTTGGCGCCGGCTCGAGCCGGGGGTGTCGTCAAGGTCGCGGGTGTCTGCGAGAACCGCGGCGCCGGAGCAGCCTGCACGAGACCTTCGTGCTCGACGTACGTGCCACGCGCGAGGTTGTGCGGGTGCTGCGCAGCCTCGTGCATCGGCACGACCGGTGCGACACAGGCGTCGGTCCCGTCGAACAGCGCGGTCCACTCGGCCTGTGACTTCGTCGCGAACGCTTCGGCGAGGATCGCGCGCAGGGCCGGCCACTGGGCCGGGTCGTAGCGATCGGGCAGGTCGTCGATCGCGAGCACCTGCTCCATCGCGGCGTAGAACTGCGGCTCGAGCCCACCGACCGACATCCACCGCCCGTCGGCGGTCTCGTACACGTCGTAGAACGGGGCGCCGGAGTCGAGCAGGTTGGTGCCGCGCTCGGGATTCCAGGCACCGCTCTGCTGCATCGTCATGGGCATCGCGAGCAGGTGAGCCGCGCCGTCGGTGATCGCGGCGTCCACGATCTGCCCCTCGCCGGTGGCACGCGAGTGCATCAGGGCGGCGAGCACCCCGGTCACGAGGTACATCGAGCCGCCGGCGAAGTCGCCGACCAGGTTGAGCGGGATCTGCGGCGGTCCGCCGGCACGACCGATCGGGTCGAGCGCTCCGGCGACCGAGATGTAGTTGATGTCGTGGCCGGCGGTCAGCGCGAGCGGACCGTCCTGGCCCCAGCCCGTCATCCGGCCGTAGATCAGCGCGGGGTTGCGGGCGTGGCACGCCTCCGGGCCGAGCCCCAACCGCTCGGTGACGCCCGGGCGGAATCCCTCGATCAGGATGTCGGCCTGCTCGATCAGGTCGAGCACGAGCTCGACGCCACGCGGATCCTTCAGGTTGACCGCCGCCGACGGGCGGCCGCGCCCGAGAATGTCCTTGTCCGGCTGGGAGACCTGCATCGCGTTGCCGCCGGGACGGTCGATCCGGATGACGTCGGCACCGAGGTCGGCCAGCAGCATCGCCGCGAACGGGCCCGGGCCGATGCCAACGAGCTCGACCACCCGCACGCCGTGGAGTGGTCCGGACGCAGCCGGCTTGTTCGAAGAATTGGTCACAGCGCGATTGTGACAGTTCCACTGTTACGATCGCAAGTGAAGGACGTCACATACCGACAGTACGGGGATGTGTCATCATCAATGTCACGTTCCCGGATCGATGGAAGGCCCCCACATGCACTCCGAACTCGTCTATACCCGCAAGGGTTCTGGTGAGCCCCTCGTGCTCATCCACGGCATTGGGCATCGCCGGCAGGCCTGGGACCCGGTCTTCGAGCAGCTCGCGACCAAGTACGACGTCATCGCGGTCGACCTCGCAGGCTTCGGAGAGTCCCCGGCGTACCCCGCGGGCATCAAGTACGACATGCACGGCGCCTGCGACAACCTGGCCGCCAACTTCGCCGCATGGGGCATCGACCGACCGCACGTCGTCGGCAACTCGCTGGGTGGTGCGATCGCGCTCGAGCTCGGCGCTCGCAACCTGGCCCGATCGGTCACCGCGCTGAGCCCGGCCGGATTCTTCGGCATCGTCAACAAGCTGCAGACCTTCGTGCTCCTGATCATGCTGCGGGTCAGCAGCCTGCTGCCTGCGGGTGCACTGCGATTCACGTCGAACCGGGCCTGGGGCCGCAGACTCGCCGGCGGCTCGCTCTACACGCGCCCCCAGCGCTTCACCCCCGAGCAGGTCTACGGCGACGCCCTCGCGCTCAAGAACTGCACGGGCTTCGAACGGACGATCGTCTCGGGCATCCGCTACGCCTTTCACCAGCGCCTCGCAGTGCCGACGACCATTGCCTGGGGCACCCGCGACCTGATCCTGCCGTACAGCTCCTCGGCGATCGCGCAGGAACGCCTGCCCGAGGCGCAGCACGTCGCGCTCCCGCATTGCGGCCACGTGCCGATGATCGACGATCCGGAGCTGATCGTCCGGGTCATCGACCAGACCGTGGCAGCAGCGACGGACTCGGCCGCGCGCGTCGCCTGACTGATGCGCACGGGGCCGGCCACCCTCGGCCGGACCCAGTTCATCTCTTCGGCTCTGTTGGTGTCGGTGCCTGGCGGCACAATCGGTGCATGACAGGTCAACAGGCAGGGCCCGAGACTCCGGGTCGGATGGGCGGCTCACCCGAGCGGCCCGCGCGGTTCTTCGACAGCCCCGAGGAGTTCGGTGCCTGGCTGGCACTGCACCACGACACCGAGACTGTGCTGTGGATGGGCTTGAACAAGAAGGGCGTGGCGGATCGGGGCCTGACCTGGGAGCAAGCGGTTGTCGAGGCGCTGTGCTGGGGATGGATCGACTCAGTCGCGCAGCGCATCGACGAGGAGTCCCGGCGGCAGCGCTGGACCCCTCGCAAGAAGACGTCCCACTGGAGCCGGGTCAATCTCGCTCTTGTCGAGAGGCTGCGGGCCGAGGGGCGGATGCAACCGAGCGGGTTGGCGATCTGGGAGCAGCGCAGCCGCGAGGAGGCGCCGTACAGCCACGAGCGACCTTGGGCCGGACTGCCGGACTCGTACGCCGAGGCACTGGCCGGATCACCGGCGGCCACGGCCTTCTGGCAAGCCTCGACCGCGACCTACCGCAAGGTCTGCGCCGTCTGGGTGACCTCCGCCAAGCAGGAGGCCACCCGCGCCCGCCGGATGACGCAGCTGATCGAGTGTTGCGCCGAAGGCATGCTCGTGCCGAACCAACGCTACGGAGACACTCCGAGGTGGGTGGAGCGAGCCGCGGCCGCCGCGGCACAAGCGCAATGACGTACCTGCACCGTCGCTCCACGTGTCCGGCTCAGGGCGGTGTCGAGGTGCTGGATCTGCCGGTTCGACACCCCCTGCACTTCGATGTGCAGAAGGTCGTCGTGCCGTTGCAGGATGCGGTCAGCCTGCTGTAGCAGCCCACCGGCCGTCCGCGCGTGAGATGCGAATCGGGTGGTCGAAGCACTCGCTGACCAGGCTGGTGGTCAGGACGTCGTCGACGTGACCGGCCGCGACGACCTTTCCACCGCGAATGAGGGCCGCGTGCGTCGTGGTGCGTGGGAGTTCTTCGAAGTGGTGTGTCACCATCACCGTCGAGGTTTCGGGGTGCGAGCGTCGCAGCTCGTCCAGCGTCGCAAGAAACTGCTCGCGAGCGGCGACGTCGAGACCGGTGCATGGTTCGTCCAGCAGGAGCAGCGGTGGATCGGGCATCAGCGCCCGGGCGATCAGGGTGCGACCGCGCTCGCCCTGCGACATCGTGAACCAGTGCGGCGAGCTCGCGGCGTCGACGCCGAACTGCTTCATCAACAGAGCAGCTCGATCCCTCTCGGCCTCACTCGGTGTCCAGCGAGGCAGGGTCTCGATCGTGCCGGTCGCGCCCGTCAGCACGACATCCTCGACCGAGAGGTTGGAGTTCAGCGCATGCCGCGGGTTGACGAAACCGATGTCCCGCCGAAGCTCACGAATATCGACGCGGCCGAGCTGTTTGCCGAGGACGTGAACTGTGCCGCGGGTCGGATGGTTGACCGCGCCGCACAGGTTGAGCAACGTCGTCTTGCCGGCACCATTCGGCCCTATCAGGGCCCATTGCTCCTGACTCCGAACCGTCAGATTCACCCCACCGAGCAGAACCAAGCCGTCCCGGACGAAGTCGACTCCTTGAACGTCAAGTACAGGTTGGCCGAGTTCGTTTTGCACAGGAGCGATCCTAGCAACGCCGACCGGCTGACCACGCGGCCCCGCACGAGCGTGGATCGTCCCACAGGCTGCGGGAATCGGGGATGACCGTGCATGGATTCGGTGAGCCGAAGACGCCGCGCTCACTCGTGGCCGCGGGTGACAAGTTCGTGTACCTGGACGTGCTGCGCAGCTCGGAGGAACCGGCGAGTGCCAGCGAGTGCCAGCGAGAAAACTCCGGCATCCACCGCCCCCCTTCGCCAGAGCGCGGGAGAACCCCGGGGCGACACCCAGTTGCTCAAGGGCGACCGACGGATGACACCGCTGATCGAGTGCTGTGCCGCCGCGAGCTCATCCCCAGCCAGCGTTACGGCGACCTGCCACGCTGGGTCTCCCGGGCCGCGGCGGCGGCCGCCGCCGCGCAGCCCTCCTGATCGCCGACGAGTCTCAGGCGCCTTCCTCGGCCAAGGTCGCGGGCGGCAGCCAGTCGGCCCCGAGAAGCTGGGCGAGGGCGGTGAGGCTGGTGGTGTCGCTTCCCACCGTGTCGGAGGCGGCGGCGATGCGCTCCACCATCACCTTGCCGATCTGCTCCTCGACCGTGCCCTCGGCGTAGGCGATGTGCCACGGCGAGACCTGGTGGTCGCGGTGGGTGCGGCCGGTGACCTGCCGTGCGGCGATGCCTGAGAAGCGGGGCTGGTGGAAGACGCCGACCCGAGTCTCGGGGCTCGCCCGGTGGCCCGCGCTGAGGGTCTCGCTGGCGTGCAGGCTGATCGAGGCGACCGTGGTGAAGACGCAGACCTTGGCCTGCCCGGTCTGGAACCGGAGCCGCTCGGCCTCGGGGTCGAACCGGTCGCGGCCGTAGATCGTGGCGACTTCGATACCGGAGTCACGCAGCCGTTCGGCGATGGGATCGGCGGCGGTCGCGACGAACTCGACCGAGCACGCCACTTGTCGCTCCGCGTGGACTTGCTGGGCGATCCAGGCGACGGTCGAGTCGACGCGGATCAGGCTGGCCTTCTGCCGGAAGCGCAGCAGCGCGGCACGACCCTTCGCGACGTTGCGGCCGCGCCGGGCGATGTCCATCTCCCGACAGAACTCGCCCCAGTCGGCCTGGTAGGCCGTGCGCTCCGCCGGTGTGAGCGCTACCGGCATGCCGGAGATCGGCACCGGCCCCCACGTCGCGGCACGGTGCAGCATCGCCGGGGGCCGCTCCTCGTCGAGCCAGCCGCGAACCAGCTTGAGATCAGTGGCACGCCGGGCCGGATCGGCAGTCCACGTCGCGCCGTAGCGTCCGTGCTCCACCCCCACGCCGTGACGCTCGAGCGCGGTGGCGAACACGGCCCCGGGCTGCCTGGCAGAGGTCCACTCCTGCATCGGCTCGCCGAGCACCTGAGCATAGGCAGGCGCGAGGTAGGGCAGTTCGAGCGGCGTGTGACCGGGCGTCGCGGTCGTCGCGATGACGAACGGCGCCCTGTCGTGTGGGCGCCCGTGACCCGAGATCCGCGCCCAGAGCTTCCACCGTTTCGTCGTCGTACGTCGCAGTGCGTGCGCCTCGTCGGCGATGATCACGTCCCACGTGTGGTCCTTGACCTTGTCGAGCCGGTCCCAGGTGATCACGACCCATTCCAGACCGCCGTCGCCCAGCGCCGTGATGGTGCGGCACCAGTGGCCGATCGTGATCGCGGCCGGTCGGTCGGCGACGACGAGCACTCGTCGCGCGCCGCGGAGGTCGCCCACCGCCGTCGCGCCAAGGACCGCGGCGATCGTCTTGCCCACGCCGGGCTCGTCGGCCAGCAGGAACTGCCGCCCGCCCGCCATGGCCCGCGCCGCGATCGCATCAGCCGCTTCGAACTGGATCCTTCGCGGCTTGAGCTCATCGGTCGGCTCGGGACTGGGCGTCCGATGGTCGGGGTTGAGGGAGTTCTCGATGAACCGCCCGAGGGTGTGCGGACCTGGAGCGTAGGGCGCGAGGTACGCGGGCAAAGCGCGCCCGACGTGCAGGTGGGCCTTGAGAGTTGGATGCCAGATGGCGCCGTCGACCTGCGTCGCGTAGGGCACGTCGAGCACCCACAGGCGCTCCCCCGGCCCAGCGACCGGCAACGGCCGCAGTGGCTGCCGCGTCCCGCTCCGACGCGACGACCCACCTCGTCGTCTGGCGCTGGATCGACGAGGACTGGCCACCCCCGAACGCTATCGGGGCCCCGACCACGAGCCGTCCCGGCTCGCCCATGCTCGTCCCGCGGTCGAAGAACGACCTGCACCCATGCTCGCCCTCACACTTGCGGCCTTCGCGACAGGTCAACTAGGAGACACCTGTGCTGATCGGTCCCGGCTCCGGCGGGCGGGTCCCGTCGCTGCGGACTGACGTGGTCCCCGAGAGTTTCAGCGAGGTCGGCTTTCAGTCCGGCGTACCGGCACTTCGGACAGCGGATCCCAACTGGGATCCAGTTGGCGTCCGCTCAGCTCACTCCATCGAAGTCGGAGGAGCAAGGGCCGCGTGCCGCCGACCCACGGTCGCGGCTCCCACACCCGGTGAATGTGCGCCGCCACGGCCGGATCCGTCACGACTTCGGTCTCACCACGGGCCACGACGCTGCAACCACGACGGTGAGCGTGGTTGATGTAGTCGACCTCGAAGGCAACTGTGACGCCGCAACCATGAGCGGCTAGGAGGCTGTCCGGCGAGGTGCGCACGATGATCGTTTCATCGACCACCGAATAGTTGATCGGCACGATGTGCGGGCCGTCCGGTGCAGAGAACGCGATGCGCCCCAGAACCTCGGCACGAAGGATCGATTCGCACTGCCAATAGCTGAGTTGCACGGGCTCGGACATCTCGGCGCCTCCATCCCACCTCGGTTGACCAGCGTCACACGGGCTTGGCGGCCCAAGTAGGGGCGTTGGTCCTCATCGGACCACCGATCGCAGTTGCTACTGGGCGGGCAGCGTCGCAGGTGGACGGTCCCTACGCTCGGCTGTGGGACGCCTGGAGCTTGTCGCACCGACCGCCTCCTCACCGCATCAAGTCGAAGACCTTCTCAACATCGACCATGTTGCCGTCCCAGACTCCTGGCTCGTCACTTCGACAGAACGACATCGATCATTCGTCGGCCAGACCCGTATCTCCGCCCACGACGCTTATGTCGTCAACGCGTACCCCGACCTCGCCGCCACCTGATGCTCGACGCTCGGTGGAGCGAACGCGGTGAATAGACGCAGGTCGGTGAGATTGATTCGTGGTACTACCCGTAGTACCATTAAGGAGTGCCAAGCGTTGCCAAGATCCTCGAGGCGATGCGAAAAAATTCCAAGAACATCAAGTACAACGACCTCCTGAAAGGAGGCATCGACTACTTCGGAGAACCACGCACCACCGGTGGCTCACACGCAGTATTCAAGATGCCTTGGGCCGGCGATCCGAGGGTCAACATCCAAGATGACAAAGGCAAAGCGAAGTCCTACCAGGTAATCCAAGTCCTTGCGGCAATCGACAAGATCGACAGTGAAGGGAAGCAATCATGAGCAAGGTCGCAGAAAGGCCGAGCCTCGCGGATCGGTTCTCGTACTCGGTCAGCTGGTCGGCCGATGACGAGGGGTTCGTGGCAACGGTCGCTGAGTTCCCGTCCCTGTCATGGATCGACGGAGATCGCCGAGCAGCAGAAGACGGCCTAGTCGCTCTGGTCGCCGAGGTGCTCGAAGACATGGGTCAGTCTGGTGAACCAGCACCCGAACCCTTTGGTCAAAGGACCTTCTCTGGCAAGTTCAACCTGCGGCTGCCAGTTGGGCTGCACCGAGAACTGGCTCTGAAAGCGGAACGCGAACAGCAGAGCTTGAACACCTACGTTGTCAGCCTGCTGGCTCGGCGCGCTTAGTCCAACTGGCCACCGCCAAGGCTTGCGCCGCTATGCAATGAGATCGCGGCGGTTTGACGCGGTCTGACGTTCCGGGCCTGCGTCGCGTTATAGCGATTAGTGAGTTGCTCAGGGGTTCTTGAAGACGTCGTGGTCGCCGACGCGGCGCCATTGGACTGCGAGTTCATGGTCGATGCTGACAAACTCGAACGTTGCTCGGCCGTCAGGGCTGGCGGACGACCACGTCATCTCAAGGACTCCGTGGGCTGATCGGACCGACTTAATCGGGAGCGGGTACGAACTTTTCTCGTACGACGTTCTTGAACTCAGTGGCGTGCTCGGCCTTCAGACGCCGGTAGTCGCTGTCGAAGGCTGGGGTGGTTACGGATTTCACTCCGAGTCGAGTTTGTCGAGGTGGGTCAGGAAGTCGCTGTCATTTTCGTGAACGGTGACTCGTCCGGCCGCCACGTGCTCGTCGACCTCGCGGCCCGAGTTCGGTCGCAGGATCAGCGGCCCGTTGGTTCGACCACCGCGGCAGGCTTCTAACACCCGGAGCACAGGGACGGCGATCGGCATGGGCCAGGTCGTTGCGCTGAGCGACTGTCGCGGCGGGGTGGCGCAATGCCGAATCGTCGTGCTCTCAGGGCGGGCAGCGTCTTGGCTCAGTCCACGGGTGTGTCGACCCAGCCGACGAACCGGCTGCCAATCCCCGGCATCTCCGTACGATGTTCGCCGTGGAGCGGGCTCGGTAGGTCGGAGGGCTGATGGGAGTCGCAACTGAGGTACGTGAACGCCGGCCACCACTTCTTCGGCCGGGCTTTCTCGGCAAACCCGCAGACGTCGCACACCAAGTCGACCCACACCGGCTTCTTGCCGGTCCGGTTGGCACGCGACTGGACCAGCCACGGTGGCGGGCTGTGCTCGATCTCGGCCAACTCGGCTTCGGTGAGCGTCGTAGGGAGGCCGTGCCGGGTGGCCATCTCCAGGGGGATGTCCAAGCGTTGGGCAGCGTCGCGGCGGGTGATCATCACCCCCAACGATAGTCAGTGTCGTCTTGCCGTTGTTGACCAGCGCCCCAACACCCAGTGAAGGTGGCTCTCCGCGAAACACCGGCCAATCGAGGCGGATTGACGCACGTCATGCCGATGTGTCCGATCATGAACGGTCGTGGAGAGTGACTTGGTATCCGTCGGGGTCGGCGAAGGTGAACGTCCGGCCGAAAGGGCCGTCGATAGGCCCAGAGACGATGGTGTGGCCGTCAGCGACGAGGGCATCGTGAATGTCCTGGACATCGGTGGCATGGAACCAGATCGCGGCACCGATACCGGGCTGAGCGACGGACGCGAGATCGGTGCCAGGAACGACGTCGCGGAGAGCGAACGTGATCGGCTTCGTCTCGAAGACGACGGCGTGAGGAGGGCCCGCCTGAGATCGCACGAGGCCGAGGTACTTCTCGTAGAACGCCTGCGAAGCGGCGAGGTCGCGAGCTTGCAGGGAGATGAAGTCGGGGCCAGTGGCGGGCATGATGGTGCTCCTATGGTTTGTGTCAGTTGCCTGACATGCATGAATGTATGTCAGAATACTGACATGAGTCAAGGCGGTGTCGGCATCGACCTGGAGACATCACTGGGATACCTGCTGAAAGAGGCGTCAAGTGCCCTCCGCCAAGCTATGGAGGCGGTGCTGCGGCCACTGGAGATGACGGTGACGCACTACTCCTGCCTCGAGTTGCTGGCTCAGCGCCCCGGGTTGTCCAACTCCGAGCTTGCGCGAGGGGCGTTCGTGACGAGGCAGTCGATGAACGTGCTGCTACAGAGCTTGGAACGAGGCGGAGACGTGTCCAGGTCGGCAGAGCCGCCCGTAGGGAAAGTCCGTCCCACGCGGCTCACGCCCCAGGGGCGGCGAAGCCTCGCGAAGGCGACTGCTGCGGTCCGATCCGTCGAGGTCAGAATGCTGGGAGGCATGACGCCAGCCGATCAGTCGGCTGCGTTCACGATCCTGCAGAGCATGATCCACTCACTGAGAAACGAGAACGAGAGCGCATAGACCGTCCGCGGTGGGTGACGCTGGTGCAGAGCTACGACGCCGGGATGATCCACACGCCGAACCAGCGAACACTTCGAGGATCGCGGGCGACGATCGGTTGGCGACGATCAGGGCGAGGACGATGGCCGCGACGCTCAGGAGCCTTGGTGCTCGCGGCGGAACCGACCCGGAGACTGGCCCGTCCACCGCTTGAACGCGTGGGAGAAGTTGGTCAGGTCGCTGTATCCGAGATCGGTGGCGGTCTCGGACACCGTCACCGCGGGGTCGAGCAGCCGCAGCGTGGCGCGCTCATAGAGCGACACTTCGAGCAGTTCGCGGAATGTGGTGCCTTCGTCGGCTAGTCGTCGCTTGAGCGTGCTGGTCGAGATCATCAGCTCGTTGGCGACATTCTGGATGCGCTGCAGCCCGGGTCCCTCGTTCAGCAGCCTCCTCACTTGGCCAGAGAATGACTTGTTGCGGATCCGATGGTCGAGGGACTGGCGCAGGTCGGCGATGGCGTGCTGGTAGGCGATCCGGTCGGAAAATCGGCAGACTGCCTCAAGCGTTGCAGTCGGTACGTGGACGAACGACATTGGAGCGTCGAAGACCAGGTTCCCCATCCGAATATCCTCATGGTCGGCGAGTGAGGACGGTACCGGCCGGTTGATGTGCAGGGAGACCGAGGGCAGCTCCCCGACGTGGAGGTGGATCAGTCGCATCAGGGCTGAGCCGCTGTAGTGGACCGCCAGGCTGTCCAGGTCCGGGTCGCCCGTCTGGCCGATGAGTACGACCACAAGGCCTTCGCCGGTCGTGTGGAGGTGAGCGCTGATGGCCGTCGTGATCAGGGGAAGGAAGGCGAGCAGCTCGAAGATCTCGGCCACAGATCCGGCGCTGATCAACGGCAAGCTCAACGGGCCGTAGGACGTCAGCCGGGCCTGCTGGCCGCAGACGTGACCCAGCCTGGCGGCCTGGTCCGCATCGAGACCGGGGGAGGCGTCTCGGAACCACCTGAGGGGCGCTTGTGCGCCGATGCGTTCCAGTGCGTCGGCGTCCACTCCCTCACGCTTCAGGATCGCTCGGAAGCGGGCGATGGAGGGGGCGTCGAACGCATCGCTTTCGAGCAGCTGCGCGAAGGCGTGGGCAGGTATTCCAGGTTCGTCCAGCTGCACGCGCACACTCCATCCTGAGCCGAATTCACAACTATCAGCCCCGAATGACCATAGCCATCCGCCGGCTGTGCAACAAGAGTCGGGACAGCAGAACCCGGACAGACAACTTTCTAGGAGCACCCATGGCAACGGTCACCTTCTTGTCCCACGACGGCGAGAAACATGAGGCTCCGCTGGATGAAGGCATGTCGCTGATGCAGGTCGCGACCAACAACTCAGTACCAGGCATCGACGGCGATTGTGGTGGTGAGATCGCCTGCGGCACTTGCCACGTCATCGTCGACGACCAATGGTCCGAGCTGGTCGGCTCGTCCGGAGCGGACGAGGAGCCGATGCTCGCCATGAACCCGGAGCGTCAGGCGGCCTCTCGTCTCTCCTGCCAGATTCGAGCCTGCGACGCGTTGGACGGCCTCATCCTCCACCTGCCTGAGTTTCAGGTCTGACGGGAAGTCGAGAAATGGACACCATGAAGCTCCGCAACACAGTTGTCAGCACAGTCCTCGGGAAGGTGCAGACCACGATCCCGATGGAGCGCCAGATCCAAGGCGCGCACCTCTACGACCGGACCCGGCGCTGGATCCAGCGCGACAACGGCGAGCCGCTTTTCGTCGAGCGCCCCATCCCGCCCGTCGAGGACGTCGCTCTGACCGACATTGACGTCAGCAACCCGTTCCTCTTTCGACAGGGTCGCTGGGAGTCCTACTTCGAGCGCCTCCGCAACGAGGCACCCGTGCACTACCAGGCGAAGAGCCCGTTCGGCCCGTTCTGGTCGGTCACTCGATATGAGGACATCCTCACCGTTGACAAGAACCACGACCTGTTCTCCGCCGAGCCGTTCATCATCATCGGCACCCCACCGCGGGGCCTCGACCTCGAGATGTTCATCGCGATGGATCCACCCCGGCACGACCTCCAACGCCAGGCAGTTCAGGGCGTCGTCGCGCCAAAGAACCTGCGCGAGATGGAAGGCCTGATCCGGCAGCGCGTCCAGGAGGTTCTCGACGGCCTCCCCGTAGGCGAGACCTTCGACTGGGTCGAGCACGTTTCGGTGGAACTGACCGCACGGATGCTCGCCACCCTGCTCGACTTCCCCTACGAGCAGCGCCACAAGCTCGTCTTTTGGTCGGACCTCGCCACGTCGATGGAGGAGACCAACGGTGGCCCTTCCGACAACAACGAGGTCTTTCGAGGCATGCGCGACATGGCGAAAAGCTTCGCGGCCCTCTGGCACGACAAGGCATCCAGGACGGCGGCAGGCGAGGAGCCCGGGTTCGACCTGATCACCATGCTGCAGAGCAACGAGAACACTCGGGACCTGATCGACCGCCCGATGGAATTCCTCGGCAACCTGGTCCTGCTGATCGTCGGAGGCAACGACACCACCCGGAACTCGATGAGTGGCGGAGTGCTGGCACTCAATCAGTTCCCCGATCAGTTTGAGAAGCTGAAGGCGAACCCAGACATCATCCCCACAATGGTCTCGGAAATCATCCGGTGGCAGACTCCACTCGCCTATATGCGTCGGATCGCTACGGCTGACACCGTCTTGAACGGGCAGTTCATCCGCAAGGGCGACAAGGTGGTGATGTGGTACGCCTCCGGCAACCGCGATGAGCGTCGGTTCGAGCGTGCCGACGAGCTCATCATCGATCGGGAGAACGCGCGCAACCACATCTCCTTCGGCTTTGGCGTCCACCGATGCATGGGGAACCGGCTCGCCGAGTTGCAGCTGCGGATCCTGTGGGAGGAACTGCTGCCCCGCTTCGAGAACATCGAAGTAGTCGGCGAACCCGAGTACATACAGTCGAATTTCGTCAAGGGCTACAGCAAGATGATGGTCCGCCTCACCCCGAAGTCAGAGGGATGACCGCACGGCGAGCGGTCGTCATCGGGGCAAGCCACGCCGGCGCGCAGCTCGCGGGCGGGCTTCGCCAGGAGGGATGGGACGGCGAGATCGTGCTCATCGGCAACGAGTCGGCGTTGCCCTACCAGCGCCCCCCCCTTTCCAAGGCCTACCTCTCGGGCACGTGCTCACTTGACGAGTTCGCGATCCGTAGCAAAGAGTTCTACGCCAAGCAGGACATCCAGATCGTGGATGCGACGGCGGTCTCGATCAACCGCTCATCCGGTCACATCTCGCTGAACACTGGTGAGGCGCTTTCCTACGACAAGCTCGCTCTCTGCATGGGCGCCCGCCCCCGCCGACTGGCCGTGCCTGGCGCCGACCTCGCAGGCGTCCACTATCTGCGCACAGCCGTGGACGTCGAGGGCATACGTGCCGCGGCTGTCGCTGCCCGACGCGCCGTGATCGTCGGGGGCGGCTACATCGGGCTGGAGACTGCGGCGTCGCTGCGCACGCTGGGGCTGGAGGTCATCGTGCTCGAAGCCACTGATCGTGTCCTCGAGCGGGTCTCCGCCCCCGAGGTGTCGGCGTTCTTCACCCGGATCCATCGGGAGGAGGGCGTAGAGGTTCGGACGGGTGCGTGTGTCGTCGCCCTCACCGGTGACGGGCAGGTCCGGGAGGTGCTCCTCGCCGACGGCGAGGCACTCCCGGCGGACCTGGTGATCATCGGGATCGGGGTGGAGCCCAACACCGAGCTTGCCACCGCGGCAGGACTTGCCGTGGACAACGGGATTGTGATCGACAGCCGGGCACTGACCAGCGACGCCGACGTCGTGGCAGCCGGCGACTGCGCCAGCCATCACATGGCCCGCTACGAGCGCCGTATCCGGCTGGAATCAGTCCCGAGCGCAGGCGAGCAGGCAAAGGTCGCCGCTTCGACGCTCTGCGACGGATCCAAGGAGATCTCGATGCTGCCCTGGTTCTGGTCGGACCAGTACGACCTGAAGCTCCAGATCGCGGGCCTGAACACCGGCTACGACGAAGTTGTGCTCAGCGGAGACCCCGCTCGAGGACGCGACTTCACCTGCTTCTATTTCCGCCAGGGCGAACTGATCGCCGCTGACTGCGTCAATCGCCCGCGCGACTTCGTGTTCAGCAAGCGCGCCATCATGCAGGGCGCCTCCGTCGATCGTGCCGACCTGGCACTCACCTGTGCGACTTGAGAGCCCGCGGACTCGACGGTCCATGCATGACTCCGGAAAGCAGGATCAAACCCGTTGGGCGCGCAGATGGCTACGGTGAACTGCGCCTGAGCAGGCGCCGTGTTGCGGTGATATGACGCACCTTCGACGGTCCCGAATGACGATCCCCTTGCGGCGACCGGTCGTTGCTGCCAGAGCTCAGGACGCAGGTTCGAGGAATCGAGTTATCGGTGAGCCGGCGAGTCCAGGGCTGTTCGCAGGGACGGCCCATACCCGCTCCATGAGAAGACCCAGAAATGCCACGGCAGCCGCCATGGATGCGAACTCGAGGTCTAGGGTCACGAAGCGGTCGTCGTCAACGGGACGCCGGATGTGGTGCTCGAGAACGCCCGACTGCGCACGCATCTCGGAGAACCGGTCGAAGGCGGCGTGCCAGGTCGTGAAGTCGGTGACGGGGTGCTCGATACGAAGAGTGGTCATGCCGACCAGCCTCGCGGACGGTGCCGCCCGGAACCATCCCAGACGTCTGGGATCTTCGCGGTGATGAGCAGACGGAACGCCCCGCTTCTATGCTCACTGTGTGGCGATGAGACCCTCCGGAGGCCCATCCGCCCGGCTGCTCGCAACTGTCGGGCACCTCCGCGCGGGCACCGTCAATTGTCGTGACCTGCGTGCAGACGTCATTGACCTGCTCGGCCGCGAGATGCCGGTCGACGCCTACGCGTTCGTGCTCACCGACCCCGAGACCTCCGTGGGTGTGGATCCGCTCGCGAGCATCCCCGACCTGCGCGAGCTTCCGCAGGTGATCGCGCTCAAGTACACGACACCGACGCACCGGTGGACGACTCTCGACGACGTCGTCTCGCTCGCCGCGACGCCGGTCGCTGCACGAGGTCCATGGCACGAGTACGTACTCGCGCGGGGGGTCGTGGACGTCGCTTCGATGGTGCTGCGCGACGGTTACGGTTGCTGGGGCTTCGTCGATCTGTGGTCGATGGGCAGCCCGTACGCCGACTGCGACCTGAACCTGTTGCGGGAACTGAACGCGGTGCTCACCGCGGCTGTGCGCGAGTGCCAGGCGTCGACGTTTGCTGCCTCCGCAGACGACGGGATGGGGCACGGCGACACTGCTGAGGAGGGTCCGGCGGTCGTACTGCTCGATGCGTCGCCGGATCGTGGGCTGGTCATCACGGGCAGCACCCCTGGCACAGAGGCGTGGTTGACGCGGCTGCTGCCGCCGGACTCCCGGGGCTCGACCGTGCCGGCTGCTGTCTTCAACGTCGCAGCGCAACTCCTCGCGCGCGAGGCGGATGTCGACGACTCCCCCGCGATCGGCCGGGTTCACGTAGGCGGTGCGGTTTGGCTGCGGCTGCGTGCCTCTCGTCTCATCCCGTCGGGCCAGATCGCCGTCACAATCGAACTCGCATCGCCAGCGGATCGGATCGAGATGTTCGCTCGGGCGCACGGTCTGTCGCCCCGGGAACGCGCGCTGCTGGACGTACTCGCCGAGGGGGTCGACACGGCAGACGCCGCGGCGCGACTGGTCATCACGCCGAACACGGTGCAGGACCACCTCAAGTCAATCTTCGCCAAGGCCGGCGTACACAGCCGCCGCGAACTCTTGGGCCGCGCCGTCGGCGTCAGTTCGACTCAGGGGTGAGTCTGCCCGCAGGCAACTGCACACCCACCTGATCCACGAGATCCACGCCTACAACCCGGCCGCTGATTACGTTCGTCGACTCCGCCCTCTGGCGCAGAACAGTCCGGCCATGTCTTGTCTGGCCAGGTGCCAAGCTGGTCGAAATGAGGGCGCCCAAAGGCGGCGGATCGACTCAGGTCGAGGTGATTGACACGGACCTTGCGTACGGCGAGCGATCCCACCTGGCGATGAGGAGCCGTCGCACTTGGATTCCCTGTGCGCGGCAGCAACCCCTGACCTCTCCAGATCTGGCACGCTGACGGGGTTGAGACAACTGCTCCCCCGGAGGCACTATGGCGAAACTAAAGATGGGCACGCTACTCATACGCGGCAAGTCGTTGGCGTGTGTGGTTTGCCAGTCGAACCAGTTCTATTCGCGTCAAATCAAGATGCAAACGACTGGAATGACCTTCTTTGACATTGACTGGGCGAACAAGTCCGCGGAAGGTGCGATCTGCGCAAATTGCGGCTATGTCCACATGTTCGCTGATGGCGGCCTGGAATGGACCGACAAGGGCGCGAACCAGTAGAAGGATGCGCCCGGCGCAAATGCTCCTCACCGAGATTGCGACGCACCCAACCGCAACCCGGCCCCCGGTTCGCGGCGAAGTGGGGCAGGTCACGGTGGCAACTGAACTCTGGGCAGTCCCTCCCGCGCCGACTGGTGGTCCTATGCACAGGATGCGCGGCCGGGGTCATGCGTGTTTGTCGCGGTGCCGACGGACGGCGACCGCGTTGCCACATCTGGCGGTGCAGTAGGCGCGCCTGCCGTTACGGCTGGTGTCGATGAAGGCGGTCGTGCAGCCAGGTGCACCACAGACCCCGAGGCGCTGGCCCTCGGCCTCGACGCTGAAGAGCTCCAGGCCGATGGTCCGCGGGCGACGTCACTGGTGCAAGGCAGTATCCGGATCAACACCTACATCGGCCTGGTGTTCATGGCTGCTTTCCACGGAGACGAGGGCGTCGCGCTGTTCGCGCTGGCCTCGGCGTTGATGGTGCCGCTTGTCAATGTCATCAGCGTCGTCGTCCTGAGCATCCACGGTGCCAACGAGGCCACACTCCGCCCGAGACGCCTCGCGCGCGAACTGATCGGCAACCCGTTGATCCAGGCCTGCGCTATCGGTCTGACGTTGAGCCTGCTCGGCCTGCGGCTGCCCGGCTTCCTGGCTTCCTCTCTCGGCCTGCTGGCAGAACCGGCACTGGTCAGTGGAACCTTGGCAGTCGGAGCCGCGATGACCGTGCGCTTTCGGCGCTGCGATCTGCTTGATATCACGCTGACGTCGGGGCTGAAACTCGTGGCGGTCCCGCTCGCGGCCGGTGCGATTGCCCACGCGCTGGGAGCCGAGGGTGCCCTGCTGACCAGCATCGTGGTCATCTGCGCCGTGCCTACCGCGCCGTCGTCCTACGTGCTGGCATCGCGCATGGGCGGCGACACGCGACTCATGGCCTCCATCACCGGGGTTCAGACCCTCCTCGCCGTCGTGACCCTGCCCCTCCTCGTCACATGAATCCTGCCCGCACAGCTTGGGCCCGCCCTGTGAGCTCGGCGACCGGACCGTCGCGTGGTCCATAGATCAGTCCAATTGGGTCTGCTGCACCATCAGGTGACAGCCGCGGCGTACCGGAAGCCGAACGCTTTCACGGCCAAGTCGAGGTTGCGTCGGAGGTGATCGCCCTCGGATGATCTGTCGCCGCCGCTCGCGGCGTAACGCAGCACCGAGGTCGTGGACGCACGGACCAAAGTGCCGGAACGAGGTCGCTCTGTGCGCACTCGGAGGAAGTGCCCAGGACTTCTGTCCGCGCGTCTACCCCCCCCGAACAGGTAGGGCAATCTGGGCGGTATGCAGCACCTGCTGGCGCGCCACACGGTGCCGGAGCGCAGCGCTCACCAGGCGACGCATCGGGTCTGGCGTAGCGAAGCAGTTCGTGCCACGTCGCTGCTGGCAGCGACGGGTTCGATCAGGACCTGAGGGTGTCGGCCAGCGCGTCCAGCGCACCGGGGACCAGCGCGTAGTACGACCACGTGCCGCGCTTGGTGCGGGTCAGCAGCCCGGCCTCGACCAGGATCCGCAGATGGTGCGAGACGGTGGGCTGCGAGAGGTCGACCGTCTCGTTGAGGTCGCACACGCAGGCTTCGCCGGAGGACTGCGCCGCGACGAGCGACAGCAGCCGCAGCCGGTTGGGGTCGCCGATCGCCTTGAACTTCGCCGCGAGCACCGTCGCGTCCTCGGCCGTCATCGCTCCATCGCCGATCGGCGCGCAGCAGCCCGCCGGGTCGGAGGTGTCCAGCACGGGCTGCGCAGTCTTCATGGACTCCATTGTGCACCATTGATTGACATTCGTCGATGAAGCGGTAGAGTCCTACATCGACAGACTTCAATGGATCATCGAGAGTGGAGACCATGAGCAGCACGCATGACACCGACCTTCCCGTCGCCGTGATCGGGGCCGGCCCCGCCGGACTGGCCGCGGCAGCCCAGCTCCGGACCCGCGGCCTCGCGTACGTCGTGCTCGAGGCAGGCGAGACGGCCGGTGCCGCGGTCCGCGAGTGGTCCCACGTGCGGCTCTTCTCGCCCTGGTCCGAGCTCATCGAGCCGCACGCCGCCGAGCTGCTCGACGCCGCGGGCTGGACCAGCCCCGATCCGGCCGGCTATCCCACGGGCGGCGAATGGGCTCGGGACTACCTCGAGCCGCTCGCCAACGCACTCGGCGACGGTGTGCGCCTCGGCACTCGTGTCGTGGGTGTCGCCAAGAGCCAGCGTGACCGGTTGGTCGACTCCGGTCGCGACGAGGCGTCGTTCGCGGTGCACGTCGAGTCGGCTGCCGGCGAGGAGGTCATCGAGGCGCGGGCCGTGATCGATGCGTCCGGCACCTGGTCGGGCCCCAACCCGCTCGGCGCCGATGGCGTCCCCGCACCCGGCGAGCGGGCAGCGGCCGACCGCATCTCGTACCGGATCCCCGACCTGGACGACGAGGCGACCCGCGCCCGGTACGCCGGGCGGCACATCGCGGTGGCCGGCACCGGAGCGTCCGCTAAGGGTGCCCTCGTCGCCCTGGTCGAGCTGGCCCGCCAGGCACCCGACACCCGGGTCTCGTGGCTTGTCCGCCGAGCCGATGTCGGCGAGGCCTTCGCCGGTAGCGGCAATGACGAGCTCATCGAGCGGGGGGCCCTCGGCAGGCGCGCCCAGCAGGCCGCGACATCCCCCGTGGTGACGACCGTCAACACGTTCCGCACCTCCTCGATCACCCACGCGGCCGACGGCACGCTGACCCTCGGATCGTCCGACGGGCAGGTCGTCGAAGGCGTCGATGAGGTCATCGCACTGACCGGCTTCCGTCCTGATCTCTCGATGCTGTCGGAGATTCGCCTCGACCTCGACCCGGTCCTGCAGGCGCCCCGCGAGCTCGCGCCCATGATCGATCCCAACGTGCACTCGTGCGGGACGGTCGAGCCGCACGGAGCCGCGGTGCTCGCGCACCCGGAGACCGGCTTCTACCTGGTCGGCATGAAGTCCTATGGCCGGGCGACGTCATTCCTCAGCCTGACCGGCTATGAGCAGTCCCGGTCGGTCGTCGCCGAGATCAGCGGCGACCGGGAGTCGGCGGCGCGGGTCGAGCTGACGCTGCCCGACACCGGCGTGTGCGGTGGCGCCGGCACGTTCGACGCGACCGAGACCGGCGGCGGGTGCTGCGGAGCGCCCGAACCCGAGCTCGTGACCCTTGGATCCGCGCCCGGATCGGCGAAATAGGCCGGCGCGCGCCGGCGTTGCACGAGATGTGGAGATCCTCGACGCGATCGTGATCGGTGCCGGCCAGGCCGGGCTGTCGGCGTCCCACCACCTGGCTCGGCGCGGTGTCGAACACGTCGTGCTCGACGCCAACTCTGCACCCGGCGGGGCCTGGCAGCACCGCTGGGACGCCCTGACGATGCAGGACGTGCACGGGGTGGCGAACCTCCCCGACGAACCGATCCCGGCGGCGCGCGAGGGCGATCAGGCCAACTCCTTCGTGCCGGCGTACTTCGGCCAATACGAGAAGCGACACGAGCTGCCGATCGTCCGGCCGGTCCGGGTGCGCTCCGTGCGCGACGAGTCCGGCCTCCTGCGAACGGACGCCGATGCCAATGCCGGATCGTGGCTCAGCCGGACGCTGGTCAACGCGACCGGCACGTGGTCGCATCCGTTCATCCCGCACTACCCCGGCGCCGAGACATTCCTCGGCGAGCAGCTCCACACCGTGGACTACCCGGGCCCGGAGCACTTCCGCGGCCGGCGCGTCCTCGTCGTCGGGGGTGGTGCCTCAGCGGTGCAGTTCCTCGGCGCGCTGCGACCGCTCACCGACACGCTCTGGGCCACCCGCCGCCCGCCGGTCTGGCGCACCGGTGAGTTCAGCGCGGAGATCGGCCGCGAGGTCGTGGCCAAGGTGGAGGAGCGCGTGCGCCAGGGCCTGCCCCCACGCAGCGTCGTCAGCGTCACCGGGCTCTCCCTCCGTCCGCAGGAGCGCGAGGCCGAACGGTTGGGGGCATACGACCGCCGGCCGATGTTTGCACGGATCGAGCCCGACGGCGTGCGCTGGGCCGACGGCACCTTCGAGCCGGTCGACGTGATCCTCTGGGCGACGGGCTTCCGGCCCGCGGTCGACCACCTCGCACCCCTGCACCTGCGGAGCCCGCACGGAGGCATCCGGCTCGACGGCACGATCGCGGTCGCCGACCCCCGGGTCCAGATGGTCGGCTACGGCCCGTCGGCCAGCACGATCGGCGCCAACCGGGCCGGGCGTGCCGCGGCCCGGGGTGTGGTCGAGTGGCTCAGGTCTGCGGCGCGAGCCGCCCCGACACCGGCTGCCACTCCCGCACGCTGACCTCGGCGACCAGGCCCTCCAGCACGAACGGATCCTGGTCGGTCAGAGCCCGGGTCTCCGCCTCGCCCGCGGCGTCGAACACCAGCAGCGCGGCGGCCGCACCGCCGACGTACGGACCGGACAGCAGCAGGTCGCCCCGCGCGGTCAGCTCGGCGAGATAGTCACGATGGGCCGGGCGGACGGCATCGCGGGCCTCGACGGAGTCCTCGATGTAGTGGTAGATCGTGGCGAAGTAGGGCATGGGCCGATCCTGCCAGCCTCGTGGAGGGAACGGTCAGCCCCCAGACCACGCATACGCATCCCATTGCATTGCAACTCGTTGCATAGTACGGTCTCCGGCATGGCACTCGAGCACGCGATCCTGGTGTCCCTCGCGGAGAAGTCCGCGTCGGGATATGACCTCGCGCGCCGGTTCGACGCCTCGATCGGGCACTTCTGGAAGGCCAGCCACCAGCAGATCTACAAGGTCCTGGGCCGCATGCAGGGTGACGGCTGGGTCGCCTCCGAGCTCGTCGCGCAGGACGGTCGTCCAGACAAGAAGGTCTACGTCATCACGTCCGGGGGCCGCGAGGAGCTCGCGCTCTGGACGTCCAAGGCCACGCCGGTCGAGCACCTGCGCAGCGAGTTCGCGGTCAAGCTCCGCGCCCTGCCGTTCGGCGACAGTGCGGCGATCGTCGACGACGTCCGCGTGCGTAGGCGGGCGCACCTGGCGCAGATCGCGTACTACGAGGAGAGCGCAGCGCGCTTCTATCCCCACCCCGACGACCTGACCGACGACGAGATCGGCGGCTGGCTCGTGCTGCGCGGCGGCATGCTCGCCGAGCAGGCCGGCATCACGTGGTGCGACGAGATCCTTCAGCGGCTGGAGGAGCGATGAGCGCGTACGCCCACCACCAGCACGCCCAGGCCGATCACGATCGCGGTCGTGATGAGCACGGCATGCACCCAGAAGAACGCCTGCGGGGTGCTGTGCCAGTGCTCACCGCTCCACGCCCGGTCGTCGTCGACGATCGCCTTGGCGAACCGCGGCCAGATCACGACGTTGAACAGGCCCGCGACGACAAGGAACCGGGCCGCATTTTTCGAGATCACCAGACCATCCCATCACAGGAGTTTGCATGAAAGAGTTTCGCGCCGCCGTCGAGTCCGGAGAGTTCGCTGCCGTGGGTGCCCTGCTCGCCGATGATGTCGTGTTCCGCAGCCCCGTCGCCTTCAAGCCGTACGAGGGCAAGCCGATCGTCGCGGCAATCCTGCGCGGTGTTGGCCGGGTCTTCACCGACTTCCGCTACGTCCGCGAGCTTGCCGACGAGGACGGGCACGGCTCAGCCCTGGTGTTCGAGACCGTCGTCGACGGCGTGAGCATCCATGGTCTCGACCTGATCCGCACCAATGACGCGGGCCTGATCACCGAGCTCACCGTCATGGTGCGCCCGCTGTCGGCCGCCAACGCCCTCGCCGCCGCGATGGGCGCCCAGTTCCCCCAGATCCAGGCAGAAGCCATCGCCGACATGACCGGAGAAGCCCGATGAACCCCTATCCACACCTGCTCGAGCCGCTCGACCTCGGCCACACGACGCTGCGCAACCGCGTCATCATGGGCTCGATGCACACCGGCATGGAGGACCGCGCCAAGCACCTTCCCGAGCTCGCGGCGTTCTTCGCGGAGCGCGCCAAGGGCGGCGTCGCCCTGTCCGTGACCGGCGGCTACGCCCCCAACTGGCACGGCTGGCTGCTGCCCTTCGGCTCGACCATGACCTCGGCGAAGTTCGCCGACAAGCACCGGATCGTGACCGACGCGGTGCACGAGCACGACGGCAAGATCGTGATGCAGCTGTTGCATGCTGGCCGCTACGGCTACCACCCGTTCAAGCGCGGCGCATCGAGCAAGCCTTCGCCGATCACTCCGATGGGCAAGCCCAAGGCGATGTCGACCAAAGAGGTCGACCGCACCGTCACCGACTTCGCCAAGTCCGCCGTCCTGGCCCGCCGGGCCGGCTACGACGGCGTCGAGATCATGGGTTCGGAGGGCTACCTGATCAACCAGATGCTGACGGCCCGGACCAACGACCGAACTGACCGCTGGGGAGGAAGCCCCGAGAACCGCATGCGCTTCCCGATCGAGATCGTCGAGCGGGTCCGCGAGGCCGTCGGCGAGGACTTCATCGTGATGTACCGGATGTCGCTGCTCGACCTGGTCGACAACGCGCAGAGCTGGGACGAGACGGTTCACCTCGCCAAGCAGGTCGACCGCGCCGGCGTCTCGATCATCAACACCGGCATCGGCTGGCACGAGGCCCGCGTTCCCACGATCGTCACCTCGGTGCCGCGCGCCGCGTTCGCGTGGGTCACCGCCAAGCTCCGGCCCGAGGTCTCGGTGCCCGTCGTCGCGTCCAACCGGATCAACACCCCCGAGGTCGCCGAGGAGATCATCGCCTCGGGCCAGGCCGATCTGGTGTCGATGGCCCGGCCGCTGCTCTCGGATCCGTACTTCGTCAACAAGGCGGCCGAGGGTCGAGCCGACGAGATCAACACGTGCATCGCGTGCAACCAGGCCTGCCTGGACCACACGTTCCAGAACAAGCGGGCCAGTTGTCTGGTCAACCCACGTGCCGGCCACGAGACCACGCTGATCCTGTCCCCGACGCGCACGTCCAAGCGCATCGCGGTCGTCGGTGCCGGGCCCGCCGGCCTCGCCGCTGCGACCGAGCTGTCGGGCCGCGGCCACACCGTCGAGCTGTTCGAGGCGCTCTCCGAGCTCGGTGGTCAGTTCCGTCTGGCGATGGCGATCCCCGGCAAGGAGGAGTTCACCGAGACGATCCGCTACTACTCCCGCCAGCTGGAGATCAACGGCGTCAAGATCCACCTCGGGACCCGGGCGACGATCGACGAACTCGCTGACTTCGACGAGGTCGTCGTCGCGACGGGCGTCGAGCCACGGGTTCCCTCGATCCCCGGCGTCGACCACGCCAAGGTCGTCAACTACCAGGACGTCATCCGCCACGACGCGCCCGTCGGCCAGCGGGTCGCGGTCATGGGTGCCGGCGGCATCGGCTTCGACGTGTCGGAGTTCCTGCTGCACGAGACCGACGAGTCGCTCGAGCACTGGATGCAGCGCTGGGGCATCACGGATCCGGAGATCGAGCGGGGCGGTCTGACCACCAAGCTCAAGTCACCGCCGAAGCGCGAGGTGACGCTGCTGCAACGCAAGACCACCGAGCTCGGCAAGGGCCTGGGCAAGACCTCCGGCTGGGTACACCGCCAGACACTCAAGGACTCGGGCGTCGAGATGGTCAAGGGCGTGACGTACGACCGCATCGATGACGACGGCCTGCACATCACGGTTGCCACGGGCAAGGACACCAGCGAGTCCCGTGTGCTGGACGTCGACACCATCGTCCTGTGCACAGGCCAGGAGTCGGTGCGTGACCTGATCGAGCCGCTCGAGACCCGCGGTGTGACGGTCCACGTGATCGGCGGCGCCGACGTCGCGGCCGAGCTCGACGCGAAGCGCGCGATCAAGCAGGCCACAGAGCTCGCCGCGCGCCTCTGACAGGCACACCACTCGCTGAGTGTGACGTTGGCGGGCCGGAATCCGCCGGATTCCGGCCCGCAGACGTCACGTTCGCGGGGGCTTGACCGGACATACTGGTCGGATGAGCCAACGGATCATCCTGCTGCGCGCGGTCAACGTCGGACCCGCGCAGCTGCCGATGGCCGAGCTGCGATCGATCGCCGGTGACCTCGGCGCAACCGACGTCTCGACCTACATCGCCTCGGGCAACCTGCTCGCCGACGTGCCGGGCCCCGCCGCCGACTTCGACCGCGCGCTCGAGCAGGCGCTCGAGCAGCGCTTCGGCTGGTTCCGCGACGTCATGTCACGCACACCGGCCGAGCTACGGACCGCGCTCGACGCGCACCCCTTCGATGTGATCGAACCGAAGTACTCCTACGTCTCGTTCCTCGCCGGCCAGCCCAGCCCAGCGGCGATCGTCAAGGCCGGGACGTACGAGACCGGGGACGACTGCTGGGCCGTGATCGGCACCGAGATGCACATCCGGTACGCCAACGGGGCGGGGCGCCCGATGATGAAGTCCGAGTCGATCAGCCGCGCGCTGCACGTCCCAGGGACGGCTCGCAACCTCCGGACTGTCGCAAAGCTCATCGAGCTGTCCGACTGAATGCGAAGGGCCGCCACCTCACGGTGGCGGCCCTTCGTCAGGCGGTGGCTAGAAATAGTGCCTTCGACCGCCAATGCCGCGATCCATGGAACCCAGGATCCACAGGACCGCACCGACCACGACGAGGATCGCCCCGATCGTGTACAGGATCGAGATGTTCAGCAGCGCCCCGAGGATCAACAGGACGACTCCAAGAATGATCACAATTCTTCCCTTCCTCCCATGGCCGACCTGCGCCGACCAGACTGGACGACGACGCTACTCCGACCACCGGGATCCGCATGTTTTACGGCTGCCGGACCCGCGCGGCCTTCACCCACCGCCCTAGGCTTGGGGCTGTGATTGACCTTGACCGGCGCGCGATCGCCCATGTCCTCGCGGATCGCCGCTGGCTGGTCCTGACCGGCGCAGGTGTCTCGACCGACTCGGGCATCCCCGACTACCGCGGCCCGGGCTCGCCCGCGAGAACCCCCATGACGTACCAAGAGTTCGTGCGCACACCCGAGGGACGACAGCGCTACTGGGCCCGCGCGCACGTGGGGTGGAGCCGGATGCGGGGCGCCGAGCCCAATGCAACGCACCTGGCCCTGACCCGTCTGCAGCGGGCCGGCCGACTGACCGGGTTGATCACGCAGAACGTCGACGGGCTGCACGAGCGGGCCGGGCACCGCGAGGTCATCGACCTGCACGGTCGGATCGACAGGGTCATCTGTCTGGGTTGTCGCGACGTGACACCGCGCGCCGACCTGCACACCAGGCTGGCGGCGCTCAACCCCGGCTATGAGTCACGGATCGGTGAGATCGCACCCGATGGCGACGTGGTCCTGGGCGTCACCGATGACTTCCGGGTCGCTGCGTGCACGACGTGTCGCGGCGACCTCAAGCCCGATGTCGTGTTCTTCGGTGAGAACGTCCCGAAGGACCGGGTGCAGCGCAGCTACGGGCTCGTCGAGCAGGCCGAGGCGTTGGTTGTGCTCGGCTCGTCGCTGCAGGTCATGTCTGGTCTGCGGTTCGTCCGCGCGGCCCGCAAGCGCGACATCCCGATCATCATCGTCAACCGGGGCGCGACCCGGGCCGACGACCTCGCGACCCTCAAGGTCGACGCCGGCTGCGCCGAGACGCTGGCCGCACTGGCAGTCTGACCAACGCCCAACCCGGCACCCTGCGTCGGCGATACGGTGCGGATGACACTTCCGCCGATGCGAGGACCTCCCATGAGCGACGCAGCCGTGCCCGCCTATCCCGTCACCTTTACTTTCGACCCGCCCGAGACGATCGCCCGCTGGCGAGTCATCGGCAACATCATCTTGGCGATCCCGCACCTGATCGTGCTGTCAGTCCTGCAGTTCGTCGCCGAGATCCTGGGCTTTGTCGCCTGGATCCTCGGCGTCTTCACCGGACGAGTCCCGGAGGGCATCTTGGGCTTCATCGCGCTGTACCTCCGCTACAACACCCGCGTCACGACCTACCTCCTGTTCCTCAAGGAGGACTACCCGCCGTTCTCGTTCGACATGACCCTCGCCGATCCCGGCGACGATCCCCGGGTGCGCGTCGATTTCGCCCCCGCGATCGAGAACCGCAACCGGCTCACGATCTTCTTCCGGCTGTTCCTGGCCATTCCGCAGTTCATCGTGCTCGGGCTGATCAGCATGGTGCTGGGTCTCGTGGTCGTGATCGGCTGGTTCGCGGTGCTGATCACCGGTCGCTGGCCCTCGGGACTCCGCAACTTCGTGATCGGGATGACGCGCTGGTCGTTGCGCGTCAACAGCTACCTCTACCTGCTGACCGACGACTACCCGCCGTTCAGCACGTCCTAGTCCGTCAGGTCCCCTGAGCCTGTCGAAACACTCTTCGACAGGCTCAAGGACCGTCAGCTGAGCTGGCGCAGGCGAACTGTCTCGGGCAGTCCGGCCAGCTCCTTGAGCACGTCGGGACCGACCTCGTCGGCGACGTCGGTCAGCACGTAGCCGATCTCACCACGCGTCGAGAGCGACTGCGCCTCGATGTTGACCCCGTGCTCGCCGAGCAGACCGTTGATCGTCGCAAGCACGCCGGGGGCGTTGCGGTGGACCAGGGCCAGTCGGTGCTTCGTGGAGTCGCCCGGCAGGTTGATCTCCGGCATGTTGACGCTCAACGAGGTGCTTCCGAACGAGGCGTACGAGCGGATCTTCGACGCGACGAATCGGCCGATGTCCACCTGCGCCTCTTCGGTAGACCCACCCACGTGGGGAGTCAGGATCACATTGGGCAGCCCGCGCAGGTCCGACTCGAACGGATCGCCCTGGCGCTTGGGCTCGACCGGGAACACGTCGATCGCGGCACCCGCGATGTGGCCAGACTCGAGGTGGGCGCGCAGCGCGGTCGTGTCGACCGCGATGCCGCGCGACAGGTTGAGGAACAGCGCGCGAGGCTTCATCTGCGCCATCTCCTCGGCGCCGAACAGGCCGGCGTTGCCCGGCCGGCCGTCGACGTGCAGCGTCACGACGTCCGAGATCTGCAGCAGCTCCTCGATCGTCGAGCAGCGCTGGGCGTTGCCGAGCGCGAGCTTGTCGTCGATGTCGAAGAAGACCACCTTGAAGCCCAGCGCCTCGGCGATGACCGACAGCTGGCTGCCGATGTTGCCGTAGCCGATGATGCCGAGCGTGCGACCGCGCACCTCGTGGCTGCCAGCCGCGGACTTGTTCCACACGCCGTTGTGCATGTCGGTGGACTTCTCGTGGAGTCGGCGGGCCAGCGAGATGATCTCGGCAATCGCGAGCTCGACGACGCTGCGGGTGTTGGAGTAGGGCGCGTTGAAGACCGCAACACCCCTGCGGGTGGCGGCCTCGAGGTCAATCTGGTTGGTGCCGATGCAGAAGGCGCCGATCGCCTGCAGGTCAGGAGCCGCGGCCAGCACCTTCTCCGTGACGTACGTCGTGGAGCGGATGCCGAGCAGATGGACGCCCTGAATGGCCTCGATCAGCTCGTCCTCGGTGAGCGCGCTGTTGCGGGTCTCGACCTGGTAGCCCTTGCCGCGGAGGAACTCCGCACCATCGGTGTGGATGTTCTCGAGCAACAGGACGCGTACGTCCTCGTCGCCCAGCAACGAGGTCGGGAAAGGATCAGTGTTCGTCATGGTCATCATCATCTCGGATGCCTCCAGTCAGCGGTACTTGGCTGACGTGGGGCCCAGGCGAACGGTCCCGATGTCTCGATGTGGTGATCGCTCCCCGGTGGTACCCACCTCAACGCCAGTCGCGATCGACTACGACCAGCGTACCGGGTGAGAGCGCCGGACTCGAACGCCGCTCAACCCGTGGCCACACCGGATCACTCCTGCGTGTGGACACCCGTGATGCGCGCGACGACCTCGGGCGGCACCTCCTGGTCAAGGTTGGCCAGGCGCACCTGGCCCTGCGCGATCAGCTTGCCGTCCTCGCCGACCGAGTTCAGGTGCCACAACTGCTGGCTGCGCCCCCGGTGGATCGGCGTGGCGGTCACCGTGATCGCGTCGCCGACCTTGGCCTGCCGCAGGAAGTCGGTCGAGTTGTTGGTGCCCACCACAACGCCTCGGTCGCCGAGCCAGACCTGGCCCGCGACGCTGGCCGTCGACTCGTGGACCGCGCAGTAGACGCCGCCGTGCGGGATGCCGAAGGGCTGCAGGTGGTGGTCGCCGATCGTGAAGCGCGCGACGACCCGGTCGGCCGTCACCTCCACGTACTCCACGCCGAGCATGCCGTCCAGTCCAGGAATGTCACTCATGGCCCGAGCCTAGGGAGCCGACCCACGGCCTGCTCCGTGGGGTCGCGGTCAGTGGAACTCGTGCATGACGGCATGGCCCTTGCCGCGACCGATCAACCACCGGTTGACCGGGACCGTGACGACGAAGGCGACGACCAGCGAGAACGCCAGGCTGCCCCAGAACAGCAGGCTGAACAGTCCCGCGTCGAGCGCGCCCGGCACCGCGACGATGACGCCGTTGTCGACGATCTCCATCGTCAGGATCGACAGTGTGTCGGCCGCCAGGGCGACCTTGAACGCCCGGGCGAGCGGCAGTCCCGCGGCCAGCACGGGACGGATCGTCAGCGAGTAGCCGAAGACGAACGCCAGCACGAACGACAGGATCAGTGTCGCGGCGTTGTGCAGGCCCAGCGCGGTCCCGATGACCATGCCCAGGACTTCACCGATGGCACACCCGGTCAGGCAGTGGACCGTCGCCGCGATCGCGCTGCTGGTCAATGCTCGGCCGGTCGGGTTGTGGTCGTGGGCACTCATGGTCGTTTCCTTCCTGGTGGTTCTACGTGAAGCGTCGCAGCCGCAGGCTGTTGGAGACGACGAACACCGAGGACAGCGCCATGGCGGCACCCGCCAGCATCGGGTTGAGCAGTCCGGCCGCGGCCAGCGGCAGCCCGATGACGTTGTAGGCGAACGCCCAGAACAGATTGCCCTTGATCGTGCCCAGGGTGCGGCGCGATAGCCGGATCGCGTCGACGACCGCGTGCAGGTCGCCACGGACCAGAGTCAGGTCGGCCGCCTCGATCGCGGCATCTGTTCCCGTGCCCATCGCCAGCCCCAGGTCGGCCTGCGCCAGCGCGGCTGCGTCATTGACCCCGTCACCCACCATCGCGACGGTCCGTCCCTGCTGCTGCAGCTGACGGATGACCTCGACCTTGTCCCGCGGGAGGACCCCGGCGTGGACCTCGTCGATACCGACCGCCGCGGCCACGGCTCGCGCGGCCGGCTCGTTGTCGCCGGTCAGCAGGACCGGCCGCAGCCCCAGCTCACGCATCTGACGCACTGCATCAGCACTGGAGTCCTTGATCGTGTCGGCCACGACCAGCACGCCGCGCACGGCACCGTCCCAGCCGACCACCACGGCGGTACGACCTGCGGACTCGGCCGCCACCAGGGCGGGTTCGAGATCGCCGAGGTGCTGAGACCAGTCGGCCAGGAAGGCGGCCCGGCCGATCACGACGGCACGACCTTCCACAACCCCCTGCACGCCGAGACCCTCGGTGTTGTCGAACGACTCGACCTCGGGCAGAGCGCCGACCTCGGCGGCGGCCGCATCAGCGATCGCCCGGGCGATGGGGTGCTCCGAGGCGTTCTCGAGCGCCCCCGCGATCCGCAGGACCGTCGCCCGGTCCTCACCTGCGGCGACCACGACGTCCTGCAGGGTCATCCGACCGGTCGTCACGGTGCCGGTCTTGTCCAGCACGACGGTGTCGATCGACCTCGTGGACTCCAGGACCTCCGGCCCCTTGATCAGGATGCCGAGCTGCGCGCCCCGTCCGGTCCCGACCATCAGGGCGGTCGGCGTCGCGAGTCCCAGCGCGCACGGGCACGCGATGATCAGCACCGCGACGGCCGCCGTGAACGCTGCCGACGCGCCCGCTCCGGTCCCGAGCCAGAAGCCCAGCGTCCCGATCGCCAGCGCGATCACGATGGGCACGAACACCCCCGAGATGGAGTCGGCGAGCCGCTGGGCCTGGGCCTTGCCGCTCTGCGCGTCCTCGACCATCTGGGCCATCTGGGCCAGCTGTGTCTCGGCACCCACCCGGGTCGCCTGCACCGTGAGCCGTCCGCTCGTGTTGACCGTGCCGCCGACGACCCGGTCGCCCTCGACGACCTCGCTCGGGACGGACTCGCCGGTGACCATCGAGGCGTCGACCGCGGAGCTGCCGTCCGTGATGATGCCATCCGTCGCGATCTTCTCGCCGGGCCGGACGACGAAGACGTCGCCGGCGTGCAGGTCGTCGGTCGGGATGCGGACCTCGACGCCATCGCGGAGCACCGAGACCTCCTTGGCGCCCAGGGCCAGCAGCGCCTGCAGCGCCGAGCCGGCCCGTCGCTTCGAGCGGGCCTCGAACCACCGGCCGGCCAGGATGAACGTCGTGACGCCGGCTGCGGCCTCGAAGTAGATGTTCCCGCTGCCGTCCGAGCGAGAGATCGTGAGCTCGAACGGATGCTTCATGCCTGGCTCGCCCGCCGAGCCCCAGAACAGTGCGTAGACCGACCACGAGAAGGCCGCGAGCGTGCCGATCGAGATCAGCGTGTCCATCGTGGCGGCGCCGTGGCGCAGGTTCGCCCACGCCGCGCGGTGGAACGGCAGTGCGCCCCACACGACGACGGGCGCCGCGAGCGTCAATGACAGCCACTGCCAGTAGGTGAACTGCAGCGCCGGCACCATCGCGAACGCGATGACAGGGACCGAGAGGATCGCCGAGACGATCAGCCGGGTCCTGGCCTCACGCGCTGGATCGTCGTGGACCGGAGTCTCCTCGGTCGGTTCTGCGGCGGTGCGCGGCACCTCGGCGGAGTAGCCCGCCTTCTCGACCTCGGCGATCAGCAGCTCGGCCGCAATCGGGCCGGTCGACTCCACGCGCGCCTTCTCGGTCGCGTAGTTGACCGTCGCGGTCACGCCGTCGAGCTTGTTGAGACGCTTCTCGATACGCATCGCGCACGACGCGCAGGTCATCCCAGCGATCGTCAGGTCGGTCCGCTCGGTGGCGGGGGTCTTGTCGGTGACGGTCATGTCAGTGTCCGTGTCCGTTCGTGTTGTCGTGCCCGTCGCCGGCCGGTACGTCGACCGTGAACTCCGCGGTGCGCACCGTGCCCTGGTGCTTGAAGTCCAGGTAGAGCCGATAGCTGCCGGCCGAGGGGAAGCTGGTGTGGAAGGTGATGCCGGGCCCCGGCTCGGTCCGCCCGTCACCGGGCTCGCCGTCGGGGTGGACGTGCAGGTAGGCGAGGTCTCCGTCGCGCAGTGCCACCAGGTGGCCGTACGCCGCGAGATACGGCTGCAGGTCGGCGACCGGCCTGCCGTCACGTTCCACGGTCAAGGTCAGCTCGGAGTCCGCCCCGGCCACCGGCTGCCCTTCCAGGCTCACGGTGTAGCCGTCGACCCGGGCCGTGCGCGACGGTGTGGGCAGCGCCTTCGCCGTGGACGACCCGGCGACGGCGAGATCGGCACCGAGCGTGACCTGGGGGTCCGGACCGGACGGATCGAAGTCGGCAAAGACCCGCCACTGGCCGGGGTCGAGCGCAACCTCGGTGGACCAGGTGCCGTCGGCCGACAGGGTCGGGTGCACGTGCTGGAACCCGTCCAGGTCGCGTCGCACCACGATCAGGTGCAGGCGCTTGTCGTGCAGCGTCGTGTACTGGGTGAGCGGTTCACCGTCCGGTCCGATGATCCAGAACGTGATCGGTGCGCGCTCGCCAGGCTGCTGCCGGGTCTCGGCGAGGGCGAGTCGGTAGCCGTTCTCGGCGACCTGGAGTCCACCCGGCAGCTCATCGGAGGCACCCGTCATGTCACCCATCGCGTCATCGGCTTCGTGGCTCATGGTCGTGGTCTCGCCGGAGCCAACGGGTCCGACGGCGTTGCCCAGCGCCGCGGCAGCGCCGAAGATGACGACGAGTGCCGCGACGAAGGCGCCAACCTTGGCGGGAGTGTTCATGTCAGGGAATAGCCGGCCTCGGACACGGCGTCGCGCACGGCATCGTCGGCAACCGGTGCTGCCTCGCTCGTGACGGTCAGTTCGCCGGTGGTCAGGTCGACGCTGAGGTCGCTGACGCCCGGGATCGCGCCGACCTCCTCAGTGACGGACCGGACGCAGTGCTCGCAGGTCATCCCGACGACGGTGTAGGTGCTGGTGCTCATGGGTGTTCCTCTCGTGTGGTGAGGGTGGTCAGCTGCGGACGAGCCGGGCGATCGCCTCGGATGCCTCGCGGATCTTGGCGTCGGACTCGGCGCCTCCCGCGCGGGCCGCGTCGACGACGCAGTGGCTCAGGTGGTCGTCCAGGAGGCCGAGCGAGACCGACTGCAACGCCTTGGTCATCGCCGAGACCTGCGTCAGGATGTCGATGCAGTACTGGTCTTCCTCGACCATCCGTTGCAGTCCACGCGCCTGGCCCTCGATGCGGCGCAGCCGCTTGAGGTACTGGTCCTTCTTGTCGACGTAGCCGTAGGGCGGCTGCTGGTCGCTCGTCATGATCGCTCCTCCAGTTACCCCTAGGGGGTATGTCTTCTGGCTCGAACTTATACCCCCTAGGGGTACATTTCAAGGGCGCAGGAGAGCCAGCAGTGCGATCTCGTCGGGCCTGCCCAGCCCGGCCCGGCGCTCCCGGTCCAGGCCGCGCGCCTGCTCGTCGACCAGCACGTCGAGCAGCGTCTGGACCAGCGGGCGCCGGATCATGCCGTGTGACGGTGCGAGCGAGTCGTCCATCAGGCCCATGCCGTGATGGCTCGCGGGAAGCCACAGCGGCAACGACCGAGGGCCCATCCACTCCTCGACATCGTGCGCGTGCAGCCAGTCCTCACCCGCGGCGACCTGTCTGCCGGTGAAGGCCGCCGCCTCGGCCGACAGCTGAAGCAGGTCGCCCACCGTCGTCGGCTCGCCGACGCCGTGCATGACGCCGGTCATCCCCGCCTCGGCCGCGCCGACGATCCAGTCGGCCAGGTCGCGCACGTCGACGACCTGCATCGGCTGCTCGGCCACGTCGGGCACGAGCACCGGCTCCGCACCGGCGAGCGCGAACCGCGACACGTAGTAGCCCAGTCGGTCCGAGCGGTCACCCGGGCCGCCGATCAGCCCGGCCCGCACCACGAGGTGGTGGGGCAGCCTGCGCACCAGCTGCTCGCAGGCGACCTTGGCCTCGCCGTACTGCTCGGGCTCGCCGGTGTCGCCGTCGAGCGGCTCCAGCAGCGGCGAGTCCTCGGTCAGCGGGCCGCTCTGGTCGGCGTAGACCGAACCCGTCGAGACGAACGTCCAGTGCGACGACGTGGCACCGAGGGCGTCGATCGCCGAACGCACGTGACCCGGCTGGCGGGCGACGTCGATGACCAGCTCCCAGGGTCGGCCGGTGACGGCGTCGTACGCGTGCGGCTGCGCGCGATCGGCTCGGACGAACGTCACACCGTGCGGGGCGTCCCCGGATTCGCCGCGCGCAAGGCACGTGACGTCGTGGCCGCGGCCCACCGCGGCGGAGGCGATGTGCCCACCCAGCCACGAGGTGCCACCGAGGACCAGCATCGAGCTCATGCCTTCAATCAACCACGCGGGGAGCCGTCCGGAACACCCGTGTTCGCCTCCAGCGCAACCCGGTCGCGCGTCGGGGTCTTCCGGAGGCGGTGCCGTGGCATGGAGGCATAACATTCAGGTCATGGCTTCCGCACCCGTCCTCACTGTCCACGGCACCGTCTTCTTCCGCGAACGCATCGCCGTGCCGCCCGGAGCCGTCGCGACGATCAAGCTGACCGACGCGGACGGCGAGGTCCTCGCCGCGACCGCGATCGAGGCGCCCGGTGTGCCCGTCGAGTTCACGCTGCACGTCGATCCGGAGTTCGTCGCCGACCCCGATGCGCTGCTGATCTGGGCGGCGCTGCGCACCGAGTCCGGCGTCTGGGGCACGACCGAGCTGGTCGCCGTGACGAGTGGGTCGACCGAGGTGCTGCTCACCAAGATCGACGACTGATGCCTCGCGGGGGGCCGGGCGTCACGCACCTCACCGACGACGAGATCGCTGGAGGCCCGCCGATCCTGGGCCGCATCGCCCGCATGCTCCGGCCCTACCGCCGCAAGATGGCGTACGTCGCGGTCGCGGTCGTCTCCGCGGCCGCACTCACCTCGATCGCACCGTTCTTCACCAAGGCGGTGTTCGACCAGGCTCTGTTCCCGACCGATGGGGGCGCGGTCGACCTCCACCTGCTGGGGTGGCTCGTCGGCGCCCTGTGTGCGATCCCGGTCGTCACCGCGCTGATCGGCATCGGCCAGAACTGGCTGACCTCGACGATCGGGAACTCGGCGATGGCCGACCTGCGCGGCGACCTGTTCGCGCACCTGCAGAAGATGGAGCTCGCATTCTTCACCGCGACCAAGACCGGGGCGATCCAGTCGCGGCTGGCCAATGACGTCGCCGGGGTGCGCACGGTCCTGACCGACACCGCGACCTCGATCCTGCAGAACAGCGTCACGGTCATCGCGGCCTTCATCTCGATGGTCATCCTGTCGTGGCAGCTGACCCTGCTGACCCTGGTCGTGATGCCGCTGTTCGTGTGGATCCAGCTGCAGGTCGGCAAGCGTCGGCAGCGACTGGCCCGCCGCACGCAGGAGTCGCTGTCGGAGATGACCGCGATCACCGAGGAGGCACTGAGCGTCTCGGGCATCCTGCTGTCCAAGGTCTTCAACCGGGCCGACTCCGAGGTCGACCGCTACCGCCGCGCCAACCGCAACCAGACCCGGCTCCAGGTCGAGCAGGCCATGACCGGCCGGGCCTTCTTCGCGACGGTGCAGACGTTCTTCGCGATCACCCCCGCGCTGATCTACCTCGCCGCCGGCTACATGCTCAACAGCGGCACGGCCCTGACCGCCGGAACACTCGTCGCGTTCACCACGTTGCAGGCCCGGCTGCAGATGCCGCTGCTGCAGCTCATGCGAGTCTCCCTGGACGTGCAGACCTCGCTAGCACTGTTTCGGCGGCTGTTCGAGTACCTCGACCTCGAGCCCGCGATCAGCGAGCGCCCGGGCGCGGTCACGCTCGCCGCGGACGACCTGCGCGGATCGATCGAGTTCCGCGACGTGTTCTTCCGCTATCCCGAGCCGCGCAGCCTGACCGGCTCGCCGAGCACAGATCGCTTCGGCGACAACGGTGTCCGGATCGAGCGCGTCGACCCGGCTCCCGAGCAGGGCTGGGCGCTCGAGGGTGTGTCGCTGAAGGTCGAGCCCGGCCAGCTCGCCGCGATCGTCGGCCCGTCGGGTTCGGGCAAGACCACCATGACGTACCTCGTGCCGCGTTTCTACGACGTCGGCGAGGGCGCCGTGCTGATCGACGGCATGGACGTGCGCGACCTGACGATGGGCTCGGTCGCCGAGGCGGTCGGCATGGTCACGCAGGAGCCCTACCTGTTCCACGGCACGATCCGCGACAACATCGCGTACGCCAAGCCCGACGCGACGGCCGACGAGATCGAGCAGGCGGCGCGCGACGCCAACATCCACGACCGGATCCTGTCGTTCGCCGACGGCTACGAGACCATCACGGGCGAGCGGGGATATCGTCTCAGCGGCGGCGAGAAGCAGCGGCTCGCGATCGCCAGGGTGCTGCTGATGGATCCCCGCATCCTGATCCTCGACGAGGCGACCTCGGCGCTCGACTCCGAGACCGAGCGGCTGGTGCAGGATGCGCTCGAGCGGGCGACCCGCAACCGGACCACTATCGCGATCGCGCACCGGTTGTCGACGATCCAGAATGCCGATGTGATCTTCGGTCTCGAGGACGGCAAGCTCGTCGAGCGCGGGACGCATGGCGAGCTGCTGGAGCTGGGTGGGCTGTACTCCCGGCTGTACGTCGAGCAGTTCGGCTCGGGTCAGATCGAGGCCCGCTTCACCGATGGCGTGCGGTTCACCGACGGCCACACGTACTGCGACAAGCCCGGCCACGACGAGCGCCGAGCCGACGTCTCCTTCTAGCCCCCCCCCCGCCCCGCTCGTCACAAATCGCGAGGTTAGCGGGCGGCCACTGCGCGTGCCTGGGCTGCCTTCAGGGCCTTCTGCACCGCGGCTTCGACCTTCGTGGTGCGTTCGAGGTCTGGGACCGAGTAGAGGATCGAAGTCAGCTCGCCGCCCGAGCAGATCTGGCCGGACAGACCGGACTCGGTCTCGGTGATCGGTACCGTCGCAATCGTCGTGGTGGCGCCCTTGTCGGCGCCGCCGATCTCGGCCAGGGTCGTGAACGCGGCACACGCCTCGGCGTCGGAGAACGAGTCCGCGCCGGTCAGCAGCTTCTTGGCCCGGGCCAGATCCTTGGCGTCGTCGCCGGACGTCGTGCCGGACTTCTCCAGCTGCGCAACGACGTCGGGAAGGGTCTTGGCCCACTCCCGAGCGGGCAGCGTCGTGACCTGGAGCAGAGCCGTGGCTGCCTGCCACCGGCACAGGCTGCTGTCGTTCGAGCCACCGGTCGCGACGACCTCGTCGATCGCCGACCCGATCAGCGCCTCGCGCTCGGGCGGGGTCAGGAAGCCGCACGCGGGTTCGGCGGGATCGATCGCGGCCGGCGATCCGCTCGCCGTGGTGGGCGTCGGACTAGCCGAGTCGGCGTTGGATCCGCCACAGCCCGACAGCAGCAGCACCGCCGCCCCGGCCAGGGTCAGCGCTCGCCGCATCACAGGGCGATGCCGACGTACTTGGTCTCCAGGTACTCCTCGATGCCCTCGGCGCCACCTTCGCGGCCGAAGCCCGAGGCCTTGACGCCACCGAACGGGGCGGCCGGGTTCGACACGATGCCCTGGTTGAGGCCGACCATGCCGGTCTCGAGGCCCTCGTAGACTCGGATCGCCCGGGCGTGGTCCTGCGTGAACGCATAGGCAACCAGTCCGAACTCGGTGTCATTGGCCATCCGCAGGGCGTCCTCCTCGTCGGCAAAGGTGAAGATCGGGGCCACGGGGCCAAAGATCTCTTCCTTGGTCAGTCGGGCATCCAGCGGCACGTCCGTCAGCACGGTCGGCGAGTAGTAGTAGCCGGCCCCCTCGGGGGCGGATCCACCGGTCAGCACCGTGGCACCCTTCTGCACGGCGTCGTCGACCAGCTCAGCGACCTTGTCCCGCTGCTTGGCCTCGACCAGCGGCCCGACGTCGATGTCATCGTCCGTGCCGCGACCCACGGACAGGCCCTGCATCCGCTCGGTCAGCCTGGTCGCGAACTCCTCCGCGACCGACTCGTGGACGATGAAGCGGTTGGCGGCCGTGCAGGCCTCACCGATGTTGCGCATCTTGGCGAGCATCGCGCCATCGACCGCCTTGTCCAGGTCAGCGTCCGCGAAGACCAGGAACGGCGCGTTGCCGCCGAGCTCCATCGACACCCGCAGCAGGCCCTGGGCGCTCTGCTCGATGAGCGACCGCCCGACCTCGGTCGATCCGGTGAAGGTCAGCTTGCGCAGGCGCGGGTCGCGGATGATCGGCTCCATGACCTCGCCCGTGCTCGTGGTCGTGATGATGTTGAGCACCCCGTCGGGGAGGCCGGCCTCGGCGAGCACCGCGCCGAGCCACAGCATCGTCAGTGGGGTCAGGCCCGCGGGCTTGACGACCATCGTGCAACCCGCGGCGATCGCCGGGCCGATCTTGCGCGTGCCCATCGCGAGCGGGAAGTTCCAGGGGGTGATCATCAGCACCGGACCGACCGGCTGCTTGAGCGTCAGCAACCTGGTCGCTCCGTTGGGCGCCACGGAATAGCGGCCCGAGATCCGGACCGACTCCTCGGCGAACCAGCGGAAGAACTCCGAGCCGTACGCGATCTCGGCCTTGCTCTCCTTGAGCGGCTTGCCCATCTCGAGGGTCATGAGCATCGCGAGCTCATCGGTTCGCTCGGTGATCAGCTCGAACGCCTTGCGCAGGATCTCGCCGCGGTCGCGAGGCGGGGTCGCGGCCCAGTCCTTCTGCGCCGCGACTGCGGCGTCGATGGCCGCCTTGCCGTCGGCGACCGTGCCGTCGGCGACCTCGACGAGGGTCTTCCCGGTCGATGGATCCTCGACCGGGAATGTCTTGCCACCCTCAGCGTCACGCCACTGCCCACCGATCAGCAGCTGGGGGTGGACTGCCTCGATGGCCTGCTTCTCGTCGAATGCGCTCATGCCGCCACTGTAGGTCGCGGGTCGAGACCTGGCACCCGCTGCGCGATCCGGATCATCTCAGGACGTGGCCGGGCGCCGCTTCTCGCGAATCCGGACGAACACGAAGACGCCGATCACCAGCAGGACGAGTCCGATCACGACCTTCTGGAACGCAGAGGCGTACGGCTCGACGGCGTCCCAGTTCTCACCGAGGCGATAGCCGGCGACCACGAAGAGCGAGTTCCAGATCAGGCTGCCCAGCGTCGTGAGCAGCAGGAACAGCCAGAAGTTCATCTTTTCCACGCCGGCGGGCAGCGAGATGAGACTGCGGAAGATCGGCACCATGCGACCGAAGAACACCGCTCGGCCGCCGTGCTTGGCGAACCACGCCTCGGTCTTCTCCAAATCGCTGACCTTGAGCAGAGGCACCTTCTCGAACACCATGACTGCGCGGTCGCGTCCGAAGATCGCTCCGAGCCAGTAGAGGATCGCGGCGCCGACGACGGACCCCAGCGTCGTGGCGATCAGCGCCCCGGTCAACGAGAACGTGCCCTGGCTCGCGGCGAATCCGGCGAGCGGAAGGATGATCTCGCTCGGGATCGGCGGGAAGAGATTGTCCATCCCGACCGCCAGCGCCGCGCCGAACAGACCGAGCTTGTCCATCAGGTCCACGGTCCAGCCGGCCAGCCCGGAGTCGGGGGCGCTTGCTGCCTCGGTCATCAGGGTGGTCAGTAGGGTCACGGGCATGAGCGTATCCGTCGGTCGCAATCGGATCATCGTGGTCGGCGCCGCGGTCGCCCTGACGCTCGTGATCGGGGCCGTCGTACACACCATGGACCGCTCGTCGCCCGGATCTCCGGCCGGTGACGACACCGAGGTCCGGCAACCGACCGCGAGCGTCGACATCGTCCGGTCGACCGACCCGAACCGGTTCTCGATCGAGGTGTCCCGGCGTCTGTACCGGTCGTCGAACACCGCCGTGCTCGTCGACGCGAAGGACCAGCAGGCTCAACGGATCGCGATCGCCTCGGCGTCGGCGCTCGGCGTGCCGGTACTTCTGGACGACCCTGCGGCACCAGCCGAGCTCGAGAGGCTGGGAGCGCGAACCGTGCTGACCTTCGGTGCGACGCACGACGTGCCCCGCGCGCGGACCGTGCCGGTCGACCGTACCCGGGCAGCCGAGGTGGTCGCCGAGATCCGTGGCACGACGGCCGGACCCGGCAAGCGCCACCTCGACACGATCGTGGTGACCCGATCCCGCAATGACAATGCCGCCGCGGTCGCCAGCGCGGTCAGCGCCGGCGCCGAAGTCGTCGAGATCCCGGGCGCGGATCCGCGCCGCGATCCGGCCGCCGCGAAGATCCTCGCCGCCCGCCCCAGAACGCCGGTCGTCGCCCTCGGCACGGCATTCGCCGATGGGTTCACCTACTCCCTGGCGGTCGTACGCGAACGGGCCACGCAGGCCTCCGGCGGCTACCTCGCGCTCGGCAGGCACTACACCGCGCTCTACGGTCATCCCGGCGCGCCGTCACTCGGGGTCCTCGGAGAACAGGGCGTCGCGGCCTCGATCGCCCGGGTGAAGCGGCTGGCCAAGAAGTATCGGGCGGTCAGCAAGGCCGAGTTCGTGCCGACGTTCGAGATCATCGCGACGGTCGCATCCGGGGGGGCGGGCAAGGACAGGGACTACTCCCAGGAGGCGTCGATCGAGAAGCTGACTCCGTTGGTCGACGCCGCCGAGGAGGCCGGCGTCTACGTGATCTTGGACCTGCAGCCCGGACGGAGCGACTTCCTGACCCAGGCCAAGCTGTACCGCCGACTGCTGGAACGGCCCCATGTTGGCCTGGCCCTGGACCCGGAGTGGCGGCTCAAGAAGGGGCAGAAGCACCTACGCCAGATCGGCTCCGTGCAGGCAGCCGAGGTCAACCGAGTCGCGGACTGGCTGGCCGACCTGACCCGACGCAAGGTCCTGCCGCAAAAGCTGTTCGTGCTGCACCAGTTCTCGCTGTCGATGATCAAGCACCGCGATCGGCTCGACACCCGGCACGCCGAGCTCGCGACGGTCATCCATGTCGACGGCTCGGGCTCGCAGGGCGCCAAGCAGGGGACGTGGAAGACTCTGCGGCACGACGCACCCAAAGGGATCGGCTGGGGTTGGAAGAACTTCTACGACGAGGACCCGCGCATGCTGACTGTCGCGCAGACGTGGCGTCGGGTCCGCCCTCACCCCGACCTGATCACGTATCAGTAGCGGCGTCAGCCGAAGAAGTCGCCCGCCGCGGCACCGGACGGCTCCGCGTCGTGGGCCATCGGGGTGAAGCGCGAGTAGTGACCCTGGAAGCTGACTGCGACCTTGTTGACCGGACCGGAGCGGTTCTTGGCGACGATGATGTCCGCCTCGCCGGGACGCTCTGACTCACCGGCTCCGTGCGCGTCGGGGCGGTTGAGCAGCATCACGATGTCGGCATCCTGCTCGATCGAGCCGGACTCGCGCAGATCGGACAGCTGCGGCGTCTTGTCGGTCCGCTGCTCGGACCCACGGTTGAGCTGGCTGATCGCGACGACCGGCAGCTCGAGCTCCTTGGCCAACAACTTGATCTGGCGGGAGAACTCCGAGACCTCGACCTGACGGTTCTCGACTCGTTTGCCCGAGGTCATGAGCTGGAGGTAGTCGATCACGATGAGGCCCAGCCCGTACTGCTTCTTGATCCGGCGCGCCTTCGACCGGATCTCCGGCATCGTCATGTTGGGGCTGTCGTCGATCACGATCGGCGCACTCTGGACGCGCGGCATGGCCTTGCTGATGGCGTCCCAGTCACGCTGGTGCATGCCGCCACCGCGCATGTGGGAGATGCTGACGCGGGCCTCGGCCGAGAGCATGCGCATCGCGATCTCGGCGCCCGTCATCTCCAAGGAGAAGATCGCGCTGGGGATGCCGTGGCGGATCGAGGCCGAGCGGCAGAAGTCCAGGCCCAGCGTCGACTTGCCGACACCCGGACGAGCCGCCACGACGATCATCTGACCGGAACGGAAGCCCGTCGTGAGCTTGTCGAGGTCGGGAAAGCCGGAAGGAACACCGGTCATCTGGCCGTCACGGCCCTGGATGTCCTCGATTTCGTCGATCGTCAGACTCATCAGGTCGGCGACCGAGCGGTAGTCGTCGTTCTGGCTCGTGCCGTCGACGTCGAGGACCTCGGCCTGCGCCCGGTCGACGATCTCGGCCACGTCACCCTGCCCGGCCTGGCCGAGCTGGGCGATGCGCTGGCCCACCTCGACGAGCCGGCGCAGCACCGCCTTCTCGCGGACGATGTCGGCGTAGAAGTCGACATTGGCCGCGATCGGCACTCCCGCCACCAGGGTGTGGAGGTAGGGCGCGCCGCCGATGCGACCCACGTCGCCGCGGCGATGCAGCTCGGCCGCCACCGTGATGGCGTCGGCCGGTTCGCCACGGTTCGCCAGGTCGACGATCGTGTCGAAGATCAGCTCGTGTGCAGGGCGATAGAAGTCGCGACCCTGGAGGATGTCGGTGGCTGGGTCGATGGCCTGCTTGCTCATCAGCATCGCGCCGAGGACGCTCTGCTCGGCGGCCAGATCCTGCGGCGGGACGCGTCCGGAGCCGGGGTCCTCTTCAGGCCCGGATGCTGCCTCGTAGAGGTCCGTCACGCTCACAGAATTGTCACCTTTCGCCCGAGTCCCACGCTAGCCGCCGGCTCTGTCAATTTGCCGCAGGTAGGTGCCGACCCGTCACAGTAGGCCCCTGTGACCCGCATGCACAGGCAGCGCCGCACAGGGGGTGTGCACAACTTCGATGAGCCTGTGGAAAACGCCGATGGCCATGTGCACAGCCAGTGGACGAAGGTGTGGACAAAGTTTTTTGTTTGTTGGGCCAAAATCCTCTGACCTGCACAAACGCCTCTGAAAGCGTGTGGAGACAAAATAGTTCTGCCCCGGCCGCCATCCACGGGTGCCTGTTCATAGACTTGTCGACAAATCCCGTCACTTTGTCCCCACGACACCGTCCCGTCACTTTTGGAAGGCCTTGATGCGCCCCTTGCGTGAGGTGGACAGGCAGATCGTCGCCGTCGCCGTACCTGCCTTCTTCGCCCTGATCACCGAGCCGCTGATGCTCCTGGCCGACACCGCGATCGTCGGCCACCTCGGGACTCCCCAGCTGGGTGGCCTGGCCGCCGCGTCGGTCGTGCTGGGGACCGTCGTCGGGTTGTGCATCTTCCTGGCCTACGGCAGCACAGCGACGGTGTCGCGACACCACGGTGCCGGGGATGAACGCACCGCCCTGGGTCTTGCCCTCAGCAGCCTGTGGCTCGCGGCGGCGCTCGGTCTCGCGCTCGCGGTGCTGACCGGCGCCACCAGCGGACTGCTTGCCGGCGCCCTGTCGAGCTCGGTCGCCGTCTCCGGGTTCGCGCAGGAGTACCTGGTCATCTCCGCGCTCGCGGTGCCGGCGATGCTGCTGGTGCTCGCGGCCACCGGTGCGATGCGCGGCGTGCTCGACCTACGCACTCCGCTGATCGCCGCGATCGCGGCGAATGTCCTCAACGTCGTGCTGAGCCTGATCTTCGTCTACGGGCTTGACTGGGGCATCCGTGGAGCGGCCACCGGAACCGTCCTCGCGCAGTGGTTTGCCGCCGGTTGGCTCGTCACGGTGGTCGTACGGCGGGCCCGCCGGGTCCGGGCGTCCACCTCCCCGCGGCTCGCTGAGATCGTCGACGCGGCTCGACAGGGCGTACCCCTGCTGGTCCGAACCGTCACACTGCGGATCTCGCTCGTGCTGGGCACGCTGGTCGCGGCCGATCTCGGCGACGTGCCGCTCGCGGCCAACCAGGTTGCCATGTCACTCGTGACATTCCTGGCCTTTGGGCTCGATGCGATCGCGATAGCCGGGCAGACGCTCACCGGACGTACCCTCGGCGCGGGCGATGCGGCCGGCACCCGAGCCCTCACCAATCGCATGGTGGGGTGGGGCGTCGGCACCGGGATCGTCGCCGCGGTGCTCCTCGCCGTCACGGCACCGCTGCTGCCGCACCTGTTCAGCTCGGATCCGGCCGTTCGGAATGCGCTCGTGCCCGCCCTCCTGGTCGTGGCCGTGATCCAGCCCCTCTCCGGCGTCGTCTTCGTGCTCGACGGAGTGCTGATCGGTGCCGGGGACGGCGCCTATCTCGCCCGCGCGGGGTTGGTCGTGCTCGCGGTCTATGCGCCATTGGTCCTGGCGGTCGGCCAGTTGGACGCCGGATTCACCTGGCTGTGGGTCGCCTACGGCGGATTCATCGCGGCGCGGCTGGCAACACTGTGGCAACGTCAGCGCGGCAGCACATGGATGGTCCTCGGCACCACTCGTTCGGCAGACTGAGGGCGTGACGACGACCAAGGATTACGCGCCGGGACGACTTCTGGACATCCGGGGCGATCCTGACGGCCCGATCGTGCTGTTGTGGCACGGCCGCGGCGTGGACCACCGCTCGTCGATGCATCCGCTGGCCGACCAGGTCGCCGCGGCGGGCCTGCTCGCCCTGTCGGTCGACTGGAGCTCGGAGGCGACCGACCGTGGACGGTCGGACCTGCTGGCATCACTGCGGTTCGCCCGCAACCTCGCCGAACGGCACGGCCGCGATCCCGGATCCGTCGTCATCGGGGGTTGGTCCCTCGGGGGCACCGCCGCCGTCGGCGTCGCCGCCAACGCCGGACGATCAGAGATCGCGGTCGGTGGGGTCGTGCTGATCGCTCCCGGTGACGGGCCTCGTGTCATCGAGCCGATCTCCGGGTCTGCCCTGCCCGTGGCCTTCCCGCCCGGCGCCGGCCGTTGCCACATCGATCTCGCGTACGGCGAGCACGACCCGGGCGCAACCCCGGACCTCGTCACGGGCCTCGAGCTGCGTCTGCGCCATGCCGGTTGGAGCACCGCGCTGCACGCGATCGACGCGGATCACTCCAGCATCATCGGGACGCGTTATGTCGAACGGACCGAGCGCTATCTGCCGTCGCGATCCAGAGCCGCCACCGAAGCCGTCGTCCGGGTTGCGGCAGTCGTCGCCGCGGCTACTTCTTCGCGCTGAACCCGACGATCGTCCAGTCCGGCTGTTCGAACTGGGCGGCGCCGTAGTTGACCAGTCCGTCGCGGACCCCGACCGCAAGCGGCGTGACCGCCAGAGGCACGACGGTCGGGTCTTCGGTCAGCAGCTCGTCGAGATTGGTGATGCGCTTGAGTCGCAGCTTGTCGTCAAGGGTCGCGGTCGCGACATCCCAGCGTTGACCGACCTTGTCCCGACCGATGCCAGTGAAGTTCTGGGTCGAGTCGATCGGGTAGAACTGCGCCCTGGCCCCGGCGAGCGGGAAGGGCGAGGCCTGTCGGAGGAAGGTCACCAGGTCGAAGTCCAACGGGATGACCCGACTGTCGAAGAACTTCCCGGCCGGCACGTCCTCCAGCTCGACGTCGATGCCGACCTTGCCGAGGTCAGCGACGATCCGTCTGGCCCGGTCGCTGTTGCTGGGCGTGTCAGCCGGCACCGGCATCGTCAGGGTCAGCGGTTTGCCCTTGCGGGTGCGGACGCCGTCCGAGCCCTCGACCCAGCCGGCCTTGGTCAGCAGGTCCGCAGCCTTCTTCGGGTCGTAGGCCAACCCGTCGGAGGAATCCTCGTAGCCCTCTTGCCCCGGCACGAGGATGACGCTGCCGAGCGGCTGGGGCGGCGCGCCGAACTCGGCGCCGGCTGCCTTGGCAATCGGGGCGCGGTTGATGGCATGGGCGACCGCTCGGCGCACATCGGCGTCCTCGAGTGGTCCACGCCCGCCGTTGAGCGTCACCTGCGACCAGTCGACGCCCGCGGCGCGCTGGACCTCGCCGATCTTGGCCTGCGCACCCGTGTCGTAGGTGTCGGCGTCCAGATCGACCGCGTCGAGGTCACCCGCCGCGTAGGCCTTGGCCTGCAGCCCCGGGTCGGCCGCCTGCCAGACGATCTTGGCGAGCTTGGGCTTGGCTCCCCACCAACGGGGGTTGGGCTCCTCCGTGACGGTGCCCTTCTTGGCGTCGATCGACGACACGACAAACGGCCCGTTGGACGAGATCGCCTTGTCACGGAAGCCCTTGTTGAACAGCTTGGGGGACGACGTCACGTCGGCGGCCAGGCGTGGATAGATGTAGCGCGGCCATTCGGCGTTGGGCTTGCTGAAGGTCACGGTGTAGTCGAACTTGGTCTTGCCCTGAGTGACCCCGGAAATGTCCTCAAAACCGGAGGTCGAGGCGACCTCGAAATCCTTGTTGGAACCGTTGAGCGCCTTCCAGTAGGCAGTCATGTCCTTCGCGGTGATCGAGGTGCCGTCCTCCCACACCGCGTCGCGATTGAGGCGCACCTCGATCTTCAGCGGATCCTTGTCGGCCACCTCGACCGACATGGCGTAGTCAGGATCGACCTTCCACCCACCGTCGGCGGTGATCCGCACCGCGCCACCGACTGTTGGCGCCAACAGCCTGCCGGCCTCGGAGTTGGTCGCTGCGGGATGCGCGGGATTGAAGTTGTTGGGCACGGCGTCCGCGCCGAGACGCAGGGTGCCACCTGCGGCGACCCGGCTTCGCGACGCGGCAGTCCAAGCGGTGCTGCGCGGGCCTTGATCGGCCGAGGTGCTGGAGGGAGCCGGCTTGGCGTCCTTGCCGTCGTCCGACGCACCAGTACAGCCGGAGAGCACGAGGCTTCCGGCGAGAAGAAGAGCAGCAGAGGCTGCGGGCGTACGCATGGTCGGGAAAACCACCCGTAGCGGGTCAGATCTGGCATCTCGCCGGACCTGACCCGCCAGGCGGCTACTTCGCGATGACGACGTTGAGCTTGACCTGCGCGCTCACGTCGGGGTGCACGCGCACGGAGACGGTGTGGACTCCGAGCGACTTGATCGGGTTGCCGACCTCGATACGACGCTTGTCGACCTTGGCACCGACGACGCCGAGGGCGTCGGCGATGTCCGAGACCGTGACGGCACCGAACAGACGACCACCGGCGCCGGCGTTGACCGGCACGTTGATCGTGTTGGCCTCGAGGTTGCCCTTGATGCTCTGGGCTTCCTCGAGGTCGTGGACGGCGTGCGCCTGACGCGCAGCCTGGATCGACTCGACCTGCTTGGCTGCGCCCTTCGACCAACGAATGGCGAAGTTGCGCTGCAGCAGGTAGTTGCGGCCGTAGCCGTCCTTGACCTCGACGATGTCGCCGGGGGTGCCGAGGTTCGTGACCTCGTGGGTGAGGATGATCTTCATCTCGGGCCCCTTAGCGGCTGGTGGAGGTGTAGGGCAGCAGCGCCATCTCGCGGGCGTTCTTAATGGCCTTGGCGATGAGACGCTGCTCCTGGACGGTGACACCGGTGACGCGACGCGCGCGGATCTTGCCGCGGTCGGAGATGAACTTGCGCAGCAGCGCGGTGTCCTTGTAGTTGATCTCGGTGATCTTGGCCGCGGTGAGCGGATTGCTCTTCTTCTTCGGCTTCCGAATGACTGGCTTTGCCATGATGCTCCTGAACTTAATGCTGACGTGTGTTTAGAAAGGGGGCTCGTCGGTCGTGCCGGCGTTGCCGCCCCAGGCGTCAGACCCACCACCCTGTGGTGCCGCAGGCTGCGTCGACCACGGGTTGCTCTGTGCCCCGCCGCCTCCGCCGCCAGAGTTGCCGGCGTTGCCGCCGCCCTGGCCGCCACCGAAGTCGCCGCCGCCACCGGACCGGTTGGCCTTGGTGACCTTGGCCGTGGCGTAACGCAGCGAGGGGCCGATCTCGTCGACATTGATCTCGACGCTCGTGCCCTTCGATCCGTCCTGGCGCTCGAAGTTGCGAACACGAAGGGCGCCCGTCACGATGACGCGCTGACCCTTCTGCAACGACTCAGCGCAGTTCTCGGCGAGCTGGCGCCATGCGGCGCAGCGGATGAACAGCGCATCGCCGTCCTTCCACTCGTTCGTCTGACGATCGAACGTGCGAGGCGTCGACGCGACGGTGAAGTTGGCAACTGCGGCGCCCGAAGGAGTGAACTTGAGCTCCGGGTCGTCGGTGAGGTTGCCGATGACGGTGATGACGGTTTCGCCTGCCATGTGCGCAGCCTTTCGGGTTTGGGGTGTCTGACTCCAAGTGAACCGCAGCGGTACGACACCTGCGAGGTGTCACGCGCGGTCCTTGTGGACATCTCTGTCCGTGGGTCGGGCCTACTTCACGTCGGGACGTGTGACCTTCGTACGCACAACCGACTCGTTGAGCGTGAGCTGGCGATCGAGTTCCTTGACCGTGGCCGGCTCGGCCTGGAGCTGGACGACGGCGTAGATGCCCTCGGTCTTCTTGTTGATCTCGTAGGCGAAGCGGCGCTTGCCCCACACGTCGACGCTGTCAACGCTTCCGCCGTCCTGGCGGATCACGTTGAGGTAGGTGTCGAGGCTGGGGGCGACGGTACGTTCTTCGAGGTCACCATCGAGGATGATCATGACTTCATACGGGCGCAATGACATTCAGTCTCCTTCGGACTAAACGGCCGCAGGATCCCTGCGGCAGGAGAGGCGTTACCGATTGGCAACCGGTGAAGTCTACGGGAACAGCCGGAATGAAAGCCAATCCGCGGCCCGACCGGCAGATCGGCGACTCGATGGACTCGGGCTCGGTCACTCGGTCGTGATGGCCCGGAGCACGTTGAGCTTGGCCGCACGCCTGGCAGGCAGCACCGCTGCGAGGACCCCGACGAGACCGGCGACGATGACGAACACCGCGAGGCGGGTCCACGGGATCGCGAGGTCCGTGATGCCCTGGTCCGCGACGGCCTGTTGCAGCACGATGCCGAACAGCAGACCCGCTGCGATGCCGAGCAGCGCACCTAGAACTGCGATCGCGATCGCCTCGAGCCGCACCATCCGACGAAGCTGTCCGCGGCCAAGACCCACCGCTCGCAGCAGCCCGACCTCACGGGTGCGCTCGATGACGCTGAGCGCCAGCGTGTTGACGATGCCGAGCACCGCAATGATGATCGCCAGGCCGAGCAGCGCGTAGATCAGGTAGAGCAGCTGGTCGACCTGCGAGCGCTGCGCCTGGGCGAACTCTTCCTGGTTCTGCACCGTGACGGTGGGGAACGCCAGCGTCGCGGCCTCGAGCCGTTTGCCGAGTGCGACCTGGTCGACCCCGTCGTCGGCGTTGACCGCGATGGTGGAGTCGGCCCGCTGGACCTTGCCGGCAGCAACGGTCGAGAACGGCGTGATGGCGCTGGCGACGACATACGTCGAGGTGTAGGTGCCCGAAACCGTGAGCGGCACCGTGCCTGCGGCGAACCGGAGCGTGACGGTGTCGCCGACCGCGACCCCGAGGGAGTCCGCCTTGTCCTGGACCAGGGCGAGCTGGCCGTCCTGCAGCGCCGGGCCACCCGTGAGGTAGTCGATGTCGAAGATCTGTCCCAGCGCCCGGGAGTCACCAGCGGAGATGTTGATGCGATCGCCATCGATCTCGGCCGAGACGAGCTGGGTCGCAGCGACGGTACGGACACCATCGACGGCCTTGATGTCGCCCGCGATCGTCGGCGAGAACGGCTGACCGATCGCGTTGGAGACCAGGTAGTCGCTGGTGAACTCCTTCTTGACGCCGACATCGATCGACTTGTTGATCGACGCGCCCAGCACCGACATCGTGGTGACCAGGGCCAGCCCGATCATCAGCGCCGACGCGGTCGCCGCCGTGCGGCGGGGGTTGCGCAGCGAGTTCTGGGTCGCGAGCCGCCCGACCGTGCCGAACAGCCGTACGTAGACACTGCCCATCAGCACGAGCACCGGCACCGCGAGCACGGGACTCATCAGCGCGATCGCGATGAGGATCGCGAAGATCCCGAGACCGACCTGGGTGGCACCCGACGAGCCCGAGCCCATCAAGCCTGTCGTCATCAGGACAGCTCCCAGGATCGCCAGGCCGACTCCGATCGCCAGACGTCGTCGGATCGAGCCCTCGGGCAGCGCGATGTCGTCGCGCATCGCCGCAACGGGCGCGATGCGGGAGGCTCTGCGAGCCGGTAGGTAGGCCGCGAACATCGTGACCAGGACACCGACGACGTACGCGAAGACCGCCGTGCTGGTCTGGAACACCAAGGGGCTGCCGGTGAGGTCGAGACCGAAGTTGGCGAACAGGGCACGCAGCCCGGCCGCCAGCCCGAAGCCCAGGCCAAGTCCGAGGGTCGAGCCGAGCAGGCCGACGACGGCTGCCTCGACGAGGACCGATCGGGTGACCTGCCGACGCGATGCCCCGAGCGCGCGCAGCAGGGCCAGCTCGCGGCTGCGCTGCGCGACCAGGATCGAGAACGTGTTGATGATCAGGAACGTGCCGACGACCAGCGCGATCGCCGCGAAGACCAGCAGGAAGGTGTTGAGGAAGCCCAGGGCGGTGTCGACGATGCTCTTGATCTCGGCGGCCGCCTTCTTGCCCGTGATCGCCTCGGTGTCCTGGGGCAGCAGCGGCTCGATCGCGTCGACGACCTGCTGCTGGCTGAACCCGGGCTTGGCCGTGAGCCCGATGCTGGTGAAGGCGTCGGCGCCGTCCAGGAAGATGTCCTGCGCCGTGCTGGTGTCGAAGAACACCAGGCTCGCACCCGCCAGCCCACCGCCGGCGAACTCGGCATAGCCGACCAGCTTCGCCTCGACCTTGGGTTGCGCGCCCGCGGTGATCATGTCGACGGTGTCGCCGATCGCGTAGCCGGCCGAGGTCGCGGACTTCTCGTCGATCGCGACCTCACCGGGGCCGCTGGGCTCCCGGCCCTGGGCGATCAGCACGGACCGGTCGCCATTGGCATTGGGTGCGTCGCTGTAGTTGAACGCGAGCGTCGGTGCGCCCGTACCACCGAGCAGCTTGCCGTTCTTCTTGACGACGAACAGGCCCTGGCCGTCGACCGAGCCGTCGGCTCGCGCAACGCCCGGGGCGGCAGCCAGCGTCGGCACCAGCGAGGCCGGGATCTGCCGGCTGTCGATGTTGACCGCGTCGGTGAACCCGCCACCGAGGTCGAGGCCGGTCAGCCGGACCGACACATCGCTCACCGAGCCACTCACGATGTTGTCGAAGCTCTTGCCCATCGTGTCGGTGAAGATCAGCGACCCCGACAAGAAGGCGACGCCCAGCACGATCGCGAACGCGCTCAGGACCAGCCTGACCTTGCGCGCCAGCAGGTTGCGCAGCGTGACCCGCAACATCTCAGGACTCCATGGCGCGGGTCTGCAGGGCCGCCATGTGCTCCAGCACCGACTCGGCAGTCGGCGATCGCATCTCGTCGACGACCAGCCCGTCGGCGAGGAAGATGACCCGGTCGGTGTAGGACGCCGCGATCGGATCGTGCGTGACCATCACGATGGTCTGGCCGAACTCGCTGGCGCTGCGGCGCAGGAAGCCCAGCACCTCGGCACTCGAGATCGAGTCCAGGTTGCCGGTGGGCTCGTCGGCGAAGACGATCGACGGCCGGCTGACCAGCGCGCGTGCGCAGGCCACCCGCTGCTGCTGGCCGCCGGACATCTCGTGGGGCCGGTGCCGCAGGCGGTCGCGCAGGCCGACCGTGTCGACTACGGTGTCGAACCACTCGGCGTCCGGTTTGCGCCCGGCGATCGACAGCGGGAGCAGGATGTTCTCCTCGGCGCTCAGCGTCGGCACCAGGTTGAACGCCTGGAACACGAAGCCGACCCGGTCGCGCCGCAGCTCGGTCAGCGCCTTGTCCTTGAGGCTCGACAGCTCGACGTCGCCGATGTGCACCGTGCCGGCGGTCGGGTTGTCGAGCGCGGCCATGCAGTGCATCAGCGTGGACTTGCCCGAGCCGGAGGGACCCATGACGGCGGTGAACTCACCGGCATAGATCTCGACGCTCACCCCGGCCAGTGCGCGGACCTCAGCGTCGTCCTCGCCGTAGACCTTGGTGAGATCGGTGGTCCGGGCGGCGACGGTGCGGACTGATGTCTCGGTCATGCGGTCTCCTGGGTCGGATCGGCTCGTGTCAGACCACGTTATCCGTGGGTGCGGACCACGACGCTGAAGGTTTGTCCCGTCCTGACCCTGACATCTGCGCCGGAGGGGACGCCCCCACGAGTACCGTCGAGGCGTGGAGCTCGAGATCGTGACGCTGCTGGTCTCGCGCGTCCGCCGCTACGACGGGCGTCCCGCTGACGGTCCCGAGCCGTATGACGTCCCATCCGAGATCGTCGACCGGGTCCGCGTGCGGGCGCACAAGGGGTTGGTCGGTGACCGCTACTTCGGCACCCGGTTCGCCTTCGCAGCGGTCACGTTGCTCGCCGCGGAGAGCATCGAGCGGCTGGAGCAGGAGATCGCCGGCGAGGGACTGTTCCCGGCCGCCGCGACACCATTCGAACCCGCGCTGGCGCGACGCAACATCGTGACCCGCGGGCTCGACGTCGACGCACTGGCCCGCACGACATTCACTCTCGACGGCGGTCACGGACCGATCCGGTTCCGTTGCATGACACCAGCCAACCCGTGCGCGTGGATGAACACGGTCTACGCGCCCGGCGCGCACCAGGCGCTGCGTGGCCACGCCGGCGTCCGGTGCGAACCGTTGGACGACGGGGAGCTGGAGGTCGGGACCGCCAGGATCACCGACATCGTGCCGATCCCACCGGAGGAGCTGACCCGGCGGATCAGGGCGGCGCCGACCAGCTGACCGTCAGACCTGCGAGCTCGGCGCCCACAGGTTGATGCCGGCCTCGCCGGCGTACGTGTCGATGTCGGCGAGCTCCTCGTCGGTGAAGTCGACCCGCCCGGCCGCCGCGAGGTTCTCGTCGAGCTGCTCGACCGACGAGACACCGATCAGGGCCGACGTGACGCCACCGGGTCGCAGGGTCCACGAGATCGCCATCTGGGCGAGGGTCTGGTCGCGCTTCTTGGCAATCGCGGCGAGCCCCTTGAGCCGTTTGCGGTTGTCCTCGCTGGCCATCGAGGAATTGAACGAGCCGCGGTCCTGCGAGCGCTCGGGGTCGGAGCTCTCGACGTAGCGGTCCGACAGCAGGCCCTGGGCCAACGACCCGAAGCCGATCGAGCCGACGCCGTGCTCGGCCAGGACCGTCGTCAGGCCCTCCTCGATCCAGCGGTTGACCAGCGAGTAGGACGGCTGGTGGATCACGATCGGCGTCCCGAAGTCCTCGGCGATCGCGACCGCCTCGGCGGTGCGCTCCGGCGAGTACGACGAGATGCCGGCGTAACGGGCCTTGCCCGTACGCACCGCGGTGTCGAGCGCGCCGATGGTCTCTTCCAGCGGCGTGTCGGGATCGGCGCGGTGGGAGTAGAAGATGTCGACGTAGTCAACCGACATGCGCTCCAGCGAGGCGTCCAGGCTCGCGAGCAGGTACTTCCGCGAGCCACGGTCGCCGTAGGGCCCGGGCCACATGTCGTAGCCGGCCTTGGTCGACAGGATCAGCTCGTCGCGGTACGGCTTGAAGTCCGTACGCATCATCCGGCCGAAGTTCTCCTCCGCCGAGCCGTACGGCGGGCCGTAGTTGTTGGCCAGGTCGAAGTGTGTGATGCCACGGTCGAAGGCGTGGCGCAGGACGGCCCGCTGGTTGTCGAAGGGGAAGTTGTCGCCAAAGTTCCACCACAGGCCCAGCGAGAGCGGCGGCAGCAGCAGACCAGACCGACCGACCCGCCGATAGTCCCAGTGGGTGTAGCGATCCGCTGCCGCGACGTAGGGCTGGTGGAGCTCGGGGACGGGATCTGCGAAGGAGGCGCTGTCGGTCATGGTGTCCACGCTAGCCGGGGACCGGGCAGACGCGAGTCGGGGAGACCTGGTCAGCCCGTCGACCGGGCGGCGGCCAGCACCGTCGGATCGGACACGCCAGGCCACGTGCCGACCAGCTCGTGCTCGCCGAGGACCGAGGAGCCGGCGCCGATGACCCGGCGCACGACGATCTCGGCGACCGAGGTGACCACGACGGTGGTCTCGTCTTCGTCACGGACGTCGACCAGGCCGACCGTGCCGAGCTTGGTCAGGAGCCCGCTGCCCTTGACCCGGGCCGTGGGCTCGGCCGATGAGCGGTGACCGTGGTCGTCGATCTCGATCGCGGCCTGGGTGCCGCCCGTGAGGATCGCGGCGGCGAGGGTCTGCGCATAGACCGGGTCGCCGCACGCGTCGTAGACCCAGCGATCTCCCAGTACCGAGTGCTGCATCGTGCCGACGAGCCACTCGTCGGCACCGGCCAGCGGCGCGCCCCGATAGGTCAACGGCACTTGGTACGTCGGGCCATCCGGTCCGCGGACCAGGTGGGTCTCGACGCCGACCTCGCCATCGGGGTCGTCGAATCGGTAGGCCCCGATCGACTCCAGCCCGGCAGGGTCGCCGGAGAACCAGGAACGGGTCGGGAGCCAGCCGAAAATCAGCTCGATCTTCGACGGGGTCAGCTGGGCTGCGTACAGGAGTGCCATGGGCCCGACGCTAGCGCAGGCGGGTGATCTCGACGCCGACGAACAGCTGGGAGCCGCCCGAGGTCGAGAAGATTCCGCGCAGCGGTGGGCTGTCGCCGTAGTCGCGGCCCTTCGCCACGACGACGTGACGTGGACCGGAGGTGATCGCATTGGTCGGGTCCCAGCCGACCCATTCGCCGTCCCACCACTCGATCCATGCGTGGGACTCGCCCTCGACCGCCTCACCGATCTCCGGATCGGGCGACGGATGCAAGTAGCCCGAGACGTAGCGGGCGGGGATCCGCGCCTCCCGCAGGACACCGAGGGTCAGGTGGGCGAAGTCCTGGCACACGCCGGTCTGCGCCTCCCAGGCATCGGCCGCGGTCGTCGTGACCTCGGTGCTGCCCGGGACGTACGCGACCCGCTCGTGCAGGAAGCGCGTCGCCGCCATGGCGTAGTCGCTGGGACTGGCCGCAGCCTCACGGTGCGGTCGCAGCTCCTCGAGCAGGGCGGGTGACGGTGAGACCCACTGGGACAGCTCGAGAAACTCGCACCACTCGTCCTGCACGGCCTTGAGCTCGTCCCAGGTCACGCCGTGCGGCTTGGGTGGGACCTCCTGGGTCTCGACCGTCGAGGTCGCGACGACGGTCAGCTCGGCGTGCGGGTCGTGGACCTCGAACGATGTGACGGTCGTGCCCCAGTAGTCGCGGTACTCATAGCTCCACGGCGTCGGCGAGATCTCTAGCCGCGACCGCAGGACGTACTGCTCGGACGTGGTCATGGGAGTCATCCGCGCCTCGTTGAACGACGCGACGGCACCCTTTTCGTACTGGTAGCCGGTCGTGTGCCGGATCCGCATCTGCATGCTCATGCGGGACCTCCGGCAGCGTGCGAGCGATCAGTTCTCTGGTGCGAGCTCACAGCAGGACCCCGCCTCTCCACGTGTGTTCCTCGTACTCGGCGAAGTAGCGTGCCGTGACGGCATCGCTTGCAGCGGCGCAGCTGCGCTGCAGCCGCTCCATCTCGACCGGCAGGTCGAAGACGATGTCCGCGAGCGGGCGATATTCCAACTCGGTGCGGGCCCGGCCGAGCAGGCGCTGCGCCTCGTCGCTGAAGCCCGAGCGCTGGCCGCTCCGCTCGAGCTTGGTCAGTGCCTTCTCGGCCTGCGCCAGCGAGGACACGATCGAACGGGGGAACCAGCGGTCCAGCAGCAGGAACTCGGCGGCCTGGCGATCGGCCTCGATACCGCGATAGGCGCGGATGAACGACTCGTACGCTCCGCACGCGCGCAACGTGGTCGGCCAGGCAACCTGTGGACCCGAGGCCAGAGCCGCGGTCGACATCAGTCGCGCCGTCATGTCGACGCGCTCGATGCTTCGGCCGAGCATGTAGAACTGCCAGCCCTCATCGCGCGACATCGTCGAGTCGGCGATGCCGGAGATCATTGCGGTGCGGTTGCGGACCCACGCGAACATGTCCGGCGAGCGCATCGCGCGCGCCGCCGGCAGGCCGCGCCACGTCGTGTTGATCGCGGCCCAGATATCGGTCGACAACGTCTCGCGGGCGCGGCGCGCGCTCTCCCGGGAGGCGCCGATCGCGGCCGCGATGGATACCGGGGAGTCGGCGTTGTGCGCCAGCAGGTCCAGGATCATCCAGCGGTTGGGGTTGCCCGTGTAGCTCTCGACGCCCATGACGGACAGCAGCTGTTCGCAGGAGGTGCGCTCGTCCATGCCGGGGTCTTCGATCAGGACCTGCATCTGCACGTCGAGGATGCGGGCGGTGTCATCGGCCCGCTCGAGGTAGCGGCCGATCCAGAACAGCGACTGCGCGATACGGCTCAGCATGTCGGTCCTCCGTCGTGCTGCTGTTGTTGCTGCTGCTCCTGCTCCTGCACGTGGAGTCCACCGGACTCACCGTCGATCGCGGGTCCTGCGGACTGCGGGGTTCCAGCGACCATGCTCGCGGTCGGCGCGACCTCGCCCTCGTCGTCGGGATCGGTCGGGCTCGCCATGACCCAGGTGTCCTTGGAGCCGCCGCCACGGCTGGAGTTGACGATCAGCTCGCCTTCCGGGAGCGCGACCCGGGTCAGCCCACCGGGGAGGACGAACACGTCGTCGCCGTCGTGCACCGCGAACGGCCGTAGGTCGACGTGCCGCGGACGGATTCCGTCCTCGACAAGCGTCGGGACGGTCGACAACGAGATGACCGGTTGCGCGATCCACGCGCGGGGGTCAAGCAGGATCTTGCCGCGCAGTTCGTCCAGCTCGTCCTTCGATGCGGCCGGCCCGATCACGATGCCCTTGCCGCCGGAGCCGTCGACGGGCTTGAGCACCAGCTCGTCGAGTCGGTCCAGGACCTCTTCGCGCTGGTCGGCCTCACCCATCCGCCAGGTGTCGACGTTGCGCAGGATCGGCTCCTCCGACAGGTAGTAACGGATCAGGTCAGGCACGTAGGTATAGAGGAGCTTGTCATCGGCGACACCGTTGCCGACGGCGTTGGCGATCGTGACGTGACCGGCGCGGGCGGCGTTGATGATGCCCGGGACTCCCAGCGCGGAGTCCGCCCGGAACTGCACCGGGTCGAGGAACTCGTCGTCGATGCGCCGGTAGATCACGTCGACCGGCTCGAGGCCGTTGGTCGTGCGCATCATGACCCGGCCCGAGCGGCACACCAGGTCTCGGCCCTCGACGAGCTCGACGCCCATCGTGCGGGCCAGCAAGGTGTGCTCGAAGTAGGCCGAGTTGTAGACACCCGGCGTCAACACGACGACGGTCGGATCGTGGACGCCGGCCGGCGCGGCCTTGCGCAGTGCTGCGAGCAGCTGCTGTGAGTACTGCGACACGGGCCGGATGCGGTGATCCGCGAAGACTTCGGGCAGCGCGGCGGACAGCGCGCGGCGGTTGGTCATGACGTACGAGACGCCCGAGGGGACCCGCACGTTGTCCTCGAGGACCCGGAAGTCTCCGTTGCCGTCGCGGATCAGGTCGACTCCGGCGACGTGGACCCGCACACCGTTGGCGGGCTCGAGGCCGGCCACGACGCGGTGGTAGTGCGGGGAGGTCATGACGGTCGCACGAGGGACCACACCATCGGCGAACAATTCGCCGGGGCCATACGCATCGGCGAGGAAAGCCTCGAGCGCCAACACCCGCTGGCGGACCCCGCGCTCGACGTGCTCCCAGTCGGCCGCCTCGATCAGGCGCGGGACGATGTCGAGCGGGAACGGCCGCTCCTCACCCTCGACGCCGAACGTGACGCCCTGCTCAAGATAGGACGAGGCCAGCGAGTCGGCCCGCAGCCGCACCTCGTCGGCGCCCATCGTGTCGAAGGACTCGTGCACCTGGCCGTAGTTGGACCGGACCGCACCGTCCTGGAACATCTCGTCGAAGCCCACCACGGGTCCGTAACCGTCGAAGAGCTCTGGTGTGTCCACAGCGTCCACCGTAGGTCAGATTCGTCGTTGGCGTGTTTCGGCGAGCATCCGGCCCTGCGGCCGGAGCACTTTTCGGGCGAGACTTCAGCCAATGTGGGGAATCGGCGGCTACGCTTTCGCTCAGAAAGGGGCCGCACCGATGAGCGATGCGTATGTCTTGGTGCTCAACGCGAGCTATGAGCCCCTGCAGCGCGTCTCCATGCGGCACGCGATCAAGATGCTGGTTCGCCAGGTCGCCGTCATCGAGGAGGAGGCCGGTGGATCGTTCGGCCCATTCCCCGTGCCCAAGGTCCTGCGCCTGGTTCGCTACGTCGTGACCCGCTGGCGGCACCGCCGGCCACGCCTGTGCACCAAGAGCGCGATCAAGGCCCGCGACCGGATGTGCGCGTATTGCGGAGGACAGGCCGAGACGGTCGACCACGTCGTACCACGCAGCCGGGGTGGGGCCTTGACGTGGGAGAACGCAGTCGCCGCGTGCCTGCGGTGCAACCATCGCAAGGCCGATCGCACCCCGGCCGAGGCCGGCATGGCGCTCCTCCTGACCCCTCGTCAGCCGAAGTTCGTCGTCGTCGCGTGAGGTCGGTCCAGCCTTGTGGAGCGGCCGCGCCTCGCGAGCGGCATGGACTCGCCGCCGGTTGGTAGCGTGACCTGGTGATGTCAGCACTCGTGGTCCGGCCCATCAGCACACCGGAACACCTCGCCTTCGTGCGAAGTCGGCCCTCCGTGAGCTTCCTGCAGACCCCTGCGTGGGCGACAGTCAAGAACGAGTGGCGCGGCGAGTCGATCGGCTGGTTCGACGGCGTCACGCTCGTGGGTGCCGCACTGGTGCTCTACCGCCAACTGCCCCGGCTAAAGCGTTATCTGGCCTACCTTCCCGAGGGCCCGGACATCGACTGGACCGACGGCGACCTCGCCCGCTGGCTCACCCCGCTCGCGGCGCACCTCAAGAGTCAGGGTGCCTTCGGCATCCGCATGGGCCCACCGGTCGTGACCCGCCGCTGGCACGCCGCCACGATCAAGCAGGCGATCGCCGATCCCGTGCTGACGACGCTGTCCGCCGTCCCCGCCGACGAGAGCGACAGCGAGGCACTCGAGGTCGCCGCGGCGCTGGGGCGGCTGGGTTGGAAGGAGATCGGCACGGAGGGCGGCTTCTCCGCCGGCCAGCCCAAGTTCAACTTCCAGATCCCCCTGTCCGGCCGGGACGAGCAGGACCTCCTCGCCGGCATGAACCAGCAGTGGCGCCGCAACATCAAGAAGGCCGCCAAGGCGGGCGTCGAGGTGACCCGCGGGTCCCGCGCCGATCTCGCCGACTTCCACCGGGTCTACTCAGAGACCGCCGAGCGCGATCACTTCACCCCGCGTCCGCTGCCGTACTTCGAGCGCATGTGGGACGCGCTCACCGCCGAGGAACCCGATCGGCTGCTGCTCTACCTGGCGCGTCACGACGGTGATCTCGTCGCCGCGACGACGATGGTCCGGGTCGGTTCCCACGCCTGGTACTCCTACGGCGCGTCGACCACCGAGAAGCGCGACGTCCGCGGGTCGAACGCCATCCAGTGGCAGATGATCCGGGACGCGCGAGAGGCCGGCGCCTCGGCGTACGACATGCGCGGCATCACCGAGACGCTGGACCCCGACGACCCGCACGTCGGCCTGATCCAGTTCAAGGTCGGCACCGGCGGTGAAGCCGTCGAGTATCTCGGTGAGTGGGATCTGCCGCTCAACCGCGCGCTGTATCTCGGCTTCACCACATATCTGAAGAGGCGATGACGGTGGCCTTCGATCTGGAAGTCGACGCTGAACGCTGGCGCCGTGGGCTTCGCGCCCTGGTCGAGCACACGCCCGGCATCGTCCCGGTCATCAAGGGCAACGGCTACGGCTTCGGACGTGACCGGCTCGCCGTCGAGTCCACCGAGCTGGGCCTCGACACCATCGCGGTCGGCACGTACGCCGAGGTGCCCGCCGCGCTTGCCGCCTTCGGTGGCGATGTCATGGTGCTGACCCCGTGGCGGCCGTTCTTCACCGATGTCGTGCTCGACGACCGGGTCATCCACACCGTTGGTCGGGTCGAGGACATCGCTGCCCTGTCCGCCGGCGCCGGATCGGGCTCGCGTGTGCTGGTCGAGGGCGAGACCTCGATGTCCCGGCATGGTCTGGACCGGCACGAGCTGGCCGCCGCCGTCGCCGCGCTCGGCGACCTCCGGGTCGAGGGATTCGCGATCCACCTACCGATGGCAGGCAGCAATCTCGGTGAGGCCGAGCGGTGGGCCGCTGCCCTCGAGGCGTCGCAGGTCGAGACGACGACGTTCTACGTCTCGCACCTGACCCCGGCAGAGCTCACGATCCTGTGTGAGCGTCGCCCCAACCTCGACGTCCGTCCCCGGATCGGCACGTCACTGTGGCTCGGCGACCTGGGCGCCCTGTCGGTGCGCGCGACGGTCCTGGACACCCATCTGGTCGCCCGCGGCGAACGCGTCGGCTATCGCCAGCGGCCCATGCCGCGCGACGGCTTCCTGCTGGTCATCTCCGGTGGCACGAGCCACGGCATCGCACTCGAGGCGCCCAAGGCGACTGCTGGCGTCGTCCAGCGCGGCAAATCGCTGGCCAAGGGCGGACTCGAGGCGGCCGGCTTCTCGTTGTCACCGTTCACGATCGATGGCAAACAGCGATGGTTCGCCGAACCACCACACATGCAGGCCAGCATGATCTTCCTGCCGGCGAACGCGCGTGCCCCGCAGGTCGGTGACCGCGTCGACGTCGCGGTGCGATTCACCACCGCGACGTTCGACGCCGTCAACCTGCGCTAACCGCCCAGAATTCCGCCGGGTTTCGGCTTCGGAGCCGGCTCAGTCGTCGCAGTCGGAGTCGGAGTCGGAGTCGGAGTCGGAGTCGGAGTCGGCGTCGGCGTCGGCGTCGGCGTCGGCTTGGCGACGCACTTGGTCTTCGCGTCGTTGAGCTCCTGGCTCTTGCTGCACTTGGGCGGCGGCGGCTTGTAGACCGTGCCCTTGTCACTCTTGAGGTTGGCCGGCGTCGGGAACGAGCCGCAGTCGGTGCCCTGCAGCGCGGCATTCATGTACGCCTGGAAGGTCTGCGCCGGGATCCCGCCGCCGTAGAAGGTTGGCAGCATGTAGCCCTCGAGGTCACCGTTGCCGAACTTGCCCCGGTTGTACATCACGACGGTGGCGAGCTTCGGCGTGTAGCCCGCGAACCACGACGACGACACATGCTGGTCATTGTCGGCGCCGGCCGTGGCCGTGCCGGTCTTGCCGGCCGTCGGGCAGACAGTCCGCGCCCGCGAACCGGTGCCGGCCGCGCCGGAGTTGACGACCTTCTGCATCGCCGAGATGGTGTCGGCGGCGACATCCTCGGGGATCGTCTGCTCACTCTTGTTCTTGTGCTTGTGCAGGGTCTTGCCGCGGTCGTCCTTGACCGTCTGGATGACGTACCAGTCGGCGCGCTTGCCGCCCGCGGCGAGTGTCGCGTAGGCGTTGGCCATGTCGACCGGTGGCACCGGGAAGTAGCCCAGCGGAGTCACCAACGGAGGACCGCCGGCCTGGTCCTTGATCTTGTCCACGATCGAGGCGGGCACACCCGCCTGGACCGCGGCATCGAGGGTCTTGGTCGGCCCATCGGTCATCTGGTCCATCAGATCGACGAAGGCGGTGTTGATCGACTTCTGCGCCGCAACCTCCAGTGGGACCGAGCCGAAGGACTGACCGCCGCTGTCACCCTGGTTCTCCGTGACCTGCTTGCCATCGATGATCAGGGGCGACGATCCGTTGAGCTTGGTCTTGAGGCTGTAGCCGTCCTCGAGCGCGGCGACGACGGCGAACGCCTTGAACGTCGATCCGGGCTGCGTGCCATTGGTCGCCCAGTTGAACTGGTTGTCGACGTAGTCCCGGCCGGCGTACATCGCCTGCACTGCACCCGTCCCGGGCTTGACCGACACGAGCGACTGGTGCAGCTCCTCGGCGCCACTCGGCCGGAGGTCCTTGACCGCCTTGACCGCGGCCTTCTGACGGTCGTAGTTGAACGTCGTCACGATCCGGAGACCGCCGCCGTCGACCTGCTGGGCGTCGAACTCCAGGTCGTCCATCTGGCGCTTGACCAGATCGAGGAGGTAGCCCTTGGAGCCGCTGAACTTGTTGATGTCCCGCTTCTTGGCAAACTTCGGCAGCTTGTCGCTGTACTTCGCGGACTCGTCGGCCGTGATCGCACCGGACTTGACCATGCCGGCCAGGACGTAGCGGAAGCGCGGCCCGATCCGGTCCTCGGCGCCCTCGGCGTACGGGTCGTAGTAGGTGGGGCTGTTGATGATCGTCGCGAGCACCGCTGACTCGGCGTAGTCGAGCTCGGAGGCAGGCTTGTCGAAGTACGTCTTGGAGGCGACCTCGACGCCGTAGGCGCCGTTGCCGAAGTAGATCGTGTTGAGGTAGCCCTCGAGGATGTCCTTCTTCTCCAGCTGGTTGTGGATCTTGATCGACAGGATCGCTTCCTTGACCTTGCGGCTGTAGGAGCGCTCCTGTGTGAGGTACAGGATCTTGACGTACTGCTGGGTGATCGTCGAGCCGCCACCCTGGATCGTGCCGCTCGTCGCGTTGTTGCGCGCCGCCCGGATGATTCCCTTGATGTCGATCCCGCGGTTGGTGTAGAACGTGCGGTCCTCGGCGGCGATCGCTGCGGCCTGCATCGAGGCCGGGATGTCCGAGATCGTGATGCTCTCGCGGTCCTGCTGGGCGAAGGTGCCGAGCTGGTGCTTGCCGTCGGAGTAGTAGACCTTGGTCGTCTGCGTCTGGAAGGCCGCGTTGGCATCCGGGATCGAGATCGCCCGATACAGGATGAAGAACGTGGCCGCACCGGACAGGAGCCCGAGCACGCCGAGGAAGGCGAACCACCTGATGGTCCCGAGCCACCATGGACCGTTGCCACCGATCTTGCGGGCGAGTGTCCTGAGTCGTCCGTTGCGCTGCGCTTTCGCGCGCGAGGGCTTCCTGCGCTGAGTTGCCAAGGGTCCGTATACCTCCATCGGGATCCCGGGATCGGATCCTCCAACGTCCAAGTGTGCCGAACCTACCTGAGTATTGGTTAATCGAACTGCGCTCCGTGTCGCGCGTCACGAGGGCGGGGGTATTACCGATACACCGATTCGATGTATCGTTCCGATATACGAACAAACGGCATACTTTGTCAGGACAGGTCAGATGACACGACGCGGCGCGGCACTCGAGGTAGCAGTCCTCGGACTGCTCCACGATGCCCCGATGCACGGCTACGAGCTGCGCAAGCAGGTCAACGCCCTGCTTGGCTGGGGTCGCGTCCTGTCCTACGGCACGCTCTATCCGTGCCTCAAGGCTCTCGGCAAGTCCGGCTACATCGTGGCCGACGAGACCGAGGACCCCGAGGCACGGGGACGTCGGGCAAAGATCGTCTACCAGCTCACAGCCGAAGGCAAGGAACACTTTGCCCAGGCACTCGAGGACTCCGGTCCCTCGACGTGGGACGACGAGACGTTCGGCGTCCGGTTCGCGTTCTTCGCGCGCACCGACGCCGCCTCGAGGGTTCGCATCCTGGAGGGGCGTAGAAGCCGGCTCGAGGAACGCCTCGACAACGTTCGCCAGGCAGGTCAGCGCAAGCGGGACCGGGTCGACTCCTACACATTGGAGCTGCAACGGCACGGTCTGGAGTCCGTCGAGCGTGAAGTGAAGTGGTTGACCGAGTTGATCGACCGCGAAAGGTCGGGCGGCTATCCCGACGAGCAGGACAGCACGACCAGTACAGACAACAACACCACCGAGAAGTGACACGAGAATGAAGGAGAACCCATGGGTTCGATACGCGTAGCAATTGTGGGTGTGGGCAACTGCGCCACGTCTCTGATCCAGGGCGTCGAGTACTACAAGGACGCTGACCCCGAGGGCAACGTCCCCGGGCTCATGCACGTCAAGTTCGGCGAGTACCACGTCAACGACATCGAGTTCGTTGCCGCGTTCGACGTCGACGCCAAGAAGGTCGGCTTCGACCTCTCCGAAGCGACCCAGGCCAGCGAGAACAACACCATCAAGATCGCCGACGTCGCGCCGACCGGCATCATCGTCCAGAAGGGCAACACGCTCGACGGGCTCGGCAAGTACTACCGCGAGACGATCGAGGAGTCGGACGCTCCGGCGGTCGACGTCGCGCAGGTCCTCAAGGACACCAAGGCCGACGTCCTGGTCTCCTACCTCCCGGTTGGGTCCGAAGAGGCCGACAAGTTCTACGCGCAGTGCGCGATCGACTCGAAGGTCGCGTTCGTCAACGCGCTGCCCGTCTTCATCGCCTCCGACCCCGAGTGGGCCAAGAAGTTCGAGGACGCCGGCGTCGCGATAATTGGCGACGACATCAAGAGCCAGGTCGGCGCCACCATCACGCACCGCGTGATGGCCAAGCTGTTCCAGGACCGCGGCGTCGTCCTCGACCGGACGTACCAGCTCAACGTCGGCGGCAACATGGACTTCAAGAACATGCTCGAGCGTGATCGTCTTGAGTCCAAGAAGATCTCCAAGACCCAGGCCGTGACGTCGAACATCGACCACGACCTCGGTGCCAAGAACGTGCACATCGGCCCGAGCGACTACGTCCAGTGGCTCGACGACCGCAAGTGGGCGTACGTCCGCCTCGAGGGTCGCGCGTTCGGAGACGTCCCACTCAACCTCGAGTACAAGCTCGAGGTCTGGGACTCGCCCAACTCGGCCGGCATCATCATCGACGCGATCCGTGCGGCGAAGATCGCCAAGGACCGCGGCATCGGCGGCGCACTGCTGTCGGCCTCGTCGTACCTGATGAAGTCCCCCCCGGAGCAGCGTCCCGACGACCTCGGTCGCGAGATGCTGGAGAAGTACATCCGCGGAGAAGTCGAGCGCTAGGCACTGACGCAAGCACGACTCTGGAGGGCCGGTTCCGTGAGGAGCCGGCCCTTCGTCATGCCTGCAGCAGGACGCCGATCGACTTACGCATGAAGTCCTCCGCGTCGACCGCGGAAAGGCCCAGGTCGTCCCGCACCATCGCCCAGGTGGGCCAGCTCGAGGTGACGACCAGAGCCGCGCGCAGGAAGTCACGGCGATCTCCGGCAGCGCTGAGCTCCGTCGCGAAGACCGCCTCGACATCGGCCACGACCCGGTCGACGTGCTGGCGGCGGCTGGCCCGCAACGCCTCGGAGAACGGCTCACCCAGGCGCGCCGAACGGGCCGCCGGCGCGATGTTCTCCAGACGGGACGCCCGCATCCGGCAATAGGCCTTGATCCTCCGCGCCTGCGACTGGCCGGAATCGATCTTGGTGCGTAGCTCCTCGTCGAGTGCGAGCCAGTAGCCGGTCGTCTCGACCAGCAGAGCCTCGAGGTCCTTGAAGTTGAGCCACAGCGTCCGCAGGGAGATGCCGGCCCGGTCTGCGATGACCTTGCCGGTCGGCTTGAGCACTCCCTCACGCAGCAGCGCGGTGTGCGCGGCCACGATGGACTCCCGGGTCCGTTCGCCGCGCGCGATCCGTCCGTCGGTGTTGTGCTTGCGCCCATCCGTCACCCGGTCCACCCCCTGCCCGCCGAAACATCAATCGCGATCAGGTGTTGACCTCGACGCGATCAACCTACACTGTAGGTGCATGTATTTGGAGACGTGCATCACACCGCGCCCCCCGGACCTCGTCGCCCTCGACGATAGCCACCCCCATGCTCATGTGACCTGGATCACGCGTACAGTCCCGCCTACGTCACATCGAGCGGGGGGCACATGCTGCAGGTAAGGAACCTGGAAGTCGTCTACAACGAGGTCATCCAGGTCCTTCGCGGCGTGAGCCTCGATGTGCCGAAGGGATCGATCGTCGCCCTGCTAGGTGCGAACGGAGCCGGCAAGACCACACTGCTCCGCGCGCTGACCGGCCTGCTCGACGTCCACGGCGGCAAGATCACCAAGGGCCAGGTGCTGCTCGACGAGACCCCGATCCACACGTGGCGCGCACCCCGCATCGTCGCCGCAGGACTCGGCCAGGTCCTCGAGGGCCGGCGCGTCTTCAGCGAGTTCACGGTCGAGGAGAACCTCCGCGTCGGTGGCCACACCCGCTCCAGCGGCCTCGCCGAGGGCATCGAGGAGATCTACGAGCTGTTCCCCGTCCTGCGTGAGCGACGCAAGCGCACCGCGGGCTACCTGTCCGGCGGGGAGCAGCAGATGCTCGCGATGGGCCGGGCCCTCGTCGCCCAGCCCACCTACCTCCTGCTGGACGAGCCGAGCCTGGGGCTCGCCCCCAAGATCGTCCAGCAGATCAAGGAGATCATCGTCGAGATCAACTCCCGCGGCACGACGGTGCTGCTCGTCGAGCAGAACGCGACGATGGCGCTCTCGATCGCCCAGCACGGATACGTCCTGGAGCACGGCAAGGTCGTGATGGACAAGCCGGCCGCAGAGCTGCTCGAGGACGACGACATTCGCGACTTCTACCTCGGGCGAGGGGACGCCGCGACGTCATATCGGGACGTCAAGCACTACAAGCGACGCAAGAGGTGGCTCTCATGAGCATCGATCACGCACAGGACGACAACCGCGCCCCCCCCCCGGAGGCCGGCCGCGCGGATTCACGCGCAGGCAGCAAGCCTGTGGTCTCGGTCACCGACGTCGACCTCAACTTCTCCGGGGTCAAGGCCCTGAGCGGTGTGAGCTTCGACGTCGCCGAGAACGAGCTGTTCGCGATCATCGGACCCAACGGTGCCGGCAAGACCTCGATCTTCAACGTCCTCTCGGGGGTATACCGGCCGCAGGTCGGCAACGTCACGTTCCTCGGTGAGAACCTCCTGGGTCGCCGACCGCACGTCATCGCTGGCCTCGGCATGGCGCGCACCTTCCAGAACATCGAGCTGTTCGAGAACCTCGACGTGGTTGACAACCTGATGCTGGGACGTCACCACCACGTCGGCTACGGCTGGCCGTCGGCGGTCGCCTGGGTCGGACGCGCTCGCGCCGCGGAGATCCGCAACCGTCGCCGCGTCGAGGAGATCATCGACTTCCTCGAGATCGAGACCTACCGGCGCATGCCGGTCGGCCTGCTCCCGTACGGCATCCAGAAACGCATCGAGCTGGGACGGGCTTTGGCGATGGAGCCACGGCTCCTGCTGCTCGACGAGCCGGTTGCCGGCATGAACGGCGAGGAGACCGAGGACATGGCTCGGTTCATCCTCGACATCCGTAGTGAGCTCGGGATCCCGATGATCCTCGTCGAGCACGACATGGGACTCGTGATGGACCTGGCCGACCGGGTCATGGCCATGGACTTCGGCCGACCCATCACGACCGGGCGGCCCGCTGAGGTGCAGGCCCACCCCGAGGTCATCCGCGCCTACCTCGGCACCGCCGACGACACCGAGGAGGACGCATGAGCACAGTTCAGACCTCCCTGCCGCAGCGCATCAGGGCCCGCGCGACGACCCACCCCGACGGCACGGCGATGCACGAGAAGTACCACGGCCTCTGGGAGCCGGTGACCTGGGCGGGCTACTGGGACGCAGCATCCCTCGTCGGGAACGCGCTCCTGTCGCTCGGCATCGAGCCCGGTGACCGGATCGCCGTCCACAGCGAGAACCGGCGGGAATGGCTCTTCTGCGACATCGGCATCACCGCCGCCCGGGCCGCGACCGTGGGTCTCTACCCGACCAATCCGGCGCCGGAGGTCCACCACGTGCTGTTCGACTCCGGTGCCCGGCTGCTCGTCGTCGAGGACCAGGAGCAGCTGGACAAGGCCCTGGACGTCATCGGTGACCTGCCCGACCTCCAGCACCTGGTCTATCTCGAGCCCCGCGGCATCGTCGGCAGCTATGACGACCCCCGTCTGATGTCGTGGGACTCCTTCATCAAGATCGGTGAGCAGCATCGCTCGGCGCATCCCGAGGCCCTCGGGTCACGCTTGGACGCCGTGGAGTCCAGCGACCTGGCCACGTTGGTCTACACCTCGGGCACCACCGGCCCCCCCAAGGGCGCGATGCTGACGATGGGCAACGTCGAGTTCGTCCTCGAGACGCTCCAGAACCAAGGTGCCTTCGTGGATCCGCCGGCCGGCGAGAAGGACCTCCTCGTCTCCTACCTCCCGCTGTGCCATGTGGCCGAACGCGTCTTCACGACGTGGTTCAACGCCGGGGTCGGCACCCAGGTCTTCTTCGCCGAGTCGATCGACACCGTGCCGCAGAACCTGCGCGAGGTCCAGCCGACGCTGCTGTTCGGCGTCCCCCGCATCTGGGAGAAGCTCGTCGCCAGCGTGCACATCCGCATGAGCGGTGCCTCCCGCATCAAGCGCGCCAATTTCGCGGTGTGGATGAGGCTCGCACGCTGGATCGGGCGCACGCTCGTCGCCCGGCAGGGACGCCACTCTGTCGCGACCCGGATCGCGTACGGCATCGGGTGGGTCATGCTCTACCGCCCGCTACGTGAGCGACTCGGCCTGTCGAAGGTCCGCTACGCGGCCTCGGGAGCTGCGCCGATCTCGCCGGAGGTGCTCGAGTTCTTCATGGGGATCGGGCTCCCGATGTTCGAGGTCTACGGCATGACCGAGAACAGCGCGATCGCGACGGCCAACATGCGCGGGCGAGTGCGAGTGGGCACCGTTGGCGAGATCCAGCCCGGCACGGAGCTACGGATCGACGAGACGGGCGAGATCCTCACCCGGCACGCCGGCACGTTCGCCGGCTACTGGAACAACCCCGAGGCGACGGCCGCCGCTATCGACGCGGACGGCTGGCTGCACACCGGCGACGTCGGCGAGTGGGTCGACGGCACGCACCTCAAGATCACCGATCGGCTCAAGGACATCATCATCACTGCCGGAGGCAAGAACATTTCTCCCAGCGAGATCGAAAATCGACTCAAGGCCTCGCCCTTCATCAAGGAGGCCATCGTCATCGGTGACCGGCGCAGCTACCTGACGGCCCTGATCGGCATCGAGCTGGACACCGTCGGGGACTGGGCGCAGAAACGGCGCCTGTCGTTCACGACCTATCGAGACCTGACGGGCAAGCCGGAGGTGATCGAGCTGGTGCAGAGCATCGTCGACGAGACCAACGTCCAGTTCGCGTCCGTCGAGACCATCAAGGCGTTCCGGCTGCTGCCCAAGGAGCTCGACCACGAGCAGGGCGAGCTCACTGCCACCCAGAAGGTCAAGCGCTCCGCCATCACGGCGCAGTTCTCCGACGACATCGAAGGCATGTACGCGGGAGCGGGCCGATGACCGAGTTCCTGCAGGCTGTCGTCAACGGGTTCGGCCAGGGCTCCATCTACGCGCTGCTCGCCCTGGGCTACGTCATGATCTACAAGGCGACGCGCGTCATCTCCTTCGCCCAGCCGGCGCTGATGGTCGTGGGCGGATTGTTCGCCTATCACTTCACCTCCGTGCTCGGCCTGCCGTTCTGGATCGGCATGCTGCTGGCCATCGCCTGTGGCGCGGCCGTCGGCATGATCGTGGAGCGGGTCGCGTTGCGACCCATGCTCGGCAAGCCGGTGTTCACGCTCGCGATCATCACGATCGGCGTCGACATCGTGCTGCGCATCATCGCCAACCGCTACATCGGCGTGCAGTCCAAGATCGTCGAGTACCCGAACGGCGGCGAACGCTTCCGCCTCGGTGGAGTCTCGATCTCGCACCAGCGACTCGGGCTCATCGCCGTCACAGCGGTCACGGTCGTGGCGCTGGCCCTGTTCTTCCGCTACTCACGCACCGGACTCGCGATGCGGGCCACGGCCTTCGACCAGGAGACCGCGCTCGCGCAGGGCATCCGAGTCGGTGCGGTCTTCGCTCTCGCCTGGGCCATCGCGGGTGGACTCGCGGCGATCGCAGGAACGTTCGTCGCAGCCGGCAACGCGGGCATCGAGCAGACCAGCTGGGTCATCGCGCTCAAGGCCCTGCCGGCCATCATCATCGGCGGTCTCGACTCAGTACCCGGCGCGGTCGTCGGTGGCCTTGCCGTCGGGATCGTGGAGGCGCTCACCGCGACGTTCCAGCCGGACGTCGCACCGTGGCTGGGCGCCAACTTCGCGCTCGTCGCTCCCTATGCGCTGATGTTCGTGGTGCTGCTGGTCAAACCATACGGACTATTCGGCACCAAGGAGGTGGAGCGAGTATGAGCACCCGTCTGCGCGGACGGCCCCTCATCCGCACGAGCTACGCCCAGGACATGGCGCTCCTGGACACCCCCGCCAAGAAACGCTCGACGATCGCGATCATCGTGGTGTCGTTCCTCATCCCGTTCGTGGTGACCGACGACCTGCTGCTCGTGCTGACCCTCGGCATGATCTCCGCCGTCGGCGCGATCGGACTCAACCTCGTCACCGGCTATGCCGGCCAGGTGTCCCTCGGCCACGCCTTCTTCATCGGGATCGGCGCCTACACAGGCGCAGTGCTGGGTGGCGACACAGATGCCGCAGTCACCGGCTACGGCCTGCCCATCTACGTGTGGCTCCCCGCTGCGGGAGTCGTCGCGGCTCTGGCCGGACTGCTCGTCGGCCCGATCGCCGTACGCCTGCGTGGGCTCTACCTCGCGATCGTCACCCTGGGTCTGGTCTTCCTCGGCGACCACATCTTTCGTGAAGCACGCACACTGACCGGCGGACCGGGGGTCGGTCGACGCGGGCCCGACCTGATGATCTTCGGCATCGACATGAACGACAGCGGAATCGTGCTGGGTCTTGACCTGGCCCGCGAGCAGCGTCAGTTCCTGATGGCCCTGGTCTTCCTGATCGTCTTCGCCATTCTGGGACGCAACATCGCCCGATCCGGCGTCGGGCGGGCGTTCTCGGCGATCCGCGATCGCGATGTCGCCGCCGCCGTCGTGGGGGTCGACCTCACGAAGTACAAGGTCATGGCATTCGCGATGTCCTCGTTCTTCGCCGGTGTGACGGGAGCTCTCTACTACGCCGTCGTCGGGGTGTTCGAGCCCAGCGCGTTCGGTCTCCTACTGAGCATCCAGTACCTCGCCATGATCCTGATCGGTGGCGTCGCCACGATCTCCGGATCGATCATGGGCGCGCTCTTCATCAGCCTGCTCGGACGCATCTCCGGAGAAATCGCCCATATCCTGCCCTTCATCAGCGAGTCTTCGGGCTCCAGCGGACTCCTGTCGGTCTTCCAGCTCGAGGCGATCCTCTATGGCGTCTTGATCATCGTCTTCCTGATCTTCGAGCCACGCGGGCTCTTCGGGATCTGGACTCGGGTACGCAACTACTGGAAAGGATGGCCGTTCTCCTATTGACCCTGTCGTGAGCCGCACCTGCGGCACCCCACCACGCACATCGACTCACCGAAGGAAATGATCAGATGAAGCTCAATCGACACGTCCTGCGCACGTCCGTCGTGCTCGCGGCGACTGCGCTCGTCCTCACCGGCTGCCGCAGCAGCAGCGACGAGGGCTCCGGCGCGAGCCCGGGCATCACGGACGAGGCGTGCCCCAAGGCCGTCAACAAGGACAACGGGTGTATCTCGCTCGGCGTCATCTCCGACCTCACCAAGGGGCCGTTCGCGCCGCTCGCCGTTCCGATCACCGACGCACAGAAGGCGTTCTGGAACAAGGTCAACGAGGACGGTGGCGTCGCCGGCTACGACATCGACGTCACGTCCAACATCGCCGACGCGGAGTACAACCCCGAGATCCACAACCGCAAGTATCAGGAGATGCGCAAGAAGATCCTGGCGCTGGGCCAGACCCTCGGGTCTTCCCAGACGCTCGCGATCCTTGACGACATGAAGTCCGACAACGTGATCGGCGTTCCGGCCTCGTGGAACTCCGCGTGGGAGTTCGACGACCAGATCCTGGAGAGCGGAGCCAACTATTGCTTCGAGGCGATGAACGGCACCGACTGGGCCGTCGCCAACCGTGGCGTCAAGGGCAAGGTCGTCGCGGTGGGCTACGCGGGTGACTACGGCGGAGACGCCGCTGCCGGGGTTGAGGCGGCCGCCAAGGCCAACAACCTCGACTTCGAGAAGATCGAGACTCCTGCAGGCCAGGACAACCAGGCCGGCGCTGTCGCAGCGATCCTCAAGCAGAAGCCCGGACTGGTGTTCGTGAGCACCGGGCCCGCAGAGATGGCGACGATCGTCGGCGGCACCGCTGCGCAGGGCTTCACCGGAACCTTCGTGGGTTCCAGCCCGACGTGGAACCCGGCGCTGCTGAAGTCGGCCGCCGCACCGGCACTCGAGAAGCTCTACTTCCAGGCCGGACCGTGGGGCCCCTTCGGCACCGACACCCCGGGCCACAAGGCGATGCGCGATGCGCTCGGTGACGTCACCCCCAACGACGGCTACACCGCAGGCTGGGTCTGGAGCTACCCGCTCCTGGCCGCGCTCAAGAAGGCCGGCGAGGATGGCGACATCACCCGCGAGAGCCTGGTCAAGGCATCCAAGGAGCTGACCGAGGTCGACTACGAGGGCATCCTGCCGGCCGAGGCGGGTGCAACCAAGGGCGATCCGTCCGAGGTCGCGTTCCGCTCCAGCGTGATCAGCAAGGTCGACAAGGATGCGCCGACCGGCGTGTCCATCACGCAGGAGCTGACCACCGGGCCGACCGCTGAAGGCTACGACTTCAGCAAGCCCTGCTTCAGCCTGCAGTAGGCAGCAGTTCTGGTCCCCGATCCTGTTGGGAGGACCTCCTCCCGACAGGGTCGGGGCCAGCGCACGAGATGCATGACCACCGCCGGGCGTACGTGGCCGAGGCGGGCGACGGAGGCCGGCACCCAGGGGGGGCGGCCTTCCGTCGTCTCCGGCTCAGGCCGACGGCCGGGCGGCCCAGAAGGACCTGAGGGCCTCGGTGGCGTCGGCCTCGTCGAGCGGACCACGGTCCATCCGCAGGTCGAGCAGGAAGCGGTACGCCTCGCCAACCTCAGGTCCTGGCGAGATGCCGAGGATCTGCATGATCTGAGCGCCGTCGAGATCGGGCCGGATTGACCCGAGCTCCTCCTGCTCGGCCAGCACCGCGATGCGTGCCTCGAGCTCGTCGTAGGTGCGTTGGAGGCGCAGTGCCTTCTTCTGGTTGCGGGTTGTGCTGTCGGCCCTCGTCAGGATGTGCAGCCGCTCGAGCTGATCGCCGGCGTCGCGGACGTAGCGGCGCACCGCCGAGTCGGTCCACTCGCCGGAGCCGTAGCCGTGGAACCGGAGGTGGAGCTCGACGAGCTTGGCGACCTGGTCGATCACGTCATTGCTGTAGCGCAGGGCTCGCATGCGCTTGCGGACAAGCTTGGCCCCGACCACGTCATGGTGGTGGAACGTGACGACCCCACCCTCCACGAACCGGCGGGTCTTGGGCTTGCCGATGTCGTGCAGCAGCGCGGCAAGCCGGATCACCAGGTCCGGCGACGACTCGAGCCGGCCTTCGAGGGCCATCGCCTGCTCCAGAACGATCAAGGAGTGCTCGTAGACGTCCTTGTGCCGGTGGTGCTCGTCGCGCTCGAGGATCAGGGCCGGCAGTTCGGGCAGCATCTGCTCGGCCAGTCCGGTGCCGACCAGCAGGCGCAGACCCTCAACCGGATGAGCACCGCAGAGCAGCTTGTTGAGCTCGTCCCGAATCCGTTCGGCCGACACGATCTCGAGCCGGGCAGCCATGTCGGTCATGGCGGCGACGACCTCGGGGGCCGCGTGGAACCCCAGCTGTGACACGAACCGGGCGGCGCGCATCATCCGCAGGGGATCGTCGCTGAACGACTGCTCCGGAGTGACCGGTGTCCGCAACACCTGCTCGTCGAGATCGGCGAGCCCACCGAACAGGTCGACGAACTCCTGCGAGGGAAGGCGGACCGCCATCGCGTTGACCGCGAAGTCTCGTCGTGAGAGGTCGCCCTCAAGCGTGTCCCCGAAGCGGACCTCCGGCTTACGGGAGCCGGTGTCGTACTCGTCGGTCCGGTAGGTCGTGATCTCCAGCTCGTGTTGTGCCTTGCGGAGGCCGATCGTGCCGAACTCCCGCCCCACGTCCCACATGGCGTCGGCCCAGGCGCCGGCGATCTGCTCGATCTGGTCCGGGCGCGCCGAGGTCGTGAAGTCCCAGTCGTTGCCCGGGCGGCCGAGCACGGCGTCGCGGACGGGCCCGCCGACGATCGCAATCTCGTGGCCCGCGGCTTCGAACAGCGCGCCGAGCTCGACCAGGAAGGTGTTGGCGCCCAACGAGGCGTCGATCCGGGCCCGGCGATCGGGTGTCAGCGTGGTCGAGTGCACGGGGACATACTCTATCGGTCGCCGCGGAGCGCTCGAACCCGTCCGGCGGCGCGCTTCCACGAATACGGTGGCTGTGCAGGCTACGTCTAGCATGTTCGGGTGAGCAGCCGCCGTCTTCCCCTCCTCGTCGTGCTGCTCGCGATGCTCCCGGCACTACTGCTCGTGCCGGCCGGACCGGCGCAGGCCGCCGATAAGAATCCTGATCTGAAGGTCAGCATCCAGTCGCTGAGTCCGAGCCGACTCGCGGTCGGCAAGAAGGTGACGATGACCGGCACCGTCACCAACCGCGATGATCACGCGTGGGTCGACATGCAGGCCTACCTGGTGATCCCCACAGTCCCGTTCACGACCCGTGCGCAGATCCTGGCCGCGATTGACAACGGCAACTCCTACACCGGCACGCGGGTCGTCGAGCCCGGGACGTTCGACGACATGGGCGATCTCGCCCCAGGACAGACCCGGTCCTTCACGATCAAGGTGCCGTACGACGATCTGGCCGTCTCGGGTGCCGAAGGGGTCTATCCGGTCGGAGTGCAGATCCTGGCCACTGACACAGACGGGGCGCGCAGCATCAACGCCCTCGGTCGGGCAACGACGTTCCTCCCGTTGCTGACCTCAACCAAGGCTCCAGTCCCAACCTCGATCGTCTGGCCGTTCCTCATGCCGGATCGACGCGGCAAGGACGGGGACTACGAGGACCCGGCCGGGTTGCTCAAGGCAATCGCGCCACAGGGCCGACTGCGCAATCTTCTCGACCTCGCCACGAGCACCTCCGGCAACGCCACCACGGTCCTGGTCGACCCTGCGCTACTCGTCGGCGTCGACGACCTGGCCAACGACCGTCATGTGCCCGCCGGTGTCGAGATCACCGACCAGCAACGTTCTGAGGCGGAGCTGTTCGAGCAGGACCTGCTGGCCTTCGCGCGGGCCCGGAGCACCTGGATCATCGACTTCGATCGTCCCGATCTCCTGGCCCTGTCGCAGAACAGCGATTTGAAGGCGCCGCTCTCGGAGGCGATCCAACGCGCCACGGATGCCGCACTGACGAAGTTTCAGCTCAGCGGTCGGCGGGTGTCCTGGCCGACGAGCCAGGGCGTGACCTCCGGTCTGCTCAGCGATCTGCGAGGCGCCGGCGACTCCCCGGTCATCGTCACTCGCGAAGCCCTGTCTGGGTGGGACCGACGCCAGGGCTCGGTCGTCCAGTACACCACCCCCAACGGCCCTGTACCGCTGTTCGTCGACGACGAGCTCGACGCGGACGTGCCCGGTCTGGACTCGGTCACGACGCTCCGCCAGCGGATCCTGAGCGAGGCGGCACTCGCGGCTCTGCAGCGCACGATCGACCCCCAGTCGCGGGCCGACGCGATCACGATGGTCGATCCGGGCTGGGACCCCGGCCCGAACTGGTCCGAGGGCAAGCTGTCCGAGGCGTTCTCCACCCCCTTCACAATTGCCGCGAGCCTGGACTCGGTGCTCACCCGATCACTCACGTCCTACCAGGGCTCGGTGCCCAAGTCGGCCAAGGCCACCCCGTTGGACCGCTCCACCCTCGTGGCCGCCTCGGACATCCTGGCCAAGGGCAGCGCCCTGAGCTCGCTGGTCCCGCAGCGGGACTCCGTCGACGACTCGCTGGCCCGCGACGTGGCCGGCATCCTCGGCGTCCGTTGGCGCAAGGATCCCGAGGAAGCGACCTCGATCGCCAACGAGCTGGCCCGACGGGCCGGCTCCCAGCTGCGAAAGATCACGATCGACGGCCCCCAGCTCGTGACCCTGTCCAGCTCCAAGGGCGGCTTCCCGGTGACGATCCGCAATGACACCGACGAAGAGATTCGTGTGGGCGTGTCGATCGACTCCAGCAATCCGGCACTGAGGATCCCCGCCGTCGCGCCGGTCGACATCGGCGCCGGCGAACGACGCACGCTGACGGTCGACATCGACCTGGGTCACCAGAGCACGACGTCGCTGACTGCCCGACTCGTGTCCGCGGACGGCGAGCCGATCGGGACGGCTGCTGAGTTCAACGTGCGTTCCAGCCACATCGGCGCCGTGCTGTGGATCGCCATGGCGCTGGCCGGACTCTTCGTGCTGGTCGCCCTGGCGCGCCGTTTCACACGTCACCGTACGAGGAACCGTGGCCGGATCGTGTCGGAGCGACCGGTCGACGACGATGACTGACCAGGGGGTCGCCCGCGCAAGCGCGTGGATGGCCCTGGGGACGATCGTCTCGAGATTGACCGGTTTCCTTCGGGCCGGTCTGCTGGCCGTGGTCATCGGCACGGCGCTCAACGCCGACCTGTTCGACATCGCCAACACGATCCCCAACACGCTCTACATCCTGGTCGCTGGCGGCATCTTCAACGTCGTGCTGGTGCCCCAGCTCGTCCGGTCGATGAAGAACGATGCCGACGGCGGCACGGCGTACGCCAACCGCGTCATCACCTTGGGACTGCTCGTGCTCGCAGTCGGCACCGTCGTGCTGACGATCGCAGTCCCGGCGCTCCTGCACATCGTCTTCGATCCACAACTGTTCACCTCGCAGTTCGACGACCAACGTGCGTCGGCGGAGCTTCTGATGCTCCTGTGCATGCCCCAGGTGTTCTTCTACGGCGCATTCGTGCTGGTTGGCCAGGTGCTCAACGCTCGCGGGCGGTTCGGTCCGATGATGTGGGCCCCGATCGTCAACAACGTCGTGGCCAGCACCGTCATCGTGATCTACGCTCTCGTGTTCGGGGCAAGCAATGCCAGGGACGGCTACTCGACCGAGCAGGCGCTGGTGCTGGGACTCGGCTCGACGGGCGCGATCGCGCTGCAGGCCCTGGTCCTGGTGCCCTACCTCCGCAAGGCGGGCTTCCGCTTCCGGCCGCGGTTCGACTTCCGCGGCGTTGGTCTGGGGCACACACTGCGGCTTGGCGCGTGGACGCTGCTGTTCATCGTCGTCAACCAGATCGCCTTCGTCACGGTCAACAAGATCGCCACGGGCGCGACCCTCGAGGGGGCCGCCGACGACAAGTCCGCCGCAGGTTCCACGGTGTACGGACTGGGCTTCCTGATCAGTCAGCTGCCACATGGCGTCATCACGGTCTCGCTGGCGACGGCGATCATCCCGACGCTCGCTGCCCTGGCCGCAGACCGCCACTACGACCGGTTCCGGATCGAGCTGAGTCGAACGCTGCGTATCGCGCTGGTCATCGTCGCCCCCGCCGCCGTCGCGCTGCTGTGCCTCGGACAGTCCGCAGCAGCGATCGTCGGCGGGCTCGGATCACTGGGGAGCAGCACCGTCGCGATCGGCTACACGATCCAAGCGTTCTCGCTGGCGATGGTGACATTCACCGTGCACTACCTGATGCTGCGCGGCTTCTACGCCAACGAGGACAACCGCACGCCGTTCTTCATCCAGGTCGTGATCGCCGCGGTCAACATCGGCGCGGCTCTGTCGTTGGCCCGCAGCGTCGAGCCGGAACAGGTCGCCATGATGCTGGCCCTCTCGTACGGCATCGCCTACCTGATCGGGTCGATCCTGTCGGTGTCCCTGCTGTCCCGGGCTGTGGGCCGAGTGTTCGACCGCGAGATGGTGGTGTTCGTGGCACGCCTGCTCGTGGCCTGCACCCTCGCGGCCTTCGTGATGCTGGGCTTTGCACGCGGGCTCGAGGTGCTCGGAGTTGAGCCGTCCACCGCTACCGGCGGGCTCGTGACCACGACCGTCGCCGGACTCGGCGGAGCCATCACGTACGTCGCGGCGGCTCGAGTCATCGGCATGACCCAGCTGGCTTACCTGGTCGACACCTTGCTCCGGCGGCGCTGAATTGTCGGACGTGGTCTGACCTGCGGACTAGCATGGAGGCGGGCACGAGCCGGTTCTCGTGAGAAGGGGCGGTAGATGAGCGAGAGGCGGCCACTGGCCTCCGGAGACGTGCTCGCGCACCGCTACGAACTCCAGGACCTCGTCACCGAGAAGCTCGGCTCCACGACATGGCGGGCGCACGACAAGGTGCTCAACCGCAACGTCGGCATCGAGATGATCTCCAGCGCCGATCCTCGCGCCAACCACTTCTTGTCGGCGGCGCGCGAGTCCACGGCCGTCACCGATCCGCGGTTCCTCCGGGTCCTCGACCTGATCGAGGACGAGCAGCAGCATCACCTGGTGATCCGCGAGTGGGCTCGCGCGTTCCCCCTGGATCAGTTGCTCGCTCAGTCGCCGCTGCCGAACCGACGCGCCGCGACTGTCGTCGCCGAGGTCGCCGAAGCGCTGGCCGCCGCGCACGAACATGGCGTCTATCACCGTCGGCTGACGCCGCACCAGGTCATGCTCAAGCAGTCCGGCGCAGTGCGGGTCGTCGGGCTCGGGGTCGCGACAGCCCTGAGTCCGGTGGGCCGCCAGGACTCGTTGACCGATCTGCAGGCCTACGAGCAGCTCGACGTCCAGGCCATCGGCAAGCTCCTCTACGCCTGCCTGACGAGCCGCTGGCCGGGCGCTCACGTGGACGGGCTGCGGGCCGCACCGACCGAGCACGGGCGCCTCCTGCGCCCACGTCAGGTCCGTGCCGGGGTGTCCCGTGACATCGACACGACCTGCGACCGCATCCTTGGCACTCCGCCACGCCATCACGCCCCGCCACTACGCAAGGCCGCCGACATCGCCAGGACCCTCAGGCTGTCCGGCGAGGACGACGACCTCTTCGATGACCAGCCGAGCCTTGCGGGGCTGTCCTCCCCAGACCTGCTCCGCCTCGACCCGGTGATCGTCCCGGGTGGGCCTCCTCCCGGACTCGAGCCCCCACGCCGTCGACCCAAGGCATACGATCCGGCGCCACCCACGACCCTGCAGCGGGGCAAGCTGCGCGCCCGCCGGGCGGCCAAGGGTGACCGCGGGCTCGTGCTCCTCGGCATCATCGGCGCCCTGCTGCTCGCCACTGTGCTGGCGTTCCTCGTCGGCCGCTCAACCAACGACTCCGCGAGCCCGGTCGATCGCGCTTCACCATCGCGTGTGCTCCCGGTACAACGCGTCGTCGACTTCGACCCGCAGGGCGAGGACGGCAGCGAAAATCCCGAGCAGGCCAAGCGCACGATCGACGGCAACATGCGCACGGGCTGGCAGAGTGCGACCTACCTCGGCTCCGCGGAGCTTGGTGGCCTCAAGGATGGCGTCGGAATCGTTCTCGACCTCGGCGGTCCCCGTGAGGTCGACTCATTGCGCATTCGGCTGGCTGGCCGACCGACCGACTTCTCCATCTACACCTCGTCGCCCACCGCGACCAAGACACCCAAGACGTTGACCGGGCTTCGCCGCGTGGCCGTGCTCGACAAGGCAGGCACAGACTCGTCCGTCTCGCTCCAGTCCGGGCTACTGACCCGCTACGTCGTGGTCTGGCTCCGCTCGGTGCCAGAGATCGAGCCCGGTCGGTTCCGTGGCGAGATCCGCGAGGTCGTCGTGCGCGGGCAGTCCTGAGCTGATCGGTCCGTGCGGCCCAAGGAATGCCCGGCGCCTAGAATTCGTTGACACCCGTACCACGATCAGAAGGTGCTAAATGAGCGACACCATACGCAATCTCATCATCATTGGTTCGGGCCCGTCGGGCTACACCGCGGCGGTCTACGCCGCTCGCGCGAACCTCGAGCCACTCGTCTTCGAGGGCTCGGTCACCGCCGGCGGCGCGCTGATGACCACGACCGATGTCGAGAACTTCCCCGGCTTCCCCGACGGCGTCATGGGCCCGGAGCTGATGGACAAGCTCCGCGCCCAGGCCGAACGCTTCGGTGCCGAGCTGATCACCGACGACGTCACGTCGGTCGATCTCGAGGGTGACATCAAGACCGTGACCCTGGCTGACGGCACCACCTACTCGGCCAAGGCTGTCGTGCTCGCGATGGGATCGGGTTACCGCAAGCTCGACGTCGAGGGCGAGGACCGGCTGTCCGGCCACGGAGTCTCCTGGTGTGCCACGTGTGACGGATTCTTCTTCCGCGAGCAGAACATCATCGTCGTCGGCGGTGGCGACTCTGCCCTCGAGGAAGCGACGTTCCTGACCCGGTTCGCCAGCAAGGTCACGATGGTCCACCGCCGCGGTGAGCTGCGTGGCTCCAAGATCATGCAGGACCGTGCCTTCGCGAACGACAAGATCGACTTCGCGTGGAACTCCGAGGTCGCTGAGATCATCGGCGCCGACAAGCTCGAGGGTGTCGTCCTTCGCGACACCGTGACCGGCCAGACCCGCCGGCTCGACGCGACCGGCCTGTTCATCGCGATCGGTCACGACCCGCGCTCAGAGCTGCTCAAGGGCCAGGTCGAGCTCGACGACGAGGGCTACGTCCTGGTCCAGGCCGGCTCCACCGCGACCAACGTCCCCGGCGTCTTCGCCGCCGGCGACCTCGTCGACCACACCTACCGCCAGGCCATCACCGCGGCCGGAACCGGCTGCGCGGCCTCGCTCGACGCCGAGCGCTTCCTGGCGGACATGGATGCGGCCGGCGAGCCCGCCACGGACGTCGCGATGGCCCAGTGAACGGAATAACCCACACCGCACGACGTTGACATCCACACAGACCTGAAGGAGAAACCCATGGCAGACATCACCGCCGTCACCGACGCAGACTTCGACGAGAAGGTGCTCAAGGCTGACGGTCCCGTTCTCGTGGACTTCTGGGCGAGCTGGTGCGGCCCGTGCCGTCAGCTGGCTCCGATCCTCGAGGAGATCGCCGGCGAAAAGGGCGACAAGCTCACGATCGTCAAGATGGACGCGGATGCGAACCCGGTCACCCCGGCGCAGTATCGCGTGACCGGACTGCCGACCATGAACCTGTACTACAAGGGCGAGGTCGTCCGGTCGATCGTCGGCGTTCGGCCCAAGAGTGCGATCCTCAGTGAGCTCGAGGAGCACACTGCCTGACCAGCAGCAGACCTGACCTGCAGCAGACGACGGCCCCGGTGAGGTTCTCGCCGGGGCCTCGTCGTTGCCGAGATGTTGCGGGTGGCTAGGCCGTCACTTCGTCTCGGCGACGGGCAGCGTCCGAAGCTCTCGACGGAGGATCTTGCCCGTGACGGTCTTCGGCAGCTCATCCATGAACTCGATGACGCGCGGATACTTGTAGGCGGCGATTCGTTCCTTGCAGAAGGCCTTGAGCTCGTCGGCCGTCGCCGTGAGTCCTGGCCGCAGACTCACGAACGCCATGACCGTCTCGCCGCGATACTCGTCCGGAACACCAATGACCGCTGCTTCGCGGACGGCGGGGTGCTCGTACAGCACGTCCTCGACCTCACGCGGCCACACCTTGTAGCCCGAGGCATTGATCATGTCCTTCTTGCGATCGACGACGTAGAACCAGCCCTGCTCGTCCATCAACCCCACGTCACCGGTGAAGAATCGTCCATCCCTGAAGGCGTGTGCGGTCTCTGCCTCCTTGCGCCAGTAGCCCTGGACGATCTGCGGGCCCGACAAGCAGATCTCGCCCACCCGGCCGGGTGGCAGGTCTTCGCCATTCTCGTCGACGATCGACGCGGTGGTGTTGTAGATCGGCACTCCGACCGACAGCGCACCCGAGTCCTGATCGACGGGCGAACGACCGTGCAGGGGCACGAAGTGCGACGGCGACGTCGACTCGGTCAGGCCGTACGCGACATGGATGTAGGCGCCGGTGCGGCGTTCGAACTCCTCGACGATCGAGGGCGGCACAGACTGCCCCCCCGTGTAGATCTTCTTGAGTGAGGACAGGTCCCGGCCTTCGAACTCCGGATGATTCATCAGGGCCGTGAACACCGTGATCGCACCGATGGTGAAGGTGGTCTTGTTCGACTCGATCGACTCCAGGACGACCGAAGGGTCGAACCGATAGCCGAACACCAGTCGAGCCGGCATCAGCAGGCACAGCGCCATGTGGCCGATCAATCCGGTGATGTGGAACAGCGGAGCCACACCCAGGACCACGTCATCGCTGGTGAGATCCACCCAGTCCCGGTAGGCCTGCGCCGTGAACACGACGTTGGAGTGGCTGTTCATCGCACCCTTTGACGGACCCGTCGTGCCCGACGTGTAGGTCAAGAAGGCGACGCTGTCCCCACTCAGCTGCACCGCCGGCGGAACCTCACCTCGGTGCGCTTCGATCAGCTCGAGGAAGTCCATGGTGCCCTCCTCGCGATGCCGCTCGATCCCGGCAAAGATCGGCCGGCTGGAATCCTCCTGGAACTCCAGCTCCGACGTGGTGAGCGCGAGTCGCACATCCGTCTTGGCGATCACGTCGGCCGCGACATCGCGATACAGATCCTCCAGACACACCAGTGCCACAGCGCCCGAGTCGTTGAGCAGTGCTTCCACCTCGTGACCCCGGTACATGGGGTTGATCGATACCAGGATTCCACCCACCTTCCAGATCGCTATCAGGCTGATCAGGTACTGCGGCACGTTCTGCAGGTAGACCGCCACCCGGTCACCGTTCCCGATGCCTTGCGCCAGCAGCCCGCAGGCAAGGGAGTCGCTGAGGTGGTCCACCTCCGACACCGAGATGGTGGTGTCGAAGTAGGTGATCAGCGCCGAGTCCGGTGAGCGATCGACCGAGGCCTTGAACATCTCCAGGGCGTTCTCGTACTCGATCTCGATATGGTTCGGCTGGCCCTCGTCGTACAGCTTCAGCCATGGTTTCGGCCCCCCGCCCGGTGGCGACGTGCTCGGCGTCGTGCCCTCGAGCCCCGTCACTTGATGGCCTGGGGATTGACGGGTGATCCAACCGATCCCGTCACTGTGAGCGGCGGCGCCACGAGCATGAACTCGTAGACTCCATCCGCGGCGCAGTCGGCCGCGAGCTCTTCCATGTCCCACATCTCACCGAGGTAGATTCCCGCGTTGACCAGCATGATGATGTGAAGCGGCTGGAAGACATCAGGCGTCTCGTTCGGCAGGACCTCTGTGCCCCACGTGTCGGTGGCGACAGCGGTGACGTGGCGCGGGCAGAAGAAGTCCGAGGCACTGATGGCGAGTCCCGGTGCCGGACCGCCGGCGAAGTCACCCCAGCTTCCGGCATCACGTCGCTGCTGCATCTGCCCGGTCCGGACCAGGACGAAGTCGCCCTCCCCGATCTCGACGCCTTCTGCTGCGGCACAACCCTCGAGATCCTCGTTCGAGATCGGCTCGCTGACATCCAGGCTCTTCTTGCCCTTGTACCGAGCGATGTCCAGCAGAACTCCGCGCCCGACAGCACGATCCTTCATGTTGGTGATGCTGTTCTTGTGCGCACCCTGGCTCGTCACCATCTCGAGGCCGTAGTCGTTGTACATCTTTCCGTCGTGGTAGATGTGCGACAGCGCATCCCACTGCGTCGAGCTCTGCAGGACCAGGTAGACCGAGTCGTCGGTGTAGCGCAGTGTCGCGAGGTGGTCCTGACCACCGGCCGCGATGTCGCCGCCGTCCTGCATCATCAGGTGGATCGGGTTGACCCGGTCGAAGCTTCCGTCCATCGGGCCCTTGGAGTCCAGTGGCAGGGCCAGCGAGAACACGCTGCCCTTCTTGACCAGCGTGGCGGCCCGGGCGATCGTCTCCGCTGTCACGTAGTTGCCCGAGCCGAGCTCGTCCTCGCTGCCCCACTTGCCCCAGTTCCGGTACTTGGCAGACTTTTCCAGGACCGTGTTGATGTCCAGATTGGAACCTGACGTGCTCATATTGCTCCTCCAATTATCGTTGATGTCCGACGTGCGCTTCAGTGGGTGAAGGCCGCGCTCAGTCCAGCTTTTCCTGCCTGGCCACGATGACGGCGGCCAGAATGACCACGGCGATGACCATGTCGCGCGCCGAGTCAGGGATCGATGTCCCCGCGAGGGTGGTGGTGATGGTCGTCAGGATGATGGCGCCACCCACGACGCCCACGAAGAGCCCGCGCCCGCCCAAGATGCTGGTACCGCCCACGACGACTGCGGCCAGACTCAGCAGCAGGTAGGGATCACCCATCCCCAGGAAGCTGTTGTTGCTGTAGGCGGCCAGCGCCATGCCGGCCAGCGCCGCGCAGAAGCCACTGATCGCATAGACCAGGATCATGATCAGGTTGACGCGTACACCGGAAAGGTAGGCGACCCGGGGGTTGCTCCCGACCGCATACACCCGGCGACCGAACGAGGTCTGATTCATCAGGATCGACCCGATGATCATGAACACGACCAGCCCGACGATCACCTTGGGAAGCGCCCCTCCGAACAATCGTCCCTGGATCAACTCGACCAGGAATGGCGGTGTGCTGCCTCGTGGCGTGCCATCGGTGTAGACCAGGACCACGCCACCCAGGATGACGTTGGCCGCCAGGGTCATGATCACTGGCGAGATCTTCAGATAGACCACGCCGATGCCATTCACGGCACCGATCAGGAATCCCACTCCCAGGACGATCGGAACGGCCCACCAGAGACGAGAGTTCTGTCCCAGTGACAATCCGGTGATGAGCAGCCCACCGACCGACATCACCCCCGGGATCGACAGATCGAGACCGCCGGTCACGACGACGATGTATTGCCCGAACGAGGCAATGATGGTGAAGGCAGACAGCACCACCACGGTCTTGGTGAAGGAGATCGACCCGAAGGAAGGGCTGACGAATCGCGAGGCAAGGATCAGGATCAACAGGAAGACATAGACCCCGATGACCGTCTTTCCCTGCGCTCCGATGCCCCACGAACGCAGTCCGGTCGTCCGCTTGTCGCTGGACTGCTGCGGATCGGCGCTGTCGTCGTCGCTGGATCGGTTGGGTCCAAGTAGCTGGCTCATCTGCTCGCTCCCCGTGCTGCGTCTGCCTCGTCGACCATGGACACAGGAGGTCTCGACCTGTTCTGCAACCATTGCCATTTTCGGACGCTCGGCAGAGCGGTCACGACGACCGCCATCAGCAGGAGCACGCCGTTGAGGATGGCCGAGTAGAAGGACGAAACGCCGAGCGCGAACAGCACGTCGGTGACGACGTAGAGGATGTACGCACCGATGATGGCCCCGACGAGGTCACCCTTGCCGCCGCCGAGCAGGACGCCACCGATGACGATCGCTGCGAACACGTTGAGCAACATCGGCTGTCCGATGCGTGGGTCGCCGCTTGAGGTCTGTGCGGTCAGGAAGATCGCAGCCACGCCGTAGAGCGCGCCGGCAAGGCTGTAGGCCATGATCTGCACCTGCCGCACCTTCACACCGTTGGACACCGCGGCGTTGACCTCGCCGCCGACCGCGTACAGGCCGAGCCCGAATCCGGTCCGCTTGATCAGCAGCCACACGATCGAGATCAGCAGCAGCAGGATCACCGAGGCCGGGATCGCATTTCCGACGTTCCCGGTGAAGGCGGACACGAACCCCGAGGGGACCGATCCGCCCGGCTGCGCCAGCACAAGAAGCGCAGCACCGCCCCCGAAGAACGACATGGCAAGGGTGGCAACGATCGATGGGATCTGGAGGAAGGTCACCAGGAGGCCATTGATGAGACCCGCTCCGGCGCCGATCAGGATGGCCAGCCCGATCATCGTCAGCTCGGAGCCGACCGAGTCCGTGATCCTCGTGGCCACGATGACATTCACCAGGGAGATGACGGCACCTACTGAGAGATCGAAGCCGCCAATCAGGATCACCACCGCTCCGCCGGCAGCAGCGATGGCCAGCCCAGCACCACCATTTGCCATCGTGTTGAACTGCGGCAGGTACACCACCGCAGGGCGTACCACGACGTAGACGACGAAGAGGACGGCGAGGACGAGCAAGGGGCCAACCACACCCGATGCCGAGGCGCGCCTGAGGTGTCGGCTGACCTGCGCCTTGATCCCGGTCCGGTAGTGCGGTGCGGTGTGCGTCGAAAGTGATCCCATCACTGCACCAGCTCGCTGGTGGAGCTTGCCGGATCGGCAGACTGGGCACTGCCCACCATGGCCGCGAGTGCCGCGCTGTGGTTCCGCTCGGCTCCGGTGAGGTCCGCGACGACCTTGCCCTTGTACATCACGAGGATCCTTCCGCACACCGCCAGGAGCTCGGCGAGATCGGTTGAGTAGAAGAGAATGGCCCGTCCGTCGTCGGCCATGGATTGCATGAGGTCGAAGATCTCTGCCTTCGTGCCGACGTCAACACCTCGCGTGGGGTCGTACATCAGCAGGATGTCGCTCGGACTCAGCATCCACTTGCCGATCGCCACCTTCTGCTGATTGCCGCCACTGAGGGTTGCGACGTTGCTGTGCATCGCGGTGGGTCGCAGGTTGAGCAGCTTGAAGATCTCGGCCGCACGGCCGCGCTCGTGCTTCCTTCGCAGGAATCCGAATCGGCTGAAGCCCTGCAGGTTCGGCAAGGTCACGTTCACGAGGCTGCTCATGCCGGTCAGCACACCTTCGGCCTTGCGATCTTCGGGCACCAGGTTGATGCCCAGACCGTGTCTGACCGCCTGCCGCGGCGAGGTGATGCGGACCTTTCGGCCTCGGATGGACATCTCGCCGCCACTGGGACGAAGGGCTCCGAAGAGTGTGTTGAACAGCTCCAGCTGTCCATGTCCCTGGAGCGCGGCGAGTCCGAGGACCTCGCCCTCGTACAGGTCGAACGACACGTCGGCCATTTCCCGTCGTTGCAGGTGACGGACCGAGAGGACCGGGGTGCCCGTGGGTTCTACGTGAGGCGGTTCGGTGTGGATGCGCTCGGCGAGCGAGTGACCCACCATCATCTGTATGACTTCGTCATCGCTGACGTCGGCCACGTTGAAGGTTGATACCTGCTGGCCGTTTCGCAGAACGGTGCCTGCGTCGCAGATGTCACGGATCTCGTCCATCCGGTGCGAGATGAACACGATCGCGACCCCCGTGGCACGCACCTTCTGGATCTGAGCGAAAAGCCAATCCACCTGCGAAGCAGCAAGAGCGGCCGTCGGCTCGTCCAGCAGCAGCACCGCTCCGTGGCGACTGAACGCGCGAACCAGCTCGATCTGCTGACGGACGCCCAGGGCGAAGTCTTCTGTTGCAACCGTCGGGCTGACGTCAGGGAGGTCCCACTCGGCCAGGATCTCGCTCGCCAAGCGGTTCATGCGCTCATCGGAGATCAACCCCAGCCTGCTCCTGGGCTCACGCCCGAGGAGGAGATTCTGCGCCACCGTCATCTTCGGAACCAGGGTCAGCTCCTGGAAGGCTGTCGAAACGCCTGCGGCGATGGCGGCCCGCGGGGTGCGCAGGCCGATGGCCTGCGCACCCACTCGGATCGTTCCTTCGTCCGGTTCGACCAACCCGCTCAGGATCTTGACCAACGTCGACTTGCCGGCGCCGTTCTCACCGATCAACGCGTGTATTGATCCCGAGGCGACTGAGAACGACGCCTCGCGAAGGGCGACTGTTGCCCCATATGACTTGGACACTCCCAGCACTTCGAGGGCAGCGCCCTCTACCTGGGAACCGTGGTCGCCCTTCTGCGAAGAATCACTCATCGCTCAGTTGCCACCGGAGTGGTTATCGTCGAACGTCAGCTTGTCGGTCGTCTTGCAGCCTTCGACCTCGGCGCACGGCTTGGCGTCGCTGATCTTGTCCGAGACACCCTTCAGGTTGGCAAGCAGTCCCTGTTCGACCAACGGCGACCAGAAGGAGCCGAACATTCCCGGCGATGCCTTCGACGGAGTGAACACCAGAGCGCCCTTGGCCGGATCGTCGCCGACTCCCTTGGCACCCAACGCATCAAGGTCATCGGTGGTGAAGCTCGGCAGCGGCAGGATCGTGTTGCGACCAACCTTCTCGCCGTCCAGGAGTCGGACGGTGTTGATGAACGCCAGCTCGCCTGAATAGGCCGGTGAGCCCGAAGAGATGCTGGGCAGGTGCAGGCATTCCTTGGGGTCTATGTCGACCTCTTTGCACACCTCGGGCGAAAGCATCTGCACGTGGTGACCGTTGGAGTACTCACCGGCGCAGGGCAACACCTTCTTGTCACCGTCGTTCAGGTACTTCGTGATGGCGTAGCAGCCGGCCTGGGCGAAGATGCCGTCCAGGTTGGGGTTCGCGGCCTCGATCGAGGTGAATGCCGTCTTGCCCTGAGCCTGCGCCCAGGCGCCCGGAGCCTTGCCCGCGACCTTCATGTCGGGGTACTTCTTCAGGACGTCATCGAGGCCCTTCTGCCGGTCGAGGGCGACCGTGGTGCCCGGAACTCCATCGATCACGGCGATGTCACCCTTCCCGCCGAGCTCTTCGGCCAGCCAGGTCGCGTTGACTACGCCCCACTCGTACTGATCGATGTGCACGTTGTAAGCGCACGGCTCGGTGACCAGGCTGTCGTAGGCGTAGACGATGATGCCGGCGTCACAGGCCTTCTTGATCGTGGCGTTCAGGGCTGTCGGCGAGATCGGGTACACGATGATCGCGTCGACGCCCGCGGAGATCTCGTTGTTCAACGTCTGGATCTGCTTGCCCACCTCGCTGCCGGCGATGTCGACGCGCAGGTTGACCTTCTTGTCGTAGGGCGCGGTCTTCGCCGCGGCCTTGACCAGGTTGGTGGCGTTGTCCTGCCAGTCGTTTCCGGTATAGCTCAGACTGAGGGCAATGTCGTACTTGCCACCGTCCTTGCTGCTGGAACCGCTGTCAGTGCCCGCTTGGCACGCAGACAGGACGAGTGCACAGGCAGCGGCTGATGCGACAAGGCTCAGCATCTTCAATCGACGTGGATTCACGTTCTTCCCTTCAGTCCGGGGCCGCAAGTTGCGTGGCCCGGCTCACACCGTAACAGCGATTCGGCCGCAGTTGAACCCGAACTCAAGTTCTAATTGGCGTGACGCAATGTCTCGGTTGCCTGCGTTGCCGTGGCATTGCGGAGACCCGCCACAACGATGCGGGAAGGGTCGTGCAGTCCGGGTCGACTCTCGACCTAGCCCTTGCTGGCGGGTCGACTCTTAGGTCAGCATGCGCCGTGTCAGCATGCGCCGCGCCGCGCGGCCTTCCCGTTCAGCGTGGTCAGGAGAGTCCCGACTGGCGGCCAACGGTGCTCGACAGCACTGGCCGAGGTATCACTCATGATCGCGACAATCGCATGCGCGCTGGGGTTGCACCGTCGTCGGCGACAGCCCACCGCCTTGAATCATTAAGTTGCTAAGTTGTTAAGTCGACTTATCGATATGTCGACCTAGCGATGTGACGACTTAGCAATGTGGCGACGTGACGACCTGGCGATCAGGGCTTCTTGGGGTCCATCATGTCGACGATCCGCTCGAGGTCGTCGAGCGTCGCGAACTCAACCGTGACCTTGCCCTTGGATCGGCCGAGATCGACCTTGACCCGGGTGTCGTAACGCTCCGAGAGTCGCGCCGCCAGGTCGGCCAGCCGCGGCGCCGAGATCTTGGGTGACTGCCGAGCCGCCGGTCGCTTGGTCGAGTCGGGGCCCGCCGTCACGATCTCCTCGAGCGCACGCACCGAGAGACCCTCCGCAACCACTCGGGTCGCAAGTCGGTCTTGGATCTCGGGGTTGCTGATGCTGACGAGCGCACGCGCATGGCCTGCCGACAGCACGCCCGCAGCGACCCGGCGCTGGACGGCCGGGGTCAGCTTGAGCAGCCGCAACGTATTGCTAATCTGTGGCCTGGAGCGCCCGATGCGTTCGGCGAGCTCCTCGTGCGTGCAGCCGAAGTCCTCCAGCAGTTGCTGATACGCCGACGCTTCTTCCAACGGGTTGAGCTGTGAACGGTGCAGGTTCTCCAGCAGCGCGTCGCGCAGCAGGTCTTCGTCCGAGGTGTCCCGAACGATCGCGCCGATCGTGTCGAGGCCCGCCTTGCCACTGGCCCGCCACCGACGCTCACCCATGATGAGTTCGTAGCGATCCTTGCCGACCTCACGAACGACGACGGGCTGAAGCAGCCCGACCTCCTTGATCGAGTGGACCAGCTCGGCCATGTGATCCTCGTCGAACACCTGGCGAGGCTGACGAGGGTTGGCGACGATCTGCTCGAGTGGGATCTCGGCGAACCGTGCGCCGGCAATCTCCTGCAGACCTGATGCCTGCGCCTCGGCCGGGCTCGAAGGAATCAGCGACTCCAGGCCGCGGCCCAGGCCGCGTCGAGTGGTGCTCATCGGTGTGACTCCTGACGTCCGGCCACGGCGATCTCCCGGGCTGCTTCGAGATAGGACAGCGCGCCCGATGACGACCTGTCGTAGGTGATGACCGACTGCTGGTAGCTGGGCGCCTCCGAGATACGTACGGATCGGGGGATTGCTGTCCTGAGCACCTTGTCGGCAAAGTGGCTGCGGACCTCGTCGGCAACGCCAGCAGACAGCCGCGTACGCGCGTCGAACATTGTCAGCAAGATCGTCGAGACCTCGAGCTTGGGGGTGAGGTGGGAACGGATCAGGTCGATGTTGCGGACCAGCTGCCCCAGACCCTCCAGGGCGTAGTACTCGCACTGGATCGGAATCAAGACCTCGCGACCGGCGACCATCGCGTTGACTGTCAGGAGCCCCAGGGAGGGCGGGCAGTCGATCAGCACGTAGTCGATACGATCTCCTGCCGCCTCGCAGTCGGCGAGGTACGTCTGCAGGGCGCGATCCAGTCGTGATTCACGTGCGACCAGCGACACCAGCTCGATCTCAGCGCCGGCCAGGTCGATCGATGCAGGCAGCACCGTAAGACCGGGAATGTCGGGGCATGGCTTGACCAGCTCGTCGAGGTCGGTGCCATCCACGATCGCCTCGTAGACGCCGGGCGTCCCCTCGGCATGCGGGATGTTCAGTGCTGTGGAGGCGTTGCCCTGCGGGTCGAGGTCGATGACCAGCACCCGCAGACCCTTGAGTGCCAGGGCCGCGGCTATGTTGACCGTGGTCGTGGTCTTGCCAACTCCACCCTTCTGGTTCGCCACCACGAACACCCGGGTGGAAACCGGCGGATCGAACCTGGTCGTGGCAGAGGCGCGCTGGACCAGTGCGATGTGTTCCTCGACCTCCGAGGCGAGTGGCGTCGAGTCGTCATGAGACGGCACAGGCACCCGAAAGCTCGAAGCTGTCGCGGGGCCGGGTGTGGGCGACATGTCGCTCATAGATCCCCTTCGTTGGTTTCACGTGAAACATGGACGTTTGAGACAAGTGGTGTGTCGCTCACTTGGTCACCTCCACGACAGTCGTCGGAACGTCGCCGTTCTCATACGTCGCCACCACGATAGTCGTCGCGCCGAGCCGGTGAAGGGTTGCCGTGGCCGTGGTGATCTCGTCTTGAGCCGTGCGGCCCTTCAAAGCCAGCAGGACACCACCCGGCGCAACAGGGGGGAGGCACCAGCGACCCAACTTGTCGAGCGCCGCCACAGCGCGAGCCGTGACGACGTCATAAGTCTCGTGTACATCCTCGGCGCGGGCACGCACGATCGAGACGTTGTCCAAGCCAAGATCTCGGACGGCGTCTTCGAGGAACGTCGTGCGGCGCAATAACGGCTCCACCAGAGCGACCGAAATATCAGGCCGGGCAATGGCCCACACCAGGCCAGGCAGACCTGCGCCGGTACCGATGTCAGCGACCGACGCTCCGTGAGGCACCCGCTGAACCACGACGGCCGAGTTCATGATGTGTCGGTCCCAGATGCGGGGGACCTCACGCGGCCCGATCAGACCTTTGAGAACGCCGTCGGTCGCGAGGATGTCCGCGTACTCCTGCGCCATCGGCAGACGAGAAGCGAACACCCCCGCCGCGTGCGGCGGGGGTGTTTCACGTGAAACATCACCCTCGGTGATGTTTCGAGGATCGGGATCGGACCCTGTCATCGTCGCTTACTCGGACGCGGGGTGGACGACGACGTAGCGGCTCGGCTCAACGCCATCGGAGGAGCTGGACAGTCCGGCGTCGGCTACCGCGTCATGCACGACCTTGCGCTCGAACGGTGTCATGGCATCGAGTGAGACTGAGTCACCATTGCTCTTGACCTTCTCGATCGCCACGCCAGCGATCGCAACGAGCTCGACTCGACGAGCTGCCCGGAAACCAGCAACGTCGAGCATCAGGCGACTACGCTCACCGGTCTCGCGGTAGACAGCAAGGCGGGTCAGCTCCTGCAGAGCATCCAGCACCTCACCCTCACGGCCGACGAGGTGGTCAAGGTTGCCGCCGACGATGTCGACCGCGGCACGGTCGCCGTCGACATCCATATCGATGTCACCATCGAGATCGGCAATGTCAAGCAGACCTTCGAGGAAGTCTGCGGCAATGTCGCCCTCCCTTTCCAACTTCTTCGCGGAATCGCTCACTGCGTGCCGTCCTTGTCCGTGTCGTTCTTGCTCGTGATGTCAGGCTTCTTCTTCTTCTGTGGCGGGGCAGCGGGCTTCTTCTTACGCTGGCTGCGGGCCTGGTTCTTGGGCTGCTGGCGGGCCGGAGGCTTGGGCGCCTCCTCGATCTCGACCGTAGCCGGATCGGGGTCGACGGCCTTGCCGTGCTTGGCATCGCGGTCCTGCTTGGCCTTGAAGGCCGGCGTGCCGGGGGCGGGGTTGTTGCGGATCACGTAGAACTGCTGACCCATCGTCCAGAAGTTCGAGGTTGTCCAGTAGAAGAGGACACCTAGCGGGAAGGCCACGCCACCCACGGCGAAGACAACCGGGAGGATGTAGAGCAGCATCTTCTGCTGCTGGGCGTACTGACCCGTCATGGCGTCTGCCGGCATGTTCTTGCTCATCAGCTGGCGCTGAGTCGTGAACTGCGTGAAGACCATCAGCAGCACCAGAGTCATGGTCAGGATCTTGGTCTCGACGGCCGAGCTCTTGATGAACGTGTCGGCGATCTGGGCTCCCAGCAGCTTCGCCTTGGACAGCGACTCCGCATCGGCGCCGGAGAGGAACCCGCGTGCGCCCTCTGCACCGTCCTTGGAAGCGCGGTCGATCACACGGAAAAGAGCGAAGAAAATCGGCATCTGCAGGATCAGTGGCAGACACGAAGCGAAGGGGTTGGTGCCGGTGTCCTTCCACAGCTTCATCTGCTCCTGCGTCAGGCGCTCGCGGTCGTGCTTGTACTTCTGCTGGAGCGCCTTGATCTGCGGCTGGAGCAGCTGCATGTTGCGGCTCGACTTGATCTGCTTGACGAACAGCGGGATCAGGATGGTTCGGATCGTCACCGTCAGGCCGATGATCGACAACGCCCAGGTCCAGCCCGAGTCCTCCGACAGCACGGTCGAGAAGATCCGGTGCCACACCAGCAGCACTCCGGAGACGGCGTAGTACAGAGGCGTCATGATCGCGCCGCCGATGTCGCCTAGGAAGCCGAACATTGTTCTCCTCTGTGTGACTGGGGTACCGGGTCATAGCCGCCGGCACTCCAGGGATGGCAACGCAGGACGCGCCGACCCGCCAGCCAGGTCCCGCGTATCGCTCCGTGAGTCTCCACGGCCTGCAAAGCGTAGGCCGAACAGGTCGGGTGATAGCGGCAGACCTGCCCGTACAGCGGGCTGATCGCAAATCGATAGGCCTTCAACAGCCAGATCAAGGGGTACTTCACCGAGCACCGGCCCGCGCCAGGGCCACGTCCAGCTGCTCGGCCAACGTCGTTGAGCTCGCGCCATTCGACGTCGGAAGGGCTCGCACGACAACGCGCGACCCTGCTGGAAAAACATCCACCCGTTCGCGCATCAAGTGACGCAACCGACGCTTGACCCGGTTGCGGTCCACCGCCGAACCCACGGCCTTGCTCACGACGAAACCGACGGACGTAGGTCCGCCGGTTCCCGGAACGACATGGGTGACGAGGGTTGGCTGAGCGCCTTTGGCTCCACGACGGATCGTGTGCCGGAAGTCATCCCCGCTGCGCATGCGTTGAACGCGTGCGAGCAACGGATCAGGCAGACAGCTTGGCGCGGCCCTTGCGGCGACGGTCGCCCAGGATGGCGCGGCCGGCGCGGGTGCGCATGCGAAGGCGGAAGCCGTGCTTCTTGCTACGACGACGGGTGTTCGGCTGGAAAGTACGCTTGCTCACGATGTGTTCCTCACGGATTCGGTCTGGGCCGGTCGACGGCCACCGCTCGCCCACAACCGGATAGTGCAGTTGTCATGGGCATGCGGCGGAAGTCGTTCTAGGACGACTAGACAACGGTACGGGTGGCCCGCACCGCGGTCAAACTGACACTCATACGCGACAGGCGAAGCGCCGTCCACACGACACGCCGCAGGCTCCGGACGCGCTGGGGAAATCCGCTTGTATGGACCTTCCAAGGCTGCTAGCGTCACCGCGGTATCGACTTTTCCACAAGGGCCGCCTCAACTCTCGAGTTCGCATTCACACCATGTGGAAAACCCTGTGGACATGTCGGGAGGCATTTGAATGAGCGACGGCCAGGAACCCAGCCCGGAAGAACATCTCAACCGCGTCTGGCAGGGAGCCGTCGACACACTCTCCCCGGGGGCGAAGGTCTGGGTCTACTCGGCCAAGCCGCTCACGCTGCACAACAACATCCTGATTGTCGCAGTGCAGGACGACCTGACCCGCGCACAGCTTGAGTCCCGTGTGCGCCCCGCGCTCGAACACGCGATCAGCACGGCACTGCAGCAGCAGACGCGCCTCGTCGTCACGATTGAGCCGACTCTGATTGACTTCAGTCAAAGTCCACAAGACGATATGTCGACAAATCGACCTAACCGCTACGTGCCCGACAGCGATCTCGACGATGACGACGATGCGCAGGACGAGTTCGTGCCGAGCTGGGCGGAGCGCAAGACCGGTCCACCGCGCATCGGCAGCGTGGCCGAGGCACGACTCAACCCCCGATACCTGTTCGAGAACTTCGTCATCGGCTCGTCCAACCGATTTGCGCACGCCGCGGCCGTCGCCGTCGCGGAGGCGCCGGGCAAGGCGTACAACCCCTTGGTCATCCACGGCGAGTCCGGTCTGGGCAAGACCCACCTGCTGCACGCGATAGGCCACTACGTCCTCAACCTCTATCCCTCGTCGCGGGTGCGCTACGTCAACAGCGAGGAGTTCACGAACGACGTCATCAACGCGATTCGTGAGAACCGCACTGCCGCGCTCAAGCGCAAGTATCGGGAGATCGACGTCCTCCTGGTCGACGACATCCAGTTCCTGGAGGGCAAGGAGTCGACACAGACCGAGTTCTTCCACACGTTCAACGCACTGCACAACGAGAACAAGCAGATCGTCATGACGTCGGACCGGCCACCCAAGAACCTCACGACCCTCGAGGACCGGTTGCGCAATCGATTCGAATGGGGCCTGACGACCGACGTCCAACCACCCGATCTCGAGACCCGCATCGCGATCCTCCGCAAGAAGGCCGCCAACGAGAAGCTCACAGCGCCGGCGGACGTGCTCGAATTCATCGCCAGCAAGGTGCAGACCAACATTCGAGAGCTCGAGGGTGCGCTGATTCGGGCCACGGCCTTCGCGAACCTCAACGGCACCACGGTCGACCTGCAGCTCGCACAGATCGTCCTCAAGGACCTCATTGCCGAGGGCGAGGAACCCGACATCACGGTCGGCATGATCATGGCGCAGACCGCGGCGTACTCCGAGTTCTCGATCGACGACCTGTGCAGCACCAACCGCAGCCGCGATCTGGTGCTCGCGCGCCAGATCGCGATGTACCTGTGCCGAGAGCTCACCGAGATGTCGCTGCCAAAGATCGGACAGGAATTCGGCAACCGCGACCACACCACGGTGATGCACGCCGATCGCAAGATCCGCAAGCTCATGGCTGAGAAGCACGCGGTCTACAACCAGGTCACCGAGCTGACCGCCCGCATCAAGCAGCAAGCCCGACAGTCATGACCTGTGAATGGTCAAAATCGACCATTCACACCTGGGGACGAGGCTGTGGGAAAACCCACCTGTCACGTGGACATCTTCGGTCACGATGTGAACACGATGTGAACGGCCGGCGGACATCCACAGGAGGTTGTAGTTTTGGGCCTGCTGGAACCACAGGTTGTCCACCGGTCCAAACACTGTCTCGCCAGCAGGAATCGGGGTTGTCCACCGAATCCACAGAGGCTACTACGACTACTACTCTTCTATATCTCCGCAAGACCCGCAGAAGTCACGTGTCGGCCTGTGTGTGGATGACAATTTCTGGAGTTCCCCTGGGTACCTCCCGCGACGCATCCCGTGGCAGGATTCATCACGACGGCTCCCGTCCCCGGAAAGGCCCCACCACGTGAAATTCCGCATCGACCGCGACACGCTCGCCGACGCCGTCGCCTGGACAGCGCGCAGCCTGCCCAACCGTCCGAGCGTCCCGGTCCTCGCCGGTCTCCTGATCGAGACGGCCGCGGATGGCTTGACCCTGTCGGGCTTCGATTACGAGACCTCGACCCGCGCGACGCTCCCGGCCGAGGTCAGCGCCGACGGCCGCGCTCTGGTCTCGGGACGTCTCCTGGCCGAGATCGTCAAGTCCCTCCCGGCGAAGCCGGTCGACGTCTCGCTCGATGGCACCAAGGTCCAGGTCGTGTGCGGCAACGCGCGCTTCAGCCTGCAGACCATGCCCGTCGAGGAGTACCCGCAGCTGCCCGAGATGCCAACCGCATCCGGCACGATCAAGGCCGACGACTTCGCCACGGCGGTGTCCCAGGCCAGTGCCGCCGCGGGGCGCGACGAGATGCTTCCGCTGCTGACCGGCGTCCGGCTCGAGCTGGAAGGTTCGAAGATCTCGCTGATGGCGACCGACCGATTCCGCGCCAGCCTGCGTGATCTCGAGTGGTATCCCGAGTCCAGTGACCTCTCCGCCCAGGCGCTCGTGCCAGCGCGGGTCCTCAACGAGACGGCAAGAGCCCTGACCTCCGGCGGCGATGTGACCATCGCGGTGTCGTCGGGCGAGGCCGGCGACGGACTGATCGGCTTCGAGGGCGTCGTGGGCAACGGCACCCGCCGCACCACGACCCGCCTGCTCGAGGGGGACTTCCCCCGCGTGCGTCAGCTGTTCCAGGCCCAGGCCGAGACGGTCGCGTACGTCGAGACACAGGCGTTCGTCGACTCGGTCAAGCGCGTCGCCCTGGTGGCGGAGCGCAACACACCCGTACGCCTGAGCTTTTCGGACGGGCAGCTGCTGCTCGAGGCCGGAAGCGGCGACGAGGCCCAGGCCTCGGAGTCGATCGAGGCGACAATCAACGGGGCCGACATCTCGATCGGCTTCAACCCGACCTACCTGCTGGAAGGGCTCGCGGTCATGTCCGATCCGGTCGTGCACCTGTCCTTCACCCAGCACACCAAACCTGCTGCGATATCAGGCGTATCGGAGATCGGAGCCGACCCGGACGTCGCGTTCCGCTACCTGATCATGCCGGTTCGCCTGCAGAGCTGACGAAGGGAATCGTGACGGCCATGGACATCGGAATCGTCGGTCTCGGCAAGATGGGCGGCAACATGCGCACGCGCCTGCGCAATGCCGACGTCACAGTGGTCGGCTACGACCGCAATCCGGACATCAGCGACGCGTCGTCCCTGGCCGACATGGTGGACCGGCTGCCCAGCCCCAAGATCGTCTGGGTCATGGTTCCCGCCGGTGACATCACTCGGGCGACGGTCGAGGAGCTCATCGAGCTGCTCGGCGAGGGCGATGTCATCGTCGACGGCGGCAACTCGCGCTGGACCGACGACGAGAAGCACGCGGCCCTGGCCGAGAAGAAGAACATCGGCTACGTCGACTGTGGCGTCAGCGGTGGCGTGTGGGGACTCGACAACGGCTACGCCCTGATGGCCGGCGGCACGTCTGAGGACATCGCCAAGGTGCAGTTCGCCTTCGATGCGCTCAAGCCCGAGGGCGACTCGGGGTTCGTCCATGCAGGTCGCGTCGGCGCCGGGCACTTCTCCAAGATGGTTCACAACGGCATCGAGTACGCCATGATGCAGGCGTACGCCGAGGGCTTCGAGCTGCTCGAGAAGGTCGACATGGTCGACAACGTCACCGAGGTCTTCGATTCATGGCGCACCGGCACGGTCGTTCGATCCTGGTTGCTCGACCTGCTGGTCAAGGCGCTCGAGGAGGACCCGGGCCTGTCAAAGGTCCGCGGCTACGCCGAGGACTCGGGCGAGGGCCGTTGGACCGTTGAGGCCGCGATCGACAACGCGGTGCCGATGCACACGATCGCGGCATCGTTGTTCGCACGATTCAGCTCCCGCCAGGAGGAGTCGCCCGCGATGCAGGCCGTCGCCGCGATGCGCCAGCAGTTCGGCGGACATGCCGTGCGTGCCGCCGAGGAGGCTGGTGTCGCTCCCGCCGATCCGAATCCTTCGGATCCCGTCTAGGCGTGCACGTCAGCCGTTTGATCCTGCACGACTTCCGGTCGTACGCCTCGGTCGAGATCGACCTCGACCCCGGAGCGACAGCATTCATCGGGTCGAACGGCCAGGGCAAGACCAATCTGGTCGAGGCCATCGACTATCTCTCCCGACTGGACTCGCACCGCGTCTCGGGCGACACGCCGCTGGTGCGGGCGGGCGCCGAGCGCGCAGTCGTGCGGGCCGACGTGGTCCGCGGTGACCGCAAGGCCCTGTTGGAGCTCGAGATCACGCCCGGCAAGTCCAACCGCGCCCGGGTCAACCGCGGGGCTCTGCCACGAACCCGCGACATCATCGGCGTCCTGCGGACCGTCATGTTCTCGCCGGAGGATCTCGCGCTGGTCAAGGGCGATCCGTCCGACCGACGCCGATTCCTGGACTCGCTCCTGGTGCTGCGCACGCCGCGGCTGGCCGGCGTCCGTGCGGACTACGACCGCGTGCTCAAGCAGCGCAACACGCTGCTGAAGTCGGCGCGGGGGCGGCGCAACGTCGAGATCGCGACCCTCGACATCTGGGACGAGAACCTCGCACGCACCGGCGCCGAGCTCGTGGCGAACCGACTTCGCCTGCTTGACGCGCTCGGACCGTACCTGGTCGAGGCGTACGTCCGCGTCGCGGCGGCATCGGCCCCCGACCGGCGGACCATCACCGCGTCGTACAAGCCGTCACTCGACCTGGCGCCCGACATCCGTGACCAGGCAGTGATCCAGGAAGCGCTGATGGACGAGATCGCCCGCCGGCGACAGGACGAGATGGACCGCGGCATCAGCCTGGTGGGCCCGCACCGGGACGAGGTCACGCTGATGATCGGCGACCTGCCGGCCAAGGGATATGCCAGCCACGGTGAGTCGTGGTCGCTTGCCCTCGCGTTGAGGCTGGCGTCGTTCGAGCTGCTGCGCGAGGATGACGACGACCCGGTGCTGATCCTGGACGATGTCTTTGCCGAGCTCGATCAGGGCCGGCGGCAACAGCTGGCCGAGCTCGTCGGCGATGCCGAGCAGGTGCTCGTCACGGCCGCCGTTGCCGACGACGTGCCCGGGGCGCTGAAGGGTCATCGCTTCGATGTCGCGGGAGGGGAGGTCGTCCGTGCCTGATCCCGACGAGCCGACACCGCGCGAGGACGGGCTCGGCCTGGCCCGCGACATCGCCAACTCCTATCGGGGCAAAGCCACACCCGTCCCGCCGTCCGGCAAGCGTCGCGTACGACCCGCCAAGCCCTCACGCGACAAGCGCGACGAACCGAGCCCGCTCGCCGACCTGCTCGGTCAGGTCGTCAACGACCAGGGTTGGGACGAACGCCTCGCGGCGCAGCGTGTCTTCACCGACTGGGCCGGGATCGTCGGCCCTGAGGTCGCGCAGCACTCGGAGGTCATTGCCTTCGACGATGGCGAGGTCGAGGTACGTACGGACTCGACGGCGTGGGCGACCCAGCTGCGGATGCTCGCGCCGCGCGTCGTGGCCAAGCTCAACGAACAGCTCGGTGACGGGTCGGTGCTGCGCATCATCGTGCGCGGACCGCAGGCGCCGTCGTGGAAAAAGGGGCCCCGATCGATCCGCGGCGCTCGCGGTCCCCGCGACACCTACGGATAGCCCGGTCCTTGAGCCTGTCGAACGAGCGTGCTCTCGACAGGCTCAACCAGCGGCTATTCGTCCGGAGACACCGCGGCAGCCGCGACGACGAACAGCACCGTCACGGCTGTGACAGCTCCCAGCACCAGCGAGGCCTGGGTGAAACCGACCCAGCCGTAGGCAGGCCGGACGCCGATCGCGACGAGCACGACGAGCGCGGAGCCACAGCCCACCACCGAGCTCACGAACGTGCCGGTGACGGGGTGGCGTGGTCCGTGGATCATCGCCGCGAGGACACCGGTCCAGACCAGACTGATCGCGAGCGCTGCCACGACGTCCGCCGGGCGGTGCCATCCCGCGACGATCGTCGACGCGCCAACCAGGGTCGTTGCGAAGCCGCCGACGGCCGCGGTCACGGGCCGCAGCACCCGGGGGGCCACCAGCAGAACGGCTCCTGTCGCGCTCGCGACGACCGTTGTGTGCCCGCTCGGCAGGCTGTTGAGCACTCCCAGGCCGAAGTCGGGCCGATCGAGCAGGACCCGTTTGAGCACCTGCGTCGTGATGTTGGCACCGGCGATGAGCACCGCGGCGGCCACCGCGAGGCGCAGGTTGCCGCGGAGGAGGGCCACCAGCACGCACCCTGCAGCGACGAGCCCAATCGCGCCGATCGAGACGTAGCCGAGCCCGCTCAGCAACGTCAGTTGGGCATCATTGCCCGCCACGACAGTGGTCATCGCAGAGTTGTCCCAGTGCTGTCCCCGGGAAGACTGGAGTGCGATGCGGACGGTCGCCAGCAGCACGACTGCTGCCACCACGGCAACGCCGAGCGCCGGGATGGCGGTGTCGCGGCGGGTGGCATCGGTGATCATTCCTCTACGATGCCCGATGCGCCCCAAGTGTTCGGGACCGCGCCGGACGCTGGTCCCGGAATGGGCGTCGTGGGGCGCCCGGGGCGATACCCGAGGTTGGTGACGGGCCTCCGGCCGCTTCAAATCGGCCGTTCTGTGGCTCTCAGGGCCACCCGGTGGTCGCGACTCGCCACCCTGGAACTGTGGGTATCCACTGAGACGCACACAATCGCCCGTATACTGGTCGAGTGACTCAAACTCCAGATCCTGAAGCCTCATACGACGCCAGCAACATTCAGGTCCTCGAAGGTCTGGAGGCGGTCCGCAAGCGTCCCGGCATGTACATCGGCTCGACCGGTGAGCGCGGCCTGCACCACCTGGTCTACGAGGTCGTCGACAACTCGGTCGATGAGGCGCTGGCTGGATACGCGTCGCACATCGCCGTGACGCTCCAGCCCGATGGTGGCGTGCGGGTCGTCGACGACGGTCGAGGCATCCCGGTCGACGAGCACCCGACCGAAAAGATCCCTGCCGTCACACTGGTGCTCACCTCGCTGCATGCCGGAGGCAAGTTCGGTGGTGGTGGCTACAAGGTCTCCGGCGGACTGCACGGTGTCGGCGTCTCGGTCGTCAACGCGCTGTCGACCCGGCTCGACGTCGAGATCAAGCGCGACGGCTACCGCTGGACCCAGTCCTTCACGTACGGCGTGCCGGATGCCCCACTCGAGCGGCACGAAGAGACCGACGAGACCGGGACGACGACGACGTTCTACTCCAGCGAAGACATCTTCGAGAGCGTCGTCTACAACTACGAGACGCTCAAGACCCGGTTCCGCGAGATGGCGTTCCTCAACAAGGGGCTCGAGCTCGTCCTGCGCGACGACCGCGACGCTGCCCAGGACGCGGCCGAGGGTGACACCGCCGTCGACGAGATCGAGCGCGACGCCCGGTTCCGCTACGACAAGGGCCTGGTCGACTACGTCGAGCACATCAACGTCGGCAGCAAGTCACCGATCCACCGCGATGTCATCTCGATCGACTCCGAGGATGAGTCCAAGGGCCTGTCGCTGGAGATCGCGATGCAATGGAACGACAGCTTCATCGAGTCGGTCCACACCTTCGCCAACACGATCAACACGCACGAGGGCGGCACGCACGAGGAGGGCTTCCGGGCAGCACTGACCACGACGGTCAACAAGTTCGCCACGACCCAGGGCCTGATCAAGAAGGCCAGCGACAACCTCTCGGGGGAGGACATTCGGGAGGGCTTGACCGCGATCGTCTCGATCAAGCTCGAGGAGCCGCAGTTCGAAGGCCAGACCAAGACCAAGCTGGGCAACAGCGAGGCGAAGTCGTACGTCCAGTCGGTGCTCAACGAAGAGCTCGGTGCGTGGTTCGAGCAGCACCCCGGCGAGGGCAAGACCATCGTGCGCAAGTCGATCGACGCCGCGACCGCGCGCATGGCGGCCCGCAAGGCCCGTGACCTGGCCCGCAACCGCAAGGGCTTCCTCGGCGGCGGCGGCCTTCCAGGCAAGCTGGCCGACTGCTCGTCGCGCAGTCCAGAGGAGTGCGAGGTGTTCATCGTCGAGGGCAACTCCGCCGGCGGCTCGGCCAAGGGCGGTCGCGACCCGCGTACCCAGGCGATCCTGCCGCTGCGCGGCAAGATCCTCAACGTCGAGAAGGCCCGCATCGACAAGATCCTGCAGAACGCCGAGGTCCAGGCCATCATCTCGGCACTCGGCACCGGAGTCCACGAGGACTTCGACATCGCCAAGCTGCGCTATCACAAGATCGTCCTGATGGCCGATGCCGACGTTGACGGCCAGCACATCTCGACGCTGCTGCTGACCCTGCTGTTCCGGTTCATGAAGCCGCTGATCGACGGTGGGCACGTCTACCTCGCCCAGCCGCCGCTCTACAAGATCAAGTGGAGCAACTCGACCGACGAACTGGCCTACTCCGATGCCGAGCGCGACGTCATGCTCCGGGCCGGCGCAGCCGACGGCAAGCGACTTCCCAAGGAGGTCGGCCAGCAGATCCAGCGCTACAAGGGTCTCGGCGAGATGAACGACTCCGAGCTGTGGGACACCACGATGGATCCGGCCAACCGGATCTTGCGCCAGGTGACTCTCGAGGATGCCGCGATGGCCGACGAGATGTTCACGATCCTGATGGGCGAGGACGTCGAGCAGCGGCGCTCGTTCATCCAGCGCAACGCCAAAGACGTCCGCTTCCTCGACATCTGATCTGACAGGGATCCCCACATGACTGAGACCACACCTCCCGAGCACGACCGGATCGAGCACGTTGAGCTGCAGGACGAGATGCAGCGTTCCTACATCGACTACGCCATGAGCGTCATCGTGTCGCGCGCACTTCCCGACGTGCGCGACGGCCTCAAGCCGGTGCACCGCCGCGTCCTCTACGCGATGTTCGACGGCGGTTACCGGCCCGACCGCGGCTTCTCCAAGTGCAGCCGCATCGTCGGTGACGTCATGGGTCAGTACCACCCGCACGGCGACACCGCGATCTACGACACCTTGGTCCGTCTGGCCCAGCCGTGGGTCATGCGCGCACCGATGATCGACGGACAGGGCAACTTCGGCTCGCCGGGCGACGACGGCGCTGCCGCCATGCGGTACACCGAGTGCCGGCTCGCGCCGATCGCCATGGAGATGGTGCGCGACATCGACAAGAACACCGTCGACTTCCGCCCCAACTACGACGGCCGCTCGCAGGAGCCGACGGTCCTGCCGGCCCGCATCCCCAACCTGCTGGTCAACGGCTCGGCAGGTATCGCTGTCGGCATGGCGACCAACATCCCGCCGCACAACCTGCGCGAGGTCGCCGAGGGTGCGCAGTGGGCGCTGGCGCACCCCGACGCGTCCAAGGAAGAGCTGCTCGAAGCGCTGATCGAGCGCGTCAAGGGGCCTGACTTCCCGTCCGACGCACTGATCGTCGGCACCAAGGGCATCGACGACATGTATCGCACGGGTCGTGGCTCGATCATGATGCGAGCCATCGTGTCGATCGAGGAGGACACCAAGGGCCGCATCCAGCTTGTCGTCACGGGACTGCCTTATCAGGTCAACCCCGACAACCTGATGCGCAAGATCGCCGACCTGGTCAATGCCGGTCGCATCCAGGGGATCTCGGACCTGCGCGACGAGTCGTCGTCGCGCGTCGGTCGCCGCGTCGTCATCGAGATCCGCAAGGACGCGATCGCCCGGGTCGTGCTCAACAACCTCTACAAGCACACCGAGCTGCAGACCAACTTCAGCGCCAACATGCTGGCACTGGTCGACGAGGTTCCGCGCACCCTGACGCTCGACGGCTTCGTCAGCAACTGGATCACCCACCAGGTCGAGGTCATCCAGCGACGCACCCAGTACCTCTTGGACCAGGCTGAGGAGCGCGCCCACATCTTGCGCGGACTCGCCAAGGCCCTCGACGCCCTCGACGAGGTCATCGCGTTGATCCGCCGCAGCCCGACGGTCGACGAGGCTCGCGGGGGCCTCATGAGCTTGCTGGCGATCGACGAGATTCAGGCCAGCGCGATCCTCGACATGCAGCTGCGTCGTCTGGCTGCCCTCGAGCGGCAGAAGATCATCGACAACTTGGCGGAGCTCGAGATCGAGATTGCAGACTTCAAGGACATCCTCGCCAAGCCGGAGCGCCAGCGTCAGATCGTGTCCGACGAGCTCACCGCGATTGTCGACAAGTTCGGCACCGACCGCCGCTCGTCGATCATCCCCGCGGACGGCGACCTGTCCGACGAGGACTTGATCCCCGACGAGGAGGTCGTGGTCACGATCACCAAGGGCGGCTATGCCAAGCGGACCAAGACTGACCTCTACCGGGTCCAGAACCGTGGCGGCAAGGGTGTTCGCGGCGCAGCACTGCGCGGCGACGACATGGTCGAGCACCTGTTCTCAACGACCGCCCACCACTGGATCCTGTTCTTCACGACGGCTGGGCGGGTCTACCGTGCCAAGGCGTACCAGCTGCCCGAGGCCGGACGTGATGCCAAGGGCGGGCACGTCGCCGGCCTGTTGTCGTTCCAGCCCGATGAGGACATCGCTCAGGTCCTGGCGATCCGCGACTACGAGCAGGCGCCGTACCTCGTGCTGGCGACCAGGAAGGGCTTGGTCAAGAAGACCCGCCTGGGCGACTACAACAGCCCGCGTCAGGCCGGCGTCATTGCGATCAACTTCCGCGACGAGGACGACGAGCTGATCGGTGCCGAGCTCGTCACGCCCGACGACGACCTGATCCTGATCTCCCGCAAGGCGCAGGCGATCCGGTTCCGCGCCGACGACGAGCAGCTCCGCCCGATGGGACGCGCAACCTCAGGTGTCACGGGCATGAAGTTCCGCGGCGAGGACTCGATGCTCTCGATGTCGGTCATCCGCCGTTCGGCCGATGCCCTCGAGCAGACCGAGGTGCCGGAGGCCGATGAGCTGTTCGTCTTCACGGTCACCGACGGCGGCTACGCCAAGAAGACCCCGGTTGACCAGTACCGCCTGCAGGGTCGTGGCGGACTGGGCATCAAGGCGATGCAGATCACCGAGAACCGGGGTGAGCTCGTCGGTGGTCTGGTTCTGGTCGATACCGAGGACGTGATCTCGGTGACGGCGGCCGGCCAGGTCACTCGCAGCCTCGTCTCAGGTGTCAATCCCACCGGGCGTGGCACGATGGGGGTGAGCTTCGTGAAGTTCAAGGGGAATGACCGGGTCGTGACGATTGCGCGCAACGCCGAGCTTCCGCAGGACGAGGCACAGACCGAGGTGACGTCGACCGACGAGGATCAGGACCAGTGAGCGAAGACGACAAGCAGGACCCGAGCTCTGCGCCAGGATCTGGCGCCGGGGACGCGGCTCCTACCCAGGCAGTCCCGCGCGTCCCGAAGCCTTCAGGATCATCGGCCAAGAAGGCGACCGCGGCCAGGAAGGAGCCGGCCAAGAAGGCCGCTCCGAACCAGCCGACCGTCAGCGAGACCGACAAGGGTCGTCCGCGTAAGGTCCCACCGAAGCAGCCTGAGCCCAAGGACAAGCCAATGCCTCCCACGAGCCAGAGCAAGCCGACCGGCGGGCCCACGGGCCGGACGCTCACTGCGGCGGACTATGCACACACGACCGCGCAGTCTGCTTCGGCGACCGCGGTGATCCCGGCAGTCAAGGACAAGATCGACAAGCTCAGGGACAAGGCGCGTCCCGCCACGGCTCCATCTCCCGCGTCCGGCTCAGGTCGCCGTGCGAGCCTGCGGCTGACCCACATCGAGCCGTGGTCGGTCACCCGACTGGCGTTCGCCATCTCCGTCGCGATGATGATCGTCTCGGTCGTCGCGGTCACGATCTTCTGGGTTGTGCTCGAGGCCACGGGTGTCTGGGACCAGATCAACGGCAGCGTGACATCGGTGCTGAGCGACGACTCGTCGAGCTTCAACATCACTGACTATCTCGGGTTCGGACGCTTGGTGGGCCTGGCCCTGGTGCTGTCTGCGATCAACGTCATCCTGCTGACCGCAGTCGCCACGATCGGTGCGCACCTGTACAACTTGGCGGCCCAGCTTCTCGGTGGCGTGGAGGTCACTTTCACCGAGGAGAAGTAGTTGACCCCTCCCCGTTTTGGGAGACCGCGGGCGGTGCGGTAAAGTTCACCGCTGTTGCGGGCGTATAGCTCAGCTTGGTTAGAGCGCTTCCCTGATAAGGAAGAGGTCCGAGGTTCAAGTCCTCGTACGCCCACTCGAATGGAGGTCCAGATGAAGAAGATTCTCGCCCTCGGGCTGGCAATCGCCGGAGTCATCTGGGCCATCGGCAGGTCGAAGCAGCAGCAGCCCGTCGACACCTGGGCCGCCGCCAGCGATCAGGTCTGACCGGCTCTACGATCTCGGCTCCGCCTGGCGGGACCGCTGAAAACTGAACACGTTGGTCTCGCACGAAGGTGCGAGTGCATGACAGAGGGGCCATGGCGCAATTGGTAGCGCACCTGCTTTGCAAGCAGGGGGTTCGGGGTTCGAGTCCCCGTGGCTCCACCAACACGCCGTGCCACCAGCGCCGAAGGCGCCCGGAGGACGGCGTCCGACGAGGGATCCCCGTGGCTCCCCCACACATCATGACAAACCTCCATCCCGATCACGGGGTGGAGGTTTTGTCGTTCGGTGACCCAAAAGCGCAGACCGTCGACGCGGCACCGGGCCGTGTGGGCGGGCCGACTTCATCCACACCTGTGCACATACATGTGGACAAACAACACGCATGTAATTCACCTGGATCCTCCTGCCGTGGCGGCTGCTGTGGCGGAGCAACCACCCGCCAGATAGCGTCTCAGTGAACGCCACCACGTCGAGGAGATCCGCATGCCGCAGACCGTCCGTGGGGTGATCGCTCGTGCCAAGGGCGCACCCGTCACCGTCGAGAACATCGTGATCCCCGACCCGGGTCCGGGTGAGGCCGTGGTCGACATCGCGGCCTGCGGGGTGTGCCACACCGACCTGCACTATCGCGAGGGCGGCATCAACGACGATTTCCCGTTCCTGCTGGGCCACGAGGCCGCCGGCGTAGTGGAGTCCGTCGGCGAGGGCGTCACCGACGTGGCCCCGGGCGACTTCGTGGTGCTCAACTGGCGCGCTGTGTGCGGCAGCTGCCGGGCCTGCCTGCGCGGCCGTCCGTGGTACTGCTTCAACACCCACAACGCGACGCAGAAGATGACGCTCGAGGACGGCACGGAGCTCTCTCCCGCCCTCGGGATCGGGGCCTTTGCCGACAAGACCCTGGTGGCTGCTGGCCAGTGCACCAAGGTTGACCCGACTGCCTCGCCCGCAGCCGTGGGCCTGCTGGGCTGTGGTGTCATGGCGGGGCTCGGCGCCGCGATCAACACCGGCAACGTGCAGCGCGGCGACTCCGTCGCCGTCATCGGCTGCGGTGGGGTGGGCAGCGCGGCGATCGCGGGAGCGCGACTCGCCAACGCCGCGACGATCATCGCGATCGATCTGGACGACCGCAAGCTCGAGTGGGCCAAGGGCATGGGCGCGACCCACACGATCAACGCCGGCGCCGGCGACGTCGTCGAGGCGATCCAGGCACTGACCGGCGGCAACGGCGCCGATGTTGTGATCGACGCAGTCGGCCGCCCCGAGACGTGGAAGCAGGCGTTCTACGGACGCGACCTGGCCGGCACCGTGGTGCTGGTCGGCGTGCCGACACCGGAGATGCAGCTGGAGATCCCGTTGCTCGACGTGTTCGGCCGTGGCGGATCGCTCAAGTCCAGCTGGTACGGCGACTGCCTGCCGTCACGCGACTTCCCCATGCTGGTCGACCTCTACCAGCAGGGCCGACTCGACCTCGACGCCTTCGTGACCGAGAAGATCGGCATCGACGACGTTGAGGCTGCCTTCGCCAAGATGCACGAAGGCACCGTGCTGCGCTCGGTCGTGGAGCTCTGATGGCGGCCCGCATCAACAAGGTCGTGACCTCGGGCCAGTTCTGCCTCGACGGAGGCAGCTGGGATGTCGACAACAACGTCTGGCTGGTCGGCGACGACGCCGAGGTGCTGGTCATCGATGCGCCGCACGACGCCCCAGCGATCCTCGACGCGATCGGTGGCCGCTCGGTCGTCGCGATCGTGCTGACCCATGGCCACAATGACCACATCAATGCCGCGGTCGAGCTGGGCCGCGCCACGGGTGCCCAGGTTTGGTTCCCGCCCGCGGACCGGATGCTGTGGGACGTCGAGCACGACACCCCGCCGGATCGTGAGCTGCACACCGGCGCCACCTTCGAGGTCGCCGGCTCCACGCTGCGGGCGATCCCGACCCCGGGACACTCACCAGGCAGCATGTGCCTGTACTCCGAGGATCTGGGTGTCGTCTTCACCGGCGACACACTGTTCGCCGGCGGACCCGGAGCGACCGGACGGTCGTACTCGGACTTCGACACGATCATCAGGTCGATCCGTGAGCGACTGCTGATGCTCCCGGACGAGACCGTGGTCCACACCGGTCACGGCGACGACACCACGATCGGTGCCGAGGCACCACAGCTTGACGAGTGGATCGCGCGCGGCCAGTGAGTCGCCAGGACCTGTCGTTCAGGTCGGGGAGCGACGAGTGTGCCGCCTGGCTCTACCGGCCTGAGGACGTCACGGGTCCGGTGCCGTGCGTCGTCATGGCGCACGGATTCTCGATGACTCGGCACGACGGCCTCGAGACGTACGCCGAGCGCTTCGCCGCCGCCGGGGCAGCCGTGCTGGTTTTCGATTTCCGCCACCTGGGCGACTCCGGCGGGGAGCCACGGCAGACGTTCAACGCGGCGGACCAGCGCGACGATCTCGTCGCGGCGGTTGAGCACGCACGGGGACTTGACGGGGTCGATCCCGATCGGATCGTGGTGTGGGGATACTCCTTCAGCGGTGGCACCGCGGTGCAGCTCGCGGCCGCGGATCCGCGCATCGCCGGCGCGATCCTCACGGACCCATTCCTCGACGGCCGTCACCGCGTCATCGGTACGGTCCGCCGCAGCCCGCTGGTCGCGGTGCGGGTCATGGCGGCGGCGTTGCGCAGTCTGGCCGGCCGACCCGTCCTGATCCCGGTCACCGGAGCATCCGGGTCTTGCGCAGCGATGTCCTGGCCCGGCGAGGCCGAGGGGTTCGCCGCCGCCGCGGCGCCAGGCTCACCGTGGCGCAACGAGATCTCGCCGGCAGTGTTTGCGACGGTGGCGTTCCACCGCCCGGTCCGGCTGGCGAGCGACCTGACGTGCCCGGTGTGGGTCAGTCTCGGCGAGCGGGACATCACGGTCTCGAACCGGGCGATCGAACGGCTCGCCGAGCGCGCCGCGGCAGCCGAGCTGCACCGGTACGACGTCGATCACTTCGAGCCGTGCTTCGGTGCAGGTCAGCAGCGCATCGCCGCCGACCAGGCGGACTGGCTGCGCCGTACGTTGCTCGGCTGAGGGGTCAGCCGAACCGGCGCCAGAGCAACAGTCCCACGACGGCAGCCGCGCTGATCCCAGCCACGACAGTCGCGCGGCGCCGGCCGGTCTCTGCCTTGGCAGTCAGCGCGTCGACGGTGGCGGCGAGGTGTTCCCTGGTCTGGTCGATCTCCTGCTCGAGCTCGCTGGTCATGCGTGTCCTCCGTCCGAACCGTGGCGTGCCGTCGCAACGTCCGCCTTGACGCTGTCGACCCGCTCGAGTGGTGGTTCGCCGACCTTGCCCACACGGTTCTTGCCGACCAGCGCCGCCAGCCCGGCGACGAAGAACAGCGCCGCGGCCACGATCAGGCCCGCGAGCCACGGATCCAGCGACTGGGCGATCGCGAGGATCGCGGTGGCGACCAGCGCGCCAAGGCCGTACAGCGCGAGCGTTCCGGCAACGCCGAACAGGCCAAGCCCGGTCCCCAGACGCTTCCCGCTCTGCGCCAGATCACGCTTGGCCAGCTGCATCTCGTCGCGGATCAGGGTGGAGATGTCCTCGGTGGCCTGGGCGATGAGCAGGCCGGTGGACGCCTCGGACTGATCAGAGCGCGTCACGAGGTCCCTTCCCGGGCCGCGTCGGCAATGCGGGACCCGCCGGGGGCGGGCGGCGGACCGACGACCTCGTCATCTGGTCGGTACGTGTCTGACGCCGGATCTGCGTCGGCGCCGGACAGCCGGTCGGCGACCTTGGCCTTGGCATCGCTCGCTGCACCGGCGACCTTGTGCCCGACCTTGCTCCCGGCGTCGGCGCCTGCTTGCTTCGCCTGAGCCTGCACGTCGTCGACGGCGCTCTGCACCGTGGGATTGTTCCAGGCCTTCGTGGCCTGGGCCTTGATCTGGTCGTACCTCTCGCGTCCCGCGCGAGAGCCGAGGACGTAGCCGGCTGCCGCTGCGGCGAGCAGGGTCAACTTCTTCACGATGAATCACTCCTTCGCTACCGCGTACCCCGATGTGCGGGGCTCACACGGTCAGGCGTGATCCGGCATAGGTGGCGCCGATCCGATCGCCCAGCGGATCGCGCTGGTGATCAAGGCACCACTCGCGCGGACCGCGGTGGCCTCGACGATCGGCAGCCAGGGCAGCCGCAGCGGCCACCGCGTCCAGCGGGGCATCATCGCGACCCCCGCAGCGGACAGCAGCCCATACGGCGCTCGCAGTGTGAGCGGGACCGGCGGCTGGACCAAGATGAAGCGGGCCGCCCGTCGGGCGGCGTCGGTCGCCTCGAGCTCGGGGCGGTAGTCGGCCAGTACCTGCTCGAGCTCCGCGACCGTCTCGGGGACGTCGACAGCGCCCAGCGCGCGGGCCACGTGCGCTGTCTGCGAGACGTACTCGTCGCGCCCTGCGGCATCGAGCGGGCGGGCGCCGTAGCGGTCGTGCGCGCGCAGGAAGCTGTCGATCTCGGCGACGTGGACCCAGCGGATCAGGTGTGGGTCGGACGCAACGTACGGCCGGCCGTCGGGAGCCGTGCCGCGGACACGGTCGTGGACGGCTCGGACGACCGCGATGGCCCCGTCGGCGTCCTCATCGGTCCCGAAGGTCGTCTCGGCCAGGAACGTGCTGGTGCGTTGCAACCGGCCCCACGGGTCGCCGCGGAATCCCGAGTGCGCGTCGACCGCCGCCATCGCGAGCGGGTGCATCGACTGCAGGAGCAGCGCTCGGATGCCGCCAACGAACATCGACGCATCCGAATGCACGACATGGATGGGTGAGCCCGAGGGAAACCGGCGCGGACCCTCGGCGAGATGGATCCGGTCGCGTCGCGCCGGACCTTCGTCCCCGGCGACCCTGGCGAAGATCGCGTCACCGGCTCGCTTGCGGACCGACTGGAGCGGAGTCATTCGCCGGTCTTCCCGTCTAGGAGCTCCCGCAGGATGTCGAGGTGTCCGGCGTGCCGGGCCGTCTCCTCGAGCATGTGGAGCAAAATCCAACGGAGCGTGTACTGCTGCTCGAGCCCGACGCACCGGTCCTCGAGGTTGAACGCCTCGATCGTCGCGCGGGACTCCGCGCAGGCGGTCTCGTAGTCGGCGATCAGCGTGGCCACGGTGTCGTCCTGGGTCACCCGGAACTCGGCGTCGGGGTCCTCGGCGCTCCAGAGGCTGGGCACATCGTCCTCACCGGCCATGATCTCCCGGAACCAGCTGCGCTCGTTATCGGCGAGATGTCGCAGCAGTCCCGACACCGTGGTCAATGACGGCAGGAGCCGCCGTGCTCCGTCGGCGTCGGTGAGTCCCGTCGCCTTGCGGACGACGGTGACGCGGTAGACGTCCAGAAATGCCTCCAGCGTCTGGCGCTCGGGGGCATGCGGCGGAGCGGCACGTGTGTTCACCATCCCAGTCTGCGTCAAGACCCGCGATGCCGCTCAGGATCCGGGTCGGGTGGTGGCACCCGACCAGGACCCGGGTCGATTCGGCCGGGTGCATACCTCCGACCGTGTCCCTCCGGCGCCTGCGCGCCCGATGAACCTATTTCTGGATCTGTGCGAGGACTGCCTTCGCCTGAGCGGCAGCTCCGGAGGAGTTGGGGTGCAGCGGGATGCTCAGCGCCGGAGCGTTGAGTGACAACGGGATGACGCCTTCGACGTAGCGCACATGCGGCAGCTGGCAGACGTCGTGACCAATGGTCGGCGTGTAGGTGTCGACGAGCTCGGCTCCGCCCTTCTTCGCTGCCCTCTTGACCATCGCGTTGAGCTCGTTGAACTTCACGTACAGATAGGCGATGTCGGCATTGTCGGCCTGCACGTACGGGTAGCAGCCGGTTTTCGGCACGGCGGCCAGGTAGTTGACGGCCAGAATGCGCGCCTTCGGGGACTTCTTGTGGATCGCCTTGAGAGCAGCGACGACCTTCGGCTCGGCGGCCAGGATCTGAGTCGTCAGCTGGTCCTTGCCCCCGGCCGTCAGCTTGTCCTTGCAGGAGCCACCGAGGGGCGACGGCAGGCCAAGGCCGAGATTTGGCAGCAGGTTGAGACATCCCATGGCGGCCGAGGCGACGCCGGCGTCGTTGCCGCCGATGCCGACCGTCACGAGATCGGTGGTCTTGGACAGACGATCGAACTGCGGCGGGTTGGTGCCTCCGATCGGGAGGCCAGTTTGCGGCTGGGTGAAGTGCTGGGTCGTCGCAGATCCACACGATGCGTCACGGAAGGTCTTGACCTTCAGGGCTGCGGCGACAAGGCGCGGATAGTTGACGCGGGACTGGGCACAGTCAATCGGGGCGAACTCGGTGGCGGGAAGACCCTGCGCGTTGAGGATGACGACATCGGCCGTCCAGGAGTCGCCGAGCGAGACGTACTCCTTGTAGACCGTGGGGGAGGGCTTGGCTGCGCCCGCAGGAGCGGCCATGGAGGACACCGTCAGTGCACCCGATGCCACCAGGGCAAAGGCTGCAGTGAAACGTCGCGTGCGGGACATGGATCCTCCAGGAGATTGGTCTGGAGGGACCAACGACCTGAACTGGCCAGGGTCACGTCAGGAGATGTCAGTCAGCAGGTGACCGCGCTCCTCGCGCCTTCGCCGTTGCTCATCGGGATCGGGCACCGGAACGGCCGCGATGAGCCGCTTGGTGTAGTCCTCCCGTGGATTGCCCAGGACCTGGTCGCGCGGCCCGATCTCGACGAGCTTGCCGTCCTGCATGACCGCGACCCGGTTTGCAAGTGTGTCCACGACAGCCAGGTCGTGGCTGATGAACAGACACGCGAACTGGAGTCGATGCTGCAGCTCGGTGAACAGCTCGAGCACCCTGGCCTGCACCGACACGTCGAGCGCGGAGGTGGGCTCGTCGGCGATCAGCAGATCCGGATCGAGCGACAGCGCCCGTGCGAGACTGACGCGCTGTCGTTGTCCTCCGGAGAGCTCGTGCGGAAAACGTTCGGAATAGGAACCGCCCAGCTCGACGCTCTCGAGCAGCGACCTCACCTTGGCGTCGACTTCTGCCTGCGTCATGTCGGTCTGTACGTGCAGGGGCTCGGCGATGCACTGACCGATCGACATCCGCGGATTGAGCGATGAGGCGGGGTCCTGGAACACGAACCCGAACCGCGACCTGAACGGCCGCAGCTGCCGATCCGACAGCCCGGAGATTCGGTTGCCCGACACGTCGATCGTGCCGGAGGTGGGCTGCTGCAGACCCACCGTCGTCCGCCCGATGGTCGACTTGCCGGAGCCGGACTCACCGACCAGTCCGAGAACCTCACCCTTGCGCACCTCGAGCGACACATGGTCGACGGCGCGAAAAACCGGTTGCCCGAACCGGCCGGCGAAGTCGACGACGAGGTCGTCCACCTTGAGAACGATGTCGTTGGCTTCCACGAGCCCCGGACCGTTCTCGCGACCGAGGTGCGGAACGGCGTCGAGCAGCGCCCGCGTGTAGGGGTGCTTTGGCGACGCGAAAAGCTGCCGTGCCGGCGCAGTCTCGACCACATTGCCGCGGTACATCACGACGACCCGATCTGCCATGTCCGCGACGACACCCATGTTGTGGGTGATGAGCACGATGGCAGTCCCCAGCCGATCGCGCAGCGACAGCAAGAGCTCGAGGATCGCAGCCTGGACCGTGACGTCGAGAGCCGTGGTTGGCTCATCGGCGATGATCACGTCAGGCTCGCAGGCGATCGCCATGGCGATGACGACTCGCTGCTTCTGACCACCCGAGAGCTGGTGCGGGTAGTAGTCGACCCGGTGCTCGGGATCGGGCATGCCAACCAGCTCGAGCAGCTCGATCGCCCGTTTGCGGGCGTCCTTCTTCGAGACGTTGATGTGCGCCTGCAGGCCCTCGATGATCTGCCACCCGACGGTGTACACCGGGTTCAGGGCGGTGGACGGTTCCTGGAAGACCATCGATACCTGGTCGCCGCGGATCGGACGGAGCTTGTCGTTGGACATGCCGAGCAGCTCGCGTTGACCGAGGCGCACCGAGCCGGCGACCTCGGCACTGGGGGGGAGCAGGCCGAGAATCGCCCGCGAGCTGACCGACTTCCCGGAGCCGGACTCACCCACCACCGCGACAACCTCGCCGGGTGCGACATCGAAGCTCACACCGTTGACCGCGTGCACCTGCCCACCGTCTGTCTGGAACGTGACTTCCAGTTTGGTCAGCGACAGCGCGACGACACGTTTCGGATCACCGGGTGGCGCTTCGGCACGAACCTCGACCGACGCGTCGTCACTGCCGGTGACCTCTTCGAACTTGTGGGCGATCTCTTCCTCGTCGGCCGATGTGGTGTCGGTGCCGCGGTTGCGCAGCAACGGGTTGAGGATGTCGTTGAGGCTTTCGCCGACGAGCGTGGCACCCAGCACGATGAGAACGATCGCCAGACCGGGGAACACACCGGTCCACCAGATGCCCGATGATGCGTCGGGCATGGCCTTGTTGAGGTCGTAGCCCCACTCGGCTGCGGCCGACGGCTCGATGCCGAAGCCGAGGAATCCCAGACCGGCCAAGGTGAGGATCGCCTCGGAGGCGTTGAGAGTGCCGATGATCGGCAGCGACTGAGACACGTTCGAGAAGATGTGCTTGCGCAGGATGCGCGGTGTGCGGACGCCGACGACTCGTGCCGAGTCGACATAGGGCTCGACCTTGACGGCGATGGTGGCGTTGCGAATCACCCGGAAGTACTGCGGGATGAACACCACGGTGATCGAAATGGCCGCAGCCATGATTCCGCCGAACGCGCTGCTGCTGCCGCCCGAGAGCACGATGGCGACGACGATGGCGAGCAGGAGCGACGGAAACGCATACAGCGCGTCCATGACCAGGACGAGTGCCCGGTCGAGCCAGCCACCGAGATATCCCGACACCAGTCCGAGCGGCACGCCGATGACGCCCGACAGCAGGACGGCGAGCACGATGACCTCAACCGCGGTCCGGGTTCCGAAGATGACGCGTGACAGCACATCCGTGCCGCCAACGGTCGTGCCGAACCAGTGAGCCGCGGACGGCGCCTGCTGGCTGCCGAACACCACGCCGTCTGCGGTGCGATCGGCGTTGAAGTTGTAGGGGGCAAGCCATGGCGCGAAGATCGCGACGAGCAGGAAGATGGCGATGATCGCGAAGCCGAACAGCAGCATGAACCGTTGCAGGCCATGGCTCTGCCGCACGATCGTGGGAACCAGCTTCTTGGTGATGCCGGCCATCTCAGAACCTCACTCGGGGGTCGACGAACGCAACGATCACGTCAATCAGGAAGCTGCTCACACCGACCACGATCGCGATCAGCGTGACGATGCCCTGGACAGCAAGGAAGTCCCGCTTGATGAGGTACTCCGCGAGTTGGTAGCCCAGGCCCTTCCATTCAAAGGTCGTCTCGGTCAGGATCGCGCCACCGAGCAACAGGGCGATCTGCAGGCCCATGACAGTGACGACCGGGACCAGTGCGTTGCGGAAGGCGTGCTTGTTGAGGACACGCCGCTCACTGACACCTCGGGCTCGCGCGGCGGTGACGTAGTCCATGCGCATCGTCTGCAGAAGGTTGACCCGGACGAGCCGGAGGAATACGCCACCCGTGAGCAGTCCCAGGGCGATGGCCGGGAGCATGGCGTGCTTGAGCACGTCTCCGATCATGGCCGGGTCGCCCCACAGGATCGCGTCGACGATCATGATGTTGGTGTGGGGATTGACGTCCTGCAGGGTCAGCTCGGTGCCGATCGAGGCGCGACCTGACGACGGCCAGCCGAACGGCGTGAAGGCCAGCTTCAGCAGCAGCCCGACGAAGAAGACCGGCGCGGCGTACACGAGGATCGCGAACAGTCGCAGCAAGACGTCAGGGAGCCGGTCTCGGTAGCGGGCGGCGAGCCGTCCCAGCGGAATACCGATCGCGAAGGCGACGATCAGCGACCAGAAGGCGAGCTCGAGCGTCGCGGCGCCGTTCTCGACCAGGATCGTCGACACCTGCCGCTTGTCGGTCAGGGTCGTGCCGAAGTCGCCGCGGAACAGTCCGGAGATGTACTCCCAGTACTGCGTCAGGATGGGCCGGTCGAGGCCGGCGTCGGCCTTTCGCTCAGCGATCTGCGCGGGTGACAGGCGCCCGCCCAGCGCTGCCTGGATCGGATCACCGATGACCCGCATGAGGAGGAACACCATTGTGACGAGCACCCAGACCATGGGTACCAGGAGCGCGGCGCGCACGAGGAGGTAGCGGGCGAGCGGACTGAGTCCGGCACCGCGCTTCGCTGGCGATTCGGGCGGGCCAGGCGTGGGGGCCAGGACTTCTGCGGTGGTCATCGATACCTATTTCGTGAGGATCGGAGCGCCTGATCGGCTGGTACGAAGGGAAAGGGCGGGTCCGGCGACGAGCCGGACCCGCCCTTCCTCAATGGATCACTTCGACAACGAGGTGAAGCGGAACTTGAACGATGCGTCAAGGGTGTCCTTGACGCCGTCCACACCGTCCACTGCCACGGCCACGGACGTGCCGGTCAGCAGCGGCAGGTAGGGAACCACGTCGGCGACGCGGGCCTGGATCTCTCCGAGCGTCGCCTCGCGAGAGGCCTGGTCACCATCGGTGCGCTCGCTGTCGAGGAGCTTCGACATCGTGGTGTCCACGAATGCGGTGTCCTCGTCGTTGTAGTGCGAGTTGGTGAAGTTGCCGCTCTTGTCCTTGTTGTACGGGCTCAGGAATGGCGACAGGTAGTTGTCGGCATCCGGGAAGTCCGGGAACCACCCGAGCTGGTGCACGGGATACGTGTCCGCGGGGTACTCCTCGGAGTACGTCACCCACTCGGTCGACTGCAGGTCGACCTTGAACAGCCCGGTCGCTTCAAGCTGACGCTTGACCGCGGCGTACTCCTCGGCCGAGCTCGACCCGTAGTGATCCGGGTTGTACTGCAGCTTGATGCTCACCGGGGTCGAGACACCTGCGTCGCTGAGGTACTTCTCGGCTGCGGCCTTGTCCGGCTTGTCGCCGTAGGCATCCTTGAACGCCTCCGTTGCTCCGGCCTGTCCGTCCGGCACCATCGAGTAGGCGGGCGTGTAGGTGCCCTTGTAGACCTCGGTCGAGATCTCCGAGCGGTTGACGGACGAGGCGACCGCCTTACGGATCGCGAGCTTCTGCTCGGGGCTGTCGCCGGGCATCTTGTTCAGGTTGAACACGATGTAGCGGAGCTCGCCACCGGCTCCGACCTCGACGTTGACCCCGTCGGTCTTGTCGAGATCGGCGATGTCGGTCGGTGTGAGCGACCGGTAGGCGACATCGATGTCCTTGTTCTTGATGTCGAGCTTGAGGTTCTCGGCCTTGGCGTAGTACTTCATCGTGACCGTCTGGGTCTTCGCCTTGCCGTAGGTGCCGTCGTAGTCCGGGTTGGCCTTGAACTCGGCGAGCTGGTTCTTGCTGTACTTCGAGATCGTGTACGGCCCGGAGAAGCCGTTGGCCGCGACCGCGGCGTCATCGTCCATGACCTTGTCCGCGGGGTAGGTCTCCTCGTCGACGATCGGACCGGCCGAAGTCACCAGGACCTGCGGGAAGGTCACGTCGTTGGGCGCTGCGAGCGTGAACGTCACAGTGCTGTCGCCGGTGGCTTCGATGCTCTTCATCGCACCCAGCAGGGTGGCAGGACCGTTGGGGTCGTTGATCGCGACGATCCGCTTGAAGGAGAACACCACGTCGGAGGCGGTGAGATCGTTCCCGTTGGCGAACTTGAGCCCGTCCTTCATCGTGCAGACGTACTTGGTGGCGTCATCGGCGTCGAACTCGCACTTGGAAGCCGCGTCGGGCGTGAGGTCCGTGCTGCCGGCCGGGAAGTTGAGGAGGTATTGATAGACCTGCGTCTGGACGTTCAGCGAGCCGTTGTCGTAGGCGCCGGCCGGGTCGATCGAGACGACCTTGTCGGTCGTGCCGACGATGATGCCGGATCCGCTGTCGCCGCCACCGCTGTCCTTGCCCGAGCCGCACGCCGCAAGCGTGAGACCTGCGAGTGCGGTGGCCGCGACGATCGCGGTTCCGCGTCGGAACTTCTTCATTGCTCTCCTACATGTTCGAGCCGCAGTGCACGGCAGCGTTGTCCAAATGCTGGACTGAGCCATTCGCACGTTACCGGCCCGTCGCGGTCCGGAAAGGTCTCGCAAAGTTGCAGTTTGATTACCGACGACAGGCGATCGGGCAGATTCGGCGGCGATATACCCTTGCCGCATGAGCCACAACCAGCACCTGTCCGAGTTCGACCCTGACATCGCAGCGCTCCTCGACGCTGAGCTGCACCGTCAGCAGTCGACGCTCGAGATGATCGCCTCGGAGAACTTCGCACCCGTCGCGTCGCTCGAGGCTCAGGGCAGCGTCCTGACGAACAAGTACGCCGAGGGATACCCCGGCAAGCGCTACTACGGCGGCTGCGAGTTCGTCGACCAGGTCGAGACGATCGCGATCGATCGCCTGAAGCAGCTGTTCGACGCGGGCTATGCCAATGTCCAGCCCCACTCGGGCGCGACCGCCAACGCCGCCGCGCTGCACGCGATTGCCACAGTCGGCGACACGATCCTCGGTCTTGACCTGGCCAACGGTGGGCACCTGACCCACGGCATGAAGCTCAACTTCTCCGGCAAGCTCTACCGCCCGATCGCGTATCACGTGGTCCCCGAGACCGGCCTGGTCGACATGGACGAGGTCCGTGCACTGGCGCACGAGCACCAGCCCACCGTGATCATCGCCGGCTGGTCGGCCTACCCGCGCCAGCTCGACTTCGCGCTGTTCCGTGAGATCGCCGACGAGGTCGGCGCCAAGCTGTGGGTCGACATGGCGCACTTCGCCGGTCTGGTCGCCGCGGGTCTGCACCCCAGCCCGCTGCCGCACGCACACATCGTCACGACCACGACGCACAAGACCCTGGGTGGTCCGCGTGGCGGTGCGATCCTCACCAACGATGAGGACGTCGCCAAGAAGATGCGTTCGGCCGTCTTCCCTGGTCAGCAGGGCGGACCGCTCGAGCACGTCATCGCGGCCAAGGCCGTGGCGTTCAAGATGGCGCTCGAGCCGGAGTTCACCGAGCGCCAGCAGCGCACGATCGAAGGCGCGCAGATTCTCGCCGCCCGCCTGATGGCCGAGGACACCCGCGCCGCCGGCATCAACGTGCTGACCGGCGGTACGGACGTCCACCTCGTGCTGGTGGACCTGCGTGAGTCCGCTCTGAACGGCCAGCAGGCCGAGGACCTGCTGCACGAGGCCGGCATCACGGTCAACCGCAATGCGGTCCCCAACGATCCGCGCCCGCCGATGGTGACCTCGGGGTTGCGCATCGGCACGCCGGCGTTGGCGACCCGCGGATTCGGCGCCGCGGAGTTCACCGAGGTGGCCGACATCATCGCCGCAGCACTGCTGCCCGGCGATGTCGACCTCGAGGGTCTGCGCAAGCGTGTGACGGTGCTGGCCGAGCGTTTCCCGCTCTACCCGGACATCACACCCTTCACGGCGTGACGCGCAGCTCGACCGCGCGGCTGTGGGTGAGTCCGGGCCTGCTCGGTCTGCATCTGTTCGCCGTGGTCGCCCTGGCCTTCTGCGTCTTCATGGGGCTGTGGCAGCTCGGGGTGTACGACTCCCGTCAGGGACATGAGCGCGCCGACAAACAGGAGGTGCCTCGCGTCGCACTGGCCGGCCTCTGGGGGCCGGACGAGCCGTTCGAGGCCAGGCTCAACAGTCGACCGGTGACCGCCGAGGGCACGTTTGCCCCGACATCCGACCAGGTGTGGGTCACGGACAAGAAGCAGGGCGGCCGCACCGGCGCGTGGTTGCTGGCGCCATTCCTCGTCGAGGGCGATCACGCCCTGCTGGTCGTGCGCGGTTGGGCGCCGGCGCCGACGAGCCTGCCCGAGGTGCCGCCCGGCCGGATCAGCATCGACGCGGTCCTTCAGCCCGGCGAGGCAGGAGGTGCAGCGTACGACCCGGATCGACGCGAGATCGGCTCGGTGCGGATCCCGGCCCTGACCAACGAGCTGCCCTACGACCTGTTCTCCGGCTACGCCATCAGCACCACGACACCAGTGTCCGGCGGGCTCGAGCTGGTTCCGGTCCCGAAGCCGGGCGACGTGTCGTGGACCGTGGGTCTGCGCAACCTGGCGTACGCCCTGCAGTGGTGGGTCTTCGGTCTGTTCGCGGTGTTCATGTGGTGGCGGATGTCGACCGAGAGCGTCGCCGCTACGAGGGCGAAGGTAGCCTGACGCCGTGAACACTGAGCCCGTGAACAAAGTGGCCGTTGCCTACCGGGTGCTCGCCTATGTCGTGGGCATCAACCTGATCTTCGTCATCGGCGCCTGGATTGCCCAGCTCTCCACCGCGGACTCGTCGTGGTGGAACCGCAACTCCGGCGCGATCGGCATCGTGGACATGGTCCACGGCTATCTCTTCATGGCGCTTCTGGTCCTGATCGCGATCTTGGCGCGCCGCTACCAGTGGAAGCCGTCCTTCATCATCGCGACGATGCTGCTGGCCACGATCCCGTTCGTGAGCTTCTGGGCCGAGCACCGAGCGACGGCCGCGGTGCACCGTGCCGATGCGCCGCAGCTGACCCCCTGACCCTCAGCGGCCCGTGAAGGTCGCCTTGCCCGGGCCGTCCTGCAGGAACGACTCCATGCCGTGCTGCAGATCGTCGGTGTCGAACAGCTCGGCTGCGATGCCGGTCGTCCGAGCGATCGCCTCGGGCACACCGCCGGCCTCGAAGTGGCGCAAGATCTCCTTGGCAGCCGCAAAGGCCTGGGTCGGACCGACCGCGATGTGCTCGACGTAGGCCAGGACGGCCTCGTCGAAACCCTCGACCGGCAGGACTCGGTTGACGACATTCCACCGCTCCATCGTCGCCGCATCGTAGAGATCGCCGGTGAAGACGAACTCCTTGGCCCGGGCGACACCGGCGCGGGCTGCGAGGCGTTGTGTGCCGCCCATCGTCGGGGTCAGGCCGATGACCCGCTCGACGAGCCCGAACCGGGCCTTTTCGGACGCAAGGATGAGGTCGCATGCAACCGCGACCTCGAACGCCCACGTCAGCGTGAGGGAGTGCGCAGCGAAGATCGTGGGGAACGGCAGCGCGTCGATGCGGGTCGGCAGCTCGAGCATCCGGTCGTACAAGGCCTGGGTGTCGGCCTTGGTGCGGCGGGCGTGGAACTGCGAGACATCGACGCCGCCGGAGACGATCTTGCCCTCGGCTCGGATCAGGAGCGCCCGCGGCGGTGCGGCTACGACCTCGTCGAGTGCCCGGTCGAGCTCTTCGTGGAGCTCGAGCGAATAGAGGTTGACCGGAGGCACGCTGAAGGTCAGGACAGCGATGTCGCCCTCGGTACGTTCGACGGAGACCGACATCAGCGGGTGCCCGAGTCGGAGGGGTCGTACGAGCCGCCCTTGTCGGCGACCGCGTTGCGGACGGCGACGGCAGCACCGGCCGCCAGGGCGACCAGGAGGATCTTGCGGACGGGATGTCTCTTACTGGGCTTCGACATGCGGGTCACGATAGCGACCAGATCTGTGGCCTGGGCACCCGCCTGCCGCCGCTGCGCGCTTGGCATCCCATGAAAAGATGGGGTGACCACACTGAAAGGACAACCCACTGTGGCTTCGCTGATTGCGACCTTCACGACCAACCACGGCGACATCGTCGTGGAGCTCTTCCCCAACCACGCCCCCAAGACCGTCGACAACTTTGTCGGCCTCGCCGAGGGCACCAAGGACTGGATCGACCCCAAGACGGGCCAGATCTCGAACCAGCCGTTCTACGACGGCCTCGGCTTCCACCGTGTCATCCCCAACTTCATGTTGCAGGGCGGCGACCCGCTGGGAACCGGAACCGGTGGCCCCGGCTACGAGTTCGAGGACGAGTTCCACCCGGACCTGCAGTTCAACAAGCCCTACCTGCTGGCGATGGCGAATGCCGGACCGGGCACCAACGGCTCGCAGTTCTTCATCACCCTCGTGCCGACCGACTGGCTCAACCGCAAGCACACGATCTTCGGTGCAGTCGTCGACGCTGACAGCAAGGCGGTCGTCGACGCCATTGGCGCGGTGGCGACGGACGGCTTCGACCGACCGAACCCGCCTGTCGTGATCGAGAAGTTGACCATCGAGCGTCGCGAGGCGTGAACCTCCCTGCTTCGGACTATCGCTGCTACCGGCATCCTGACCGCGAGGCGTACATCTCGTGCCAGCGCTGTGAACGGCTGATCTGTCCGGAGTGCATGAACGATGCGTCGGTGGGCTTCCACTGCCCGTCGTGCGTCGCCGAGGGCGCCAAGTCGGTTCGTGCACCTCGCACGATCGCCGGCGGGGCGATCTCGGCGAACGCGGGCACTGTGTCGATGGTGCTGATCGCGCTCAACGTCGCGGCTTTCCTCGTGACGCTGGTCAGTGGCGGCAACAGTGGACCGGTCTTCCAGCACGGGGCGATGCTGTCGTCCAGTGCGGTGAACAGTGCCGGCGACGTCCTGACCGGCGTCGACGACGGGGCCTACTGGCGGCTGCTGACCTCGGCCTTCCTGCACCAGAACCTGCTGCACATCGCGTTCAACATGTACGCGCTGTACCTGTTCGGCCCGTTCGTCGAGCGAGCCCTTGGCACCGCGCGATTCATCGCCGCGTATCTCACGATGGCGATCGGCGCCTCGGTCTTCGTCTACTGGCTCTCGGAGCCGCGGGCCCTGACGATCGGGGCCTCCGGCGCGGTGTTCGGCCTGTTCGGCATGGCGCTGGTCTTCCTGCTCAAGGCCAAGCAGGACGTCAGCACGCTGCTGGTGCTGCTGGCGATCAACGCCTTCCTCAGCACGCGCGGCAACATCAGCTGGCAGGGCCACCTCGGCGGCTTCATCTTTGGCTGCCTGCTGGGGCTCGCCTTCGCCTACGCCCCCCGCGATCGCCGGACCCTGATCCAGGTCACCGTTTTCGCGGTGATGTGGATCGGCATCATCGGCGCTCTCGTCGTCCGCACGGGACAACTCACCAGCTAACTACGTCGACGCCGCTGTCAACAGGTGTGCACACAGATGTGGATAACTACACCGGTGTAACTCACTCCCACTTCATGGCGAAACCGAATGCCGACACGATGAATCCCATGCCGATGACGAGGTTCCAACTGCTCAGGTCGTCGTACCACTGCAGGAACGACGGGTAGTTGATCGCCTGGTTGCTGAGGGTGTAGAACACGACAATCCACAGCAGACCGATGATGCCCGAAGCCATCATCGCCGGACCAGCCCACCGGTTGCCGATCTTGGTGGGCTTGGGTCCCGGGGGGGTCTTGTCTTTCGCCACGACGTCTCCGGAAGGTTGCTGCGGCGTCGGCCGCATCGATTGGTGCTCTCCGATAGCGTAGGCCATTGAGTGAGAGGGGTTCGGCGTGGCAAAGACCGGGATGCATGCACGCCAGCGTTGGCCGCTCGCCGTCCTTGCCGTGTTCACCGTCACGGGCTTCTTGTTCGTTGCGGCGTCCGTCAGTGCCGGCGGCGACGACCTGCGCCCCGCCGGCGGCGACCTGGCCTCGCTCCTGCAGGAACGGGCGCACCGCGTCGACGAGCGCCGTGCCGATGCGCGGAGCCTGCGGTCAGACATCGACAAGCTCTCGGCCGGCGTGTCGAGCACCGAGCTGGACGAGCTCCGCAAGCGTGCGAGTGAGCTCGAGGAGCCGACAGGTCTCACTGCCCTGACCGGGCCGGGTGTCAGGGTCACGCTGACCGATGCCCCACGCACCGTCGATGCCCCCGACATCAACCCCAACCTGCTGGTGGTGCACCAGCAGGACATCCAGGCCTTCGTCAACGCACTGTGGGCCGGCGGAGCCGAGGCTGTGACCCTGCAGGGTCAGCGGCTCATCACGACGACCGGCATCAAGTGCGTCGGCAACACTGTCGTTCTGGAAGGCGTGCCCTACTCGCCGCCGTACGTCATCGAGGCGATCGGTGACACCGTCGGGATGAACTCCGCGCTGGTCACGTCGTACGACACCGTGACCTACGCGGACTACGCCGACAAGTATCAGCTCGGACTCAAGATCGAGACGGTCGATACGCTCAAGGCAGGCGCGTACGCCGGCGAGGTCAGCCTCGGCTTCGCGAGGGCGACCGCGAGCTAGCGTCGGTCAGCCGCCGTCGATCGCGCCGCCGGCCGCGCCGCCATCGGTGCCGTCCGCCCCGCCCGGATCTTCACCGGGGTTCGCCGAGACGGTCAGCTCGATCGTCGTGCCGGGTGCCACCTTGGTGTTGGGGTCGATGGACTGTGCCGTCACGGTGTCCTGCGGGGCAGTCGCCTCGGCGTCATCGGTCGTGGTGACCTTGAGGCCGAGCTTCTCCAACGCCTTGGTGGCGTCGTCGATGTTCTGGTTGACCACGTTGGGAACCGTGACCTGTCCCTTCGACACGAACAGGGTCACCTTGGAGCCGACGTCGACCTGCTCGCCGACGAGCGGCGTGCTGTTGATGACGACACCCTTGTCGGCGCTGTTGTCGACATCCTTGCGGCTGACCTTGAACTTGCCGTCGCCGCCCTCGAGCTGCTTCTTGGCGACGTCGAACTGCAGCTGCCGCACATCGGGCATCGAGACCTGCTCCGGACCCGCACTGACCACGAGGGTCACGGTGCTGCCGTCGTCGACCGTCTCACCGGCGGGCGGATCGGTCTTGATGACCAGTCCTTCGTCGACATCGCTGCTGGACTCCTGCTGGGTCTCCGAGGCGACGACCAGACCCTGCTGCTCGAGTGCCCGGGTCGCGGAGTCGACCTCCTTGCCGGAGACATCCTCGACCGAGACCGTCTTGACCTCGGGTGGAGCCTCGGTGGCCTTGTAGATGCCGAAGGCGATTGCGCTCAGGAGGAGAACGGCGACCAGCCCGATCCACCACCACTTGGCCGTGCTCTCGGACTCGTCGTCCGGGCCCGGCTCGGCGCGACGTGCCCCGCCGGTGGGTGGCGGAAGTGAGGGAGCAGCGGGCGCGACGGCGGTGCCACCGACGACCGCGGTGGCCGCGGTGGGCGCCTCGACCTGTTGGCCGGCGAGCACACGGTCGATGTCCTTACGCATGTCGGCGGCGCTCTGATAGCGATCCTCGACGCGCTTCGCGAGGGATTTGGCCACGATATTGTCGATTGCCGCGCTGACGTCAGGGTTGAGCTGCGACGGCGGGCGGGCTTCTTCGCGTACGTGCTGGTAGGCCACCGATACCGGGCTGTCGCCGATGAACGGCGGGCGGCCGGTCAGCAGCTCGTAGAGGAGGCAGCCGGTGGAGTAGATGTCGCTACGAGCATCGACGGTCTCGCCGCGTGCCTGCTCCGGGGAGAGGTACTGCGCGGTGCCGATGACCGCGGCGGTCTGCGTCATGGCCGAGGAGGTGTCTGCGATCGCCCGGGCGATGCCGAAGTCCATGACCTTGACCTGGCCCGACGGTGTCAGCATGACGTTGGCGGGTTTGATGTCGCGGTGGATGATGCCCGAACGGTGGCTGTAGTCCAACGCGCTGAGCACGTCGGCGGTGATCGACAGGGCACGCTCGGGCAGGATCTTGCGGCCGTTCTCGGCGCCGCGCAGTATGTCGCGCAGGGTCTGCCCTTCGACGTACTCCATCACGATGTACGGAACGTGGCTGCCGTGCTTGTCGGTCGACTCACCGGTGTCGTAGACCGCGACGATCGACGGGTGGTTGAGCGCGGCTGAGGACTGGGCCTCGCGACGGAAGCGGGCCTGGAACGTGTCGTCGGCCGACAGGTCGCCCCGCAGCTGCTTGACCGCCACGGTGCGGCCCAGGCGGAGGTCTCGGCCGACACGTACGTCGGCCATTCCTCCTCGACCGAGCAGACCGCCGAGCTCGTAGCGGTCGCCCAGGCGGATCGTCTCGTCGCCGGATTCGGTCATGATTTCAGTCTCCCAGAAGGTGTGGCCAGGGCGTGCGGGCACGCTGGCATGCGCACGGTGGCGCCAGGATTGGTCGCGAATTGGGCTGTGGGGTAGGTCATTTTCCGAGCACTGCTTCCATGACGGAGCGGGCGATCGGCCCGGCCAGTGCGCCGCCGGCGATCTCGCTGCGCACCGTGTCGCTGGACTCGACGAGCACCGCGACGGCGACCTTGGGGTTGTTGCCCGCGGGCGCGAACGACACGAACCAGGCGTAGGGCGGCCGGTCGGGGGTGGACTGTGCTGTGCCGGTCTTGGCGCCGACGTCGACGCCGGCGATGCGAGCCGAGGTCGCGGTTCCGTTGGTCACGGTGCTGATCATCATCTCGCGCAGCTTGGCCGAGTTGGAGCCGCTCATTGCCTGGCTCAGGCGCTCGGGGGACGTCTGGTCGAGAACCCGCAGGTCGGGGGCGCGGACGGTCTTGACGACGTAGGGCTTCATGACGTCACCGCCGTTGGCGATGCCGGCAGCGACCATGGCCATCTGCAGTGGTGTGGACGCGACCTCGAACTGGCCGATGCCCGACTGCGCCAGCTGGGGTGCCTCGAGGGTCTGGTCACCAGCGGCGAACCGGCTGGGGTTGGCTGCGATCCCGTCGATCGGGTCGGTGCCGAAGCCGAACTTGGCCGCCTGCTCGGCCAACTTTTCCTGGCCGATCTCACCGGCAAGGCCCCCGAAGGCAACGTTGCACGACACGTTGAGCGCCCTTTCGAGGGTGATCTTGTCGCCGCCGCAGTTGCCGCCGTTCTCGTTCGGCAAGGTGTAGTCGATGCCGGGGAACTTCAGCAGGGCGCCGGCCTTGATCTTGTCGTCGATGTTGTCGACGACGCCATTTTCGAGCGCCGCCGCAGCGGTCACGAGCTTGAACGTCGAGCCCGGAGGGAGGGTCTGCTGCGTGCCCCGGTTGATCATCGGCTGATCCTTGTCCGACGTCAGCGAGTTCCATGACTTCTGCACCGCGGTGAAGTCGTGACTGGCGAGCAGGTTGGGGTCGTACGACGGCTGGCTCACCATCGCGAGCACCGCCCCGGTCTTCGGGTCGAGCGCGACGACAGCTCCCTTGGTGTTCTTGCCGAGGCGTTCGAGTCCCTCCGCGGCTGCCTTCTGCGCCAGCGGATCGATCGTCAGGTCGACGCTGCCGCCCTTGGCCTTCTTGTTGGAGACCAGATCGACGACCCGATTGACGAATAAGCGGTTGTCGCTGCCGGACAGCACCCGGTTCTGGGAGTTCTCCAGGCCGCCTCGACCGAAGATGTACGAGAAGTAGCCCGTGAGCGGGGCGTACAGCCCATCTTCGGGGTAGCGCCGCTGGTACTTGAACTCGTCGGACGCCTTGACGCTCTCGGCCACGGGCTTGCCGTCGACCAGGATGGCGCCGCGATCGCGGGAGAACTCCTCGTTGATGACTCGCTTGTTGCCGTTCTTGGCGTTGAGGCTGTCGGCCTGGACGAACTGCACGTAGTTGATGTTGAGCAGGAGCGCGACGAACAGCACGAGGCAGGCGACGGCGATGTTGCGGATCGGACGATTCATGACAGCTTCACGACCTGGGTCTCCTCGTCGCTCTCGAACGAGGAGATCTCGGGTGCGGGTCGCCGGGTCTGGTCGCTGATGCGCAGCAGCAGCCCGATGATGGCCCAGTTCATGACGACCGAGGATCCGCCTTGCGCCATGAACGGCGTCGTCAGACCGGTCAGCGGGATGAGTCGCGTGACGCCGCCGACCACGACGAAGACCTGCAGCGCGAACGAGAACGCCAGACCGGCAGCGAGCAGCTTGCCGAAGGCGTCACGACAGGTGAGAGCGATCCGCAGGCCCCGCTCGGCGATGAGCCCGTAGATCAGCAGGATCGCCATCAGGCCGGTCAGCCCGAGCTCCTCGCCCATCGATACGGCGATGAAGTCCGAGAACGAGAACGGCGTCAGCTGTGGGCTGCCCTGGCCCAGGCCCTTGCCCAGCACACCGCCGTGCGCCAGCCCGAACAAACCGTTGATGATCTGTCCGTTGGCGTCAGGGTCACTGAACGGGTCGAGCCAGGCGTCGAAGCGGACCCGGACGTGGCCGAAGGCGAGATAGCCGAAATACGCACCGATGCCGAACAGGCCCGCGCCAACGATCAGCCAGCCGGGCCGTTCGGTCGCAACGTAGAGCATCACGACGAACAGGCCGAAGAACAAAAGGGACGATCCGAGGTCGCGTTGGAAGACCAGGATGCCGACGCTGATCAGCCAACCCGCGAGGATCGGGCCGAGATCGCGGCCCCGAGGCAGGTCGATTCCCAGGACGCGGCGTCCGGCCAGCGCCAGGGCATCGCGCTTGACCACGAGGTAGCCCGCGAAGAAGATCGCCAGACAGACCTTGGCCGCTTCGCCGGGCTGGAAGCTGAAGGGACCGAAGTTGACCCAGATGCGGGCGCCGTTGATCGTGCGGCCGAAGTGCGGGAGCAGCGGCAGGATCAGCAGCGCGATCGCCGCGAAGCCGAAGGTGTACGTCAGTGACTGCAGCCGGCGGTGGTCGCGCACCAGGATCAGGATGCCGGCGAACGCCACGACGCCGAGTGCGGTCCAGACCAGCTGGGAGTTGGCGAAGGCGGCACGGTCGGGGTTGATCTGCTGGCGGCCGAGGTCGAGCCGGTAGATCATCGCGAGGCCCAGACCGTTGAGCGCGATGACCAGGGGCAGCAGCACGGGATCGGCGTACGGCGCGACCCGTCGCACGATGAGGTGCGTCGCAATCGCGACGACGATCAGCGCGGCACCGAGCTTGTAGGTGTCAGCCGGGATGGTGCCCTCGACGCCGAGGCCCACCGAGGCGTACGCCGCGATGCCGATGAAGACCGCGAGCACGGTCAACGCAAATTCGGCCCCTCGCCGTTTGCGAGGGACCCACGCGGGTGTGGTCACCGAAGCCATATCGTGCTCGTCGCTGCCGCGGTCGTGGACTTGGTCGGTGTGGGCTTCTTGGTAGGGGTCTTGCTGGGTGTGGGTGTGGGGGTCGGATCGACGGCGAACTGGTCGAGCTCCGCGACGGTCTTCTGCGCATCGGCCTTGCTGGAAGCCTCGATGCCCGCCTCGACCTGCTGGCGACGGAACTCAGGCAGCGAGGCCAGCTCGACGTCGGTCACCTGCTCGACGTGCTGCAGCGTGATGCCGGGAATGTCTGCCTGGACCCCGCGGAAGATCGCCACCTTGCCGCCATCGGCCGCGACAAAGTACTGCTTCTGCGACCAGTCGTAGGCGTAGGCCCCGGCTGTGCCGACGATTGCCATGATGACGACGAGCACTGCGAGCCAGCGGAGCCAGCGCAGGCGGCTCGGGGGTCGCGGCGCATAGCGCAGCTCTTCGGGGTCGAGAGCCGACGCCTTGCGCCGACCGCTGTCGGTCCCGCTGCTGGCATCGCCGGTGCGCGGCCGCTCCTGGCTCGCCGCGGCGCCGACCAGCTGGGGCTGTCCGTCGGCCGACGAAAGGTGCTCGTCCGGCTCGGTGCCCTTCTCGACGAACTCGGCGATCACGACCGTGACGTTGTCGAAGCCACCGCCCTCGAGTGCGAGTCGGACGAGCTCGGTCGCCGCCATGTCGATCGTCTCGGAGCCCAGCGCGTGACGGATCACTTCGTCGGTGACCATGTCGGTCAGACCATCGCTGCACAGCAGGTAGCGGTCGCCGAGCCTGGGCTGCAGCCAGCTCAGGTCTGCTGCGTTGTCGTCGCGGCCCAGCATGGCCCGCAGGATCAGCGATCGGTGCGGGTGGACCCGCGCCTCGGCGGGGGAGATTCGGCCCTCGTCGATCAGGCTCTGGACGAAGGTGTGGTCCTTGCTGATCTGGGTGAGGTCCTGGCCGCGCAGACGGTAGACCCGTGAATCGCCGATGTGGGCGAACGCGAACTTCTCGCCGTCCCAGAACAGGGCGTCGAGCGTCGTGCCCATGCCCTCCACCGCGGGGTCGGCCGTGATGAGCGAGGCGAGTCGCTCATTGGCTTCGTCGACGGCGTGCTCGAGGGAGGTCAACGCATCGACGTCGGGGTCGGCTCGGTCGAGTTGGCGGATGACGTGCATGGTCTCGGACGATGCGAGCTCGCCGGCTGCGGCTCCGCCCATGCCGTCCGCGATGACCAGCAGGCGGTCGCTGGCGTAGCCGGAGTCCTCGTTGTCGGTTCGGCGCAGACCGGTGTCGGTCAGCGCGACATAGCGATACGTCAGGGCGGTCATGGACTACTTCTGCAGCTCGACGATGGTCTTGCCCAGCCGGACGGCGATGCCGAGGCCGATCGGGATGGGTGAGGTGATGCGCTGGCTGCCGAGGTAGGTGCCGTTGGTCGAGCCGAGGTCCTCCACGAACCACTGCTCGCCGTTGGTGGCAAAGCGGGCGTGTCGGGTCGACACGTAGTCGTCGTCGAGCCTGATCGCGGCATCGGTGCCGCGGCCCAGCAGGATCGGGGTGTCGCCCAACGGCACGCTCTGGCCGGCGTTGGGACCGGAGACGACCTGGAGCCGGGTCGGCACGCCACGCGGTGCCCTGCGGCTCTTGGACTTCGCCGGCGCCTTCTGCTTGGCCTGGCGCGGCGATGCGGGCGCCTTCGTGCCGAAGATGTCGGAACGGATGACCGACACCGCGGAGAGTACGAAAAGCCACAGCACGGCGAGGAAGCCAAGCTTGATCAGGGTCAGGGTCAGTTCGGACATCTATGCCTCGACCTCCGTCATGCGGATCACGATGACGGTGTTGCCGAGCCGGATCTCTGACCCGTCGACCACGACGCCGGTCTTGACCCGGTGCCCGTTGAGGACCACGCCATTGGTCGAGTCGAGGTCCACGACCGTCACGGTGGTCTCGGTGCCGCTCTGGTGGATCTTGATCTGGCAGTGTCGCCGGGAGATGCCGGGGTCGTCGATCTTCAGGTCGGCCTCATTGCCCCGGCCGATCACGACACCGGGCGGGCTCAACGGGTGCTTCATCCCGTTGACCTCGATCAGCACGTTCGAGCCGCGGATCGCGGTCTCTGTCATCCGCTGTCCGGCCACCGGGGTGACTGAGGAGTTTGTCCTGCTGCGTACCCGGAACCGGCCGGTGCTGAGCTCGGGGGCGTTCGTGAACGAGATCTCGAGCGGCCCGGTCATCGTGTAGCGCTGCTCGACGACATGCTCGTTGACCAGCGTCGACAACTCGTCGGCCAGGGTGGTGCTGAAGGGGTTGAGCCGCTCGAAGTCCGGCGGCGACAGCTCGACGGTAAAGACGTTCGGCACCAGCATCCGCTCGCGCGACAGGATGTGAGCGGAGTTGTCGACCTCGCGCTGCAGGGCGGCGGCAATCTCCACGGGTTGCACGGCACTGCGGAACGCCCGGGCGAACGCGCCAGAAACGGCGCCCTCGAGGCGTTGTTCGAATCGCTGCAGCACACCCGCCATCGGCCTCCACCCTTCTGTTGTCGCGTCCGTACCCTGCGATCGTATCCGGAGTCACCGCGGCTGCCGCATCTCCATCAAGGACAGGCGCGCGGAAATGGCCGGTTCCGGGCCTGTTAGACTCATTAGCCGGTCCCTGAGCAATCGTGCAGGGACCACGCGCGAGTGGCGGAATGGTAGACGCGCTGGCTTCAGGTGCCAGTGTCCGCAAGGGCGTGGGGGTTCAAATCCCCCCTCGCGCACAGGAAAAAGAGCAGGGCCTCGACGAAGGTTGTCGAGGCCCTGCTCTTGTCTCCGGCCGGTGTGTTCGGGAGGATCCGGAGCCCCGACCTGACGGGAAGTCACCACCCCGCCTCGGCGGCGCGGGCCAGGTCAGCATCGTCCCAGTCGTTGAGCACCTTGCGCATGTGCCGGGCGAGGAGCCCGAACATCGACTGGCCCACCTCGAGTGCGGTGCGGTGCCGGCCCTCGCCACGGTGATCGGGGAGCGCTTCTGGTGGCCGAGCTACCCGGGCCGGGATCGGGCCGGCTCCTGAGCCATGAGGTCCTGGCGTGAGCTCGGACAGGGACTGAGGTCCTCAACAGTCCAGACCGTCGCCCATCCTCTCGGGCGCGCATTGTCGCGAGACTGATGGTGTGGCCACCCCCGACAAGCGCACCCCGCCGACGTCCGAGACCGTGACGGACCCCGTCGTGCTCGCCGACGGGACCGTAGCGATCGTCCGCGAGCTCCGTCCGTCGGACCGCCCGGCGGTCGAGGATCTGTTCGCTGGTGTAGCCGTCGAGGACCTCTACACCCGCTTCTTCACGCTGGGCAGGACCGTCGTCGAGCACCACGTCAGGCACCTGTTCACCGCAGGCACCGGCACCATCACGTACGTCGTGGAGCGGGACGGTCGGCTGCTCGGAATAGCCGATGTCGAACCGGAGGGGGACGATCGCGCAGAAGTGGCTTTCCTCGTCGCGGACGGGGCGCACGGACTCGGTGTCGCCACCCTGCTGCTGGAGCGGGCCGCCGAGGACGCGTGGGCCCGGGGCGTCACGACCTTCGTGGCTGACGTCCTCGCGGTCAATCACGCGATGCTCGAGGTGTTTCGCTACGCCGGCTTCGAGGCCGAGCTCGTCGGCCAGCACGACGACGTGTCGGTGCACATGAGCACCTGCCGGACCCCCGAGGCGCGTGCCGCCACGGCAGCGCGACATGAGTCGGCGATCGCGCACCAGAACCCCGGCGTCAGCTGAGGCCGCACCGTCACATCGCGCCGGTGTCGAGGTAACGCTGGTGCCAGCTGAGGGCCTCGTCGAGCAGGTGTGGTGTGTGCCGATGGCTGGGTCGCTCGGACCACGCGCGCTCGCAGTAGTCGTGGAGCCGGTCGCGAAACCGAGGGTCGACGCATCGGTCGATGACCACGGCAGAACGCGCTCGGGGCGACAGCCCACGCAGGTCCGCCAGGCCGTGCTCGGTGACGATGACATGCACATCGTGCTCGGTGTGGTCGACGTGGCTGACCATCGGCACGATCGTCGAGATCGCACCACCCTTGGCCGTGGAGGGGCTGAGGAAGAAGTTCAGGAACGCGTTGCGGGTGAAGTCACCACTGCCGCCGACGCCGTTCATGATGGCGCTTCCCATGACGTGTGTGGAGTTGACGTTGCCGTAGATGTCGGCCTCGATCATGCCGTTCATCGCGATGACCCCGAGTCGTCTGATCAGCTCGGGATGGTTGGAGATCTCCTCGCTACGCAGGACGATCTTGCCCTTGTAGGAGTCGATGTCCTGCATGAATCGGCGAGCACCCCGGTCGGACAGACCGAACGATGTTGCCGATGCGGCCTTCAGGGTGCCGCTGTCCAGGAGATCGAGCATGCTGTCCTGGATGACTTCTGTGAAGGCAGTCAGACCGGTGAACTCGCTGCCGTCGAGACCGGCCAGCACGGCATTCGCGACGTTCCCGACCCCGGACTGCAGCGGCAGCAGGCTCGCCGGCATGCGATCCGCCGCGACCTCGTGCCGGAGGAAGTCGAGCACGTGCCCCGCGATGGCCCGGGAGACCGCGTCCGGCTCGCTGAAGTCCGAGTTGCGGTCCGGGCTGTTGGTCTGCACGACCGCGACGACCTTCGCCGGGTCGACTCGCAAGTAGGGCTCCCCGATGCGCTGCAAGGGCTCGGTGAGCTGGATGGGCCGCCGGTGCGGTGGCAGCGCGGTCCCGTAGTAGATGTCGTGAAATCCCTCGAGCGCGCGCGGTTGCCACTCGTTGACCTCGAGGATGACCCGTTCGGCCTGGTCGAGCCACGTCTTGTTGTTGCCGACCGACGTGCTGGGGACAAGAAGGCCGTCGGGCATCACCGCAGTGACCTCGACGACCGCGACGTCGAGACGTCCGTAGAAGCCGAACCACATCCGTTGGGCGGACTGGCTGAGGTGCTCGTCGATGTAGGCGACCTCGCCGGCGTTGATCAGGCCGCGCAGGGTGGGATCGGAGTTGTACGGCAGTCGGGACGAGATGCCGTGGGCTCGTGCGAGGAGGCCGTCGGCATCTGGCGCTGTGGATGCGCCGGTCCACAGGCTGATGCGGAAATCCTCGCCACCCCGGTGCGCTTGTTCCATGCGCGAGGCCAGGGCCTCCGGCAGGGCCTTGGGGTAGCCAGCTCCGGTGAATCCACTGAAGCCGACATTGTCGCCCGGGTGGATGAACGAGGCGGCCGCATCCGCGGTCATGATCTTGGACGTCAGGACCGGGCTGGTGACGCGCGACATTCGGTGGCTCCTTCGGGGCTACGGACATCGGCGGTGCCGGGTACCCGATCAATCCTAGGACCTCGTGCTCAGCGAGGGCAGGGGCCAAGGTCCCACGATCCGAGCGCCCGGCACCACGCAGAAGCTCCCGGCCAGGTTGTCTGGCCGGGAGCTCCTGTGGTTCGTACTGGCTACGCCTCGGCGTCGAGGGCTGCGGCGACGCGACGGTGCGCGACCCAGATCTCCTCGGGCAGGTTCCTGAACTGCTTCAGGTGCTCCTCGCGGAAGCCCATCTCCTGGCGCCAGCGCGCGTTGTCGATCGAGAGGACTGTTTCGAGGTCCTTCGCCGTGATGTCGACACCGTCAAGGTTGAGCTCCTCGGCGGTCGGGATGATGCCGACCGGAGTCTGCCGACCCGTGACCTCGCCGTTCTTGAGCTGCAGGAGCCACAGGAGCGGACGCAGGTTGTCGCGGTAGCCGGGCCACAGGAAGTGACCGTCCTCGGGATCGCGCTGGAACCAGTTGACGTGCGCGAAGATCGGCAGGTCCTTGGCCGCTCCGACGATCCTGAGGTAGTGCTCGGCGTAATCGCCCTCGCCGTACGCCATGAACGGACGGTTGGACATCGGGTCATACCGGAGCTGACCCTCGACGCCCTCGGCCGCCGAGGTGGCCTCGGCACCCAGCGTCAGGCCGTCGTAGACGCCCTCGGCCAGGTCCGTGATGGCGCGGATGAGCGGCTCGCGGTCGCGGGTGCGGCCACCGAAGATGATCGCGTCGATCGGGACGCCGGTCGAGGCGTTGTAGTCCGGCGCGATGTTCGGGACGTTGTCCAGCGTCGTCGTGAACCGGCTGTTGGGGTGCGCCCACGGGCTGTCGTCGCCCGCCTGGCGATCGGTGATCGGGAGGCCCTTCCAGTCGAGCCAACCGGACGGATCGGCCGGCGGCGCGGGCGTGCGGCCCTCCCACCAGACCTCGTGGGTCGCGGGGTTGTACGCGATGTTGGTGAAGATCGCGTCGGTGCCCTCGGCGACGGACGCCAGCGCGGTCGGGTTGGTGCCCTCGTTGGTGTCCTTTGCGACACCGAAGACGCCGTACTCCGGGTTCATGCCGTAGAGCTTGCCGCTGGCCTCGTCGACCCACAGCCACGCGATGTCATCGCCGTAGAACGACACGTGGTAGCGCTCGCCCAGCACATCGGGGGCCAGCATCATCGCGAGGTTGGTCTTGCCCGAGGCGCTCGGGAAGCCACCGCAGATGTGGTGCGTCTTGCCGGTCTGCTTGTCGTGGATGCCGATCAGCATGTACTGCTCGGCGAGGAACTTGCGCGAGGCCCAGCCGTCGTACGCCGCCTGGCGCAGACCGTGGGCGATCTTGCCGAGCAGGGCGTTTCCGCCGTACGACGATCCGAAGTGCAGGATCGTGCGCTCGTCGGCGACCGTCACGAAGTAGCGCTGGTCGTCGGGCGTGCCCTGACCGAGGTTCTCCAGGTCGCCGGTCACGTGGACGGCGCGCACGAACTGATCGGGGTCCTCCAGACCCTCGACGAAGTCGACGCCGACGCGTGACATCCGGATCATGTGCAGGACCACGGTGCGGGCGTCGGTCACCTGCACGCCAGTGGCCCACGGAGCGAGCACGTTGCCGGGAGGTGCCATGAGGTAGGGGATGACGTACATGGTCTTGCCCTGCAGGGCTCCGCGCATGCGGTCCTCGAGCATCGGGCGCATCTCCGAGGCGGGCCGCCAGTTGTTGTAGATGCCCTTGTCCTCGGGGGTGTTCGTCGCCACGATCGTGCGCTCCTCGGAGCGCGCGGTGTCCTTCACATAGCTGCGCGAGTAGTAGAGACCCTCGCCAGCCGGCTCGAGCTCGCCGGCCTCGAGGGCCTCGGCGATGAGTCGCGCGTCGTCGGAGGCGCTGATCACCTCGACCCGGTCTGCTCCGGTCAGCTCGGCCCAGTGGTGAACGTATTCACGTACTCGGGGGTTCTTGAGTCCTGCTTCGTCCAGTGCTGCGTCAACGTCGGCCATCGCTCGATCATGCCCTCTCACCTTGCAGAACGCACTCACGGGTGGCGCGTATCTCACCGAAAGGTATCGCAGTTGAAGAGTTCTTCAAGTGATGTAATCTACAAAATGAGATGTCCCACACTGCGGAACGAGGCCCCATGACCACCAGCGTGCCGCTCTACCAGGCCAAGGCCGAGCTGTTTCGGACGCTGGGACACCCGGTGAGGATCCGCGTCCTCGAGCTGCTCCAGGAGGGCCCGCGGCCCGTGCACGAGCTGCTGGCGGACATCGAGGTCGAGTCGTCCAACCTCTCGCAACAGCTCGCGGTGCTTCGACGGGCTGGATTGGTCAGCTCGTCCCGGGAGGGCGCAACGGTCCTCTACACGCTCGCGACGCCCGACGTGGCGCAGCTGTTGCTCTACGGGCGGCGGATCCTGGCCACGATGTGGGCCGGTCAGGAAGGGCTGCTCGCCGCGCTGCGAGACTCCGCCGAGCCGGTGTGACCCGCGGCCGGACCCAGGACAGCCCAGCCGGGCTCAGGAGCCGGGCCACTCCCCGGTGACGCGCTGGAATCCCTTGGCGCCCTGACGCTGGATGACAGTTTTCACAGCAGAGTAGATGGCCCCTTGCAGCACCGCTGCGAGCAGGATCTCCCTGAAGCCGTACTCCGACTGGAGCGCGCCGGGCGGGTCGGCGCCGGCGCCGGCGCTGACTCGTTTCCAGATCTGTTTGAACAGCAGCGAGGCGATCAGCCCGCCGATGATCGAGCTGACGACGCCCACGGGGCGGTAGAGGATCTTCGCTGAGGTGCTGGGCTTGCGGGGCTCGGTCAGTCTGGTCATGTCACTCCTTGGTGTGGGGCCGCGCGGACGCCACTCCCCCGAGGCGACGCGTCCGCTCGGGGGTCAACTGGCGATGTTGCGGCTCATCGCGGCGCGTTCACCCTCGCTCAGGCCACCCCAGACTCCGTAGGGCTCCTGCACCGACAGGGCGTGCTCGCGGCAACGGTCGATCACGGGGCACGTGAAGCAGACCTGCTTGGCGTTCTCCTCACGACGGGCGCGCTTGGCGCCTCGCTCGGCTTCCGGCGAGAAGAAGACTTCGCTGTCGGCACCCATGCACGCACCCTGGTACTGCCACTCGTAGGTCTCGATGAGCGGTACGGGGAGTCTCTTGACGTTCACCATGGTGCGTGAGTGCCCCATGGTGAACGATCTAAACCTGCTTACCTCACATCCAGGAGTTCAGCACGTTGGCGGCGACACGACCCTCGCGGATGCGCTGCGGGTGATCGCCCACGGGAATGCGCTTGACGATCTTCTTGGTGGCGTAGTCGATCACCGCGACCTGGTCGTTGCCGCTGGTCGACATCCAGCAGGTCTTGCCGGTCGGTCCGGTGGTGGCCCAGTACGGCTTGGGACCGACATCGAGAATCGTGTGGCGGAACGACTCACGGCTGACGATCGCGGCGTAGTCCGACATCGTGCCGGCCACGCACAGCGAGGTGCCGGCCGAGTTCATCGCGATCCCGTGGTGCGCCGAGTTGAGCACATACTGGACCTTCGGCGTTTTCTTGGCGGCCTCACTCTGCGGCAGGAGCGCGACGCGCGTGACCTTGCCGGCGCCGGCGGTGTCGAACTCGACGAAGCCGTGGAAGAACGACACCTGGAGGTAGACGAACCGCTCGTCGGGGGCCACGGCCATGGGTCGGACGGCCGAGCTCATGCCGGGGTAGCCCGCCTCGTCGAGCTTCTGGCCGATGTCCCACTGCTTGGTGATCTGGAAAGTCTTGTTGTCGACGATCTGGAAGACCTGTTTGCCCTTGACGACCGAGGCCGCCTGGCCCAGCAGCCCGAGCTGGCCCGGGACGTACACCCGGCCGATGCTGGCGTGGAAGATCCGGTCGCCGTTCTGGGTGTAGTTGCTCTCGTGGGGAGTGTCGCCGGAGGCGAACTCGCGCAGCTTGCGGCCCGTCCGCAGCTCGAGCTCATGCACCTTGTTGGCCGTCGAGTCCGAGACCAACAGGCGCTTGCCGTCCGGGGAGACGCCCATGTGGTCGGTGCGGTAGCCCTCCATCGGGAACCGCCACACGATCTTGCCGCTCGCCAGGCTGATTCCGACGACATCGGCCAGGCTGGGGCGCGACACCGCCAGGAGCGTCCCGTCGGGAGTACTGAACATGTCGTCCACGAGCTGGTCGTGACCTTCGCCGACGAGCTGTCCGATCGCCAGGTAGTACGCCAGCTTGACCGGATTCGCCTGGATCTCGGCGATGCGCGCCGCCCGATCGGGAGCCACGTCGATCCGCTTGAGCCGCTTGTAGGTCGTGGCATCGATGACATCGGCCGTGCCGTCCCAGTTGTTGCCGACGTACATCACGGTGCGCGGGCCGGGCGGTGTCGCGGCGTCGGCGGGAGCCCGCGCGACCGACGAGACGATGACGGGGGTCAGCAGGATCAGGCCGATCGTGGCCAGCAAGGGACGACGCATGGACTGATCAACGCGCGGCCACGTAACGAAGTTATGTCGCAACAGGGAGTGCGTGGGGTGCGAACGCCCTCCGGATACGATCCAGGCATGACCGAACCACGCGTGCTGACCGATATCGACGGCCCGATTGCGTACGTCACGCTCAACCGGCCGGACAAGCTCAACGGCGTCGACCTGGAGCTGATCGACGAGCTGATCGCCGCCGCCGAGTCGCTCCGAAGCAACCGGGACATCCGCGCCGTCGTGCTGCAGGGCCACGGGCGGTCGTTCTGCGCCGGCCTCGACTTCGGCGCAGCCTTCAAGGACAAGCGTCGGGTCGCCAAGTTCTTCTTCGCCGGACCGCGCACGGTCAACCGGTTCCAGAAGGTCACCGCAATCTGGCGCGACCTCCCGGTGCCGGTCGTCGCGGTGATCCACGGCCACTGCTACGGCGCGGGCGTCCAGCTCGCGGCCGGCGCAGACCTGCGCTTCACGACGCCGGACGCGACCTGGTCGATCCTCGAGGCGAAGTGGGGACTCGTGCCGGACATGGCCGGCACCGTCCCGTTCGGTGAACTGCTCCCGGCCGATGTCGTCATGCGACTGTCGATGACCGGCGAGTCGATCACGGGTGCCCGAGCGGTCGAGCTGGGCCTGGCCACCGAGGTCAGCGACGATCCGCTCAAGGCGGCCTTGGGCTTCGTCGATCAGATTCTCGAGCGCTCGCCGGACTCGGTCGCGGCGACCAAGCGCCTGCTGTACGCCAACCGGCACCAGAGCGTCCGCAAGTCGTACCGGCTCGAGCGCCGGTTGCAGGCGGCGATGTTCAAGGCGAAGAACACCGCGATCGCGCGCAAGGCCGGTATGGCCAAGGAGTCCCCGGTCTTCGGCCCGCGGACGTACGGGCCATAGTCGCCCCGGTCGACGATTCGGGCCGTACGCGTTGGGTTGTTAGTGTGTTCGGCGTGACTGACGACAAGCCTTCCAAGAAGGTCGCCAACCAGTACGAGCGTGGCTACGACTACACGAAGTACTGGGACAACCGCGATTATGAGAACGCCGCCGAGCACATGGCGATCCGGCGTCTCCTGAAGGGCGACCACTTCGGCAACGCCGCCGACATCGGTGGCGGTTTCGGCCGTCTGTGCATCCTGCTGCGGACGTTTTCCGACAAGGTCACGCTCGCCGAGCCGGCCGCATCACAGCTCGAGGCGGCCAAGAAGGTGCTTGAGGGCACCGACATCGCCCAGGTGCAGATGCAGGCTGACGACCTGAAGTTCGCCGACGGTGAGCTCGACCTGATCACGATGATCCGGGTCATGCACCACCTGCCCGATCCGACGGCCGAGTTCGCCGAGATCGCCCGGGTGCTGGCGCCCGGTGGCACGGCGATCATCGAGGTCGCCAACTACGGCCACTTCAAGAATCGTCGCCGGCACAAGAAGCAGGGCACTCCGCTGCCGACCGAGCCGGTCAGCATCCGTACGGTCAAGGCCGACGAGCCCGACGCGATCGCGTTCGTCAACCACAACATCGACACCGTGCTGGGTCAGCTCCAGACCGCGGGACTGACGCTCGACAGCAAGCTGTCGGTGTCCAACCTGCGGAGCCAGAAGCTCAAGCGGGCGCTGCCGACCCGCGCGATGCTCGCGGTGGAGCGCGCGACCCAGAGCCGATTGGCCAAGAACAACTTCGGCCCGAGCATCTTCCTCAAGCTCCGCAAGGCCTGACCTCACCTTCCCGCTGGGCCTGACGTTCCTGCAGCGACACGCCGTCCGTGTCTGCAGAAACGTCAGGCCCAGCGGTGACTGGCGCCGAGGACGCTGTGACGGGTCAGGCGAATCGCTCGGCCGAGCGAGCCCGGGCCTTGGCGGCCTCGACCTCGCGATCCTTGGGCGGGGCGGTGGTGACCAGGTCTTCGAGGAGATGCCCTGTGATGTGGGCGATCTCGGCGACGGCTCGGTTGAACGCCTCCTCGTTGGCCTTGGACGGCTTGGCCGATCCGCTGACCTTGCGTACGTACTGCAGGGCGGCGGCGTAGACCTCGTCGTGGGTCGCTGCGGGCTCGAAATTGTGAAGAGTACGGATGTTGCGGCACATGCCGTCAGGCTAGAACAGCGATACGCCGAGGACCAGAGCCGCGACTGCTGCCTGGCGGGTCAGAGGACCTCGAGCCGCCGAAGCACGTCCCGCACGTGCTTGAGGGCATTCTTCTCGGTCAGTCCGGTTGTGTCGTCGAAGTACAGACCATCGCCGATCAGCTGGATCGTCCGCGCGAGCGACTCGTCACCCAGATGCTCACGGAGCACCCGAAACCATCCCTCGCGGAGGTCAGCGAGTGCCGCGGACGCCCGGGAGTCGCTCTCCTGCGCGATACGTCCGGCCGCGATGAGCGCACGGTCGAAGTCGCTGCCGGTGTTGACCGAGGTGGCGAGGTAGAACTCGACCGGCCCCTTCCTCGCGGTGCGCATCTTGGCGACATCGGCGTCTCCCTGCTCGCGCAAGCGGTCCAGCATGCCGTCGACCAGCGAGTCCTTGCTGTGGAAGTGGTACAGCAGTCCGCCCTTGGAGACCTCGGCCTCTGCCGCGACGGCATCGAGCGTTGCCGCCCGACTTCCGGCGGTGACCAGCAGGGTCTCGAAGGCGTCGAGCAGGCGATCTCTCGTCGATCGTTCCCCGGCCGTCATGCGCCCACCCTACCGAGAGGAATATCACCATGCCGCGACTCGTTGTCTATACCGTCTGGACGGTACAGTCACGGAGTCCGTCGGAAGGAGGGCCCATGACCACGATCGACCCGCGCTACCGCGCCGAACCGACTGACTCGGCTCGCGCAGGACTGCGCGACTGGCTGGCGCTGGGCGTCCTCATGCTGCCGGTCCTGCTGACCTCGATCGACAACACGGTGCTGAGCTTTGCCCTGCCCCAGGTCAGCACCGCGCTGCACCCGACCGGCGAGCAGCTGTTGTGGCTCGTCGACATCTATCCGTTGATGCTGGCTGGTCTGCTGATCGCGATGGGCAGCATCGGCGACCGCGTCGGGCGGCGCAAGCTCCTGTTGATCGGCGCGGTCGGCTTCGGCATCGCGTCGGTCTGCGCCGCCTACAGCCCCAGCGCCGAGACCCTGTTCGCCTCGCGGGCGCTGCTCGGCGTGTTCGGGGCGACCCTCATGCCATCGACCCTGTCGCTGATCCGCAACATCTTCACGCATCGCGAGGACCGCCGGCTCGCCGTTGCCACGTGGGCCTCTGCTTTCGCTGGTGGCGCGGCCCTGGGGCCGGTCGTCGGCGGCTGGCTGCTCGAGCACTTCTGGTGGGGCTCGGTGTTCCTGATCAACGTGCCGATCATCGCCATCTTCCTGGTCGCCGCTGTCTTCCTACTCCCTGAATCGCGCGATCCGCGGCCCGGTCGCATCGATCTGCCCAGCATCTTCTTGTCGATGACCGCGATGCTGCCGTTCGTCGTGGGCATCAAGCAGGTCGCCGAGCACGGCTTCAGCGATCTCGCACTGCTCGGATTCTCGACCGGGATCATCAGTGGTGTGCTGTTCGTCCGACGGCAGAAACGACTGGTCGATCCCATGGTGGACATGTCGCTGTTCTCTGACCGGATCTTCAGCGGAGCCATCGTGGCCAACCTGTTGAGTCTCATGGGTTACGCCGGATTCGTGTTCTTCGCGGCCCAGTTCCTGCAGCTCGTAGCCGGCCTGTCCCCCATGGCCGCTGCGACGGTGCTGCTGCCTGGTCTCGTCGTGACCGTCATCGCGGGCTTCGCCGCCGTGCGTCTGGTCCGGATCTTCCCTGCGCGGGTCCTGGTGGCGGGCAGCTTTGGCCTGTCGGCCTCGGGCTATGCGATCGCGGCCTTCCTCGGGACCCCCACGACGTGGACGATCATGGTCGCCTTCACGGTGATGGGCCTGGGCATCGGACTCGCCGAGACCTTGACCAATGACTTGATGCTGTCGAGCGTTCCGCCGTACAAGGCCGGCGCCGCATCGGCGATATCGGAGACGGCGTACGAGGTCGGTGCCGTGCTGGGGACGGCAGTCCTCGGGAGCATCCTGACCTCGGCGTACCGCTCGCACCTGACCGTTCCGGCTGTCGCCCGGTGGGGCGGTGGTGACTCCTCGTTCGAGACGCTGGGCAGCACTGTTGAGTACGCCGGCAACTACCCGAACATGGTCGGGGAGGAACTCGTGCGCTCGGCCCATGCCGCTTTCGAGCTGGGCGTGCAGCTGACGTCGGCGACCGCGATCGTCGTCGCCGTGGCCGCCGCAGTCGTCTCGTGGCGGACGCTCAAGGACGCCTGACCGCTGGCGTACCTCACTCCTGCTGGCCAACTGCCAGTCCACCGGGTGAATCTGCCCAGAGGAGTGGCGGTTTACCAGGAGAACCTGGTAAACCGTCGCTGGGGGTGGGAGCACCTGGAGCTACGACGTCGGGGGGAACAGCTCCTCGAGCTGGTGCTGGACGTGCTGGCGGGCGGGGTTCTCGCGGCTGGCGACCCGCCACACCGAACTGACCCGGCGTTGCGGGGTCGGGTCGACGACGGTCATGGCTCGCACCCGCGGGGACAGCGGCTCGCGGCCCAGCCGTGGCACCAGCGCCACCGCCACGCCGTGCTCGACCATCGCGGCGTGGGTCGAGTACGAGCCGTCGAAGTAGCGCACATCGGGTCGGTGGCCGTGCATCGCAAACATGTGGACCAGCCACTCGTGGCAGATTGTGCCGGCCGGGGTCGTGATCCAGCGCTCCTCGATCAGATCCATCGGCGTGACCTGGTCTTGGAGGCTCAGCCGGTGGTCCCACGCGAGCAGGACGTCGGCGTGATCGACGTGCAGCTGATGTGACTCCACGGTCGACGGGATCTCCAGCGACAACGAGTTCCAGTCGTGGACCAGCGCAAGATCCGTGCCGCCCCGCTCGACCAGGGTCACAGCTTCTCGCGGATCGGTCTCGACGACCGTGATGTCGAGCTCCGGCGCCGTCGTGCGCAGGCGGGCCAGCAAGGGCGCGACGATGCCACGGTTGGCGGTCGAGAACGAGGCGATGCGGAACGTCCCGCGCAGCTCCTCCGCGCCACCGACGGCGATGTTCTCGACCTGCTCCAGGTCGGCCAGCAGGACAGTGCCGCGCTCGGCCAGCAGCCGACCCCGTTCGGTCAGGATCACGCTGCGCCCGACCCGCTCGAGCATCGGGGAGTGGCTCTTTCGCTCGAGTTTCTTGATCTGTTGAGACACTGCCGACGGCGTGAAGTCGAGCGCAGCCGCCGCTGCGACGATGCTGCCGTGATCTCGTACGGCGATGAGCGAACGCAGTGATCCTAGGTCGATCATGAAGCAACAGTACGGTCTTTCGTGCAGAAACCCTCGCTGGTACTTGATCGTCAGGCGAGTCACACTGGAGTCATGTCCCCCAAGCACGGCCTGCTGGCCCTCGTCGTGATGTTGATCTGGGGCGCCAACTTCGTGGTGATCGACGAAGGGCTGAGCGACGTCCCACCGCTGCTGTTCCTGGCGATGCGGTTCGTGCTGGTCGCCTTCCCCCTGGTGTTCTTCGTCAGGCCTCCGCAAGCGCCGTGGCGGACCGTCGTCGCGATCGGCGCCTTCATGAGCCTGGGTCAGTTCAGCCTGCTCTACCTTGCGCTCGACCTCGGGATGCCGGCCGGGCTCGCCTCCCTGGTTCTGCAGGCGCAGGTCATCCTCACGATCGTGATCGCGGCGATCGTCCTGAGAGAGCCGCCGACGGGCCGTCAGGTCGTGGGCGCGTTTCTTGGCACGGCGGGGCTGGTGCTCGTGGTGGTCGCCCACGGCATCTCGGCACCGGTCGTGCCGGTGCTCGTGATCCTCTGCGCCGCGCTGTCGTGGGCGACCGGCAACGTCATCGCCCGCAAGGCCGGTGTCTCGTCGGGCTTCTCGTTGGTCGTGTGGTCGGCGCTGGTCGTGCCGCTCCCGGCGCTGGGGCTGTCGCTGGTGATCGACGGCTCGGACGAGGTCGGCCGTGCCCTGACCCACCTGTCGGGGGTCGCGCTCGCGAGCACGGCCTACACGGCCATTGGCGCGTCGGTGATCGGCTACGGCATCTGGAACTCGTTGCTCGCGCGCTACCCGGCCAGCGCCGTCGTGCCCTACGTCCTGCTGGTTCCGGTCGTCGGCATCCTGGCCGCGTGGATCGTGCAGTCAGAGGTGCCCACGGCACTCGAGGTGGTGGGCGGCGCGGTCATGCTGGCCGGAGTCGCGATAGCGACCCGGGCGACGCGCGGTCCGCGCCCGGGACCTACGCCCGAAGCGCCGATCGTGCCATCAAGGCCAGCCGGGAGCGCATCGCTGCCTCGCTGATCCGGGCGCTGTGCGGCGTCGAGTTGAGCAGCCCGAACGTCGCCTGCACGGCGGCCCGCGCCTCGCTGGCGTCCAGATCGTCGCGCAACCGGAGCACGACGTCGACCCAGATGTCGACGTACGCCAGCTGCAGGAGGCGGACCTGCTTGCGACCCGCGGCATCGAGGTTGGCCCACTCGCGCTCCTGGATCACGATCAGCGCCGGATGTCCCAGCGCGAAGTCGATGTGCCACGCGATCAGCTCCTCGAGCGCGTCCTCGGGACTGCGAGCAGCGGCGGCTCGGGCCACCCCCTCAGCGAGCAGCTCCTCGCTGATCGCGGTCAGCGACTGGGTGAGGATGTCGTCCTTGCCAGCGAAGTGCTTGTAGAGAGCCGGCCCGGAGATTCCGCAGGCACTGCCGATGTCATGCACCGAGACGCCGTGGAAGCCTCGCTCGGCGAACAGCGACGCAGCGGTGTCGAGGATCTGCTGGCGACGGGGCGTGCTCACCCGGTCACTGTAGCGGAAACAGGTTAACGACTGTTAACCTTGCGAGCATGCGTCAACTCGTCGAAGAGCTGCGGAACACCCTCGCCACGGTGCGTGCCGGTGGCGGTGAGGCATCCCGTCAGCGGCACGTGGGTCGCGGAAAGCTGCTGCCCCGTGACCGCGTCGACCACCTGCTCGATCCCGGTTCGCCATTCCTCGAGATCGCGCCTCTCGCGGCCTACGAGATGTATGGCGGCGAGGTGCCCAGCGCGGGCATCGTGACCGGCATCGGCCGGGTCAGCGGTCGCGACTGCGTGATCGTCGCGAACGACGCGACGGTCAAGGGCGGCACGTACTACCCGCTGACGGTCAAGAAGCACCTGCGCGCACAGACCATCGCGCAGGAGAACAACCTGCCGTGCATCTACCTGGTCGACTCCGGCGGCGCGTTCCTGCCGATGCAGGACGAGGTCTTCCCCGACCGGGAGCACTTCGGCCGCATCTTCTACAACCAGGCCCAGATGTCGGCGCAACAGATCCCGCAGATCGCCGCCGTCATGGGGTCGTGCACCGCCGGTGGCGCGTACGTGCCGGCGATGAGCGACGAGTCGGTCATCGTCAAGGAGCAGGGCACGATCTTCCTGGGCGGCCCGCCACTGGTCAAGGCCGCAACCGGTGAGATCGTGACCGCTGAGGACCTCGGCGGAGGGGACGTGCACGCCCGGTTGTCCGGTGTCGTCGACCACCTCGCGGACGACGACGAGCACGCGCTGCAGATCGTCCGATCGATCATCGGCACCCTCGAGCGACCGACCAGCGCCGCTCCGCCGCACGAGCCGGTCGAGCCGGCCGAGGATCCCGAGACGCTCTACGACATCGTGCCGGTCGACGGCCGCACGCCGTACGACGTCCGTGAGGTCATCCGCAGGATCGTCGACGACTCCCGACTGCACGAGTTCAAGCCGCTGTACGGCGACACCCTGGTGTGCGGCTTCGCGCGGATCTGGGGCTATCCGGTCGCGATCATCGCCAACAACGGCATCCTGTTCAGCGAGTCGGCCCTCAAGGGCGCGCACTTCATCGAGCTGGCCAACCAGCGCGGTGTCCCGCTGGTGTTCCTGCAGAACATCACCGGCTTCATGGTCGGCCAGGAGTACGAGAACAAGGGCATCGCCAAGGACGGGGCCAAGCTCGTCACGGCGGTGGCTTCCTCGGTCGTCCCGAAGTTCACGGTCGTGATCGGTGGCTCGTTCGGCGCCGGCAACTACGGCATGTGCGGCCGGGCCTACGACCCGCGGTTCCTGTGGATGTGGCCCAATGCTCGCATCTCCGTGATGGGTGGGGAGCAGGCCTCTGCCGTGCTGGCGACCGTCCGCCGTGACGGCATCGAGGCGAAGGGCGGCGAGTGGTCCGCCGAGGACGAAGAGGCGTTCCGCGCGCCGATCCGTGAGCAGTACGACGTGCAGGGCTCGCCCTACTACTCCAGTGCCCGATTGTGGGACGACGGGATCATCGACCCGATCGACACCCGTCGGGTGCTGGGCATGGGCCTCGAGATCGCCGCAGCCACTCCGACCCCGGCGCCGCAGTTCGGCGTCTTCCGGATGTAGGCCGCCATGCCGTCGTTGACCCGTCACCTTCCGAACCGAGCCTGCGGTCCCGCCGCGAGAAACCGAGTGAGCGCATGACGTTCTCGAGTGTCCTGATCGCCAACCGTGGCGAGATCGCCCGACGCGTCATCGTGGCCTGCCGCGAGGCGGGTCTGCGTAGCATCGCGATCTACTCCGACGCCGATGCCGATGCGCCCTACGTGCGGCTTGCCGACGATGCGGTGCACATCGGGCCGACTCCGGCCACCGAGTCGTATCTCTCGATCGAGCGGGTCCTGGCCGCTGCGAAGGATTCCGGTGCCGAGGCGATCCACCCGGGCTACGGCTTCTTGTCCGAGCGGGCCGAGTTCGCGCGCGCCGTCGTGGATGCGGGATTGGTGTTCATCGGCCCGACCGCCGACGTCATGGACGCGATGGGCCGCAAGGACCGCGCCCGCACGATTGCCGGGCGCGCCGGTGTGCCGGTCACTCCACACTTCGACCCCGAGGCGGTCCCGGCCGACGCCTACCCCGTGCTGGTCAAGGCCGCGGCCGGCGGCGGTGGCAAGGGCATGCGGATCGTGCGCGAGGCCGGTGGCCTGGCGGCCGCGATCGATGCGGCACGGCGCGAGGCGGCGTCGGCCTTCGGTGACGACACCCTGCTGGTCGAGAAGTACGTCGAGGCCGGCCGGCACGTCGAGGTCCAGGTCTTCGGCGACAACGCCGGACACATCGTCCACCTGTTCGAGCGCGACTGCTCGGTGCAGCGCCGTCACCAGAAGGTCGTCGAGGAGGCACCCGCGTACGGGCTCACCGACGAGCTTCGCCGCACGCTGCACGACTCGTCCGTCGCGCTGTGCCGCGAGGTCGGCTACACCGGCGCCGGGACGGTTGAGTTCCTGGTCGCCGACGGGCGGGCGTACTTCTTGGAGATGAACACCCGACTGCAGGTCGAGCACCCCGTCACCGAGCAGATCACGGGTCTTGACCTGGTGCAGTGGCAGCTGCTGGTCGCGGCGGGACATGACCTGCCGCTGGCCCAGGACGAGATCACTGCGTCCGGGCACGCGATGGAGGTGCGGGTCTACGCCGAGGACCCCTATTCCGGGTTCCTCCCGCAGGCCGGGCACGTGCTGGCCGCCGCGTGGCCCGAGGACGTCCGCGTCGAGACCGACCTGTTCGGCGACCAGGAAGTCTCCACGGCATACGACCCGATGCTCGGCAAGATCATCGTGACCGGGTCGGACCGTGAAGACGCTCGCGTGCGCATGATCGCCGCGCTCGACGACACCGGCATCTTCGGCGTGACGACCAATGTGGGCTTCGCGCGCCGCCTGGTCGCCGCCGACGAGTTCGCGGCCGGACGGGTCCACACCGCCTGGCTCGACAGCGACGCCGCCGCGGACCTGCTGACCACGCCGACCCTCTCGGAGCCGGCCGCCCGGGCCGCCGCCCTGCTCTGGGCCGGGCTGACCCTGCCTGACGGCAGCTCGCCCCTGTCGGTGCACGACGGTTGGCGCTCCGGCGGCGATCCTGCCGCGGTGCGGATCGTGCTGGTCGACGAGGCGGACCGCAGCTGGGAGCACCTGATCGGCGACGACGAGCCGGCCGGTGCAGCCGAGCTCGCGATCGCCGACACCGACGGTCTGACGATCGCGTGGCAGGGCCAGACCTGGCGGCTGGACGCCCCCGACCCGATGCGCGGCGGGCACCAGCGCGGCGCTGCGACAGACGCCGACCTCGTGTCACCCATGCCGGGCACGGTGCTGAGGGTCGACGTGTCGCCGGGCGACATCGTGACGCTCGGACAGCAGCTCGGTGTGGTCGAGGCCATGAAGATGGAGCTGTCGATGGTGGCGCCGTACGACGGCGTCGTCTCGCACGTCGGCGCAGCAGCCGGCGATCAGGTGCCGATCAAGCACCTGCTGTTCACGGTGGACCCCGCCGCCACCAAGGAGCAGTCATGATCCCGATGGTCGTGCGCGACGAGGCCCTGCCCGAACGGGTCACGATCTACGAGGTCGGCCCGCGGGACGGCCTGCAGAACGAGTCCGCGGTCGTGCCGCTGGCCGACAAGGCCGAGTTCATCTCCCGCCTGGTCGCCGCGGGGCTGCCGGTCGTCGAGGTGACGAGCTTCGTGCACCCCAAGTGGGTGCCGCAGCTGGCCGACGCCGCCGAGCTCGTGGCCCTCCTGCCGCTGGATGGTCCGACACCGCTGCCGGTGCTGGTGCCCAATGAGCGTGGCCTGGACCGTGCGCTGGCTGCGGGTTGCCCCCACATCGCGATCTTCGGCAGCGCGACCGAGACCTTCGCCCAGAAGAACCTCAACGCGACGCTCGACTCCCAGTTCGCAATGTTCGAGCCGGTCGTGGGTCGCGCACGGGCCGCCGGGGTCGACGTCCGCGCCTATGTCTCGATGTGTTTTGGCGATCCGTGGGAAGGCGCCGTGCCGATCGAGCAGGTCGTCGCCACCGGTACACGGCTGCTCGACCTCGGCGCGACCCAGCTCTCGATCGGCGACACGATCGGTGTCGCGACGGCGGCTCACGTTGGTGCGCTGATCGATGCCTTTGGTGCGGCCGGGGTCGATGTGGACCTGCTCGCGATGCACTTCCACGACACCTACGGCCAGGCGCTCGCCAACTCGTACGCCGCCCTGCGCCACGGCATCACGACGTTCGACGCATCCGCCGGCGGGCTCGGCGGCTGCCCGTACGCCGAGAGCGCGACTGGCAATTTGGCGACCGAGGACCTGGTCTGGATGTTGACCGGCCTGGGCATCGAGCACGGGGTCGACCTCGACGCGCTCGTGCAGACCAGCCGGTGGATGTCCGGCGTCCTCGGCAAGGAGCCGGCCAGCGCCGTCGTGCGCGCCCTGGGCTGACCACGCAGGCCAACCGTCAGCGGGCCAGCCTACGGTCGCGGAGCTCCTCGGCGGCAAACTGGCCGATCTGCCACGTCGCGTACGCGTCACTGGAGGCCCCGACGGCTCCACCCAGGAGAGGGACCCTGCGGCCGATCAGGGTGATGGCCCGCCGCCCCGCGGTGCGTCCGACGAGCTCGGAGGTGACCTCACGCGACAAGGTCTCGTCGAGCACGGGGTCATGCACCGGTGAGGTCGCCAATGCCATCGGCGAGGACGGCAACCGGCGCTTCTCGACCAGGGAGGTCACGGCATCCTCGCCGAGCATGCAGGCCAGGATCGCGTTGCGGACCCGCGGGTCTTCGAGGTCGTAGCCGCGGAGGTGGGCGATGCCGGCAACCAGGTGGCACTGCACGACAGTGACGCCGACGACGTTGGCCGGCACCGAGACGGCGAGGGCCGCAACGCCACCCAGGTTGGTCACGAAGCCCTGGACGCCGGCCAGGCTCGAGTGCAGGCGCACGATACCGCGGATGGCCCGCTCGACGTCGCCGCCGTGGTCGACGAGCTTGGTCTCGCCCGAGGCGGCGGCCGAGCGGAGCGGGCCAATTCCGTCGATCGCGTGGTCAAGGACCGTGCGGACGTAGCCCGATGCCATGGCCGGGGCGAGCTTGGCACCCGCCGTGACGGCGGCAGTACGGCGGACTCCCATCGCTCCAGCATAGGTGGGAACCCGCACGAAGCGCTGGGAGTGGGCCCCCGTCTGGCCCTAGTCTGGTTGCTATGGGACGCCCCTTCTCCGAGTGTGTGGTCGAGCTCGGCTGGCGTCGTGAGGTCGAGTCCTGGGTCGACCAGCAGCTGGCTCGAGACGGACACCGGATCACCGGACCGATTCAGCAGCCACGCGTACGGCCGTGGTCGACGCAGCTCATGATTCCGACCGACCTGGGCTTGATGTGGTTCAAGGCCAACTGCGCGGGGCTGGCGTTCGAGCCGCTCGTGCACGCCGAGCTGGCCCGGCTGGCCCCCGCGTCGGTGGACCAGCCGTATGCCATCGAGCCCGAGCGTGGCTGGATGCTGACGCGCGACCGCGGCACGACCCTGGGCGAGTCGCACGAGCCGACCGTCGAAGATTGGCGCGTGGTGCTCGGCGAGGCCGCTGCCGTGCAACGCATCGCTGTCGGGCATTCCGAGGCGCTCCTGGCCGCGGGCCTGCCCGACTGCTCACCAGCCACTGTGGTCGACCGGTTCGACCGGATCGTCGACATCCTCGTCGACCTGCCGGACGAGCACCCGACGCGGATCGATGCATACCTGGAGCGCCGGCTGCGAGCGATTCGGCCCGAAATCGTGGATGCGGTCGACGAGCTGACCGCTTCGTCCCTGCCGTCGACGTGGCAGCACGGTGACATCCATCCGTGGAACGTCTTCGCAGTCGGTGCCGGCACACTGCGCATCTTCGACTTCGGAGACGGTCAGTGGGCGCATGCGGCGGAGCTGCTGACCGTCCCGCATGGCTGGATCATCGAGCGGGGCACGGTCTCGTGGGAGGACGTCGTAGAGGGCTATTGCGCGATGTGGGATGTCGAGCCGGCCGATCTGGAGTCGCAGCGAGTCGCCACGGAGCTGACCCAGCCGGTCAACCGGGCGATGACGTGGTGGGCGTGTCTCGCGGAGGCCGCCGCGGTGGAGTGGGCCGAGTGGGGCGACGCCCCGATCGACCACCTGTCCCGGTTGGTCGAGCCGTGACGCGGCACGCGTTGGCCGTCTCGCCGTGGGTCTTCGACCCCACGGAGTGGCCGCTCGACGACTGCGTAGCCGCCGGCGCCGACCTCGAGCCGGGGACCCTCCTGGCTGCGTACCGCAGCGGCGCCTTCCCGATGCCGCACGACCGCGAGCTGCTGTGGTGGTCGCCGATGCTCCGCGGCGTCCTGGAGCCGTCGGCGTTGCGGATCACCCGGTCGCTGGCAAAGTCGCGGCGACGCTACGACGTCACGATTGACGAGTCGTTCGAGGAGGTCATCGATGCATGTGCCGACCCGTCCCGGCCCGGTGCATGGATCGACTCGCCGATCCGCGAGGCGTACGTGCGCATGCACCGGCTCGGCTGGGCGCACTCGGTCGAGACGCGCGACTCCGACGGCGCGCTGGTGGGCGGTCTGTACGGGCTGAGCATCGGCCGACTCTTCGCCGGTGAGTCGATGTTCCACCGGGCGACCGATGCCTCGAAGGTTGCGCTGGTCTCACTGACCGAGATCATGGGCGACACGGGGCTGATCGACACCCAGTGGCGCACCGACCACCTCGCGACGTTGGGCGTCACCGAGTGGCCGCGCGAACGTTACCTGCGCACGATCGGCCCCCTGGTCGACGCTGACCCCCCTTCGATCTGGTTCTGATAGCAGGCCGAATTCCCCACAGACCGGGGGGGGTGGGGAAAAATCATTTGGGTGTTGGTTCATAGACTGTGCAGGCACACCCCACCACTCACAAGGAGCTTTTGTGGCTATCTCACGCAACGACCTCGTCGCTGCCCTCGCTTCGAAGGCCGGCACCAGCAAGGCCGAGGCCGACGCAGTTCTCTCGTCCTTCAGCGAGATCCTGCTCGACTCCGTCAGCAATGGCGAGAAGGTCTCGATCCCCGGCATCCTGTCCGTCGAGCGTGTCGAACGCGCCGCGCGCACGGGTCGCAACCCGTCGACGGGCGAGACGATCGACATTCCCGCCGGTTTCGGCGTCAAGGTGAGCGTCGGCTCGCGCCTCAAGGCAGCGGCCAAGTAACACCCCGCACGATCCGCGCAGCGCCATCGGGTTGATCCCGGTGGCGCTGTTGTACGTCTGGTGTGAGGATTCGGCCATGTCCACGAGCTACCACCGACTGGCTCGAGAGACGCCGGTCCACCGATGGTGGCGCCTGCCGCTCGCCGGCATTCTGGGTCTCGCCGGCTATTTCGCGGCTGGCGTTGGCCTGCTCGCCGCGGCGGCCTTCGTGATCTATGCCTCCGGCCGCGATGTCGAGACCGTGATCGACCGCTGGTCCGAGTCGCCGGAGCTCGACCTGACCGCACCGGGCTTGTTCGCAGTCTCGATGATCTCGATCGCGATCCTGCTGCCGGTCGTCCTGATTGCCGTGCAGATCACCGGACCCCGGCCGATCGGATTCCTGACCTCGGTCGAGGGCCGCATGAGATGGCGGTGGCTCGGACGAGTCGCGGCTGTCGCGTTCGCGGTGTACGGCGTGGCGCTGGGTGTCTCGTTGGCGGTCACCGCGGCGACCTCACCCGGCCAGGTCAGCGCACCGCAGATCGACGGCACGGCGGTCCTGGTGCTCGCACTGATCCTGCTGCTGACGCCCTTCCAGGCGGCCGCCGAGGAGTACGTCTTCCGGGGCTACGTCCTTCAGCTCGTCGGCTCGTGGACCCGTTTCGCCGCCATTCCGGTGATCGTCTCGGTGCCGTTGTTCGCCGTGGGTCACACCTACGGCCTGTGGGGACTGGTCGACGTCGGCGTCTTCGGGCTCACCGCGGCGTACCTCACGATCCGGACGGGTGGGCTGGAGGCAGCGATCGCCGCCCACATCGCCAACAACGTCGTGCTGATGGTCGTGGAGGCGCTCGGGATCGTCGGGTTCTCCGACAACGGTGGCCCGCTCGAGCTGATCCCGACCGTCGTCACGAGCATCACGATGGTGCTTTACGTGAGCCGGCTGGCCGATCGGCTGGGGATCGCGCGTACCCGGGCGCCCATCGAGCCACTGCCGCCACCACGTGGCGTGTGGCCCAGACCCCAGGCTCTGTCCGGCGGGCTCGTTGCTCAGTGGCCGCCGCCCGTAGTCCGAGCCGAGCCGACCCTGCACCCCGACACTCCTGACTATCCCGGGGAGCTGCCGCCGGGCTGGAAGCCCTAGGTGGCGACGGGACGTCCGGCCTGCTCCCAGGCCTCCATCCCGCCCGCGAGGTTGACGACGTCGTGACCCTGGGCGTGCAGCCACTCGGTCGCCCGGGCGGATCGGCCGCCCAGATGGCAAACCACGACGGTCCGTGCCGACGGATCGAGCTCACCGACGCGGGCCTGTAGCTGGCCCAGCGGGATGTGGGTCGCGCCGGCGATATGCCCGGCTGCCCACTCGTGATCCTCACGTACGTCGAGCACCGCCAGCTCGGACGGGATCACCTCCGGTACGCCGGAGAGGTCAGTGGTCGGAATGCCGATCTCAGTCATCTGACCATGGTCCCTCGCAGCGTGTGATGCGACACCAATGGGTCCTTTTTTCGCGCAGGGAGTAGTAATGAACCCCTCCGAGTAGTTACTTTGGACTACATGTGCGTTGCTGGCCGTCATCGTGTGGGCTGGCGTGCACCCTCATCCCCGATCGATCGGCGGTTGTCATGAAGGCTCATGACACGATCCGTCTGCCCTTCGTGGCCTCGACCCGGGGGGTCGCCCGCACCCGACTCGCCGCCTTCCTGACCGTCAACCGAGCATCCGACGAGGTCGTCGACGACGCCCTGATCGTGATCAGCGAGATGATCGCCAACGCGGTCAGCCACGGCGTCCCGACGTCGGACGGGACGATCGAGATCTCCTGGTCGATCAGCGGCACGCTACTCGAGCTGAGCGTCTACGACGCGGGCGTCGGCGCATCGCTCAAGCCGATCGACTTCGACGAGGACTCACTCAGCGGCCGCGGCCTGTCGATCATCAACCGGGTTGCAGATCGTTGGTGGGTCGACATGTCCAAGGGCACCCGCGTCAACGCCGAGCTCGGTCTCAGCCCCCACTGAGCGGACCGGTCCGCTCGGCATAGACTCCCCCGTCATGGGCAAGAAGTCGCGAATCAAGAACAAGGCCGCCAAGAAGGAGCGCATGCCCTATGTGGCACGCACCTTCGAAGGGCTCCCGCACGAGGCCGACTGGATCGCCCTGCGCGAGTTCGTCCCCTCCGCCACCGCGGTCATCCAGCTCGCGTCAGGCCGCTCCGTTCGGATCTGCTCGTTGCTGCCGGGCAACGGCGCCGGCATTGTGCGCCCCGACGGCGAGATCTGGGTCGGTCTGCAGGTCGCCCACAACTTCGGCGACATCAGTCGCGACCTTGCGTACGTCGTCGAGACGGCGCTCGAGCTCGAGCCCGGCCAGCCCGTGCCGATGGGTGATCCCGGTGTGGGACCCCGCCTGCAGGACCTGATCGACCCGTCCAGCGGATTCGAGGTCGAGGTGCACCAGGGCTTCGACTACTGGGTTGAAGGCACTGAGGAACGTCCCGAGACCGCCGATCTGCTCGCCGAGGCCAATGACACGGTCGCCCCGACGGTGCGTCTGGAGTCGGTCGAGTCGGCGTACTGGACCGAGATGGGTCCGCAGCGATTCCTGCGCTGGGTCATGACCGAGGACGAGACTCCGTTGCTGGATGCACTGGCCCGGTTGCGAGTGCGTGGTGAGGACACCCTGGGAGACGGGACCAAGCTGATCGGGCACTTCCGTGGACACGGCCGGCTGGTGCCGGTGTGGGAGTTCGAGGTCGACGCGGCAGCACTGGAGGAGCCGGCGCGGGCGTTCCGCTCCCGGCTCGATGTGGCGCTGGCGGACGACAGCCCCTTGACCACTGAGGAGCGCTCGGCCCGCAACTCGATCGTCAGCCGTCAGGTCACGATCTGACCTGACGGGTCGACGATCAGTCGCGCTCCATCGGGCACGACATGCAGCGCGGTCCGCCGCGGCCCGAGCCGAGCTCGGAACCGCTGATTGCCACGACCTCGATGCCGTGCTCCTCGAGCCGGGCGTTGGTCTGCACGTTGCGCTCGTACGCCACCGCCAGTCGCGGACCAATCGCCAACGTGTTGTTCCCGTCGTCCCACTGCTCCCGCTCGGCCGTGACGGGATCCAGGCCCGTGTCGATCTGGTGCAACGTCTCGATGCCCATGGCCTCGGCAGCCGCGGTGAAGAACGACCGCTCGGGTGCGACGACGAGCTGGTCGCCCTCGAGGGTGACGGCGTGGGCGCGCAGGGTGTCGGCCATGTTGGGGTACATCACCACGGTGTCGACGTCGACCATCGTCACGATCGTGTCGAGGTGCATCGTGGCGCGCTCCTGCGCGATCGGCACCGCGAGCACGGTGTGCGCGAGTCCATCGGTGAGTGACTGCCGGGCGAAGCGCTCGAAGCCGGCCGGCGTGGTGCGTTCACCGACTCCCACCGCGATCGTGCCCGGGGCCATCAGCAGGACGTCCCCACCCTCGACGTGCTCGAGGTGGGCGCCGTGCACCCGCGGCACGTCCGCGAAGCGGGGATGGTGCTCGTAGATCAGCCCGGTGAGCTGGGTCTCTCGGGCCCGTGCCGGCATCGCGAGGCTCGTGACCGCGACGTGACCGCGCAGCCACACCGACGAGTCGCGGGTGAACAACAGGTTGGGGAGCGGCTCGATGAGGAAGTCCTCGCGGGGCAGCAAGCTCGTGACGATGCTGCGGAAGCTCTTGACCTCGTCATTGCGCAGGCCCGCCGTCAGGGTGTGCGCCAGCACGTCCGGGGCCAGGTCGGTCATGACTCGACGCAGGTGGTCGCGGAGGCCGTCGCCGAGCCGCAGGCTCGCGGTGGTGCCATCGATGATCGAGGCCCTGGCCTCCGGATCGGAGAGTGTCTCGACCAGTAGGTCCACGAGGTAGAGCACCTCGACGTCGCGGTCGCGCAGTGCCTGGGCGAAGGCGTCGTGCTCCTCCTGGGCGCGGCCGAGCCACGGGATGCCGTCGAACAGCAACTGGTCGTTGTTGCGCGGTGTCAACCGACCGAGCTCGGGCCCCGGCCGGTGCAGCATGACTGTCCGCAACCGACCGACTTCGCTGTCCGCTCCACGTGTCATGCCCCCACCCTAGAGAGTCGGTGGCCCACGGGTGATGAGGTTCACGTGCCCTCACCCCCGCCTTTGCTTAACGCTGCGACCCGGGTCGGGCATACCCTCGACGAGTGGATTGGAATGACTACGACGCTGCCCTGTTCGACCTTGACGGAGTCATCACGCCGACGGCCGAGGTGCACATGCGCGCCTGGGCCCAGATGTTCGGTGACTTCCTGCGCGGACGGGGGATCAGTGATCCGTACACCGATGACGACTACTACCGCTTCGTCGACGGCAAGCCCCGCTACGACGGCGTGCGGTCATTTCTGGAGAGCCGCGACATCGAGCTCCCCGAGGGTGACCCGAGCGACGACGAGTCAGCCGAGACCGTCTCGGGTCTTGGCAACCGCAAGAACGCCGACTTCGAGCAGATCCTCCTGACCGAGGGCGTCACGGCCTATCCGGGCTCCGTGGCCCTGATCGATGCGCTCGAGCGGCGCGGCACCAAGATGGCGATCGTGTCGAGTTCGCGCAACGCCGCAGCCGTGCTCGAGGCGGCCGGTCTGCGGGAGCACTTCCCGGTCATCGTGAGCGGCAAGGAGGCCGCCGAGCGCGGCCTGGCCGGCAAGCCCGCCCCGGACACGTTCCTGGACGCGGCGCAGCAGCTCGGAGTCAGCAAGGAGCGGGCGGTCGTGTTCGAGGATGCGCTGTCCGGCGTGCAGGCCGGGGCGGCCGGAGACTTCGGTCTGGTCATCGGCGTGGACCGCGGCGTCGGTGCCGACGCCCTCACCGAGCACGGCGCCGATGTCGTGGTCGACGATCTGGAGGAGTTGGCGTGACCGGCCCGTCGCACATCGCACCGGAGGTCATGGACTTCCTGGACCGCTCGCGCTACCCCGTCGACGAGTGGGCGTTGGTCGAGAGCCACATCAACAACGACGACCTCGGCGCGACCGAGACGCTGTTCTCGGTCGGCAACGGGTACATCGGCCTGCGCGGCAACGTCGAGGAGGGCCGCGACTCGCACTCGCACGGCACCTTTGTCAACGGCTTCCACGAGACCTGGCCGATCCAGCACGCCGAGGAAGCCTTCGGCTTCGCCCGGGTCGGTCAGACGATCGTCAACGCCCCCGACGCCAAGGTCATCCGGCTCTACGTCGACGACGAACCCCTGCTGCTACCGATCGCCGACCTGGTGGAGTACGACCGCCGGGTCGACTTCCGGGCCGGTTTCATGGCCCGCGACATCCTGTGGCGTACGCCCAGCGGCAAGCGGGTACGGATCCGGTCCCGGCGGATGGTCTCGTTCACGCAGCGGCACCTCGCTGTGCTGACGTTCGAGGTCACCCTCCTCGACGACACCGCGCCGGTGGCGATCTCCTCGCAGGTGCTGAACCGTCAGGACGGCGAGGACGAGTACCACGTGCGGTCCAAGTCGATGGGCGAAGGAGTCGACCCGCGCAAGGCCAGCAGCATGCGGCACCGGGTCCTGATCCCGCAGAGCAACTCCGGCGATGCCGCGGACGGCCGGGTCGCGCTGGGCTACCAGTGCGCCGAGAGTGGCATGACGATCGGCGTCGTGGCCGATCACGATCTCGAGACGGCCAACCGTTTCACGACGCACGTCCAGACGGGCGACGACCTCGCCAAGATCACCTACCGGATCGCGGCGGAGGCGGGCCAGCCGATCACGCTGACCAAGCTCGTCAGCTATCACACCTCTCGGGGCGTTCCGTCCCGCGAGCTGCTCGACCGGTGCCGGCGGACCCTCGACCGGGCCCGCGTCGAGGGACTGGACCAGCAGTTCGCGGACCAGCGTGCCTGGCTCGACGACTTCTGGACCAGGTCGGACGTGGAGGTCCCTGGCCAGCCCGAGGTCCAGCAGGCCTTGCGCTGGAACCTGTTCCAGATCGCCCAGGCTTCGGCCCGCGCCGAAGGCACCGGCATCGCGGCCAAGGGTGTGACGGGATCGGGCTACGGGGGTCACTACTTCTGGGACACCGAGGTCTACGTCCTGCCGTTCCTGACCTACACGACTCCGCGCGCGGCGCGCAACGCCCTGCGATTCCGTTACACGTTGCTCGACTGCGCACGCAAGCGCGCCAAGCAGCTGGCCCAGCACGGCGCACTGTTCCCCTGGCGCACGATCAACGGCGAGGAGGCCTCGGCCTACTACGCGGCGGGCACGGCGCAGTATCACATCGACGCCGACATCTCGTACGCGTTGAGCCAGTACCTCGCCGCCACGGGTGACATCGACTTCCTGACCCGCGAGGCCATCGATGTGCTCGTCGAGACGGCCCGGATGTGGGTCGATCTCGGTTTCTGGCGTAGCGAGGAAGATGGCACCTTCCATATCCATGGCGTGACGGGCCCGGACGAGTACACGACGGTCGTCAACGACAACCTGTTCACCAACGTCATGGCGCGGTTCAACCTGCGCCGAGCCGCCGAGGCCGTGCGTGATCTGGCGATCCGAGACGGCGTCGAGTACGACCAGGTCGTCCGACGCCTCGATCTCGACGAGCGCGAGGTCGCCGACTGGGAGCGTGCCGCGAACGACATGGCGATCCCGTACGACGAGCACATGGGGGTCCATCCCCAGGATCAGCACTTCCTTGAGCGGGAGGTGTGGGACCTGGCCAACACCCCGCTGGACAAGCGGCCGCTGCTCCTGCACTACCACCCGCTGGTGATCTACCGGTTCCAGGTGCTCAAGCAGGCCGATGTCGTGCTGGCGCTGTTCCTGCAGGGCAATCACTTCACGCCTGAGGAGAAGCGCGCCGACTTCGACTACTACGACCCGATCACGACGGGCGACTCGACACTGTCCGCCGTCGTCCAGTCGATCATCGCGGCCGAGGTCGGCTATCACGGCCTCGCGCTGCGCTACTTCCTCTCCGCACTGTTCGTGGACCTTGCCGACCGGCACCACAACACCGCCGATGGCGTCCATGTGGCGTCGACGGGTGGCGTGTGGAGTGCGCTGGTCAACGGCTTCGGTGGATTCCGGGACTACAACGGGGTCTTCACCCTGGATCCCCGGCTTCCCGAGGAGTGGGACTCACTGATCTTCCGGGTCACCCTGCTCGGCACCCGAGTCCGCGTCTCGGTCCGGCCCGGTGAGGTCGAGCTGTGCGTCGAGGAGGGCAAGGGCGCCACGATCGTGGTGCGTGACCAGGAGGTCACGGTGCTGCCGGGAGATCCGGTCGTGGTTCCGCTCGACGGTCAGGGACCACGTCTGGAGGGCGAGCCCGAGCCCGTCCCGGGCCGGCGCAGGGGTGACGGCACGATCATCGCGGCGATCGTCCCCGGCACCTGACCGCCGCCATTGTCGGCGGGGCGAACGGGTGGGCGTGCGTGCGTGACCTCATCCCGCGGGAGCGAGCCGCTGAGCAGGGCCACGAGCTCGGTGCGTGACCGCACCCCGAGCGTCCGGTACATGTGCGTCAGCCGGAGCTCGACGGTCCGCACCGATACGTAGATCTCGTCGGCGATCTGCTTGGTGCGCAGGCCGAGCATGACCCGCTTGGCGACCTCCTGCTCGTCCGAGGTCAGCCGGTCCAGCAGGGTTCTCTCGCCGGCACGGCCGATCGCCGCCTCAGGTCGGGCGGTGTGACCGGCCCACGAGTCTGCACCGGCGGCCTCGAACGCGGTGAGGGCGGCCAGCCGGGTCTGTCGTCCGTCGCCGGGTCTGCCGAGAGCGTCCTGCCGGTCGGCGAAGCACAGCAGCGTGCGGCCCAGCTCGTAGGGCAGCTCGGCATGGTCGAACATGCGGACGGCATCGGCGAAGAGACCGAGCGAGCGCGGCCCCTCCTGCGCGAGAGCGCGGCAACGGGCGAGGGCCAGCGCACCCCATCGTGAGTTGTGCACAGCGAGTCGGCGCTCGAGCGCGGAGACTGCGGCCGCTGCCTCCTGGTTGCGGTCGGTCAGGACGCACGCCTCGACGTAGTCGGCCCAGTGGCGCAGCAGCGTGGGATTGCGGAAGCGCCGTGAGAGTGTGCTGACGTGACGTAGGTCCGTGACAGCCTGCTCGGGGTCGCCGATCAACAGATCCATCGCCCCACGCAGTGCGTACGCGCGGGCACGCACGGCCTGGGTGGATTCCTTGGAGGCCCGGTCCAGGACCGTGTCGATCAGGGTCGCGGCCGCGTCGGTCTCACCGAGCGAGTAGTGGCGCCAGGCCCGGATCAGGGCATGCATGGCGCTGCCGCGGTTGATCCACGGCGAGGACTGTCCCCAGGCGTCGATGGCGGTGCGTGCAAGCCGGAACATGCCGGCGTCGATCTCGTTGCCGATCGCGGCGTAGGTCGCCAGATCGGTCCAGATGCGATCCCGTGCGTCGGGGTGGTTGATCACCAGAGCAAAGACGTCGCGGGCGTCGGCGTATCGCTCGCGCCAAGTCAGCGCGCGGCCCTGCATCAGCAGCAGGTCCGGGGGCGAGGGGGCGGTCCTGGCGAGGGTGACCGACGTGCACTGTCCCTTGCGACCGGCCGAGCCGTCGAGAGCGTCGAGGATCTCCGACATCGCGCGGATCTTCTCTCGGGTGGTCTCGCTGACGTTGGGGAGGTGGTCCTGGACCGAGCCGAAGAGCCTGCGCGCCTCGTCGACCTCCCACCGTTCTGCGCGGTAGAACGTGGCCAGGGTCAGCAGGTTCGACGCGCCATCCTGATCGGCCTGGGAGTGGAACGCGGCGATGGCCTTGGCCTCTTCGTCGACCAGCATCTGGCGATCGATCATCTGGGCGGTGAGCTTGAGGGCGGCCAGGTCCATGGACTGCTTGGGCGCGGAGGGCTGCGGTCGGGCCCGGGCGCTGTACCGCGCTGCCAGGCTGACCTCACCCGTCAGGATCAGGTGCGAGCACAGCCGGATCAGCGACTCGGCGTGGTCCTCGATGTTGGGTGCGCGGCTCAGGGCGTGCTCGGTGAACTCGACGGCCGAGCCGATCCAGCGGCGGCGCACGAGCCAGATGGCCGATGCGAGCACCGCCTCGACCTGATCGGTGTCGATGGTCCCGAAGCTCGCGTGCCACGCCGCGAGGTGGGGATCCACGCCGACCGCCGCAGCGGCGAGCTCGACGTGCTGTTGACGACGCACACAGGCACGCTGACTCCAGTAGAGCCGGATCCTGAGTCGGGAGTCGGCAAGCCGGACGTACGGCCCGCTCTGCAGCAGCACCGAGGAGTCGACCAGGTCCTCGATCACGTCGGCGGCGTCCGGGTGCACGCAGCCCAGAACGGCGACATGGGACACCGGCGAGAGCGCGATCGCGTCCAGCACGATCCGAGCCACGGGGTCGTCCTCGGCGGCTATGCGGGGACTGACGCGGGCGACGGTCGGAGTGGATCGGGGTGGGAGGGTCAGCCAGGCTGTCCCGGTCAGCTGGTCGGGCTGCAGGAGCGGCAGCTGCTCGCACAGAATCTGGGGGTTGCCGCGCACGTAGCGGGCCATGATGCGCATCGATGACTCATCGGCCGCCGGCTCGTGCCGCCGCACGATGCCGACGGTGACGTCGGGGGGCATGGGGGCCAGGTGGACGACCGGCAGCGTGCTCAGCGGACCGGCAGGATTGATCGTGGTCGCGGTGAGAGCCAGCCGCACGCCGGTGTCGTGGAGACGCCCGGCCATCATCCCGATGACGGCCTGGCTGGCGGTGTCCATGGCATCGATGTCGTCGACGAGCGCGAGAATCGGCGACAGGTTGAGCCCCCGTAGGGCTGTCAAAAAGCCCTGGGCTGCGGCGAACAGCTCGCTTGGCTCCTCGGACTTCAGCGAGAACTCCTGGGCGAAGTTCGACGAGTGGTCACCCCTGACTGCGTCGAACAACGCAGCGAAGCCAGCCAGGGGCAATCCGGACTCTCCCGGGTTCGCGCGCACCAGGACGGTGTGGGCGAGCGGTTCGTGCAGCACGGAGTTGAGCACGTGACTCTTGCCCAGCCCGGACTCGCCCATGATCAACAGGGCGCTCTCGTCCGAGCGGGTCAGGGCGGTCGTTCTCGCGATCGCCTCGGAAAAGCTGGTGAACTCCATGCTTTGGCTTTCGGTGGACGGACGTCGCGGCTCACGCGACGTCCGTATGTTCCGCGCTCCCTGCGCGATGATGCACTCCCTTGACAACCCGAGGAATGTGGATCGGGTCGTCTTGACCTCGATGTGCCGAAGCCTTCACTCCGGTATAGCACCGATTTCCGGCGCCGTCCTGAGGATCTGCGATACCTGCCTACCGTCATGGAGAGCAGCGAGAGACGGGCCTATGACGAGCTATGCCAATATTCGATCGGCGACCGAATCCGGCTCGCGTGCCCTCCGGGTGCCATCGGATCCGTCGTCGCCGCGTGGGATCGCGGCAGTTTCGGGCACTGACCTGCACCGATGCGACTGTCTCTGTCACGCTGTGGGACTGGATCAGTTCTGGATTCACCGTGTGGGTGCCGCTGAGCCATGAAAAAGTCATCACGATCGAAAGGCAGCACCATGATCACCGTGATGTGGAAGAGCTCCGTCGGCGAGAGCGGCGAAGCCGTGCTCGACGTCGATGAAAAATGGACGTTCGGACGAGCTGGAGGGGTCGAGGACCTCACGGTTGCCGTCGACGATCCTTCGGTCAGCCGCACGGCGCTGGTGATTCGCGACTCGGGACCGGGACCAGTGGTGTTCCGAGGCCAGATCGACAACGGCGCCAAGGTCGCGCTGGTCAGCCTCATCGGCTCGACGACGTGGCTCGAGGAGGGCACTGCGGGCAACCTGACCGCCGAGGAGAACCGAGTCGAGTTCTCGATCAACGGCGAGGTCCTGCTGACCGTCGACGTGGAGTTCGACGATCGCGGGACGGTCGTCCAGCGGCAGCAGAGCGTGGAGGCCTGAGCCTGCGTGCCTCAGACGGCGCCGGCTCGATACCCTCGCGAGATGTCGTTCATCTCTGAGCTGCCCAAGGCAGAGCTTCACGTCCACCACGTTGGTTCAGCGTCGCCGCACACCGTTGCCGAGCTCGCCTCCCGGTACGAGGGGCAGACCACGGTGCCGAGCGATCCGGACCTGCTGGCGGACTACTTCACCTTCACCGACTTCGGGCACTTCATCGAGGTCTATCTCTCCGTCGTCGACCTGATCCGTACGCCCGAGGACGTGTGGACGCTGACCTATGACGTGGCACGTGATCTCGCGGCGCAGAACGTGCGCTACGCGGAGCTGACGATGACGCCGTACACCTCGATCCTGGCCGGGATCTCGGCCGAGGCGTACTGCGAGGCCATCGAGGACGCTCGACGCCGGGCCGAGGCGGAGCTCGGCATCACGCTGCAGTGGTGCTTCGACATCCCCGGTGAGTTCGGCATTCCCGGTGCAGATGTCACGCTCGACACCGCGCTGCGGTTGCGGCCCGACGGGCTCGTGAGCTTCGGTCTGGGTGGCCCCGAGGTCGGCGTGCCGCGTCCGCAGTTCGCCCCACACTTCGAGCAGGCGATCGCTGCCGGCCTTCGCAGCGTCCCGCACGCCGGCGAGTCGACCGGTCCGCAGACGATCTGGGACGCGATCAACCATCTCGGCGCCGAGCGCATCGGGCACGGCATCGCCGCGGCCCAGGATCCAACGCTGATGCACTACCTCGCCGAGCGGCAGATCACCCTGGAGGTGTGCCCCACCTCCAACGTCTGCACGCAGTCGGTGCCGTCGATGGCCGAGCACCCGCTGCCCCAGCTCGTCGCGGCCGGGGTGCCGATCACGATCAACTCTGACGACCCTCCGATGTTCGCGACGACCCTCAACCATGAGTACGAGGTTGCCGCCGACCTGCTGGGGCTCAACGACGCCGGCGTGGCCGATCTGGCCCGAGGCGCCGTGCGGGCCTCGTTCGCGGCCGACGCCACCAAGACCACGATCCTCGCCGAGATCGACGCCCACGTCGCAGGCTGACGCCCGCGGACGGTCAGCCGGCGATGAAGGAGCGGACCTGCTCGGCGATTGCGGGAGCCTGGTCTTCTTGCAGAAAGTGCTTCCCCGGCAGGCGGACGATCGAGTCGACCCCGGCCGCGCGCCGGGCCTGCTCGCCCGCCGTCGCGAGCTTCAGCGCCGGGTCCTGCGCGCCCCACACGACCTGCACCGGGAACCGGCCGCTGCCGAGGAGCTCGACGTACTGGTCGCGCTTGGCCCGGGTGAGCTCGAAGCCGCGCATGATCTGCAGGAACGCTCGGCCGCCGTCCTCGCGCTTGAGCAGGTCGACGTACGCCCCGAACTCGTCCTTGGTCACGGCGGACATGTCGGCGACGCCCTGCATCCGCATCAGCAGCCGGAACAGCGGCTTGGTGAGTCCGCGCAGGTAGACCTCGCCGACACCGCGATGGGCGAATGGCTCCATCGACCAGGGGCGGTGGAACGTGTCGACCTCGACCAGCGTGTTGAGGACCGTCATGGACGCGACGCGGTCGGCCAGGGCGCCGGCGAGCTCGAAGCCGACGGGTCCGCCGACGTCGTGCACGACGAGATGGACCTGCCCGGTGATTCCCAGAGCGTCGACCGCCTCGGCCGCGAACGCCCCGAGCCCGGTCCAGGAGTAGTCGAAGCCGCGGGGGCGGTCAGCCAGGCCAAGGCCGGGCAGGTCGAAGGCGACACCTCGCAGGCCGCGGGCCGCGAGCTCAGGCACGACCTTGCGATAGAGGAACGACGAGGCCGGGACGCCGTGCATGCACACCACGGTCGGTCCGATTCCCTGGTCGAGGGCGAAGCTGTCGAGGCCTGCCGCGGTGAAACGCCGGCCGGAACGTTCGTGGGCAGCAACGACCGCTGTCGTGCTCATGGTGTCTCCGTCATGGGGGTCGGGATCAGATCGCTGCGGCCGGTGCGGGTGCCAGCGGCACGCGGACCAGCAGGACGCCGGGCTGGACTTCGGCGGTGATTTCCATGCCGTCGCCGACGGGATCGCCGTCGAGCTGCATCGGCATGGCCTTCTCGGCCGTGATGTGCACCTTGCGGCCGGTCAGCCGGTCGAGCCGTTCGTTGGTGCGCTTCTGTCGACCGATGACCCGCACGATGATCGCGAGCCACCCGATGAATCGCTTGGGCGCGATCACGACGACGTCCAGCAGTCCGTCGTCGATCTCGGCGTCCGGCAGCAGCGGGATGCCACCCTGCAGGAAGCCGACGTTGCCGACCACGACGGTGCGCGCGCGGAACTTCTTGGGCTCGCCGTCGTCGACCGAGATCTGGACCTTCATCGCGGGGAAGCGTGCCGCCTTGACCCCGCTGACGAAGTACGCCAGCCAGCCCACCTTGCTCTTGAGCTGGTCGTTGACGCCGGTCATGATCGCGGCGTCCATGCCGAGCCCGGCCATGACGAGGAATGTCGTGTCCGTGCCGGAGTCGGTGTGCAGCGTGGAGAGGTCGATCGCCCGGTCCTGGCCGCCGAACACCACGTCGAGCGCATCGCGGGTGTTGAGCGGGATCGACAGGTTGCGAGCCAGCAGGTTGCCGGTGCCGTGCGGCAGGATGCCGACCGCGACCCCGGTGCGAGCCAGCTCTTCGCAGACCGCGCGCACCGTGCCGTCTCCGCCGGCCGCGACGATCAGGTCGACGCCCTCGTGCAGGGCGGCGGCCGCCTGACCGTGGCCGGGGTCCTCAATGGTCGTCTCGTACCAGCTGGGCTCGCCCCAGCCGTCGCGCATTGCGACGAGACGGACCCTGGCCTTGAACTCGTCGATGTCGCCGACCTTGGCCGGGTTGAGGATCACGGCAGCCCGTTTGCGGCCCGTGCCGGTCAGTGCGGCGAGCTCGTGCGGCAGGCGGGCTGCGTCGGTCACCAGCAGGATCCACAGGCCGAGGGCGACGACGACGCCGAAGCTCAGCCCCGCAACCACATCGCTGAGGTAGTGCACGCCGAGATAGATGCGACTCGCGCCGACGCCGATTGCGAGCAGGGCCAGGACCGACACGATGACCCGACGGCGCAGGCCGCGACCGGTCAGCACGATCGTCACCAGGATTGCCACGGTGAAGAACATTCCGGCGCCGGCGGAGTGTCCGCTCGGGAAGGAGTAGCCACCGATCTCGTGCAGGGGGGTGTCGAAGACCGGACGCTGCCGGTCGAAGGCCAGCTTGATCAGCGCATTGCCGATGATCGCGACGGCGGCGCTTGCGACGATCCAGATCGCGACCCGTCGCTCGCGGCGCCACAGGGCGTAGGCCGCAAGCAGCGCCAGCGCGATGGCGCAGCCCAGGTTGCTGAAGACCACCGCCACGACGTCGAGGAAGGTGACGAGGCCGTCGTGCCGGGCGCTGAAAGCGTAGGCGTTCTGGGCAACGTCCTGGTCCAGCGAGGTGATCGCGTCGAGCTTGAAGCCGACCGAGACCGCGAGGATCGCGAACAGGGCAGCCGGTATGGCCAGGACCCACAGGAGGATCGAGGGTCGGGCGGGCGCAGCACGGCGCAGGTCGAACGACACGGCTTCCTCCTCAGGGGTCGATCAACTCTAGTCGACCGATCTGGGACCGCGAGCCGGGCGATAGGCTGAAGCCGTGATCGACCCGAGAATCTTGCGAGACGACCCTGACGCCGTGCGCGCCGCCCAGCAACGCCGAGGTGAGTCGACCGACATCGTCGACGAACTCATCGCCGCGGACGAGCAGCGACGGTCCACGATCTCGGCGTACGAAGCCGTGCGTGGCGAGCAGAAGAACCTCGGCAAGCTGATCCCCCAGGCGCAGGGCGAGGAGAAGCAGCAGCTGCTGGCCCGCACCAAGGAGCTCAGCCAGCAAGTCAAGGACGCCGAGGCCGCTCAGGTCGAGGCAGCGGACACGTTCGAGCGGCTCATGAAGACGCTTCCCAACCTCGCATCGGCGGACGCGCCGCAGGGTGGCGAGGACAACTTCGTCGTGCTGGACACCGTCGGCACACCCCGTGACTTCGCCGCCGAGGGATTTGAGCCGCGCGACCACCTCGAGCTCGGCCAGATGCTCGGTGCGATCGACACCGAGCGCGGTGCCAAGGTCAGCGGCGCCCGCTTCTACTTCCTGACCGGTGTCGGTGCACAGCTCGAGCTCGCGCTGACCCAGCTCGCGATGAGCAAGGCCGCCGCGTGGGGCTTCACGCCGATGATTCCGCCGGCCCTCGTCAACGAGCGCGCGATGGAGGGCACGGGATTCCTCGGCCAGGCGGCCGACGATGTCTACCACCTCGAGAAGGACGGCCTCTACCTCGTGGGCACCTCCGAGGTGCCGATGGCGGCCTATCACTCGGACGAGATCCTCGACGCCGCTTCACTGCCGCGCCGCTACGCCGCGTTCAGCCCGTGCTTCCGCCGCGAGGCCGGGTCGTACGGCAAGGACACCCGCGGGATCTTCCGCGTGCACTGGTTCGACAAGGTCGAGATGTTCGTCTACACGACGATCGAAGAGGCAGCCGCCGAGCACGAACGCATCCTCGGCTGGGAGCGGGCCTGGCTGGACGCCCTCGAGCTGCCGTACCGCGTCATCGACGTGGCCTCGGGCGACCTCGGGCTCTCGGCGATCCGCAAGTTCGACTGCGAGGCCTGGATCCCCACGCAGGGCAAGTACCGCGAGGTGTCCTCGGCGTCCAACTGCACCGAGTTCCAGTCGCGCCGACTCGACATCCGGGTGCGTGGCGACGAAGGCACCTCGCCGGCGGCGACGCTCAACGGCACGCTGTGCGCCATGACCCGCACGATCATCGCGCTGCTGGAGAACGGGCAGCAGGCCGATGGCTCGGTCCGTCTCCCCGCCGCTCTGCATCCATTGCTCGGCGAGGTCCTGAGGCCGATCGCATCGTGACCTGGCGCCCGCGGCTCATCGCACTCGACGTCGACGGCACGATCGTCGACGGCGACAACGTCATGTCGACAGCCGTGCGCGACGTGGTCCACGCGGCGCGCGACGCCGGCATCGAGACGGTCATCGCGACGGGTCGCGGGGTCCCCGGTGTCATGGACGTCGTCGCCAACCTCGGCTTCACCCAGGGCTACGCCGTCGCGAGCAACGGCGCCGTGACGATGCGCTACGACCCGGACGTCGAGCTGCTCGACGTCGTGACCTTCGACGCCAGCGAGGCGGTCCGTCGTGTTCTGGAGCACATGCCGGACGCTCTCGTCGCGGTCGAGGAGGTCGGAGTGGGATTTCGGCTCAACAAGCCGTTCCCCGACAACGAGATCAGCGGTCAGTTCGTGGTCGAAGACGTCGAGTCACTGATCTCCGAGCCCGTGGCTCGCGTCGTGATCCGTTCGGCCGACCACACGCCCGATGAGTTCACCGCGATCGTCAAGGACCTCGGGCTGATCGGCACCAACTACTACATCGGCTACTCGGCGTGGCTCGATCTTGCGCCCGAGGGCGTCTCGAAGGCGTCCGGGCTGGAGTTCCTGTGCGCCAAGCTCGGCATCGCGCAGTCCGAGGTGCTGGCCGTCGGCGACGGCAACAACGACCTGGAGATGCTGCGCTGGGCGGGTCGCGGCGTCGCGATGGGTCAGGCGCCGGACTCGCTCAAGGCCGCTGCCGATGATGTGACCGGCTCGATCGACGTCGACGGCCTGGTCGCCGAGCTCAGCAAGTACGTCTAGCCGAGCCCGGCGGTGCTGCTCAGGCGACCCGGCTGGACTCCAGCTCGTCGAAGCAGTCCAGCACGGCGTCGATGCTGGGCAGCGTGGGTGTCGACACGCGGGGCTGCATCGCCTGGTCCTGCTTCTGCTCGCGTGCGCGGCGCAGGTGGCGCTTGACCGTCGAGGTCGAGCAGCCCAGGCGTTCGGCGAGCTGGTGGCAGGTGTCCTTGGGGTACGCGTGGCGCACCGTCATGACGGACTCGTGGCTGACCGGGCCTCCACCGACCCGAGCTGCGCCATAGGGCACCGAGCTGGGTTGCTGGATCACGATGCCGAGCCGGTGGCGGATCTGCTGCCGATCGATCTCGGTCGTGCAGGCGGCGTAGCCCGACACGTCGACCTCGACGACGGCCCGATAGAGGCAGTCGATCATGAGTGGGCACCCGGCGCACTGTCGGTGCACGGCGGCGCGCTTGACGGCCAGCTGCTCCCACTCGGCGGCGGTGATGTCGGTCCGCGCCGGGGGCGAGTGCAGCAGCTCGTCGTGAAAGACCTCCGGCGTGGTTGCGCACGGAGGTGTTGTCTTGTCGACCACGATGGTCATGGGCTCCCTCTTTCCCATCGAGAGCCATGACCGACGACACTCCTGCGTCAGTCCTAGCTCACAGTGAGGTCAACTCTAGAGGTACATGCCCCCTGAGCCACTGTTTTCGCCCGAAGTAGTCGAATCGTCACCTTTGACGTCGTTTGGACCCGGTAGAGCCAGTCGCATGTTCTGGAACTGCGACTGGGCCTGGACCTGCTGGGCGTAGAGCGCGGCCTGGATGCCGTGGAACAGGCCCTCGAGCCACCCCACGAGCTGCGCCTGGGCGATGCGCAGCTCGCCCTCGCTCGGGGTCTCGCCGTCGAATGGGAGGCTCAGCCGCTCGAGCTCGTCGACCAGCTCGGGGGCCAGTCCGTCCTCGAGCTCCTTGATCGACTGCAGGTGGATGTCGCGGAGTCTCGCCCGGCTCGCCTCGTCGAGCGGAGCGGCCTTGACCTCCTCGAGCAGCTGCCGGACCATTCCGCCGATGCGCATGACCTTGGCGGGCTGCTCGACGAGGTCGCCCAGCGATGTCCCTGCCAACGGCGGGGGGGCGGCCTGACCGTCGGTTCCGATGATCTCCGGCTGCTGCTCAGTCATGGCCAGAGCCTAGCCGCGCAGACTCGCCCCAGCATCGACTGCGGTTCGAAAGCGACGCGTACGTGCGTGATCAGGTCGTGAGCAGGACCTTGCCGCTGTGGCTGGAGTCCTCCAGCACCTGGTGGGCGAGCCGGACGTCTTCCAGCGGATAGGTCGCGTGCGTGACCGGCCGGACCGTGCCGTCGGAGATCAACGGCCAGACCTGGGCGACCATCGCCGACACGATCGCCGACTTCTCCGCCGACGGGCGTGCCCGCAGCGTCGTGGCCATCACGGCAGCGCGCTTGACCATCAGCGCGCCGAGGTTGATCTCGGCCTTGACGCCGCCCTGCATCCCGATCACGACGAGCCGGCCTGCGGTCGCGAGCGCTGACACGTTGGCCTCGAAGTACTTCGCGCCGATGATGTCGAGGATGACGTCAGCCTGGACATTGGCCCGCTTCATCTCCTCGGCGAAGTCGTGCTTGGTGTAGTCGATCGTCATGTCGGCCCCGAGCGCGCGACAGAAATCGGCCTTCTCAGGCGACCCGACCGTGACGATGACGCGTGCTCCGAAAGCCTTGCCCAGCTGGATCGCCATGGTTCCGATCCCACTGGCACCGCCGTGCACCAGCAAGGTCTCGCCGTGCTGGAGCTTGCCCATCATGAAGACGTTGGACCACACCGTGCAGGCCACCTCCATGAGCCCGCCCGCATCGACGAGGGAGACACCCAAGGGGACCGTTGCGACCTGGCCCGCGGGCACTGCGACGTACTCCGCGTAACCGCCGCCGGCCAGCAGAGCGCAGACGTGCGTGCCGGGTGGCAGGTCAGTGACGCCCTCGCCGACCGCGACGATGTCGCCCGAGCACTCGAGTCCGAGTACGTCGGTGACGCCCTCGGGCGGCGGATAGAAGCCGCGACGCTGCAGCAGGTCCGAGCGATTGATCCCGGCCGCAGTGACGCGGATCAGGACCTCACCGGGGCCGGGCACGGGCTGGGGGCGGTCGACGACGACGAGGGCGTTGACCCCGCCGGGGTCGGGAGCAATCACGGCACGCATCCCCGCAGGCTAGCGGTCCGGCGGGCCGTGGCCCCCCACAGTCCTACGATTCGGTCATGAGCCGCGTCGACACCCGCTTCGCCTCGGGGCCCGGCTGGTGCGCGGGCTGGTGGTTCGAGCCGGCCGCCGCCCAGAGCCGCGGACCGGTCATCGTGATGGCGCACGGACTGGGCGCGGTCAAGGAGATGCGGCTCGACGCCTATGCCGAGCGGTTCGCCGCCGAGGGCTATCGGGTGCTGGTCTTTGACTATCGCCACTTCGGCGCCAGTGAGGGGGAACCGCGCGGGCTGCTCGACATCGCGCGCCAGCTCGATGACTGGGCCGCGGCGCTGCACCACGTACGTTCGCTGCCCCAGGTCGACGTGGAACGCATCGTCCTGTGGGGCACCTCGTTCAGCGGTGGGCACGTCATCGAGACCGCAGCGCGAGACGGGCAGATTGCGGCAGTCATCTCGCAGGTCCCGTTCACCGACGGGTTGTCCTCGCTGCGCGCGCTCGGGCTGGTCAGCACCGCGAAGGTGTCGGTGCTCGCGCTACGTGACCTGCTGCGCGCCGCGCGCGGAGCCGACCCCTTGCGGGTCCGGCTGGTCGGTGGTCGGCGGGACGCGGCACTCATGACGGCGCGTGATGCCGGGCCCGGGTTCGAGGCGCTCATCCCGGCCGGTCGGGATCTGCCCGACAGCGTCGCTGCGCGCATTGGGCTGCGCATCGCGATGTACTACCCGGGCCGGGCTGCCGCCTCTCTGGAGTGTCCCGCCCTGTTCTGCATCGCGATGAAGGACAGCGTCGCGCCGGCGCGCTCGACCATCTGGCACGTGCGCAAGGCTCGGCACGGCCGCATCAAGCGCTACCGCACGGGTCACTTCGACGTCTACCTCGAGCCATGGTTCGATCAGGTCGTCGCAGATCAAATAGTTTTTCTCCACGACACCTTTGGCATGGCTATGCGGGATCACTCGGCATAGTCTGATCGGACGATTTCTGCGTCGCGCGAGTGCACAACCGGCTCCCTGCACCCTTCGCAGTGTTTGATAGTTCTCGGGAGTTGATGGCATGAGCCAAACAGGGGTTATTTTTGCGCGCCGTACGCGGCGCACGTTTTTTCCCGGCGGACGGCGGCTGACGGTCGCTGTGGCCGCGGTGCTGGCGTTGAGCGGACTGGCTGTCGTCACGACGTCGGCTCCCGCATCCGCGGCACCGGTCAGCATCACGGTGGACAAGTCGGCGCCCGCGACGGTGCTCGTCGGCTCGCCGGTGACCTACTCGATCAAGGCCAGCAATCCGGCCGACGACGGTGACAGCGACTTCCAGTACAACCTGACGTTCCGTGATGTCCTGCCGGCCGACGTCGAGTACGTGTCGACCTCCGCCCCCGCAGGACTCGACGCCCCCAAGCAGATTCCCGAGGTCGACGCCGCGGGTGATCCGACCGGTCGGACGATCCTGATCTGGAGCAATGTCGCTGATCTGCCCGACGGGTCCGACGTGACGCTGACCTATCAGGTCAAGCCCGATCCGATCGCCTACCCGGTCGGTTCGGAGGTCACCAACTCGGCGACCGGCTACGCCAGTGGCGACGAGCGGACGCTCGCCAAGTTCACCCCCCAGGGCGACTTCATCGCCAACAGCGACATCAGCCAGGCCGGCGGCACCGCCACGACGGCCGTCACCGCGATCTCGCTGAAGAAGACCGAGCCGAGCTCGGAGGCCGAGCTGGTGCGCGGCGTGCACGACCGCACCACGACGTACAGCCTCGAGGTCACCAACAACGGCGTGAACCCGACCGACACGATCGTGGTCGTCGACTACATCCCGGCGGGGCTGGAGTTCCTGGGCTGCGGACAGGTCGACAACAGCGCGGCAGAGGAATACACGAATTCGGGTGGTCTCGACGGCACGCCTGCGGTCCCCGACTGCCTGACTGCCTTCTCGGTCACGACGGTCGACAGCAATCTGCCCACCGGCTACCCGGCTGGCGTCTACACGCGCGTCGAGTGGCGTCTGCCGGCCGATCTGGCTGCTGGCGACACCTACACGATCACCTATGCGGCGGGCATCCCGCTTCTGGAGAACGCGATGCCGGCCGGCTCGGGATTCGTCTCGACCGCCAACCTCGACAACAACACCGGCAGCTCGACCCGGGAGACCGGCGGCGAGATCGCGTACACCAACCGAGCAGTGGCCAGCGGCCTCTACCAGGGCCCGAACGTCGCCGGTGACTCCAACGTCCCGGTCAGTGACAAGGCTACCGAGACCGTCACGTCCGAGGACATCGCGGTCGCCAAGTCGATCAAGGACTCCAACAAGTTCAGTCAGGGCGACGAGGCCCAGTTCGACCTCCTCGTGCGGACCAGCGAATACACCGACGGCTCGGACATCGTGCTGGTCGACACCCTGCCCGACGGCCTGTGCCCGTCTGATGCTCCGGGGACGACCTACACGTCGACGGCCACTGCGGCGGCCACCGGTTCCTGCGAGCCGGGCACCGGCGGCAATGATGCGATCCAGACCGTCGACTTCGTGGACGGCGTCTTCGTCGTCACGTTCAAGGCGTTCGATCTCAGCGCCGCCAACGCGTCGGTCACGATCAGCCACAAGGTGCGTATGCGCACGACGTACAACGGCGACCCCGAGGAGACCGCGGCCGGTGACACGTTCACCAACCGGGTCGCACTGACCGGCACGACGAGACCCATCGGCGACACCTCCGAGACCGGCACCCAGGCCGTCAAGGACACCTCGTCGGCGACCCTGGTGTCGGACGCGCCGCTGCTGGACAAACGGATCCTCAAGAACACCGCCGCCCCCCACTCGTGCGACGACGACACGTGGTCGGCCGACCCGGCCGACGGCAACTGGCGGAACACGCAGGCCGAGCCCGGCGACGACCCGTTCACGATCGGCTCGCGGGTGTGCTTCCAGGTCCGGGTCACGTTCCCGACCAGCACCTCGACTCGAAAGCCCGTCATCACGGACTACCTGCCGGACAACCTCGCCTATGAGCCCGGCTCGTTCGAGCTCGTGGCCGGAGTCAACACTGCGCAGTTCACGGTCGACCCGGCGACGATCGACACCGCGTTCGCCGACGGCTCCGCCTCCTTCCGTCCGGGTGAGGTCCTGGGCGACGCGCGCTATGTCGAGAAGGGCGACGTCTTCGCCTTCCGGCTCAGCGCGATCGTGCAGAGCAACGACAAGGCTGTCGTCGACGTGCAGGGCAACCTGGCCAAGCTGCGCTGGACCAACCGCGCCGGCCGGGTCTCCTCCCTGCGCGACAAGGTTGACTTCCAGACGCCACCGGTGACCCCGGTCGGCATCAGCAAGACCGTGGCGAAGACCGACCCGCTCGGGGTCTACGCCGACAGCCAGATCGTCAAGCACGGCGACGTCGTGCGCTACAAGGTCGAGGTCGAGAACCTCGGCACGGCGGCCAACGGCAACGCGATCCCGGTCTCCGACATCGCAGTCTGGGACGTCCTCCCGCCCGGGTTCACGTGTGACGACGTCGCGGTGATCACCGATGGCGGAGTCTGCACCGATCCGGCCGATGTGCCGGGGCACCCGACCTTCGCCGGCAATGACACGCTGAGTGCGATCGTGTGGACCCTGCCGGGTCCGATCGCCGCCGGTGCCACCGACTCGGTGACGTACGACGTCACAATCCCGACCAACACGAGCGTCGACACGACCTACCTGAACGTCGCCGCGGTCCAGACCTACACGACCCCGACGAACCTGGCCGACGTGTCCGCGAGCCACTACCCGGCCGACAACATCAAGAGCGACCTGGACGCCGACCTGGTCGACGCGCCGGTCGCGAGCGACACGGCCTTCGTCAAGCTCCCGCCCGTGAAGCTGGCCAAGGCCAACACGACCTCGGTCAACGAGACCAACAACGGCGCCAGCGATGCGGTGCCGGGCGAGACCGTCACGTACGCGATCCGGGCCACGATCCCGGCGCGCACCACGGTCTACAACGGGGTCCTGACCGATCCGCTGCCCAACAACCTCGACTTCGTCAGCGCGACCGCGGGCTACTCTGCGGCCGGAGCCACCCCGGCGACCGACCCGCTGCCGGCCTCGACAGCACTCAACGCCACCAACGGCACGCTCACGCTGCCCGCGACGTGGACCAACGCAACCGACGAAGATCAGGTCTTCCAGGTCAACATCGTGGCCAAGGTCAGGGCCAACCAGACCGCGAACGCCACCCGGGTCAACACCGCGACGTTCAGCAGCAAGACGCTGCTCGGCGGACTGATCGCCGTCCCAGACGTCGAAGCCACCTCGACCGTCAAGCTGGTCCACCCGCTCCCGGCGCTGACCAAGACGCTGACCACGCCGCCGGTCCAGGACACCAAGCCCGTCATCGGCGACAGCCGTGAGTACGTGCTGACCGCGTCCAACGCCGCCTCACGCCCGACGCTGTACGACACCGTCGTCATCGACTGTGTGCCGGCAGGCCTCACGGTCACGTCACTGCCGGCGGCAGCGAGCCAGGCTGCCTCAGCAAGTGGCGATGCGTGCGCGTCGGTGCCCGGCACCGGCACGACGATCACGTGGGCCGTCGGCGCCATCGCCGGCGGCGCGTCCACAACCCTGACCTACACCGTCACGGTCGGCAACGACGCGGCCGGCGGGCGGGCGTACAAGAACGTCGCGACCCTCACGGGCAGCTCGTTGAACGACGGCGGCAACACCTCCGCCACCGAGCAGGTGCTCTCGGCGACCGATGACAAGACGCTCACGGTGCCCGGCGCGACGGTGACCAAGACCATCGAGGACTCGACCCTGATCGTCGGCGAGCGCGCCGAGTACACCGTCTCGGCGACGTTCCCGGCGAGCACGATCTTCTTCGACGCCTCGGTGATCGACACGCTGCCGCCGGGTCTTGACCCGACGAGCCTGACGACCAGCTCGGTGACCTGCACCTACGCGGACACGACCGCGTGCGCGACTCCGTCCAACGGCACGGCTCTGGCCGCCAGCGGTCAGACCGTCGGCTGGTACTTCGGCGACCTCCCGTCGGACGCCCGCGCGCGCACCGTCACGATCACCTTCTCCGCCGAGGTGGTCGACAACTGCACCACAGTCGCCACGACCGCGTGCAACACGATCGGCAAGGTCCGCTCGAACACCGCGAGCGCCAAGTGGAACCTGACCAACAAGGACGAGCCGGCCAACGCGGGCACCGCCCTGGACAAGACGGCCACCTCGGGTGCGGTCACCTACACGGTGCTGGAGCCCAGGACTGCGATCACCAAGTCGGTCGTCGGCACGACGCCGGCCCCCGGCGACGTGTTCACCTACTCCGTCACGGCCTCCAACCCCGGCGGCGCCAACGTCAGCGACGCGCACAATGTCGTGGTCGAGGACGTCGTGCCGGTCGGAGTCGTCGTCGACACCGACACCATCACCGGTGGCGGCACGTACGACAGCGACTCGCGCACCATCACGTGGGACGTCGCGGTCCTGACCGCCTCGGGCGCGGGCAGCACGACGACCTTCACCTACCAGGCCAGGCTCGCCGCAAGCTCGACGCTCGCCGGCACCGCGCTGACCAACACCGCGCAGGTCACCGAGTTCGAGAGCCTGCCGGCCGACGGCCGGGAGTACGTCGGACCGAAGGCGACCGCGAAGGTCACCCCGAAGTTCCCGCACGTCACGATCGCCAAGCGGGTCGTCGGCAGCGACGTCTCCTACGTCGGTGCTCCGCAGAACTTCGAGATCGCCGTGACCAGCGACGGCGACTCGCCGGCCTATGACATCGCGGTCTCGGACCTGCTGCCCAAGAACTGGGTGTTCAACAGCGCGACGGTCAAGGTCGGCGATGCCGCGGCCGCGCCGATGGCGCCGACGACCGATGACGAGGGTAACCCGCAGACCATCGCCTGGACGGGGCTTGCCTCGACAGGTCTAGCGGTCGACAAGACCATCGTCATCACCTACACCGCGACACCGCTGACCGGCGCCCTGACCGACGCCGGCGCTGGCTCCGCCACGGCGCACACCAACACCGCCTCGGTCACCGCCGAGGATGCGACGGATGCCGGTTCAAGCGGTGCGGGCAGCTATCACGGCGGCCCGGCTTCTGCCACGGCACGCATCCACTCCGCGGATCTGGCGATCGTCAAGACGGTCGACCCTGACGACACACCCGTCGCGGGCGAGTCGTTCAGCTGGAAGATCGCGGTCAGCAACGCCGGCGACGATCCTGCGGTCGGCCCGATCGTGGTGACCGACCAGATCCCGGCCGGCATCGCGGACTTCTCGATCACCGGCAACGGCTGGACCTGCTCGGCCGCGACGGACACCTATTCCTGCACCCGACCCGGGCCGCTCGCGGCCGACGCCGACGCTCCCGTGCTGACCGCGACGGGCACCGTCAGGTCTGACCTGCCGGCCGGTACCGACATCGTCAACCGGGCATCGGTCGACGCGCGCACCTATGACCCCAACCCGGACAACGACGAAGACACGGTCAAGGTCGTCTCGGAGACGTTCGCCGACCTGTCGATCATCAAGGAGCTGACCGGTGAGGTGACGGCGGGCGAGGAAGCAACGTGGACCCTCGACGTGACCAACCTCGGTCCGTCGACCTCGCGGGCTCCCATCACTGTCACCGACACCCTGCCCGCGGGCTCCACCTACGTCTCCGCCGGCGGCGCGGGCTGGGCCTGTGACGAGGACGGCGGTGTCGTCACCTGCACGCGCGACGCCAAGCTCCTGGCCCTGGCCAGCGCGAGTCAGATCGTGATCGACGCAAAGATCTCCGCGACGCAGACCGATGAGGTCGTCAACACCGCCAAGGTCAGTGGCACGACGCCCGAACCTGCAGGCGAGGTCGCCGAGAACAACAACACTTCGACGACGCGCGACGACCCGACGCGCACCGCAGACCTGTTCCTGCAGAAGACGCTCAAGGGACCGGGTGCCGCTGTGGCCGGCTCCCCGGCGACCTATGTGCTGGACGTGTCCAACAACGGACCGTCGACCGCGACGGGTGTGGCGATCACCGACACCCTGCCGGACTACCTCTCCTTCGTCAGCGGCGGCAACGCCGACTGGACCTGTGACAACACTGATCAGGTCGTGACCTGCGATCTGGACGGATCGCTCGGCGTGGGCGAGGCCGCGGCGACCAGCGTCGAGATCATCGTCGACGTCAGGTCCGACTACACCGGCGAGATCGTCAACAAGGCGACCGCGACGGCGACCGAGGACCCGGTCGGCTCGACCGACGACGACGTCAACACGCCCGAGCTGTCCTCAGACCTCAAGGTCACCAAGGCGCACCGCGGCAATGCCGTGGCGGGTGAGCCGATCACCTACGCAGTCATCGTCACCAACAACGGCCCCTCCGACACCGCCGGCCTGATCACGGTCGAGGACACCGTGCCGGCCGGCATGACCTACAACAGCGTGAGCGGTGCGGGCTGGACGTGCTCCGTGGACGCGGGGACGGTGTCCTGCGAGAACCTCGGCGGCATCGTCGACGGCGGCTCGCTCACGTTGGCGCTGAAGTTCGACGTCGGCGTCAATGCCGGCCCGGCCGTCGTGCACAACATCGTCACGGTCGACGGCCCAAACGCCGACCCGACGCCAGGCAACAACTCGGCCTCGGACCGCACCGTCATCGACGACGAGGCCAATGTCTCGATCACCAAGACAGCCAACGTGGAGACGATCGACGCGGGCGGCTCCATCACCTGGACCATCCAGGTGACCAACGACGGACCGTCGACGGCCGATGGCGTGTCCGTCGCGGACCTGTTGCCGTCCGGTGTCACGGTCGTCTCGGTCAGCGGCACCGGCTGGACGTGCGACCAGGCGCCGCTGGGCTGCACCCGGACCCACCTCGCCCCTGGCGAGGCTCCGGCGATCACGGTCGTCACGAAGGTGGGCAGCGGCGTCGACGCCGACACCGAGCTGACCAACAGCGCCACGGTGTCCACCGCGACACCGGGCGACGACGACGATGACAACACCGCCGAGGACACAGTCACCGCGACGACCAACGCCGACCTGACTGTCACGAAGTCCCACACCGGCACGCCGGTGGCGGGCACGGACTTCACGTTCACGATCACGGGTCACAACAACGGCCCGTCGGATGCGCGTGGCCCCATCACGCTGATCGACCAGCTGCCCGTCGGCATGACCTACGTGTCGGCCAACGACGCGTGGAGCTGTGTCGCGGCCGAGATCGACGACGACGGCCAGGAGGTCGTCTGCACGTTGGTCTCCGGTGGCCCGGTGCTTCCGGGTGCCGATGCTCCGGCGCTCGACATGAAGGTCGACATCGCCGCGGACACGTCGGGCGTGAAGCTCGACAACGGCGTCACGGTGAGATCGGTGACGCCGGACCCCGTGGACAACAATGTCGCGTCCGACACCGTCACGCCGACCGACGAGGTCGACCTGTCGGTGAAGAAGAGCCACACGGGTGCGGTCGAGATCGGCGAGCGGCTGACGTTCACGATCGACGTCACCAACGACGGACCCTCCGAGGCCCGCGACGTCGAGCTCGCCGACGCGTTGCCCGACGGGCTGATCTTCGTCAGCGCCGAGGGCGACGGCTGGACCTGCGACGATGCGGGCACCTGCACGCTCGACGACCCGCTGGCACCCAGCGCCGACGCCGCGCCGCTCAGCGTCGTGGTCGAGGTGACCGCCGACGCCTACCCGGGCGTCAAGAACAAAGCGACGGTCAGCACGAGCTCCGAGGACACCGACGACAGCAACGATGCCGCGACCGATGATGTCGTCGTGCCGCCCAAGGTCGACCTGAGCGTCGTCAAGGAGCTCGTCGGCGAGCTCGAGGTCGGCACCGAGGGCACCTACACGCTGACGGTCCACAACGATGGGCCCACAGCGGACCCGGGTGTCGTGACCGTGACGGACGAGCTGCCTGCGGGCCTGACGTACGTCTCCGCGGAGGCGACCGGTTGGGAGTGCGCTGCGGTCGACCAGCTCGTCACCTGCACCCGCGACGGCGATCTCGCCGTCGACGCGACCGAGGCGATCTCGTTGACCGTCGACGTGGGTGCCCTGGCGTACCCGACGGTCTCCAACACGGCTGCGGTCAGCACGGCGGCGGACGACACCGATCCGGACAACAACACGTCGACCGTCACCGTGCCGGTGACCGGCAGCTCGGTGCTCCAGATCGACAAGAGCCTGACGAGCCAGACGGGCACCACGGCGGTCTGGGACATCACCGTCACCAACATCGGCCCGACCGAGACGACGGGGCCCATCACGGTGGTCGACAAGCTGCCCAAGGGGTTGTCCTACACCAACGCCAAGGGCGCGGGCTGGTCGTGCGACATCGACGGGCGCACGATCACGTGTGTGTTCGACGAGACGCTGGCGGTGGATGACTCCGCGTCGTTCACCATCACGACGAAGATCACTGCGACGGACGGCGGCAAGATCGTCAACACAGCCTCGGTCCAGGGCGGCAACGTCTCGGCCGGTGGTGTGCAGGGAGTCTCCGACGCCACCGTCACGGCTCCGCAGCCGGACGGGCTGCTGCCCGACACCGGCGGCGCGGCGCTGTGGCTGCTCCTGCTCGGACTCAGCGGCGTGGCGGCCGGCACCATGCTGGTCACCCGGCGCCGTCCGAGCGTCGGTCAGCACCGCTAGCTCGATGCGGCCGGCCATCCTTTGAGGTCCCACCTGAAAGGATGGCCGGTATGCACGTCGCACTGGTCCAGCTCACCTCGGCGATCGACTCCTCGGTCAACCGGGACGCGATCCGAGGACAGCTGTCGGCGCTCACCGCCGAAGACGGTCTCGACCTGGTCGTCCTGCCCGAGGCCGCGATGCACGACTTCGGCCCGCCGGACCTGGATCTGGCGGCCGTCGCCGAGCCGCTCGACGGGTCGTTCGTCGACCTGATCGGTCAGGAAGCGCGGCGGCTCGGCACCACGATCGTGGCCGGGATGTTCGAGCAGACCGACGGCCTGCCGTACAACACCCTGGTCGTGGTGGGGCCTGACGGCTCGCTGCGCGACACGTACCGCAAGATCCATCTCTACGACTCGTTCGGCTATCGCGAGTCCGAGCGCCTCCGGGCCGGTGAGATCACGCCGGTCGTCGTCGAGATCGCGGGAGAGCGGGTGGGGCTCATGACGTGCTACGACCTGCGGTTCCCCGAGCACGCCCGCGCGCTGGTTGATGCTGGCGCCGTGAGCATCGTGATCCCGGCCGCGTGGGTCGCCGGTGAGCGCAAGCTCGAGCACTGGCGGACGCTGCTGGCGGCACGGGCGATCGAGAACACGGTTCACGTGCTGGCAGCGGCGCAGGGTGGGGCACGCTACACGGGTCATTCCTTGGTTGTCGATGCATGGGGCTCTATCGTGGGCGAGGCGGATTCCGCCCCCGAGATCATCCGCGCCAACCTCGATCCCGAGGACCTGGCGCAGGCTCGGGAGGTCAATCCGTCGCTCGCCAACCGAAGGATCCGCCCCACATCATGAGCCGCGCCCCCAAGGGTGGACGTCGTCGTCTCGACGCCTCCGTCCCCCCGGAGTACGACCTCCCGACTCGCGAGCCGCGCATCGATTCACCGCGCACCGCCCGCACGTTGATGTTGCTGGTGTTCATCGCCTGGCTTCTCGGGACCGCTGGTGCGGCGACGTCGGTGGTCGCGGTCGGCACGCCGAACTGGGTCGAGCGTCCGTCGGCGGCCCTCCTGATGATCGTGTTCGCGGTCGGGCTGACTCACCGCGGCGGTGGTCACATGCGGATCTGGTTCCCGATGACGGCGGTGCTCGGCGTCCTGGCGGTGGTGCTGGAGGCCAATGTGCTGCTGGCCGCTTCGGCCGCAGTGACCGCCGTGCTGGCCGCGGTCTGGGCGGTTCTGGTCACCCGACCGGCCGAGACGCTGGTGCGCGCCATCGGAGAGTACGTCCTGGCCCTGGTCGTCGCCCTGAGCGGCACGGTCGGCGTGGCGGCGTGGAACGCTCCGGTCAACTACCAACGATTCAACCTCATCGTGCTGACGGTCTCGCTGGGATTCGCGATCACCCTGGTGTGGAACCTCGGCGCCGGCCTGCACGGGCTCGGCCGGCAGAACCTGGCGATCCTGCTGGGCGTCGCGGCGCTGGTGGTCATGGTGCTGGCCTACAGCAGCTTCGTCCGCACGCACGGCTCGCAGTCCGTGGTCCAGGGGCTGAGCGATCTGGTGATCTGGACCCGTCAGACGTTCCAGGGCGTGCCGCGACCCGTCGAGGTGTTCATCGGGTTCCCAGCGCTCCTGGTGGGCGTCTCGCTGCGATCCAAGCGACGTGAGGGGTGGTGGGTCCTGGTCTTTGCGGTCATCGGCACCGCCGTGCTCACGACGTCGTTGGTCACGCCCGGCGCCTTCCCGACGTACATCGGGCTCTCGACTCTCTACTCGAGCATCCGGGGGCTCCTGGTGGGCCTGGCGCTGCGCCGCCAGTTCATGAAGGAGCGGTCCTCGCGTGCGTCCCGGGCCGTCGCCCCCGTCGCGCGGGTCGAGCCTCCGCGATTCGCGCCGTTGAAGTAGTGCCATAATCGTTGCGGCGCAGCACTCCGGTGCTGCCACCCAGGAGGGGTGCCGGAGCGGCCGATCGGAAGCGCCTTGAAAGCGCTCGCTGGCAGCAATGTCAGCCGCGGGTTCGAATCCCGCCCCCTCTGCTTGAAGACCTATCGACTCGACCGCCGGTTCGCGCTGCCCGCTGTCGGCATCAGCCTGATCATTGCCGGACTCGCGGCGGCGCTCGCGTTCGTGCTGTCCTCCGTCGCCGCGCTGGCGTGGATCTTCGGCGTCGGGGCGGTCCTGGCCCTGCTCAACGGCCTGCGCACGATCGCCTTCCCGCCCACGGTCGTCCGGCTCGATCCTGCGAGTCTGCGGGTTGGTGGCCAGCTGACCGTGCGGCCGGTCGACATCCCGTGGCTCGACATCGAGGACGTCACCGTCGAGGGCACGAGGCTCCTGATCGACCGCGGCGATGGTCAGGTGCTGGTGTTCCCGTTGGCGTATGTGGGCGCTCGCTCGGGTGAGCTGCTCCGGGAGATCTACGACGGGCTCAACTCAGCGAACGGATATCGGCGGTTCGACCCGAGCTGATTCGAGGCTCACCATGGTCCCGATTCGTCTCCTGTGCCTCCGGGTCGGTATCCTGATCCGGTTGCCGGTTTCGATCGGCAGCGGGGAGGTGTCGCATAGTGGCCTAGTGCGCCCGCCTGCTAAGCGGGTTGAGGGTCAAACCTCTCGCGAGTTCAAATCTCGCCACCTCCGCCGAAAGGCGAGAAGCAAAGATCAAAATGACCAGTCACTCACGTGGCTGGTCATTTTGCGTCGTGAGAACTAAGGAGCTCGCTCCGCTACGCGAGCCGGTGCGGCCGTCCGGGAAAGCCCGGAGGCCGACAACCCGACCGGACCAGCCACTCACGTGGCTGGTCATTTTGCGTCGTGAGCACTTAGCAGCTCGCTCCGCTACGAGAGCCGGTGCGGCCGCCCGGGAAAGCCCGCAAGCGGACGACCCCGGCCCGGAGACCAGTCACGCAACGCATCAGTCACCCCACGCGCCCACACACCGAGCGTCGTTGAGCGACGAAGACACCGGCGGCACCCAGGGCGGCGCCCGTCGTGTTGGCGATGACGTCCTGCCAGGCTCCCGTGCGACCGGGGAGACCCAAGCCCTGGGCCAGCTCGATCGCTCCCGACAGTGCGAAAGCTGCTGCTGCGACGCGATGCCATCCGGCACGCCGGGCGACCAGCATAGACAGGATGCCGAGCGGGACGAACAGCACGATGTTGGCGCCGAACTCGAGCGGGGAGTACCACCAGTGGCCACCGAGCCCGAGTGCCTCGTCGACATGCCTCGGCCAGAGCCCGATAACGGCCAGGGCGGTCAAGTAGAGAGCAAGCCCGGCGACGGCAATAGGTCGCGATGGCCGCGTGGGGCGATCGTCCTGGGTTGCCACGGGTCAGGGTAGCGCGAGAAGGCTCACGCTCGTACGAATGAGGTCGCGTGGATATTGGCGTTCGGGTCTTTCGGCATCGGCAATTCCGACAGGATTCACCTATGCGAGTCACCCACCTGAACTGCGGATCCATGCACCCTCCGACGATGTCCGAAGTCATCTGTCACGTGCTGCTGTGCGAGACCGATGACGGCCTGGTGCTGGTCGACAGCGGGCTGGGCCGGCACGACTTCGCCGACCCCAAGCGCATGGGGCCGGCGCGACTCATGCTCCGGCCCGAGCGCGACGATGCCAAAACGGCAGTGGGCCAGATCGAGGCTCTGGGGTTTCGCGCCGATGACGTCGCGCACATCGTGCTGACCCACATGGACTTCGATCACATCGGCGGCGCCGCTGACTTCCCCGGAGCCACGATCCACACGACCGCCGACGAGCACGACTGGGCAGTCGTCAATCCCAACCTCACGTCCAAGCTGCGCTATGCGCAGAAGCAGTGGGCGTACGGGCCGACCTTCCAGACGCACGCCGGGCCCGGCGACCCGTGGAAGCACGGTTTGTCCGGCATCGAGGTGCTCCCGGGCATCACCTACGTCCCGATGCCTGGTCACACACGCGGTCACGCGGCGGTCGCGGTCGACGCGGGTGAGCGGGGACTGCTGGTGCATGCCGGCGATGCGGTGTTCGACGCGAGCTCGTACGCGGCGACCTCGCCATCGGGGACGCCGCTGACCAAGGTCCGCCGGATGCGGGCATTCGAGACGGCCATGGCCGAGGACCGCAAGAGGATCACCGGCAACCACGCGGCACTCCGCCTGCTCAATGACGAGGACGGCATCACCGTGCTCAACGCCCACGACAAGCGAATCTTCGACGACCTCGTCTCCGCCTGATGGGCCGTACTGGTCAACGGCTGCGGCAGCGCACGGTCAGGTCGATGAAGCAGAGCGCTGCCAGCGGACGGACCAAGGCCTCTGCGACCCGCCGAGCACTACGTCACGGCCGGCGGTGCGCTTTCGTATGCGACGAGGCCGAGGCCGCGGCTCGGCGCGGTGAGACCGCGATCGGCTATCGGGTCTCGGCGGAGTCCGACGATCCGGAGTCGGCGTACGGCGTCTACGTCAACCCGGCGAAGTCTGCGCTGTTCGCGGTCACCCCGGCCGACCGGGTGGTCGTGCTCGCTGAAGGCTGAGCCTGGGGTGACCAGACGCACGTGATCTGGACATAGCGATCCGGAGGATGACTCCGTATGGTTGGTTGCGCGGAGCAATGATCTCGGTCCGCGCCCAACCGAAGAACATCTCTGGAGTATCCCTGTGTCCACGTCGACCCGACGCACGCATTACTGGCTGACCTTCGTCGTCCTTGCCGTCGCGGTGTCGTCGTACTCGCTCATGCAGTCCTTGACCGTCCCGGTGCTGGCCGAGATCGAGCAGCAGCTCAACACTGACCAGACGACCGTGACGTGGGTCCTGACCGCCTATCTGATCTCGGCGTCGGTGTTCACGCCGATCATGGGCCGGCTCGGCGACGCGTACGGCAAGCAGCGCCTGCTCGTCCTGTCGCTGGTCGCGCTGTCGCTCGGCTCGCTCCTCGCTGCGTTGGCGACCAGCATCGGTGTGCTGATCTTCGCCCGGGTCATCCAGGGCATCGGCGGTGGCGTGCTGCCGCTGGCGTTCGGCATCATCCGCGACGAATTCCCCCACCACAAGGTCGGTGGGGCCGTGAGCGTCGTGTCCTCGCTGCTGGCCGTCGGCTTCGGTGCCGGCATCGTGCTGGCCGGACCGATCGTCTCCGGACTGGGCTATCACTGGCTGTTCTGGCTGCCGTTCATCGTGACGCTGGTCGCCGCCGTGGCCGCGGTCTTCCTGGTGCCGGAGTCGCCGGTCCGTACGCCGGGCCGCATCTCGTTGCTGCCCGCGGTGCTGCTGTCGTCCTGGCTGATCGCCCTCCTTCTCGCGCTCAGCGAGGCGCCCAAGTGGGGCTGGGGATCCTCGCGGACCATTGGGCTCCTGGTGCTGTCGGCCGTCCTAGTCGTGACGTGGATCCGCGTCGAGCAGCGCTCGGCCTCCCCCCTGATCGACATGCGGATGATGCGCCTGCCGGGTGTGTGGACGACGAACCTCGTGGCCCTGCTCGTCGGCGTCGGCATGTACGCGTCGTTCGGGTTCATCCCGCAGTTCAACCAGACGCCGACCGCCAACGGCTACGGATTCGGGTCGAGCGTCACAGACTCGGGCATCCTGATGCTGCCGTCGGCCATCGCGACGTTCATCGCCGGACTCATCGCGGCATCGATCGCGCGGCGGGTGGGTCCCAAGGCCGTCGTCGTGTTCGGCGCAGCCCTCGGCTCGGGTGGCATGTTCATGCTGGCGTTCTTCCACGCCGAGCGGTGGCAGGTCTACGTGTCCAACGGGATCGTCGGCCTGGGCATCGGCCTGGCGTTCGCCTGCCTCGCGGGCCTGATCGTCGGCGCGGTTCCCCCGGAGCAGACCGGCGTCGCCAGCGGCATGAACGCCAACATCCGTACGATCGGCGGCTCGATCGGCACGGCGATCATGGCCAGCATCGTCACGGCGCACTTCCTGCCCAGTGGCTTCCCCAAGGAGATCGGCTACACGGCCGGTTTCGCACTGCTCGGTGGCGCGCTGCTGCTCGCCGCGCTGGCGGGCCTGGCGATCCCGCGTGTCTCCGGCAAGCAGTACGAGGACGACCTCGAGCAGGAGCCGTCCGCTGGATCTGTGCGTGAGTCGATCGACGCCTAGGATCACGGTGTGAGCCACTCCGCCACCTTCTTCCGCGACGGGTCGGGCCGACTCGTGCTGTTCCAGGCGCCCAATGCCGCGATCTGGGTCTTCATCTTCGCCACGGTCGCGCGCTGGAGCCCGTACGACGGACGCGATGCCGAGCTGCGCTGGATCGGCTCCGGCGCGCTGGTGGTGTGGGGTCTGGACGAGCTGTTGCGCGGAGCCACTCCGTTCCGGCGAGTGCTCGGCGTGGGTGTCCTGGCCTGGCAACTGTGGCGACTTCTCGCCTGACGTACAGTCCTCGTGGCCATTGTTGCACTCGGCTCGGACATCCATAATCTGCTTGAATTTCAGTGGAAAAGTCTTGTCTTCGAACGTGTGTTCGAGTAGTATGGAGGCATGAATTCCCACCCGACGATCGACGCGATGCGCACCGCCGCGCAGGTGCTGTCGTCGGGTGACGTGCGGGACAAGATCCGGGCGGTCCAGTGCGCGCAGGACGCCTTGGATGCGGCCAAGGCGATGTTGCTGGCCGAGCTGGAGGCGTCGAAGGATTACGAGATCGATGGCGCGTCGACGTTGAACACGTGGGTCCGCAACCAGTTGCGGCTCAACCCGGGTCAGGCCACGGTGTTGGTCAAGAATGTGGTTGCTTTGCGGGACCTGCCGCTGATGGCCGGCGCAGCTATGTCGGGGCAGATCAGCGCCGCCCATGTGCGGGTGTTCGTCTATGGACTACGCCATGTGGGGTTGGAGCCGATGCGCCAGTTCGAGGACGTGCTCGTCGACGTCGCCTCCCACCATGAGCCGGCCGAGCTTTTCGAGGCCGTCAAACACTTGAAGGACACGATCCATCCCGAAGATCTCGACGATGCGTGGGAGCGGGGCATGGACAAGGAAGACATCGCCGTAGACGCCCTCCCCGACGGCTGGCACGTCACGGGTTTCCTCAACACCGTGACTGGCGCCAAGCTCAAGAAGGTCCTGGACTCCGTGTCGGCACCACACGATGCCGAGGACACCCGAACGGGTGCGCAGCGCCGGGTCCAGGGGCTCGATGACCTGTTGACCGACATCCTGGGCAACGGGCTCCCCTCCGACAAGGGCGTCAAACCGCACCTGTCGGTGTTCGTGGACGCCGACACCTTGGAAGCGGCTGCTTCGCATGTGAAGGCCACGACCGAGAACCCACACCTGATCCCCGACCCGATGCCCGCCACCGAACCCGCCAAGCTCGCCGGACATGGCGCGATCGGACCAAACCTGTTGATGTATTTGCTGTGTGTCAGTGACTTCACCGCGTTCCTGATGAAAAACGGCGGCAGCGACCGCCAGGCGCAGGTGCTGAACGCCGGCACCGCGAAGTACCAACCCAACCTGCTGCAACGCAGGTCGGTCATCGCCCGTCAACACGGGGTGTGCGCGACGCCGGGCTGCCACCACACCCACCTGGAGATCCACCACAGCATCTGGTGGTCGTTGGGCGGACCGACAGACCTCGACCTCCTGGTCGGACTGTGCACCCGCTGCCATCATCTGCTGCACCGTGGTCGTCTCAACATCACCGGCAACGCGGTCGACGGATTCACCTTCACCACCAAAGCCGGCCGCACCCTCCGACGCCGACGACGAAGCAACTACCGCCAAGCCGCCTGACCACACGTCCGGCGGCCCACAGGCACGCACGCCGACCCGCTCGCAGGGAACAGTCGTCATCCGAACATACGGACGCAACATTCGCGAGGCAGACTAGACGCGTGACGCCTCAGAGCCGCTTGACCACCGAAGAGATCCTCGAGTCCGACCGCCGCCAGCCAGACGCTGCGTCATTCGGAGGAGGGGTGTCGTCCGACGTCGAGCACACCTCCTTGCGCGCCTCGGTGCGCCAGCTCTCGGCCCTGCTGGGTGAGGCGCTCACCCGGCACGAGGGCGCCGACCTGCTGGCCCTCGTCGAGCGGGTGCGCGGCCTCGCCCGCCAGCCCGACGACGTCGAGCTGCATCGAGTCCTCGACGGCATCGACTCCGGTACGGCCGTGGTCCTGGCCCGCGCCTTCACGGCGTACTTCCAGCTGGTCAACACGACCGAACAGCTGCACCGGTGGCAGGAGCTCGCGGCCGACGGCGAGGGACCGCTCTCCGCGGCCATCGGACGCATCGACTCGGCCCTGACGGACGGAAGCCTGTCTCGCGACCTGCTCACCGAGGTGCTCGGCCGGATGGAGTACCGGCCGGTGTTCACGGCACATCCCACCGAGGCCAGCCGCCGCAGCGTCCTTCGACTGCTGCGCAAGGTCGCCGAGACCATCCGCGTCATGGAAGACCCCCGACGGCCAGCGGCGGAGGCCCAGGCCGACGAGCGTCGGCTCGCCGAGCTGGTCGACCTGGTGTGGCAGACCGACGAGCTGCGGGTCGTTCGCCCGGAGCCGTCCGACGAGGCGCGGACCGCCGTCTACTACCTGCGATCGATCGCCTCCGAGGTCGTGCCGGGCCTGCTCGCCGAGCTTGATCGCCAGCTCGACCGCATCGCCGTGGCGCTCCCGGCCACGGCTCGGCCGTTACGGTTCGGCACGTGGGCCGGCGGTGACCGCGACGGCAACCCCAACGTCACGCCGGCCGTGACCCTGGAGATCCTGCATCTGCAGCACACCTCGGGCCTCTCCGAGCTGATCGGGATGGTCGACGAGATCCTCACCGAGATGACCGCCTCGACGCGAATCGTCACGGCCACCGACGACCTGCTCCGCAGTCTCGAGGCGGACGCCGTCGCGCTGCCGATCACGTGGGAGACGATCCGCCGCCTCAACGCCGACGAGCCCTACCGGCTCAAGCTGAGCTTCGTCCGCGTGCGGCTCATGCGGAGCCGGGACAGGCTGGTCAACGGCACACCCCACGAGCCGGGCCGCGACTACCTTGCGTTCGACGAGATGGTCAACGACCTCATGCTGGTCCGCGACGCGATGTTGGCCGGCAACGACGAGCTCACCGGCAACGGCGGAATCCTGCGGCTCATCCGCACGGTCGTGGCCTTCGGAGCGGGGCTCGCCACGATGGACGTGCGCGAGCACAGCGCCAAGCATCACGCCGCCCTCTCGCAGCTGTATGCGCGTCTCGGCGAGATCGACTACGCGGCCCTCGAGCGTCCCGAACGCATCCGGGTGCTGTCGCAGGAGATGGCGTCCGTCCGACCACTGACTGGCGTCGGTGTCGGCGGGCTGGGTGATGCCGCCGCGGCTTCTCTCGGGCTGCTCGAGGTCATCCGCGAGGCGCTCGACTCGTACGGTCCCGAAGTCATCGAGACCTACATCGTGTCGATGACCCACGACGTGGACGACCTGTTCGCGGTCGTCGTCCTCGCTCGAGAGGTCGGGCTCGTCGACTTCACCGGCGACGAGGTCAAGGCCCGCATCGGGTTCGCGCCGCTGTTCGAGACCGTGGCCGAGCTGGAGGCTGCGGGCCCGCTGCTCGATGCACTCCTCGGCGACCCGTCCTACCGACGCGTCGTGACGGCGCGCGGTGACGTGCAGGAGATCATGCTGGGCTACTCCGACTCCTCCAAGGACGCCGGCATCGCCGCCTCGCAGTGGCAGGTGCACCGGGCGCAACGGGCCCTGCGCGACGTCGCGGCACGGCACGGCGTGGTACTCCGGTTGTTCCACGGACGCGGTGGATCGACCGGTCGCGGGGGTGGACCCACGGCCGAGGCGATCATGTCGCAGCCGTACGGGAGCCTCGACGGACAGATCAAGATCACCGAGCAGGGCGAGGTCATCTCCGACAAGTACGCGTTGCCGGGCCTGGGTCGGCAAAACCTCGAGGCGGCGCTCGCCGCGGTTCTCGAGGCGTCGGTGCTGCACCGCAAGTCGCTGCTGCCGGCCGAGCTGCTCGACGGCTGGAACGGCACGATGGACCTCGTTGCCGAACAGGGCAAGCTGGCCTATCGGGCGCTCGTGGGCGACCCCGACCTCGTACGGTTCTTCGTCGCTGCGACACCGGTCGACGAGCTCGGCAAGATGAACATCGGCTCGCGCCCGGCCAAGCGTCCCGGCGGTGAGGGTGGCCTCGACGACCTGCGGGCGATTCCCTGGGTCTTCGGCTGGACGCAGTCGCGCATCATCCTGCCCGGCTGGTTCGGAGTCGGGTCAGGGCTGGCGGCGGCGTTCGACGACGGCCGTGGTGAGACGCTGCAGGAGATGTACGGGTCGTGGGCCTTCTTCCGCACGTTCATCTCCAACGTGCAGATGACGCTCGCCAAGACCGACCTCGACATCGCCGCGGAGTACGTCCAGGCGCTCGTGCCGGACGGTGCCCGCGGTGTGTTCGACACGATCAAGCGCGAGCACGAGCTCGCGGTCGAGCAGGTGCTGCGGGTGACAGGTGACGCGACACTGCTGGAGGCGGCGCCGGTGCTGCAGCACACCCTCGAGCTGCGCGACCTCTACCTCGCGCCTCTGCACGCGCTCCAGGTCTCCCTCCTGCGGTCGGTGCGAGCCGTGCCCGACGGCGAGGAGCCCGACGAGGACCTGCAGCGGGCTCTGCTCCTGACCATCAACGGCATCTCGGCCGGCCTCCGCAACACCGGCTGACCAAACCGCAAGATGTGGGCACTTCCCGGGACATTCCACAATGGAAATGGCCGGAAAGTGCCCACATCTTGGGGCCGGCGGGTGTTGCCCGTGACTACTCGCCGAGGCGGGCCTTGAGACCGTCGAGCTCGGTCCAGAGCACGGTCGGCAGCTTGTCGCCGAACTTCTCGAACCACTCGTTGATCTGCGGGATCTCGGCCTTCCACTCGTCCGTGTCGACGCGCAGGGCCGCAGCCAGCTGCTCCTCGCTGACGTTCAGGCCGTCGGTGTCGATGGCGCCCGGGGCCGGCACGAGACCGATCGGCGTCTCGTTGGCCTCGACGTTGCCCTCGACGCGATCGAGGACGTACTTGAGGATGCGGCTGTTCTCGGCGAAGCCGGGCCACAGGAACCCGCCGTCCTCGTCACGACGGAACCAGTTGACGTAGAAGATCTTCGGAAACTTCGACTCGTCGTTGTTCTTGGCCATGTTGATCCAGTGGCTGAAGTAGTCACCGGCGTCGTAGCCGATGAACGGCAGCATCGCCATCGGATCGCGACGGACGACGCCGACCTCACCGGTCGCAGCGGCGGTCGTCTCCGACGACAGCGTCGCGCCCATGAACGTGCCGTGGTTCCAGTCGCGCGCCTCGGTCACCGGGGGGATCGTGGTCTTGCGGCGGCCACCGAACAGGATCGCGTCGAGCGGGACGCCGTTCGGGTCGTCGTACTCCGGCGCGATGACCGGGCACTGCTTGATCGGGGTGCAGAAGCGGCTGTTCGGGTGGCTCGACACGACATCGCTGTCGGGCGTCCAGTCGTTGCCCTTCCAGTCCGTCAGGTGCGCCGGAGCGTCCTCGGTCATGCCTTCCCACCAGACGTCGCCATCATCGGTCAGGGCGACGTTGGTGAAGACCGAGTTGCCCTTGGCGATCGTGCGCATGGCGTTGGCGTTGGTCGCCCAGCCGGTGCCCGGCGCGACGCCGAACAGGCCGAACTCGGGGGTGACGGCGTAGAGACGTCCGTCGGCCCCGACCCGGATCCAGGCGATGTCGTCGCCGATCGTCTCGGCCTTCCAGCCCGGGATCGTCGGGTCGACCATCGCGAGGTTGGTCTTGCCACACGCGCTCGGGAACGCCGCGGCGACGTACTTGACGACACCTTCGGGGTTGGTGAGCTTGAGGATCAGCATGTGCTCTGCCATCCAGCCCTCGTCGCGGCCCATGACCGAGGCGATGCGCAGGGAGTAGCACTTCTTGCCCAGCAGCGCGTTGCCGCCGTAGCCCGAGCCGAACGACCAGATCATCCGCTCCTCGGGGAACTGGACGATGTACTTGGTGTCGTTGCAGGGCCACGGGACGTCGTCCTGGCCGGCGTCGAGCGGCGAGCCGATCGAGTGCAGGGCGGGGACGTAGTCGGCGGTCTCCGCCTCGATCTTGTCCAGGACCGTGCGGCCGATGCGGGCCATGACGGTCATCGAGCTGACGACGTACGGGGAGTCGGTGATCTCGACACCGAACATCGGGCTGTTGGCCTCGAGCGGGCCCATGACGAACGGGATGACGTACATCGTGCGGCCACGCATGCAGCCGTCGTAGAGGCCCTTCATGATGGCCTTCATGTCGGCCGGTTCCATCCAGTTGTTGGTCGGGCCGCAGTCGGCCTCGTCAACACTGCAGATGTAGGTGCGGTCCTCGACCCGGGCGACATCGGTCGGGTCGGATGCGCACCAGAAGGAGTTCGGCTTCTTGCTCTCGTCGAGACGCACGAAGGTGCCGCTGGCGACCAGCGAGTCGGTGATGCGGACCCACTCTTCGGGGGTTCCTTCGCACCAGTAGATGTCGTCCGGCTTGGTGAGTTCGGCAACCTCATCCACCCAGGCCTGGAGCTTGGCGTGGGAGGTGCGGTAGCTGGTGGTGATGGTGTCTGCAGGCATAGGTGAGCTTTTCCTTCTCGCGCATCGCGAATCAAGCGCATTGATCCGCACTCCCGAGGCGCGATCGCCCCGGGTAGCTGATGTGTGATGAATCGCCACCGTCGGGCGATGGCGATTTTGCCGACTTTACGCGGATTGGCCGCATATCTGCACGTCAGAACGGGTGAACATGGTCACACGTATGACAGGTCGCCAAGGCCGGATTTTCGTTGGGCGCATCGTCACGATAGGATCAGCGAGGCCCTTCGGGGCGTGCGCCCGTAGCTCAACGGATAGAGCATCTGACTACGGATCAGAAGGTTAGGGGTTCGAATCCCTTCGGGCGCGCAACACGAGCCCGTCATCCCCGTGCAAACCGGGATGGCGGGCTTGTCTCGTTCCTGCTCGAACCGCTCTCGATCGGCCTCCGGACCAAAGGTTTGTTAGCATCGTCTTATGACGATGATATCGGCAAATATCGAACTGGGTGGAGACGAGGCGGCGCTGACCGCGGCTTCGTGCCTGTTCCACGGCTTCAGCGACCAGTCGCGACTCGTGATCCTGCAGCATCTCCTCCGGGGGGAGCACCGCGTGGTCGAGCTGACCGAGCACCTCGGGCTGGCCCAGTCGACCGTGTCGAAGCACTTGGCGTGCTTGAAGGACTGCGGGCTGGTCACCTCCCGGCCGGAAGGACGGGCATCGGTTTTCAGCGTCACCCATCCCGTGGCAATCGCAGACCTGCTGACCGCTGCCGAGAACCTGCTGCTGCTCACCGGCTACGCCGTCACGCTGTGCCCCAAACACGGGGTGCGCGCGCATGACTGACTCGACGACCGCGGCCTCCGACAGAGGGGCTCTGGGGCGACGGGCCAAGCTGCTGGCCAGCGTCTCGGTCACCTACAACATCATCGAGGGCATCATCGCGATCACCGCCGGTGTCGCTGCTGGCTCGATTGCGCTCGTGGGGTTCGGTCTTGACTCCTTCGTCGAGGTGTCCAGCGGTCTGATCATCTTGTGGCAGTTCTCCCACAAGATCCCCGAGCAACGCGAGCAACAAGCACTCCGGCTCCTGGCTTACTCCTTCTTCGCCCTCGCTGCGTATGTCGGCTTCGAGTCGCTCCGTGGTCTGGTCTGGGGCACGGATGCGGAGCCGTCAAGGGTCGGGATCGGGCTGGCGATCGCTTCGTTGATCATCATGCCGTTCATCTCCTTCGCGCAGCGCCGTACGGGACGGGCGCTGGGCTCCAACGCGGTCTACGCCGACGGGACCCAGACGCTGCTGTGCACCTACCTGTCGGCAGTCCTGCTGGTGGGGCTGGTGCTGAACGCGACCCTCGGCTGGTCGTGGGCCGACCCCATCGCCGGGCTGGTCATCGCGGCCGTTGCTGTCCGTGAAGGCATCGAGGCATGGCGTGGTGAGGGATGCTGTGCGCCCAGCGCGGGCACCCTCTCGGGCGAACATGGCTGCGGCGACAGTGACGATCCGTGCTGCTCGACCGATCCGGATCAGTCCTGAGCTCCTACTTCCAGCTAGCCTTCGGCCCACTCACCTGATTGCGGGTGCGGCACAGTTCAGGACCCGAACCATCCGGGCATGTCCATGCGTGGGGGCTTGCCGTGGGTGAGCACTCCCAGGGCGTCGAAGAGCTGGTCGAGCTGTGGACGGCCGAGGTCGCGCTCCCAGCCGGTCCGCAGCTCCTCGAAGATGCGTGCAGAAGTGTCGAGGCAGTCGACACCTTGCGCCGTGAGTTGGACCAGCTTGCTCCGCGCGTCGGTCGGATGAGCCGTTCGTTCGACGTAGCCCCGCCGCTCGAGCGCGTCGATGTGCTTGGCGGCGGCCTGCTTCGTCATCCCGAGGCGGCGGCTCATGTCGACGGTGGTCGCGCCCTCCGTGCCGACAGCCTGGAGGGCGAACCCGTGGGCCGGACGCAGGCCGGGGTGACCGCGTCGGTCGAGCTCGGCGTGCAGGTCTTCGATGATGATGCGAAAGCCCTCGAGAAGCAGCAGGGGCAGCTGGTAGCCCGGGCGGTCAGTTGACAACATAGACAACCAGGTTCACTATATGGACAACCATGTTGTCTAACTTAGGAGATGTGCTGCCGTGACTGTGATCCGACACGCCGAGAGCCGCCGAACTGCTACGCCCAATGCCGTCATGACCACATATGCGTCGCCCACCCAGGGAGGAGCCGACGTCGCCGTCTGGCGGGTCGCGATGGATCCCGGCGCATCCGGACCACCGCATGCGTTCGATGTTGCGCAGGTCTGGAACGTGGTTGACGGAGCCGCTCGCATCCAGGTCGACACCGCACAGCACCACGTGCAGGTCGGCGACACGATCGTCGTTCCCGCCGGGGTCCAGCGCCAGGTCAATGCGGATGGTGAACGGGGATTCACCGCTGTTGTCGCCGCACTCCCGGGCGGTCGGGCATCACGCGCCGATGGCAGCGAGCCTGTCGTGCCCGACTGGATCGCCTAGCCGCGTCGCAGGGCAGGTGGCCTGGACGCTAGTAGGCCTTGCCGGGATTGAGCACGCCGTTCGGGTCGAACGCCGCCTTGATGCGGCTCATGAGCGCGCGCTCGACCTCGCCGAACTGCGACGACAGGTATGGCGCCTTGAGGACGCCGATGCCGTGCTCGCCGCTGAGGGTGCCGTCCAGCGCGAGGGTCGCCCGTACGATCGCGTCGAACGCTGACCGCGCCCGGGCGGCGGCATCGGCGTCTGCCGGGTCGAACACGATCGTGGGGTGCAGGTTTCCGTCGGCGGCGTGGCCGAACGTGCCGATCGTGACCTGGAACTGCTCGGCGATCTGCTCGATGGCGTCCAGCAGATCGGGCAGTCGGTGCACCGCCACACACACGTCGTCGAGCAGCGGAGTGCCCAGCCGCTCGAGCGCGGTGTAGGCCACGCGCCTGGCCTGCATCAGGGCCTCGCCCTCATCGGGATCGTCGGTGTGGAACACCTCGGTCGCCCCGTGCTCGGTGGCCAGGGCGGCGCAGGCGCTGGCCTCGGCCGCCGCGCCCGGACCGTCGCATTGGATCAGCATGACCGCACCGGCGGACTCGTCCAGACCCATCTGCGTCATGGCGTTGATCGCGGCGACGGTCGTACGGTCCATGACCTCGACCGCCGAGGGGTCAGCGAGGTCGCCGACCGCCAGCACTGCGGCGATCGCTGCGCGCGCGGTGGGGAACGTCGCCGCCACCGTGGCGGTGTGCGCCGGGCGGGGTCGCAGTCGAACCGTCGCCTCGACGATGACCGCGAGCGTGCCCTCCGAACCGACCAACAGCCGGGTGAGGTCGAGTCCGGCCACGTCCTTCCTCGTCGCCGACCCGGTCCGGATGATCTCGCCGCCGGCCAGCACCGCCGTCAGCTGCAATGCGTGGTCGGCCGTGACGCCGTACTTCGCACAGCACATGCCGCCGGCGTTGGTGGCCATGTTTCCGCCGATCGAGCTGATGTCCCGACTGCCGGGGTCCGGCGCGTACCAGAGCCCGTGTGCGGCGGCAGCCCGATCGAGATCGCCGTTGATGACGCCGGGCTGCACACGCGCGGTGCGGGCCACCGGGTCGATGTCGAGGATCGAGTCCAGTCGGGCGGTGCTGAGGACGATGCATCCGTCGATCGCGTTGGCCGCGCCGGCGAGCCCGGTGCCGGTGCCTCGGGTGACCACGGGCGTGGCCGTCGCATCGGCGATCTTGAGCGTGGCCACGACATCGTCGACCGACGTAGCGTGCACGACCGCGAGCGGGCGACCCGCATCAGCGAACCCGCACTGGTCGTAGCGGTAGGCCTCCATCGCGGCTGGATCCTCGGTGACCGAGCCCGCGGCGGCGGCCCGGAGCTGATCGACGACGGCGATCATGATGTCTCGGGCCCGTAGAAGCCCTGGATGTGCGCCACGACCAGAGCGGCGGCGTGCTCCCGGTCATTGGCGTCGAGCGCGTCGACGATGGCGTGATGCTCGGCGCTGAGCCGGTCGAGCACCCGGTCGAGATCCGGCATGCTGCGGAGCGCTTCGAGCAGGTGGCCAGCGATGCTGTCGCGCAGCACCGCGATCACGAAGCCGAGCGCCTTGTTGCCGCCGGCATGCGCGAGGCTGACGTGGAAGTCGATGTCGGCGAGGTGGAACGCGTCGGCGTCCCTGCGCGCGGCCGCCTCGTCCATCGTGCTCAGGCACTCGCGGGCCGCATCGGGCACGCCGACGTTGGAGCGCATCGACTCCGACTCGAGCAGGACGCGCAGGGCGACCAGGTCCTCGAGCGGGATCGAGCCGACCTGGACCGCGGTGCTGAGGGCCAGGGCGGCCGAGTCCGCGGTGCGCCCGTGGGTGACCCGGGGCCGTGCCGTCGAGGTGCTGTCGGCTCCGCTGATCAGCCCGGTCGACTGCAGTACGCGCAGTGCCTCGCGCACCGTGGATCGACCCACGCCGAACGAGGCCGCGAGCTCGGACTCGGTCGGGAGCTCGCTGTCGGCCGGGAATGAGTTGTCGAGGATCGCCGCACGCAGCTGCTGGGCGACGTCCAGGCTGAGCGGGATCCGCGAGACGGGGGTGAGGGCCATGGCGGAAGGCTACCAAACTTGCCTGCTTGTCTGACAAGGTGTTCAATGAACCCGGACAGTGACCCACGCCACAGCAGACAGGTGATCCCATGACCGACACACTCAAGCTCGATCCCGCCAAGACGGCAGTCGTCCTGATCGAGTACCAGAACGAGTTCGCCTCCGAAGGTGGCGTCCTGCACGGTGCCGTCGCCCCGGTCATGGACAAGACCGGGATGCTGGCCAACACGGTCGCCTTCGTCGACAGCGCGCGTGCAGCCGGCGCGACGATCATGCACGCGCCCATCACCTTCTCCGCGGGCTACAACGAGCTGACCCGCCACCCGTACGGCATCCTCAAGGGCGTCGTCGACGGCAACGCTTTCGTCAAGGGCTCGTGGGGAGCCGCGATCATCGATGACCTGACACCGGCCGAGACCGACATCGTGATCGAGGGCAAGCGCGGACTCGACACCTTCGCCAGCACCAACCTCGACTTCATCCTGCGCAGCAAGGGCATCGAGACGATCGTCCTCGCCGGCTTCCTGACCAACTGCTGCGTCGAGTCGACGATGCGCTCGGGCTACGAGGCCGGCTTCCGGGTCATCACGTTGACGGACTGCCTGGCCGGCACCTCACAGGAGGAGCACGACAACGCGATCACCTTCGACTACCCGATGTTCTCGCACCCGATGGAGTCCCAGGACGTGCTCGCCGCCCTGTAGCGAGCAGGTTCAGGCGGCCGCGGGGGCAAGTTTCTCGAGTGCGGCGAGCACCTCGGCGTGCGGCGGGTAGTCGCCGATGCGGGTCCCCTCGTAGCGCCACTTGATCGCGCCATGGGAGTCGACGATGACGACCCCGGGACTGCGGACGGTGTCCTTGGTGATCTTCTGCGGCCGGAAGCCGCGCCGGAGCGAGCCCACGTACGCTGCCGCGCCACGGGGGTTGGCGAGCTTGAGTCCCAGCGGGCGGGTCATGTCGACCGCGTCGCGGAAGGCGTGCGTCGGGTCGAGGTAGATCGGCATCTGCACGCCACGCTCGTCCTTGAGGTACTGGGCCTGATAGTCCGCAGAGCCGCCGACGGCTGCCGGGGAAGCGCCCCGCAGCTCGAGCTCGGGCCGGAGCCGGTCGAGCTCGACGAGCCAGTCCTGGCACGGCAGGCAGCCGAAGTAGCGGACCAGCTGTACGACCTCGAGCCGTCCCGGGGCGGGCAGCGCGAACGGCGCGGGGCTCCCGTCGGCCTCGAGCAGCGTCAGGTCGGCAGGAAGGCTCAGGTCTTCGGTGGAACGGCGTCGCATGAGGTCACTTTCGTGGTGGCGGGAGTCGTCGTGGCCAGCAGCTGGGTTGCAGCCCACCTAGCGGAACCCCTTCGGTGGCGGCGGAATTCCCCGCCTACGGTCCGATGTGCTGGCGCGCGACCTCCACCGCGCCGAGCAGCTCGGCTCGGTCGCCGAGGTTGCCGTGCCTGATCTGCGTGACGGAGTGGATGAACGGCGGTGTCTGCTGACCGAGCTGGTCGGCGAATCCCTCCGCGAGCGCCGCTGTCGAGGCGGCTGAGCCGGCCTCGAGGATGATGCTCGACGGATCCAGGAAGGTGCAGACGTTGCCGATCGTGCGGGCGATCTGGCGACCGACGTCCTGCATCACGCGGACCGGGCCGGCCGCGCCGGTCTCGACCAGGACCAGCCACTCGGCCCACGTGAGCTCGCGGTCGTACGCGTCGGCGAGCTGCCGCATCAGGCGCGGGCCGGTGCTGACGTCGAGGCAGCCACGTGATCCGCACGAGCAGATCGCCTGCGGGTCGTCATCGGTGCGCAGGTGGGCGATCTCCGCCCCGAGACCGTGCCCGCCGGACATGATCCGACCGTCGATGCACAGTCCGGCCCCGATCCCCTCACCGCCGACCTTGACGTAGAGGGCGCACCGTTCGGTCTCGGACTGCTGCGAGCACTCGCCGAGGGCGGCCAGGTTGGCATCGTTCTCCCACAGCACCTCGGCATCGACGGCCTCGGCCAGCGCCTCGAACGGGTCTCCGGTGAAGACGTTCGCGAATGAACGACGATCGGTGTCGCTACCCGGCGGGCGTGGTGGCAGGCCGACGTCGCGGTGAAAGGGCGAGGGGATGCCGAACACCAGCAGGTCGGGCCGTTGCCAACCGGCGGAGCGCGCCAGCAGGCCTCGGGCCGCGGCCACGACATCGTCAACCGACAGGAGCCCGGGCACCTCCCGTCGCTGACGAGCCCGCGTAGTGCCGTCGTAGCCCAGGACCGCGAGCTCGAAGACGCCATAGGAGTAGAGCAGCACCCCAACCGTCGAGGCCGGGCTTGTGACGCTCAGCGAGCCGCGTGGTCGGCCGCGTCCGCGGGTGCCCTCGGCCGGACCCGTTTCGACCAGCCGATCGCTCCCGACGAGTCGGGCGACCGCAGTCGTGACCGCCGACGTGCTCAGGCCCAGGCGGGTCGCCGCCTCCTGACGCGTGATGCCGGGACGCACGCGGACGAGCTGTTCGAGCCGGGCCGATGTGCTCGCTGGAATCCACGCTTTAGTCGTCACAGACGGATATACAACCGCAGAATTGCATACCATTCAAGCCATCAGAAACACTTGTCGACATGACCACGCAGCTGTCCGCCCACGACCGGTCACGACTGGTCGGGTGCCGGCTGACCTTTGCGTCGGCAGGGCTCCTGATGGGTGCGTGGACCACGACGCTGCCGCGGCTTCGTCTGCAGCTGGGCCTCGGCACCGCCGAGCTTGGGCTGTTGATGCTGGGCTTCGCGGCGGGTGGGCTGATCGGGCTGGCCGGTGCCCCCCGGGTCATGCGGTGGGCCGGGCAGCGCCGGACCCAGCGGGGGGGGGCGATCCTCCTCCTGCTCTCGGCGGTGTCTGCGGGTGTGGCCGGTGCCGGCGGTTCGATCCCGGCAGCGGCAGCTGCCGTCACGACGTTCGGCCTCGGGTTCGCGCTGGTGGACGTCGGGATGAACCTGCAGGGCTCGCGGGTCGAGCAGGTCATGCAGCGCAGCGTGCTGCCCGGCCTGAACGGGATGTTCAGCATCGGCTCGGTTGCTGGCGGTTTCGTCGGCGTCGCCGCGGTGGCGTGGGGCGTTCCAGTGCTGCCATTCCTGGCCAGCGCATCCTCGCTCGCAGCCGCGGGCTTCCTGGTGGCAGCGCTCTCGTACGACGACCAACGGACTCCGCGGAGGAGGACCGTCGACGCCCCGGCCGGACCCAGCGCCCTGCGCGAGCTTCTCGATCCACGGGTCATCGGGCTGGGTGTGATCGTGTTCGTGTTCTGCGCCAGCGAGCATGCCGCCTTCAACTGGCTGATCGTCGCGGCGCACGACGTCAAGGGGCTGTCTCCGGCGCGGGCGACGGCGATGCTGACGGTCTTCTCGGTCAGCGCCGTGCTGGCGCGAGTCGTCGGCGGTCGGTTGGTCGATGCGCTGGGCCGCGGGACCGTGCTCCGGCTGAGTGCCGCGCTCGCGCTTGCGGGGACCGTGACCTTCGTCGGCGGATCCGGTGAGTGGATCGTGGCGGGCATCGTCGCGTGGGGCTTCGGGGCGTCGCTGGGCTTCCCCATCGCGGTCTCGGCCGCCGGCGAGGGCGACCATCGGATGGCCGACGTACGCGTGAGCGCGGTCTCGTCGTTCGGCTACGGCGCGCAGTTCGTGGTGCCGCCGGCGATCGGCCTGGTCGGCCAGTGGATCGGCCTGTCGGAAGCGATCCTCCTGGGCGGCTTCCTACTGCTGCTCGGCTTCGCGTGCGCGCGCGCCGCGCGACCGCCCTTCATGCTGCTGCCGTCCGGGCCAGATGCCCCCGTCCACGAGGGTCGGGCAACGGTCGAGACGTAGGGCCCGGGCCGGTAGACTGGCTTCAGGTGCGCCGGGAAGTCTGGTCGGCAATCCTGTCGTCGACCCCGAGAGTTCTATTGTGAGCATGCAGCCCCAGCGACCATCCCTTCTGTCCCGCGGGTCCTGGGCAGAGACCGCTCGCATCGCTGAGTTGCTGCGGCGGGAGACCGTCGGCGGCGTGCTGCTCCTCATCGCATCCGTCGCGGCGATCGTGTGGGCCAACTCCCCGTGGCAGGGCGGTTACGACTCGCTCAAGAACGTCACGGTCGGCCCGTCCGCGCTCCATCTCGACCTGAGTCTGTCGACGTGGGCCGCCGACGGCCTGCTGGCAGTGTTCTTCTTCGTCGCCGGACTCGAGGTCAAGCGCGAGTTCGTCGCGGGCGACCTACGTGAGCCGCGCCGCGCCGCGATCCCCGTTCTTGCTGCGGTCGGCGGCATGGTGGCTCCGGCGCTGGTCTTCGTGGCCATCAACGCCCGCACGGGCGACGGCGCTCTGCAGGGCTGGGCGATCCCGACCGCGACCGACATCGCGTTCGCGGTCGCGGTGCTCGCTGTGATCAGCACCCACCTGCCCGCCGCGCTCCGCACCTTCCTCCTGACGCTGGCGGTCGTCGACGACCTGCTCGCGATCGCCGTCATCGCGCTGTTCTACACGAGCTCGCTCAAGCTCGGCTGGCTCGCGCTGGCCCTCGTGCCGATCGCGATCTTCGGGTTCCTGGTGCAGCGCCGGATCCGCTCGTGGTGGCTCCTGCTGCCTTTGGCCGTCATCGCGTGGAGCCTCGTCCACGCCTCGGGCGTCCACGCCACGGTCGCCGGGGTGCTGCTCGCGTTCACCGTCCCGGTCATCCGCAGTGACGCCGCTGGCGGTCCGGACGCCGGTCCGGGCATGGCCGAGCACTTCGAGCACCGCGTGCGGCCGTTCTCGTCCGGCATCGCGGTGCCGATCTTCGCTCTGTTCGCTGCGGGTGTCACGGTCGGCGGGTTCAGCGGCCTGGGCGAGGCCCTGACCGATCCGGTCGCCATCGGCATCGTGGTGGCCCTCGTGCTCGGCAAGACCGTGGGCATCTTCGGCACGACGTACGCCGTCTCGAAGTTGACCCACGCCGAGCTCGACGACGACCTGGCGTGGGTCGACCTGGTCGGGGTCTCCGTGCTGGCCGGTATCGGGTTCACGGTCTCGCTGTTGATCGGCGAGCTCGCCTATGGTCCCGACAGCATGCGCGACGACCATGTCAAGGTCGGCGTGCTGGTCGGTTCGGTGCTCGCGGCGTTGATCGCTGCGGCGATCCTGCGGCGCCGCAACCGGACGTATCGCCGGATCCTCGAGGAGGAGTCCGTGGATGCGAATGCCGACGGCGTGCCGGATGCGTTCGAGGAGAGCTCCTGACCCGTGCCGGACGGCGTCCGGTGACGGCTCGATTTGCTCGGCGTGCACCAACAGTTGCATAGTGCAACGTGATGCCCTCTTCCGCCGATGCTCCTGATCGCGTGTCCGCGGTTGCCGATCGGGCCGCGCGCGTCGTGGGTCGCCACCAGGTCGGCCTCGTGGTGCTGGCCCTCGCGGTGGGCACGGGTGCGGGTCTGGGCGCGGTTGCGTTCCGCTATCTCATCGAGGGCTTCACGAAGGTCTTCAGCGGGCACACCGACTACTCCGACGCGGGCCGCGCGGCCCATCATTTGGTCCCGGCGCTCGGTCCGTGGTTCGTCCTGCTGGCGCCCGTCGTCGCCGGACTCGTCTACGGTCCGCTGGTCCACCGCTTCGCACCCGAGGCGCGGGGCCACGGCGTCCCCGAGGTGATGTTCGCGGTCGCCCGCAACGGTGGTCGCATCCGACCCAGGGTCGCGCTCGTCAAGTCGCTGGCGAGCGCTCTGTGCATCGGCGGCGGCGGATCGGTCGGCCGGGAAGGGCCGATCGTGCAGATCGGCTCGGCGCTCGGCTCGTCCATCGCGCAGGCCCTGCGTCTGGACGAGCGGCACATCCGGCTGCTGGTCGCGTGCGGAGCAGCGGGCGGGATCGCCGCGACCTTCAACGCCCCGCTGGCCGGTGTGTTCTTCTCGATGGAGCTGATCCTCGGAGTGTGGGCGGCCGAGTCGTTCGGCATGGTCGTGCTGTCATCGGTCACCGCCAGCGTCATCGCTAGGGGAATCCTGGGCGACGAGCCGTTCCTCCGCCTCCCGGCGTTCCACGTCGACCACCTCACGCAGTACCCGCTGTTTGCGGTGCTCGGCCTGCTTGCGGGTCTGCTCGGTGTGGGCTTCTCCCGCGTGCTCTATGCCGTCGAGGACGTGTGCGACTGGGCCTGGCGTGGGCCGGAGTGGCTGCGGCCGGCGGTCGGCGGGCTGTTGCTCGGGGTGGTGCTACTGGTGCTGCCGCAGATGTACGGCGTCGGCTACCCCGTGCTCGACAAGGCGGTCGGCGGCGGGTACGGCATCGCCTTCCTGTGCGTCCTGCTGGTTGGCAAGATGCTGGCCTGCAGCCTGACGATCGGCATCGGCGGATCGGGCGGGGTCTTCGCGCCGAGCCTGTTCGTCGGGGCGATGCTGGGTGCGGCATTCGGCGCCGTGGTGCACGCGATCGACCCGTCGCAGGCCGGCTCTCCGGGCGCGTACGCACTGGTCGGCATGGGTGCGCTGTTCGCGGGTGCTGCGCGGGCGCCGATCACCGCGGTTGTGATCCTGTTCGAGCTGACCGGCGAGTACTCCATCATCCTGCCGCTGATGTTGGCGATCGTGCTGGCTACTGGCGTCAGTCACCTGGTCTCCCACGACACGGTCTACACCCGCAAGCTCCTGCGGCGGGGCATCGACCTCGACGAGCCGGGTGACGACCGGCTGCGCCGTACGACGGTCGCCGACGTCATGACGGCCCCACCGAGCCCGATGCTCGAGACCACGACGCTGCACGAGGCCGCGGCCCGGTTCGCGGCGACGGCCGAGCCTGCCCTCCCGGTCGTGTCCGACGATGGCCACCTGGTCGGCATCATCGCCGCGCACGAGCTCATGGACGCCCTCGCGTCCGGCACGACCGTGAGGATCGTCGAGCTCACCGGCAGCTCGGCGAGCGTCGAGGCGGATCTTCCGGTCGGTGACGCTCTGGTGATGCTCGAGCACGGGATCGAGGTCCTCGGGGTCGTCGCCGACGGGGTTCTGATCGGTTGGGTCGGTCACCGGGAGATCATCGGCGTCTTCGCCTGACGGAGCGTGGGACGACTGAACGGCTCACAGGGCCAGCACAGGCCCGTCGCAGCCCGACTTCAGGATGGCAACCGAGACTGGACTCCGACCGACCTGAGGAGCACCAGTGAGCGACACCCCGAGCAGCAACGACGGCGACGAGACGACCGACATGCCCGCCACGCCTGCAGCATCGGACGAGACCAGCACGATGCCGGCGGCCACCGGGCCTGCGGCTGCCAACAGTGCCGCCGCCGTGGCTCCCGCGCCGCGCCGTCCGCTCAGCGAGCACGTGACCAAGCGCCGGGTCGTCGCCGGAGGCGCCGCTGCAGGACTGCTGCTGGTTGGCGGCCTGGGTGGCTTCGCGATCGGCAACCACAGCGACCAGGGCGACCGAAGCGACCGGGGCAAGCAAGGATCGGTCCGTGGCGACGACCGAGGCGACCGGGGCAACATCGGCGGCCGTCAGGGCCGACTCCGCGGCAATCAGAACGGACCGCGCGCCACGGTGCCCCAGCAGAACGGATCTGCGGACAGCTCGACTGAGCAGGACAACAGTGGGACCTGACCACCAAGGTGGCCGCAGGTCGGCCTGACGTCAGGGTGCGAGGTTCGCGTCGAACGTGTCGGGCTTGTGGATGAATCCGGCCCGGCCGAACGGCCACACCCGCAGCCAAGCCTTGCCCACGACTGATTCCTGGGAGATGAATCCACCGCCCGGATCGCCGAGGTGTGCACGCGAGTCGCTGGAGTTGCCGCGGTTGTCGCCCATGACCCACAGGTGGTTCTTGGGCACCTTGATGTCGAACGTCTTGTCCTTGGTGGCGGTCTCGTCGAGCACATAGGGCTCGTCGATCTTCTTGCCGTTGATCGTGAGCTTGCCGTCGCTGCAGCAGGCAATCTCGTCTCCACCGACTCCGATGACCCGCTTGATCAGGTGCCCGCCGGTCGGAAACAGCCCGACGGTCTCGAGCGCCTTCTGGATCGGGTTGGACGCACGCTTGGAGTCGTCGGCGCTCAACCAGCCCCCCGGATCGTCGAAGACGACGATGTCCCCGCGCTTGACGTCCCCACCCCAGTAGGAGACCTTCTGCACCAGGAGCTTGTCGTTGACGAGCATCGTGGGCTCCATCGACTCCGACGGGATGTAGAACGCCTGGAGGAAGAACGTCTTGACGATGATTGCCATGACCATGGCAGTCGCGACCAGAAGGATCGACTCCTGCCACACGGGGAGCTGCTTCTTCTGCTGTTGCGTCACGGAGTGAGCCTAGCGGCAGGGGTGCAACCGGACCGTGCGGCCGGGGCGCGCCGGTTCAGGCGCAGGAGATGCAAAGAGTCGCCCGCGGGAAGGCCTCGAGCCGAGGACGCGCGATCCAGCCGGAGCAGCGCTCACAGGTGCCGTACAGGCCATGGTCGAGCCGATCCAGAACGTGCTCGGTCTGCTCAAGGATCGCGACGGCGTTCTCGGCCTGCACCGCGTCCTGCAGGAGCTCGGACCGGTGCGACGCGACATCGAGGTCGTCGTGCAGGACCTCGAGCGTCGACTCGGACACAGAGCGCGCCAACCCGCCGCTGACCAGCTCGATCTCGGCCTTCAGTCGGGCGATCGAGAGCACGAGCGTGGCCCGCACTGTCGCGATCTCCTCGTCGGTCCAGGTCGAGGCCTGGGTCGGGTTGAGCTCAGCGGTCATGCGTGTCCTCCGCGGTCGTCGGTGGAGATCGACTTACCCCGATCCGGCCGGTGCATTCCCCCCGGGACGGCACGGGTCCCCGGGCGGTTGCCCGGAGACCCGTGTGCGGTCAGGACTTCTTGCCGCCCGACTTGTCGTCGGTCCCATCGGTGGGCTCGGCCACCGGCTCTGCGGCATGTGTCGGGGCCGGCTTGGGAGTCGGAGCTGCCTGGGGAGCCGGAGCTGCCTGGGGCCGGGGGAACGGGTCCGGAGCAGGAGCGCTCTGGACCCGTCCGCGCACCGCGGCGACCGCGGCCGCACCGGCGCCGGCAAGGATCCCCAAGACCGCGATGCGCTTGAGCTTGGAGCGCTTGGGCTTGACCCGCTCGGGCAGGCGGTCCTGGACGTTCTCGGGAAGCCGGTCGAACAGGTCGTCCCGGAGATCCCGCAGCTGGTCCTTGTCGGGCAGCATGTCGATCAGCTGGTCGCGGACGACGGGTGCGCGATCCGCGACCTGCTGCCGCAGCTCCTCGGTCTGTTCGGTGAGGCCTTCCAGCCGGTCCTCGAGCTGGATGCGGAGGGTCTTTTTCTTGAATGGTCGGGGCATTGAGTTTCTCCTCGTGTCGATCGGTGGTGTCGTGGGGAAGTGCAACCTCACTCCAGGGCTACCTCCTGCGGCTTCTTGTCGGTACGTAGTCCGCGCCAGCTTGGCTGACGAAGCTGACCACTGGCGGTCCACTCCGCGAACGACACCTCGCCGACCAGGCGTGGTGTCACCCAGTGTGCATCGCGAGCAGAGTCACGCGGAACATCCATGAACGGGCTGGTCTTGCGTGGCGAGCCCGCGAGCCGTCGCTGCAGGTCCGTGAGGGTGCGCTCGTCGAAGCCAGTGCCGACCCGCCCGATGTAGCGGAGCCCACCCTGATCGGGGATGCCGAGCAGTAGAGCGCCGATGCGGCCGGACCTGGCACCGAGGCCGGTGCGCCAGCCGCCGACGACGACCTCCTGCATGCGACGGTGCTTGATCTTGATCCAGGCCTGGGCGCGCTTGCCGCTGCGGTAGCGGCTGTCGCGACGCTTGGCCAGCACCCCCTCCAGACCCAGCGCCTTGCTCGACTCGACCGCCTTGGCCAGCGATCCGTCGAAGGCGAGGGGGACGCGGGCGACGGCACCGTCGATACGCAGGTCCAGCAACGCCGTGCGTCGATCGTCGTACGACTCGCCCGCGAGCGCACGACCCTCGGACCGCAACAGGTCAAACACCATGTACTCGACCGACACGTGTCGCTGCGCCGCCGCGATCTCGGCTGGGCGGGTCAGACCCATTCGGCGCTGCAGCCGGCCGAAGTCGGGCGCGCCTGCGCGGTCGAGGGCCACGATCTCGCCGTCGAGCACCGTGTCGTCGAGTCCGAGGGCAGCCAGAGCCTCGACCACCTCCGGATAGGCGGCGGTGACGTCCTTCTCGTTGCGGGTGAACAGGCCGACGTCGCTTCCGTCGACGACCGCGACCGCCCGGATGCCGTCCCACTTCATCTCGAACGCCCAGGCGTCCGACGATTCGTCGATGTCCTTCGTCGAGCCGAGGGTCGCGAGCATGGGCGCGATGAAGCCGTCACCCAGCCGCCGGGCCGGCATTCGTGCTGCCTTCGGCCCGTCGGTCCGGGTCTTCGGCTCCATCAGATGGATCAACCAGTTCTTGCCGGTCTTGATCAGGGCGTACTTGCGGGGTTGGTCGAGCCCGCCGCCCGCTCGGCCCGTGAGCGTCGCGATGACCTCCTTGCCGTCTCGCCATTTCTCCAGCTCGAACGTGCCGGCGTCCCAGATCGTGACGTCACCGCCTCCGTACTCGCCCCGGGGGATGTGACCCTCGAACGTCGCGTACTCCAGCGGGTGGTCCTCGGTCTGGATCGCCAGATGATTTTTGCTCGGATCGGTCGGCACCCCCTTGGGCAGGGCCCACGAGACCAGCACGCCGTCGCGCTCGAGCCGGAAGTCCCAGTGCAGGCTGCTGGCGTGATGCTCCTGGATCACGAACGACGTCGTGTGGCTGCCGCCGGGCACCAGCTCGGGCACGGGCTCGGGGGTCTTGGCCGAATCCCGCTTGGACCGGTAGGTCGCGAGGCGATCCTCGGAGGGGGCCGCGCCGCCAAGGGCGGCCAGCGGATCCGTGCGGTGCTTCATCCGGGTCAGCACCTCGTCCATCGTGAGGTGCTGGAGATCGGCGGTCATCTCGCGCCAGGTCCGGGGCGCCGCGACGTGCGGCACCGATGTCCCGCGCAGCGAGTACGGCGCGATCGTGGTCTTGTTGCCGTTGTTCTGGCTCCAGTCGACCAGGACCTTGCCGTTGCGCAGGCTCTTCTTCATCGAGCTGACGACCAGGTCGGGCAGCTCGGACTCCAACGCCAGCGCGAGCTGCTTGGCGAACCGGTTGACGTACTCGGCGTCGTGCTGCCCGTCGAGTCCTGCGTACAGGTGAAGGCCCTTGCTGCCGCTCGTGACCGGGTACGCCTCGAGGTCGAGCTCCCGCAGCAAGGCCCTGGCCCGCTTGGCGACCTCGACGCACTCGGGAAGCCCCGCGCCGGGGCCGGGGTCGAGGTCCAGCACAAGACGGTCCGGATTCTGTGGGACTCCGTGCGAGGCGACCCGCCACTGCGGCACGTGCAGCTCGAGGGCGGCCACCTGCCCGGCCCACGCCAGCGCCGCGGCGCTGTCGAACACGGGGTACGTCGTGGTGTGGTTTCGGTGCTCGATCTCGACGCGTCGGATCCAGTCCGGCGCCGACGACGGGAGATTCTTCTCGAAGAACACCTCACCGGGGTCGGCGGCAGAGCCCACGCCGTCGACCCAGCGCTTGCGGGTCACGATGCGGTCCGCGAGGTGCGGCAGCAGATGCGGCGCGATCTCCATGTAGTAGGCCATGACCTCGGCCTTGGTCGTCCCGGTCTCGGGGTAGATGACCTTGTCGGGGTGCGTGAGGCGGAGGCGATGGCCCGCGACCGAGACGGTCTGGGTCTGGCTGGTGCGCGGCATCGGACCTCCTCTCGCCCACCCGGAGATACCCGGGTGGAGCCAAGCGAAACACAAAGTAGCGGACGCCGCCGGAACCTGAACTGGTCCTAAGGAACTAGGCGGCGTGGTCATTGGTGGCCAGGACCCTCTTGCGCTTCGTGGGCCAGGGGTGGCATGGTGGTCCCGCCGGTTGAGCAGCTGCCGAGCACGGATCGAGAGCCCCCGGGGGTTTCCGTGAACAGTATTTCCGCATATTTCCAGCACGACGACATCACCGCTCTGATCGAGGCCGCGGGCGCAACGCACGGTCACGAGCGGACGATGCTCGAGGACGAGATCGTCCGCCGGCACTTGGGCCTCGCCCACAATCTCGCCGGTCGCTACGCCGGTCGAGGTGCCGATCGCGACGACCTGGTTCAGGTTGCGTGCTTCGCCCTGGTCAAGGCGATCCGTGGGTTCGACCACGACCGGGGCGAATTCGTCCCCTTCGCCACGGTCACGATCCTCGGTGAGATCAAGAAGTACTTCCGCGACCACTGCTGGGGGGTGCGTCCGCCGCGCCGCATCCAGCAGATGCAGGCCGACATCTCGAGCGCGACGGAGCGCTGTCTGCAGGCGGACTCCCATCAGCCCGACGTGCTGACGCTCGCCGGCGAGATCGGCGCGGAGGTCGAGGACGTGCGCGAGGCGATGGCGGCCCGCAGCTGCTTCTCGCCGACCTCGCTCGACCAGCCCGTGCGTGAGGACGGACGACCACTCGGCGAGACGATCGCGGCTGAAGGCTCGGCCTACGAGTTCATCGACGACTGGGTCACGGTCGGCCCGCTGTGCCGGGACCTCGACGACGACGAGCGGGAGCTGCTGAGGTTGCGGTTCGTCGAGGACAAGACGCAGCAGGAGATCGCCGAGCTCGTCGGAGTCAGCCAGATGCAGATCTCACGTCGCCTCGCGAAGCTGCTCGCGCGGCTCCGCGCGTCGGCGGGGCTGGCCGACGCGGCCTGACCGGGCGGGGTCAGCAGACCTGGCCGGGCGTGACCGTGTGGAGCGCCCGCGAGCTCGCTCAATGGTCCGAGGCCGTCGGGTCAAAGGTCCGCGTCTCGTAGCGGGCCAGCCGGCCTGGTGCGGCGTGGATCTGGACCTCGTCGGCGATCGTGGCGGCGAGGTCCCTCATGGGGTCGGTGGTCGTCTCGTCGAGCTCGATCGGCGGTACCGCGATGGCGGACGCTGGGTGCCAGATCAGCGAGAAGTCGTGGCGATCTCCGCACGATCGGCACAGGTCGTCGATCTGCCGGGCGGCTCCCGGATCGGACTTCTCGGCACAGACCGCCACGACGTGCGAGCGCGGCAGGTCGGCGGCGACAAGCTGGGCCAGAGCCTCATAACCTGACTCGGTGTCGAGCCGCAGGACCGTGACGATCGCGGACGAGAGCCAGCCGGTGCTCGCCGTCACGTTGTGCGTGCTGCCGCCACGACGGCCGAACTCCCGGCACAGCGCGGTGTCGAGCCGGTCTCGATCGCCGAACAGCGTGACGACGGTTCCGGCCAGATCGAGCCCATGAGTCATCTGGGCAGACCCCCGATCCATGTGGTGATGATTTTGCCTTGGCAAGACGATTGGTACCCAGCACAGGCGGCCACAAACCACGGCCGTTGCGGGCTATAGGTTTGACCCAACACCTGTGGTTCTCTTGACTCGTCCACACCACTTGAGGAGCGACCCCATGGACAGTTCGACCTTCTTCTCGCAGATGGCGCTGGACCTGCACGACGAGCCGACTGCCGAGCGGACGATCGAGCGCATCGCCGAGTACGCCCGGATCGCCACGAGCTGCGACGATGCGGGGATCATGCTGGTGCATGCTCGCAACCAGATCGAGACCGCCGCCGCGACGTCCCAGCGGGTCGGCGAGTCGCACAACTTGCAGATCATTCACGACCAGGGCCCGTGCCTCGACGCAATCGAGGGCGAGGCGGTCTACATCTCGTCCGACGTCGCCTCCGACGACCGGTGGACCAAGTGGGGTCCGGCGGTCGCCGAGCTCGGCATCCGCAGCGCGTTGAGCATCCGTCTCGAGACCCGCAGCCGTCACTATGGATCGCTCAACCTCTACGCCGACCGACTCGGCGCTTTCGACGACGACGACATCGCGGTCGGCACGATCTTCGTCAGGCATGCTGCGGTGGCGATCGCGAATGCGCACAACGAGGCTGGCCTGCAGGTCGCTATCGATGCACGCAAGCTGATCGGTCAGGCTCAGGGCATCTTGATGGAACGCTTCGATCTGGACGCCGAGCGGTCGTTCGAGTTCTTGCGTCGGCAGTCCCAGGAGCACAACGTCAAGCTTCGGTACGTCGCCGAGTGGGTCGTCGAGCACCGCTGCGCCCCAAACGCGACCTTCAAGGTCCCCGAGATCGCGAGCGACCGCAGCAAGGTCGGCAAGGTGTGATGTCCGACTAGGACGCCGCCTTCTTCTTGGTCGCCTTCTTCGCGGCGGCCTTCTTGGTCGCCTTCTTCGGGGCGGTCTTCTGGCTCGCCTTCTTGCGATCGACGCTGCGCCTGAGGGCCTCCATCAGATCGACGACGTCAGCGTCCTCGGACTCCTCGGGCTCGCCGAACGTCGCGCCGGTGTCCAACGATGCGCCCTGGTCAAGCTTGGCCTCGATCAGAGTCCGCAGCTGTTCCTGGTAGTCGTCGGTGAACGCTGCGGGATCGAAGTCCTCCGAGAGCGAGTCGACCAGCCGGGCGGCCATGTCACGCTCCTTCTGGGTGATCCTCGGGGTCTTCTCGAGGACGTCGAACGATGGGCTGCGGACCTCGTCGTCCCACAGCATGGTCTGCAGTACGAGCACGTTGTCGCGCACGCGGAGAGCGGCCAGCCGAGTTTTCTGGCGGAGCGCGAACCGCACGATCGCGGTGCGATCGGAGTCCTCCAGCGCCCGACGGAGCAGGGTGTAGGGCTTGAGCGCGCGCTCGTCGGGCTCGAGGTAGTACGCCTTGTCCAACCGCAGGACGTCGACCTGGTCGGCCGGGACGAACTCGACGACCTCGATCTCGTGGCTTCGCTCGGCCGGCAGCGAGGCAAAGTCCTTGTCCGTCAGCACCACGGTCCGCTCACCGTCGTCATAGGCCTTGTCGATGTCCTCGTACGCGATGATCTTGCCGCAGACCTCGCACCGGCGCTGGTAGCGGATCCGACCACCGTCCTGGTTGTGGACCTGGTGCAGGGAGACGTCGTGGCTCTCGGTCGCGCTGTAGACCTTGACGGGCACGTTGACCAGACCGAAACTGATCGCGCCCTTCCAGATGGATCGCATGACTCAGTCAATCGCGGTTGGTCCCCGGACGCCAGTGTTGTGGGTTTTGGACATCCCCCTCGGGGTACGCGTGTCATGCCGTCATCGCCGACGGTGCCGGGGGACGAAGGGGTAGACATGGCCATCGACGTCGAACCAGTCCGGACCGAGCAGATCGAGTTCGGTTCGTTGATCATCACGTACGACGAGCGTGTGCTCCGACCGCGACGGTGGACGACGGCTCAGTCCGCCTGGGCGTCGGGCCTGCTGCGGGAGGCGCCCGAGGGGCCGGCGCTCGAGCTGTGCTCGGGAGTGGGCCATATCGGGCTGCTCGCCCTGATCGGCGAGTCGCGGAAGATGGTGATGGTCGACGCCTCCGACGTGGCGTGCGGGCACGCGGAGGCCAATGCCGAGCGGGCCGGGCTGGCCGCGAAGGTCGACATCCGGTGCGGCCGCATGGAACAGGCGATCGGGGAGGAGGAGCGGTTTGCGCTGATCATCGCCGACCCTCCGTGGGTGCCGAGCCGTGACACCGCGAGATTCCCCGACGACCCCGTGCTGGCGATCGACGGTGGGCCCGACGGCCTCGACCTGGCCCGCACCTGTGTCGAGCTGATCGGCCGGCACCTGCACGACCGTGGTTCGGCGCTCCTGCAGGTCGGGACCGCTGAGCAGCTCGCCACGATCTCGGACCACCTGTTCGAAGAGCCCGCCCTGCGTCTGCGCATCGCCGAGTACCGCACGTTCGAGGATCGGGGCGTGCTGGCCCGGCTCGTCCGCCCGGACTCCTGAGCGCCTGCTGACGCGTAGGCCGCCAGCGGGCTGCCCCCGTCGGGGTTGCAGGATGGGGACATGACCACCACCACAGAGCGCTTCACGCTGCGCCAGAAGATCACCATGATGGTCAACCGCTACGAGTTGCGCGAGTTGACTGCCGACGGCTCCGAGGGCCCGTTGCTTGCGTTCGCCCAGCAGAAGCGCATGGCGTTCAAGGAGCAGGTGACCTTCTACGCCGACGAGTCGCGGACCCAGCCGCTGTTCGGGTTCAAGGCTCGCAAGCGGATCGACCTGGCCTCCGGCTACGACGTGACCGACGCCGATGGCAAGCCGATCGGCGAGTTCCGCAAGGACTTCGGTGCCTCGTTGCTGCGGTCCACGTGGCATCTGCAGACGCCTGACGGGCTGGTGGCCGTCGGCCAGGAGCGCAGCACGGGCGTCGCGATCGCGCGCCGGATCATCAGCATGGTCGGCGAGCTGCCGATCTTCCTGCGCTTCCACTTCGACTTCACCGCGCCGGACGGACAGATCATCCTGACCTCGGAGCGGCAGCGCTCGCTGCGCGACCGCTACGAGCTCACGGTGCCGGTGCTCGAGAACGGCTGGCAGCTGGACTGGCGGGTGGCCGCGGCCATGGCGGTCGCTCTCGACGCATTGCAGGGACGCTGACGACCGAGACCACTATCGTCGTGGCGTGACTCGACTCTGGCATGCTCTGACCGCCCTGCTCGCCGCGTCCGCCCTGATCGGGCAGGTCGTGCTGACCGCCGATCGGGGCAACAGCCTGGTCAACCTGTTCAGCTACTTCACGATCGAGTCCAACCTCCTCGTGCTCGTGACGAGTGTCCTGCTGGTCCAGCGACCCGATCGCGGTGGCACGGCATTCGGGATCCTGCGGCTGGGCAGCCTGGTCGCGATCACCGTGACCGGGATCGTCTACGCGACCCTGCTCGCCGGTAACGCGAGCTTCAGCGGGGCCGAGTGGTGGTACGACAAGGCGTTCCACTACTTCGTGCCGATCATGGTCGTCGTCGGCTTCCTGGCCCTGCGCCCACGAACCCTGCTGGACCGGAGCGCGTACTGGTTCATGGCGTTCCCGCTGACCTGGCTGACCTACACGCTGATCCGGGCGGAGGTCGCCGAGCCGACCTTCGCCGTGACCACGACCAGCACGGCGCCGGTGCCCTACGAGTTCCTCGACGTGGCCGAGCACGGTGCGGTGTCCGTCGCGGTCGTCTGCGTCGTGCTGGTCGCGATATTCGCCGCAATCGCGGCGGGCTACCTCGCGGTGAGCCGCCGCGGCGCTAGCGCCTGACGACTGACATCGGCAGTCCCCGGCAGGGGACGATCTCGACGTAGGCCGAGAGATCCATCAGGCTGCCGGTCGCGAGGTGCGGGTCGGAGGACACCGCCGCGCGCCCCTGGTCGTTGACGAGCGTCGCGTCAGCGGACCGAAGGATCGGCAGCAGGAGCGCCTCCAACGTCTCGACGAGGGTGTCCGCGCCAACGACGCCGACCATGGTGCCGTGCGAGATCACCGGGACCGTGGTTGTCATGACGTACTCGTCGGTGCACACGAAGTCGACGTACGGGCCGGTGACATGCGGCCGGCCGGTGAGCTGCGGGGTGCGGAACCACGGGTGGCGGGTGTAGTCGAGCGGATCGCCTGTTGCGGGTGCGTCGGCCTCGGCCAGCAGGTGCTGGTCGTCGCCCTGCCACCACGCGAGGTAGAGCGGCTGGTCGCTGAGCGCGCCACGCGCTGCGACGTATCCGGCGCCCACGACGTCTGCGGTGTCCAGGAGCGTCCGGACGTGCGGCTCGATCCGGGCCCGGGCCACGTCCGAGTCGACCGGCCCACGGTCGAACAGCTCGACCAGCTGGGCGCGCATCGTCTCGAGCTCGTCCAGGATGCGGTGGAAGTGCGACTCCACCGCGTCGACGCAGTCGGCGAGCGCTGTCGTGCTGGTGATCATCGGGCTCCTCCTCGGTGGTGGCTCAAGTCGCTGGGGAACGTGTCGATCATGGCACTGCTGCGTGTAGATCGGCCAGTCTTTCCAGCGCCTCGCCGATGTGTTCCCTGACCTGGCGTCGGGCCTCGTCCGGTCGGTGAGCCTCGATCGCGTCGACGAGAGCCGAGTGCCGACTCGTCGTCGCTGCGCGGAAGCCCGGCTCGGACAACGGGAGTCGCAGCAAGGCTCCGAAGTCGGCCTCGAGACGAACGACCTCGCGGGTCATCCGGGCAGACTGGGTCATCGCGGCGAGCGAGAGGTAGAGCTCGGAGTCGCTGTGGCGCCATCGTCCGACGTCGGTCTCGTCCTGGTCGAGCAGGAGCACTCGGAGTCCCTCGACGTCCGTCGCGTCGGCACGCTCGGCCGCCAGCTCCGCGCAGCCGGAGAGGATCACGCCGTAGATCGTTCCGCGATCGCGCAGCTCGACCCTGGACATGGCCGACAGTCGACTGCCGATCTCGGCCGCGCCACTGGGCTCCGGGCGAGTCACGAAGCTGCCACCGCCGCGTCCGCGGGTCGTGGCGACGAGTCCCTGCGCTCGCAGGGCGACGAGTGCCTCGCGGGCGGTGACGGTGGCGACGCCGAGCATCGAGGCCAGCTCGGGCTCGCTGGGGAGCCGCTCGCCGTCGGCCAGCACTCCGGACCGGATCGCCTCAGCCAGCCGGTTCTCGACGCGGACGGCACGGCCCTCATCGCCGATCGGGGCAAAGATCGCGGAACGGGCCCGGGTGGCGGGTCGCCGCACGGTCGCCATCTCTCACCTCCGGGGAAAACGTAACCAGATCGTTGCAAATCTAGTCTGGTCAATTAATATCTGGTCCCATATGATTTTGTCACCCCGTGGCCCAGGTCACACCCAATCACCGTCGAGGGGACAGCAACCGCATGGCCGTCAGCACCTCCGCCGCCACGAGTCCGACTCCTGCCGCGGCACCGGGCACTGCGATCTCGCTGCGTGGACTGAACAAGCACTTCGGTGACGTCCGGGCCGTCGACGGCGTCGACCTGGACATCGCCGACGGCGAGTTCTTCTCGATGCTCGGCCCGTCGGGCTCGGGCAAGACCACCGTCCTGAGGCTCATCGCGGGCTTCGAGCAGGCCACCGCCGGATCGATCGAGCTGGCCGGCCAGGACGTCACGACCAAGGCTCCGTTCGACCGGAACGTCAACACGGTGTTCCAGGACTACGCGTTGTTTCCGCACATGAGTGTGTTGGACAACGTCGCGTACGGACTGCGGGTCCGGGGCATCAAGAAGGCCGCCCGGCGTCTCCAGGCGGCAGAGGCGCTCGACACGGTTCAGCTCGGGCACCTTGCGGAGCGTCGTCCCGGGCAGCTCTCGGGTGGGCAGCGACAGCGCGTGGCCCTGGCCCGCTCGATCGTCGTGCGCCCCAAGGTCCTGCTGCTCGACGAGCCGCTGGGCGCCCTGGACCTCAAGCTGCGCGAGCAGATGCAGGTCGAGCTCAAGCAGCTGCAGCGGGATCTCGGGATCACCTTCGTGTTCGTGACGCACGACCAGGAGGAGGCGCTGACCCTCAGCGATCGCATCGCGGTCTTCAACGAGGGTCGGATCGTGCAGCTCGGCACCCCGCGGGAGATCTATGAGCGGCCGTCCTCGGAGTACGTCGCGTCGTTCGTCGGCACGTCCAACATCTTCGACGCTGCCAGCGCGTCCCGACTGCTCGGCCGGACGGGTCCGCACGCGCTGCGTCCCGAGAAGATCATTCTGAGTGCCACCGCCCCGGCCGAGGTCGGGGAGGGCACGATCCGGGCCGAGGGCGTGGTCGTCGAGTCGATCTACATCGGCACGGGGCACCGCGTCCACGTCCGGCTCGACGACGGGACCAGCCTCGTCGCGCTCGAGCAGAGCACCGGCAGCCGTAGCGACGAGGAGCGCGGCGGACGGGTCGTCGCAACCTGGTCGCTGACCGATCTCGTCCCACTCACCTGAACCTGACAGCTCCCACCACCGAGAAATGGAGATAACGATGAGGATCACATCCCACTACCGCACGAGGGGCTTCGGCGCTGTGCTCGCCAGCAGTGCGCTCGTCGTGCTCGCCGCGTGCGGCGGCAGCAGCTCCGACGGCGACACCGCGGCCGTCGACAAGCTGGGAGCGACCGAGGGCAAGGTGTCGATCCTCGCGTGGCCCGGCTACGTCGAGGACGGCAGCAACGATCCCGAGGTCGACTGGGTCAGTGCGTTCGAGAAGGACACCAAGTGCGAGGTCACCTCCAAGACCTACGGCACCTCGGACGAGGCGTTCAACCTGGCCAAGACCGGTGACTACGACGTCGTCGTCGCCTCGGGCGACCTGACCGCGCGGATGGTGGCCTCCAAGGAGGCCGTCGAGATCAACACCGATCTGATCCCGAACTACGCCAACGTCTTCGGCTTCCTCAAGGACAAGGAGTGGAACACCTTCGACGGCAAGAACTACGGCGTTCCGCACGGCTACGGCGCCAACCTGCTGATGTACAACGAGGACGAGGTCAGTCCAGCACCGACGTCGTGGTCGGCGGTCTTTGATCCGGCCGAGATGGCCAAGTACAAGGGCAAGATCACGGCGTACGACTCACCGATCTACATCGCGGACGCCGCGCTGTACCTCATGAAGACCCAGCCCGAGCTCAAGATCGAGAACCCCTACGCGCTTGACCAGAAGCAGTTCGACGCGACCGTCGACCTGCTCAAGGGGCAGCGGGCCAACGTCGGCGAGTACTGGTCGGACTACCTCAAGGAGATCTCGGCATTCGAGAGCGGCGACTCGGTCATCGGCACGACGTGGCAGGTCATCGTCAACTCGGTCGAGAAGGCCAAGGTCAAGGCGATCCTCCCCGAGGAGGGCGCCACCGGCTGGTCGGACACCTGGATGATCTCGTCCAAGGCCAAGAACCCCAACTGTGCGTACAAGTGGCTCGACTACATCGAGTCGCCGAAGGCCAACGCGCAGGCGACGGAGTACTTCGGCGAGGCGCCGAACAGCCAGGAGGCGTGTGACTTCGCGAGTGACGCATCGTTCTGCGACACCTACAAGGCCGGCGACGAGGAGTTCGCGTCGAAGCTCTGGTACTGGCGTACGCCGGTTGCCGAGTGCCTCGACGGTCGCGATGTGACCTGCATGGACTACTCGCAGTGGACCAAGGCCTGGACAGAGATCAAGGGCTAGGCACGCATGCCGATCGACACTGCCCGAGCAGCCGTTTCCCCACCGCGGGAGACGGTTGCTCGGCGTGTCTCGTCGACGCTCAGCGCCAGACCGCGGACCAGGCTGGGGCTGCTCCTGAGCGCCCCGTTGGCCTGGCTCGTGCTGATCTACGTCGTCGCCCTCGCAGCCCTGCTGGTGTCGGCCCTGTGGACCGTCGACAGCTTCACCGGTGAGATCGATCGCGGACTGACGTTCGCGAACATCAAGGAGATCACGACCGAGTCGCTGTACCGGACCGTGACGTTGCGGACCCTCGGGGTCGCGGCGCTCGTCACGATCCTCGACATCATGATCGCGCTGCCGATCGCGTTCTACATGGCCAAGGTCGCGTCGAAGCGCACGCAACGGTTCCTGGTCATCGCGGTGCTGACTCCACTGTGGGCGAGCTACCTGGTCAAGGCTTTTGCCTGGCGCTCGGTGCTCTCCGACAACGGCATCTTCCAGTGGGCGGCCGGGTACCTCGGTCTCGGCACACCGGGCTACGGGCTGGTTGCGGTCGTCATGACGCAGGCGTACATCTGGCTCCCGTATGTCATCCTGCCGATCTTCGCGGGTCTGGAGCGGGTGCCGAACTCGCTGCTCGACGCCTCGGGTGACCTGGGTGCCTCGACCTGGCAGACCATGCGCACGATCGTGCTGCCGCTGCTGACCCCCGCGATCATCGCGGGCTCGATCTTCAGCTTCTCGTTGACGCTGGGTGACTACATCACGGTCAACATCGTGGGTGGGGCCAACCAGATGCTCGGCAATCTCGTCTACACCAACGTCGGCGCGGCCAACAACCTCCCGCTGGCCGCGGCGATCGCCCTGATCCCCATCGTCATCATGATCGGCTACCTGACGGCTGTCCGCCGCACGGGCGCCCTCGAGAACCTGTAGGAGGGCGCGATGACCCTGAGCACCCCCGTCCGCCGCCTGTTGGCAGCGCTGACCGGCCTGATCCTGCTGGTGATGTACCTGCCGCTCGCGGTGGTCGTGCTCAACTCGTTCAACACCAGCAAGTCGCTGACCTGGCCGCCGCCGGGGCTGACCTTCGACTGGTGGGTGCGGGCCTTTCACAGCGTCGGCGCCCGCGAGGCGGTGATCACCAGCGTTCAGGTCGCACTGGCCTCGACGGCGATCGCGCTGGTGCTCGGCACCCTGATGTCGATCGCGCTGCAGCGGTACGACTTCTTCGGCAAGAGCTCGGTCAACCTCCTGGTGATCCTGCCGATTGCGCTGCCCGGCATCGTCACCGGCATCGCGCTCAACAACGCCTTCCGCGGCATCCTCGGTCTGCAGCTGTCGATCCTGACGGTGATCATCGCGCACGCGACGTTCTGCATCGTCACGGTCTTCAACAACGTGCAGGCCCGACTGCGGCGCATGGGTGGCAACTTCGAGGAGGCCTCGGCCGACCTCGGTGCCGGCATCTGGACAACGTTCCGGCTCGTGACCTTCCCGCAGCTGCGGTCGGCCCTGCTGGCCGGCGGTCTGCTGGCGTTCGCACTGAGCTTCGACGAGATCATCGTGACGACCTTCACGGCGGGAGCGGGTGTCACGACGTTGCCGATCTGGATCCTCAACAACTTGTTCCGGCCCAACCAGGCGCCCGTCGTCAACGTCGTCGCCGTCGTGCTGATCCTGTTGTCGATCATCCCGATCTGGGTGGCCCAGAAGATCTCCGGCGACACCGACGCTCTGCGATGACCTGCGGTCTACGCTCGAAAACACGGCCGCCGACATACATCAGCACCACCATCACGACCACGAGGAGAACGCCATGACCAGCCCGACCTACCAAGTGACCGATCCGTCGACCGGCGAGGTGCTCGAGTCGTTCGAGCACGCGACGGACGCCGATGTCGAGGCGACGCTCGCGTCCTCCTCGGCGGCGTACGCGGCGTGGAAGGACGTGCCGATGACCGAACGCGCGGTCGTCGTCAAGCGGGTCGCGGCGCTGTTCGCCGAGCGGGCCGACGAGCTCGCGAAGATCGCGACGCAGGAGATGGGCAAGCCGGAGTCCGAGGGTGTCGAGGAGGCGGAGTTCTGCCAGGCGATCTTCGACTACTTCGCCGACGAGGGCCCAACGCTGACGGCAGACCTGCCGATCAAGACGTTCTCCGGCGGCAGGGCGATCGTCCAGAGGCTCCCGGTCGGCCCGTTGCTGGGGATCATGCCGTGGAACTTCCCGTTCTACCAGATCGCTCGTTTTGCGGCGCCCAACCTGATGCTGGGCAACACGATCATCCTCAAGCACGCCGAGTCGGTGCCTCGGTCGGCGCTGGCGGTCGAACAGATCATGAAGGACGCCGGCGTCCCCGAGGGCGCCTACCTCAACGTGTTCGCGACGTATGACCAGATCGAGACGATCATCGCCGATCCCCGGATCCAGGGCGTGTCGCTGACGGGTTCGGAGCGGGCTGGCGCGGTCGTCGCGGCACTGGCAGGCAAGAACCTCAAGAAGTGCGTCCTGGAGCTGGGTGGCTCGGACCCCATGGTCGTGCTCGACAGCGACGACCTCGACACGGTCGTCGACAACGCGTGGGACTTCCGGATGTACAACACGGGCCAGGCCTGCAACTCCAACAAGCGCATGATCGTGATGGACGACCTGTTCGACGACTTCGTCGGAAAGCTGACCCAGAAGGCCCTGGCGATCGACTCGTTCTCACCCCTGTCGTCACGCCGGGCCGCCGAGGCGCTGGCCGAGCAGGTCGACGATGCGGTGAGCAAGGGCGCGACCCTGCACGCCGGTGGAGTGCTCGGCGAGGCGCCGGCAGCGTTCTACTCACCCGCGGTGCTGTCCGGCATCACGCAGGACATGCGGGCGTACTCCGAGGAGCTGTTCGGCCCGGTCGCGGTGGTCTACAGGGTCGGGTCCGATGACGAGGCGCTCGCGCTGGCCAACGACACGACCTACGGGCTGGGTGGTTCGGTGTTCAGCAAGGACCCTGCCCGCGCCGAGAAGGTGGCGCAGCGGCTCGAGGTCGGCATGGCCAACGTCAACTCGACCGCCGGTGAGGGTGCCGAGATCCCGTTCGGTGGTGTCAAACGCTCTGGCTTCGGCCGCGAGCTCGGCCCGCTCGGCATGGATGAGTTCGTCAACAAGCGGATGTTCTTCATCGCCGACTGACCCCACCCCGTGGAGTGTGACGCTTGCGGGTCGCACTCCACGGGATCACGGGGACTCGGGCCAGTCGATCGAGAGGTACTGGGTCTCGAGGAACTCCTCGAGACCGGCCCGCGCGCCTTCGCGGCCCAGGCCGCTCTGCTTCATGCCGCCGAACGGCGCCGACGGATCGGACACCAGCCCGCGGTTGATGCCGACCATGCCCGCGTCGATCGCCTCGCCGAGCCGCATCGCACGCTGGAGCTCGCCGGCGAAGACGTACGCGGCGAGGCCCATCTCGGACTCGTTGGCCAACGCGATGACCTCGCTGTCGGTCGTCCACGTGACGATCGGCGCGACGGGTCCGAAGATCTCCTGGCGCACGATCTCGGCATCTGCGGGCACGTCCGACAGCACCGTCGGGGCGAACCAGAACCCCTTGTCGTCGGGCACCTCGCCGCGATGGCTGATCGTGGCGCCTGCCTCGACGGCGGACGCGACCAGCGCGGTGACGTCACCGACGGCCTTGGCCGAGATGAGCGGGCCGATGTCGGCTCCGTCGCTGCTGCGTCCCACCACGAGCTTCTCGACGGCGGAGCCGAACTTCGCGGTGAACTCCTCGGCGACGTCGGCATGGACGTAGAGCCGGTTGGCCGCGGTGCAGGCCTGACCCCCGCCGCGGAACTTCGCGATCATGGCCCCGGCGACGGCCGCGTCGATGTTGGCATCCTCCGTGACGATCAGCGGGGCGTTGCCGCCGAGCTCCATCGAGGAGTTGACGACGCGATCGGCGGCCTGCTTGAGCAGGACCTGGCCGATGCGGGTCGAGCCCGTGAAGGAGATCTTGCGGACCCGTGGGTCCTCGAGCCACGTGGTCACGATCCCGCCCGCGTCCTTGGTGGGAACGATGTTGACGACTCCGGCCGGCACCCCGGCCTCGGTCAACAGGCGGGTGATGGCAAAGGTCGTGAGGGGGGTCTCGGAGGCGGGCTTCAGCACGACGGTGCAGCCGGCCGCGAGCGCCGGAGCGATCTTGCGGGTCGCCATCGCAGCGGGGAAGTTCCACGGCGTGACGAGCGCCGCGACGCCGACGGGCTTGTGGGAGACGACGGTCCGTGTGCCGCCCGCGGGGGAGGCGCCGTAGTCGCCGCCCGTGCGCACGCCCTCCTCGGCGAACCAGCGGAAGAACTCCGCGGCGTACGTGACCTCGCCGCGGGCGTCGCTCAACGACTTGCCGTTCTCGGCGGAGATCAGCTCGGCGAGCGAATCGGTGTCGCGGACCATGAGCTCGTACGTGCGTCGGAGCATCTCCGAGCGCTGCCGGGGCGGGAGTGCCCGCCACGCGGGCAGGGCCGTCGCAGCCGCGTCGACCGCAGCGGTGGCATCGGCGGCGTCGCCGTTGGCAACCCGGGCGATCACGGTGCGGTCGGCCGGGTTCTCGACGTCGAACTCGCCGGCACTGCCGGGCAGCCACTCGCCGTTGATGAACAGGCGGGTCATCGGGTCTCCTCGAGGGCGTCCGCGACGACGTCAAGGCCCTCGTTCAGGAGTGCGTCGCCGATCGACAGCGGCGGCAGGAAGCGCAGCACGTTGCCGTACGTGCCGCAGGTCAGGACGATGACGCCGGCCCGGTGGGCGGCAGCCGCAATCGCGCCGGTCAGCGCAGGGTCGGGCTCGTCGGTGCCGCTCTTGACGATCTCGACGGCGATCATCGCGCCACGACCACGGACATCACCGATCCGGTCGTCGTCGGCCTGCAGCCGGTTGAGTCGGTCCAGCATCAATCTCTCGATCTCTCGTGCTCGCTCGACCAGGCCGTCTGCCTCGATCGTCTCGATCGTGGCGAGGGCGGCGGCGCAGGCGATCGGGTTGCCGCCGTATGTGCCGCCGAGTCCCGAAACGTGCGGGGCGTCCATGATCTCGGCGCGACCCGTCACCGCTGACAGCGGCAAACCGCCGGCGATGCCCTTGGCGGTCACGATCAGGTCCGGCACGACACCTTCGTGGTCGCAGGCGAACATCGCGCCGGTCCGGGCGAACCCGCTCTGCACCTCGTCGGCGATCAGTACGACGTCGTTCGCGGTACACCACTGCGCCAGGGCGGGCAGGAAGCCGTCGGCCGGGACGATGAAACCACCCTCGCCCTGGATCGGCTCGATCACGATCGCGGCGAGGTTGTCGGCGCCGACCTGCTTCTCGATGTACATGATCGCGCGCTGCGCCGCGACGGCCCCGTCGACGTCCTTGGCGTCCCGATAGGGGTAGGACAGCGGAGCGCGGTAGACCTCGGGGGCAAAGGGGCCGAAGCCGCTCTTGTAGGGCATCGACTTGGCGGTCAGCGCCATCGTGAGGTTGGTGCGGCCGTGGTACGCGTGGTCGAAGGCGACGATGGCCGACTTCTTGGTGTGCGCACGGGCGATCTTGACCGCGTTCTCCACCGCCTCGGCGCCGGAGTTGAACAGTGCGGTCCGCTTGTCGTGGTCGCCGGGCGTGAGCCGGTTGAGCGCCTCGGACACCGCGACATAGTTCTCGTACGGCGTGACCATGAAGCAGGTGTGGGTGAAGGCCTCGACCTGCTCGCGGACGGCTTCGACGACGCGCGGCGCGCTGTTGCCGACCGTTGTCACAGCGATGCCCGAGCCGAGGTCGATCAGCTGGTTGCCGTCGACGTCCTTGACGATGCCGCCGCCGGCCTCGATCGCGAAGACCGGCAGCGTCGTCCCTACTCCTTGGGCGACGGCGGACTTCTTGCGGGCCATGAGCTCGATCGACCGGGGACCGGGGATCGAGGTGGCGAGGTGACGACGTTGTTCGATCGAGGCAGACATGTCCCCAGTGTCGCGCGGCATCAGTATGTCGTCCAATACTTAGTTCTGATCATGACTATGCTTCACAGGCATGGAACTACGAACGTTGGGATACTTCGTCGCGGTCGCGCAGGCCGGATCGGTGAGTGCCGCGGCCGAGGTCGTGCACGTCACGCAACCGGCGATCTCGCGACAGATCCGCCAGCTCGAGACCGAGCTGGGCGTCGAGCTGTTCACCCGAACGGCGGGACGGCTGCGGCTCAGCGCTGCCGGACACCAGTTCCTCCCGCACGCGCAGGACGTCCTCCGGCGGGCCGAGAGCGCCCGCGATGCGGCCAGGTCGTATGCCGCGGGACGTCTGGAGCAAATCGCGATCGCGGCCCCGACGACGACGCTGACCGATGTCATCGCACCATTCCTGGCGACATTGCACCCTGACGATCCGATGCCGACCGTCGTGGAGTCCGGGCCCAGGGAGGCGTACGAGGCATTGAGCCACGGCGCCGACCTCGCGATCGTCACCGAACGGCCGCGCGCCCCGCTGGCGAGCCTGGCGCTCGCGGTGCTGCCGGTGTGGGCGTACGTCCCCGCGGATCACCCCTGGCACCTGCGAGTGTCGGTGCCCCTCGCCGAGCTGGCCGAGCAGACCGTGCTGGCCCTGACGGCGACCTTCAACCCGCGGCAGATCCTCGACCGGGCCTTCGCGCAGGCAGACCTCCTGCCCGAGCGCCTGGTCGCTTGCAGCAACCCGCAGGTCGCCCAGGCCCTCGCGGCCGCAGGGCGTGGCGTGGCAGTCGTGTCGGACGATCCGCGGTTCGGGCTGCATCCACTGGAGATCGTCGCCCCGGGCGGGCCATTGCGGGTCGAGCTGTTCGCGGCGTGGGACCGCTCGCACCACGCCGCGGCCACGCTCGAGGAGCTGTCCACCCGGTTGGGGTTGTTCTGCATCGAGCGATACGGACGTGAGGTCGCACCGTTCCGCTAAGGGTGTTGCGGGTTTCCGCAATGTTCGCGGTAGGGCTCGCCGCGGGCCGGGCGCCGGTCTACCGTCCTTGGCAGGGGAAAAACGCGTGCTGACCCATCAGCCCGCATGCAGTCGTCGCGGCGCATCCTCTGCGGGTTTGCGCAGCGGCAGGTGGTGCCCCCGGGTTCCGAGTCCCGGGGGCACACGCATGCTTGGTGCCAGTTGGCGCTAGACCGTCGTGGCGACGGCGGGCCGGCCGAGCAGCCCCTTGCGGTCCGCGAGGACCTCGAAGACGTACGTGAAGAACGGCGGGATGCTCGAGGCGAGGGCCAGCAGCGTCGTCTTGGCGCTCCACCCGAACGAGCGGCTCGCGAGCAGGCACGTCGCGACGTAGGCCAGGAAGATGGCGCCGTGGATCGGGCCCATGACCGGGACGCCGCCTTCGGCGCCGGCATGCGGGTCGGCGGCGACGACCCATTTGAAGAACATCGCGGTCAGCAGGCCGGCCCACGACAGGGCCTCGGCGATCGCGACGGTGCGGAATGCGGTGCGGACGGTAGAGGGGTTCACGCTGCCACGCTACCCGCGTAACGCCAACGAAATGACCGGCGGTGACAATGGTCATATGGCCTTTTTGCTCCGCGTCGAGCTGCCCGATGTGCCCGGTTCGCTGGGTGCGCTCGCGACGGCCCTCGGTGGCGCCGGTGCCGACATCGAGGCGATCGAGATCGTCGAGCGCAGCCCCGACGGGCGAGTCGTGGACGACGTCCTGCTGGAGCTCCCGCCGCGGGTCATGCCGGACGCGCTGATCACGGCGTGCCACGCGCTCGATGGCGTCAAGGTGGCGTGGATCTCGCGCTACAACGCCGGCGCCAATCTGAGCATGGACCTCGAAGCCGTCGAGCGGTTTACTGAGGATCCCAAGCAGGCCGTCGCACAGCTCGTCGAGGTCATCCCGTCGACGTTCCGCACGGACTGGGCCATGGCCCTGCACCGGGTGGAGGGCGAGCCCGTCGTCATGTCCAAGTCCGCGACCGCGCCCGAGCTCGTGCCCGAGGCGGCGGCGTGGCTCGGCATCCGTAGCGCGAAGGTGCTGCGCGATGTGCCGGAGTGGGACTCGATGGTTCTGGCCGCCTCGCCAGCTCGTGACCGCCACGGAGACGGCTTCGTCGTCGTTGCGGGGCGACACGGTGGGCCCGAGTTCCTGGCCTCCGAGCTCGCCCGGTTGGGGCACATGGTCTCTCTCGCCGCCAGCGTCCAGACCGTCTGACCAGCCCACCGGTGGTCGGAGCCGCTAGTCGGTCGCCTTGGTCTCCGGCACGTGCGAGTGGTGGAAGCGGCCGAGGGCGTCGACCTCTTGCTCCATCTGCGGCACGGTCTTGCCGGCCAGACGCCTGACCACGGGCCACACGAGCGGCGAGTTGGTCAGCGCCTTGGTCCAGTTGGCGAGCATGACCCCCTTCGGCACGTAGACCCGGCTCTTGCGCTTGCCGAAGCCGCGCAGGATGAGCTCGACGCAGTCCTCGACGCTCGTGGTGCTGTTGGCCGGGTAGGGCAGCTTGGTGCGGACCTCGCGGAATGACGGGAGATCCTTCTCGGCGTTGCGCACGATGTCGGTGTCGATCCACGAGGGGTGGCAGACGCCGACGTCGACGCCGAGGTGGGCGACCTCCTGCTTGTAGGCCAGGGCGAGCGACTCGGCGCCGGCCTTGCTGGCGTTGTACGACCCCAGGCCGGCGAGCGCCGTGAACGAGGCGAGCGATGCGATCACGAGGGCGTAGCCCTTGGTCTCGACGAGGTGGGGGGTCGCGTACTTGAGCGTCCGGAACACGCCGTTGATGTTGATGTCGACGACCCGCTCGAACGCCGAGTCGTCGATCTGGCGGACCGTGCCGTACGACGCGATGCCCGCGTTGGCGAGCACGAAGTCGATGCGACCGAAGTGCGCGGCGGCCGCGTCGATCGCGGTGGCGACCGCGGCCGAGTCGCGTACGTCGGCCTCCCACCAGGCGGCCGAGGATCCCAGCTCGTCGGACAGGGCGGCCAGCAGCTGGGGCTCGAGGCCCACCAGTGCGACCTGGCCGCCGCGCTCGACGAAGCCGCGGGCAACGCCTGCGCCGATCCCGCGTGCGGCGCCGGTGATGAGTGCGACCTTGCCGGTGAAGTTGTCAGTCATGCGCGTCAACATACCGTCGGTATCTGAAATGCGCCAGTGGGTCGGGTGACTGCCGAGAGCCGGTTCGGCCGGCTCCCCGGGCGCTGGCGGGAAGGTCGGCAGCCGGCGCGATACTCTCGCGGGCATGGCCGTCTCCGAGATCTTCGACCCCAGCGCATGGCAGGAGGTCCCGGGCTTCGAACAGCTCGAGGACCTGACATATCACCGGTCCGTCGAGCACGGCACCGTGCGCGTCGCCTTCGACCGGCCCGAGGTGCGCAACGCATTCCGGCCCGGCACGGTCGACGAGCTGTTGGCGGTGCTCGAGCACGCCCGGCAGTCCTCCGACGTCGGCTGTGTCCTGCTGACCGGCAACGGGCCATCGCCCAAGGACGGGGGCTGGGCGTTCTGCTCCGGCGGCGATCAGCGCATTCGCGGCAGGGCCGGCTACCAGTACGCCGAGGGCGACTCCGCCGCGACGGTCGACCCCGCCAAGCTCGCCCGCCTGCACATCCTGGAGGTGCAGCGGTTGATCCGCTTCATGCCCAAGATCGTCATCGCGGTCGTGCCGGGCTGGGCCGCTGGTGGGGGTCACAGCCTGCACGTCGTGGCGGACCTGACACTCGCGTCGGCCGAGCACGGCAAGTTCAAGCAGACCGACGCCGACGTCGGCTCGTTCGACGGCGGCTTCGGCTCGGCCTACCTCGCCCGCCAGGTCGGCCAGAAGTTCGCCCGGGAGATCTTCCTGCTCGGCGACGAGTACTCCGCCGAGGACGCGCACCGCATGGGCATGGTCAACAAGGTCGTCCCGCACGCCGATCTCGAGCGGGTCGCCCTGGAGTGGGGCGCCAAGATCAACGCCAAGTCGCCCACCGCGCAACGCATGCTCAAGTACTCGTTCAACATGATCGATGACGGACTGGTCGGTCAGCAGGTGCTGCTGGGCGAGACGACCCGTCTGGCGTACATGACCGAGGAGGCCCAGGAGGGCCGCGACGCCTTCCTCGAGAAGCGTGATCCGGACTTCAGTTCGTACCCCTGGTACTACTGATCCGGCGCGTTTCGGGCTGCCTCGTTACTGGCCGCATCTGAGCGCAAACGGACTCTCCGCGACGTTGACGAGGTGCCATCCAGTGAGACAGACGTCTCACCCGGTGGTCGGGCAGGGTTTCGAGCAGATAACGTTCGCCGAATGAGTCCCGCAGAGCAGGAGACCCCGCAGGCATCGGTCGTGGGTGTCGTCGCCGAGTCGCAGCGTGGCGAGACCCGTGTCGCGGCGACGCCCGAGACCGTCGGCAAGCTGATCGGGCTCGGCTATGCCGTGGCGGTCGAGTCCGGTGCCGGAGAGGCCGCGAGCTTCACCGACGAGGCGTACGCCGAAGCCGGCGCGACGATCGGCTCGACGCCCGACGTCTGGCGCAGCGACATCGTGTTCAAGGTCAACGCGCCGACCATCGCGGAGATCGGGCAGCTCGCCGATGGCGCGACGCTGGTCAGCCTGATCGCCCCGGGGCTCAACCCCGAGCTCGTCGAGGCGCTCTCGCAGCGACCCATCACGGTGCTGGCGATGGACGCCGTCCCGCGCATCTCGCGGGCACAGTCGCTGGACGTGCTGAGCTCGATGGCCAACATCGCCGGCTACCGCGCGGTCGTCGAGGCGGCGCACGTCTTCGGTCGCTTCTTCACCGGTCAGATCACGGCCGCGGGCAAGGTCCCGCCCGCGAAGGTCCTGGTGGCCGGGGTCGGCGTGGCGGGACTGGCCGCGATCGGCACGGCCAGCAGCCTGGGCGCTGTCGTACGCGCGACCGACCCACGGGCCGAGGTCGCCGACCAGGTCAGCTCGGTCGGCGGCGAGTACCTCCCGGTCGACGTCGAGACCGAGCAGAGCACCGACGGCTACGCCAAGGCCACCTCCGAGGCGTACGACGCGCGCGCCGCGGAGATCTACTCCGAGCAGGCTGCCGACGTCGACATCATCATCACGACGGCGCTGATTCCCGGTCGCGCCGCGCCACGGCTCATCACCGAGGCAGATGTGGCCTCGATGAGGTCCGGCAGCGTCATCGTCGATATGGCCGCAGGTAACGGCGGCAACGTTGCCGGCTCGGTCGCCGGCGAGGCGATCGTGACCGCCAATGGCGTCACGATCATCGGCTACACCGACCTGGCCGGCCGCCTGCCGACCCAGGCCTCGCAGCTGTACGGCACGAACCTGGTCAACCTGATGAAGCTGCTGACCCCCGAGAAGGACGGTCGCATCGTCCTGGACTTCGACGACGTCGTGCAGCGCACCATCACGGTTGTGCACAACGGCGAGACATTGTGGCCACCACCGCCGGTGCAGGTGTCGGCGGCGCCGGTCGCCGCGCCGGTCGCCGCGGTCGAGCCCAAGCCGGCCAAGGTGCCGATGTCCGCGGCTCGCAAGCTGTCGCTGATCGGGATCGGCGTGCTGGCCCTCTTCCTCGTCAACGCGTACGCCCCAGAACCGCTGCCCGAGCACTTCACCGTTCTCGTCCTGGCCATCGTGATCGGCTACTACGTCATCGGCAAGGTCCACCACGCGCTGCACACGCCACTCATGTCGGTGACGAATGCGATCAGCGGGATCATCGTCGTCGGCGCCATGCTGCAGATCGCGCAGGACGACACCACGATCCGGGTGCTGTCGTTCATCGCGATCCTGCTTGCCTCCATCAACGTCTTCGGCGGATTCGCCGTGACCCGACGCATGCTCAGCATGTTCTCGAAGGGCTGATCGTCGATGGATTCCCAGAGCATCGCCACCGCCGCATACATCGTTGCGGCCCTCCTGTTCATCCTGAGCCTCGCGGGTCTGTCGAAGCACGAGACCTCGCGTCAGGGCGTCCTGTTCGGCATCGCCGGCATGACGATCGCGCTGGTCGCGACCTTCGTCCGGGTGGCCGACGTCGCAGACGGCACCGCCGTCGTGCTGCTGCTGGTCGCCGTCGCGATCGGTGCCGCGATCGGCCTGTGGCGCGCCCGAGTAGTCGAGATGACCGGCATGCCCGAGCTCATCGCCCTGCTGCACAGCTTCGTCGGCCTCGCCGCCGTGCTGGTCGGCTGGAACGGCTACTACGAGGTCGAGGGCAACAGCGATCAGCACCACTACGTCGGGTCGTTGCTGGACATCCACCATGCCGAGGTCTTCATCGGCGTCTTCATCGGCGCGGTGACGTTCACCGGCTCGATCGTCGCCTTCCTCAAGCTGTCGGCGCGGATGAAGTCCAACCCGCTGATGCTGCCGGGCAAGAACTACATCAACCTCGGCGGACTGCTGGCGTTCGTGGCGCTGACGGTGTGGTTCGTCATCGAGCCGAGCCTCGGGCTGCTGATCGCGGTCACGATCGTCGCGCTGGCCCTCGGCTGGCACCTCGTGGCATCGATCGGCGGCGGTGACATGCCGGTCGTCGTGTCGATGCTCAACTCGTACTCCGGCTGGGCGGCTGCGGCCTCGGGCTTCCTGCTCGACAACGATGCTCTGATCGTCACCGGTGCCCTGGTCGGCTCGTCGGGTGCCTACCTGTCGTACATCATGTGCCAGGCCATGAACCGCTCGTTCATCTCGGTCATCGCTGGCGGCTTCGGCATCGTGGCATCCGGTGGCGACGACACTGACTACGGCGAGCACCGCGAGATCACCGCCGGTGACACCGCCGACCTGCTCAAGAATGCGACGAGCGTCATCATCACGCCGGGCTACGGCATGGCTGTGGCCCAGGCCCAGTACCCCGTCGCCGATCTGGTCCGCAGGCTGCGCGAGCGTGACATCGACGTGCGTTTCGGTATCCACCCCGTCGCGGGCCGGCTGCCGGGTCATATGAACGTCCTGCTCGCCGAGGCCAAGGTGCCGTACGACATCGCCCTGGAGATGGACGAGATCAACGACGACTTCGACGGAACGTCGGTGGTGCTCGTGATCGGCGCGAACGACACCGTCAATCCTGCCGCGATGGACGATCCCAGCAGCCCGATAGCCGGCATGCCGGTGCTGCGGGTGTGGGAGGCCGGCAACGTCGTGATCTTCAAGCGGTCGATGGCCGCGGGCTACGCCGGGGTCCAGAACCCGCTGTTCTTCCGCGAGAACGCCCAGATGCTGTTCGGTGATGCCAAGGAGCGGGTCGAGGACATCATCCGAGAGCTCTGATCGGGACGACGTGACGCCTGACGCGGCGGATCGTTAGGTAGGCAGACCCGACGAACTCTTGGAGGACCAGTGGACAAGCCCGAGTACGACCGCCCCGAAGACAACGAGAGCGCAGGCAGCAAGGCGCTGGTCTTCCTGGTGCTCGGAGTTGTCGTCGTCGCGATCTTCTACTTCGGTATCTACCGCTAGTCCGCGGGGCTTGCTCAGCCAGCGACGCCGTAGAGCCGGTCGCCGGCGTCACCGAGCCCGGGAACGATGTAGCCCAGCTCGTTGAGCCGGTCGTCCAGTCCTGCCGTCACGAGGGTCACCGGCACGTCGATCTCGGCGAGCTCCTGCTCCAGCCGGACGACGCCCTCAGGTGCGGCCAGCAGGGTGATCGCGGTGATGTGGTCGGCGCCGCGCTTGACCAGGAAGTCGATCGCCGCGGCGAGGGTCCCGCCGGTCGCGAGCATCGGATCCAGGACGTAGCACTGGCGCCCGGTCAGGTCGTCGGGGAGTCGCTCGGCGTACGTCACGGCCTCGAACGTCTCCTCGTTGCGGACCATGCCGAGGAAGCCGACCTCCGCGGTCGGCAGCAGCCGCTGCATGCCTTCGAGCATGCCGAGGCCGGCCCGCAGTATCGGCACGACGAGGGGGCGCGGGTCGGACAGGCGTACCCCGGTGGCCACGGCGACCGGAGTCGTGACCTCCACCGGCTCGACCCGCACGTCACGCGTGGCTTCGTACGCCAGCAGCGTCACCAGCTCGTCGGCGAGGCGCCGGAAGGTCGGTGAGTCTGTCCTGGCGTCTCGCAGCACGGTGAGCTTGTGCGAGATCAGGGGATGGTCGGCGACGTGTACCTGCATGCCAGCAGGGTAGCGGTCGCGCTCGGGCGTCTGTCACCATCGCTGTGGAGCCAGCCCACCAGGAGGCACATCGTGGCCGAGGAACAGCTCATGGAGCAGGCGTTGCAGCTGGCTGAGTCCGCGCTCGCCGACGGCGACGTGCCGGTCGGCGCCGTGGTCGTCGACCCGCACGGCACCGTGATCGGCCGGGGGCGCAACACCCGCGAGCGCGACGGCGATCCGACCGGACATGCCGAGATCGTGGCGATCCGCGAGGCCGCTGCGGTGCTCGGCGGGTGGCGTCTGGAGGGGTGCACGCTCGTCGTGACGCTAGAGCCGTGCACGATGTGCGCCGGTGCGATTGTGGCGGCCCGGCTGGAGAAGCTGGTCTTCGGCGCGTTCGACGACAAGGCCGGGGCGGTGGGCTCGCTGTGGGACGTCGTGCGCGACCGCCGGCTCAATCACCGGCCCGAGGTCGTCAGCGGCATCCTGGCCGAGCGATCCACCTCGTTGCTGCAGGACTTCTTCGCCGGACACCGGAGGGGATGAGCGGGATGGGTTTCGCGATCGACGAAATCGTGGTCCCATCGAGCGTCGACGGTCCTGATGCCGACTTCATCGCCATGATCGGCGTGCGCAACGAGGTCGAGGAGCAGATCCTCGGCACGACGGTGCTGTCGGTGACCCCGGCCGGGGTCCTGCCTTACTTCGCCAACAACGTGAACCGCCTGCGGCGGCACTTCGTCGCCCGGGTCGACGACGTGATCGTCGCCCGCGCGATCCTCGGCTGGCCGACGGCCGAGGGCGCGGTCGAGGCGCGTATCAATGTCGACGTGCTGGCCGAGTACCGCGGATCGGGCCTCGGTAGCGCGCTGCTCACTTTGGTCGAGGCAGAGGCGATCGCGCTCGGGAGGACCGTCCTGCAGTCCGATCAGCCGCACGCGCCCCGCCCCGGGGGGCCGCGGATCCCGTCCCCGACCGGCTTCGGCGATGTGCCTGCCGATGACCCGGGGGTCCGGTTCGCGGTCCGGCACGGCTACCGGCTCGAGATGGTCACCCGCATCAGCAGCCTCGACCTCGCCGGTGCCGCCGGGCTGGCCCGGGAACAGCTGCAGGCGGCGCAGGAGCAGGCCGGTGCGGACTACCGGGTCGTGACGTGGGCGGGAGCGACCCCCGAAGATCGGCTCGATGACCTGGCCGCACTCAGGGCCGGCATGAGCACAGATGCCCCGCACGCCGGGATCGAGATGGCACCCGATCCGTGGGACGTCGAACGCGTTCGCGCCCACGACGAACGCCAGCGGGCCACGGGTCGGGTCAAGCTCACCGCGGCCGCCGAGCATGTGTCGTCCGGGCGCCTGATCGCGTTCACCGAGATCGAGATCGAGCCGGGTGAGGCGCCACCGGCGCTGCAGGAGGACACGCTGGTCCTGCGCAGCCACCGGGGGCATCGGCTGGGGATGCTGCTCAAGGCGGCCAACCTCCTGCACCTGCTCGACGTCGCGCCCGATGCCACGGTCGTCACGACGTACAACGCCGAGGACAACCGCCCGATGCTGGACGTCAATGAGGCGCTTGGGTTCATGCCGATCGGGCTCGAGGGCAGCTGGCAGAAGCGGGTCGGAATAGACTGCGCGGTAATCTAGTTGAAGTTTCAACAAGCCTATGAACGGGTTTGGCGAAGGAGAAACAGATGACCAGCATGCAGTTCGGGTTGTTCACGGTCGGTGACGTCACACCCGATCCCACCAACGGCACGACGCCTACCGAGCACGAGCGCATCAAGAGCACGATCGCGATCGCGAAGAAGGCCGAGGAAGTCGGGCTCGACGTCTTCGCGACGGGGGAGCACCACAACCCGCCCTTCGTGCCGTCCTCGCCGACGACGACGCTGGCGTACATCGCTGCGCAGACCGAGCGGCTCATCCTCTCGACTTCCACGACGCTGATCACGACGAACGATCCCGTCAAGATCGCCGAGGACTACGCGACCCTGCAGCACCTGTCGGACGGTCGGATGGACCTGATGCTCGGCCGTGGCAACACCGCCCCGGTCTACCCCTGGTTCGGCCACGACGGCAGCAAGGCCGTCGAGCTGACCGTCGAGCACTATCACCTGCTGCGCAGGCTCTGGGACGAAGAGGTCGTCGACTGGGAGGGTAAGTTCCGCACGCCTCTGCAGGGATTTACCGCGACCCCGCGACCGCTCGACGGCGTCGCGCCGTTCGTCTGGCACGCCGCCATCCGTACGCCCGAAGTCGCCGAGCTCGCGGCGTACTACGGCGACGGGTTCTTCGCGAACAACATCTTCTGGCCCAAGGAGCACTACATCCGGCTCATCAACTTCTACCGGCAGCGCTACGCGCACCACGGTCACGGCGAGCCCGAGCAGGCCATGGTCGGTCTGGGCGGTCAGTTCTACATCCGCAAGAACAGTCAGGATGCGGTCAACGAGTTCCGTCCGTATTTCGACAACGCCCCGGTGTACGGCCATGGCCCGTCGCTCGAGGACTTCGCCGAGCAGACGCCATTGACGGTGGGCAGCCCGCAGCAGTTCGTCGAGAAGACCCTGACCTTCGCGGACTACTTCGGTGACTACCAGCGCCAGCTGTTCCTCGTGGACCACGCCGGTCTGCCACTCAAGACCGTGCTCGAACAGCTCGACGAGCTCGGCGAGGTGCTGCCGACGCTGCGCGCGGAGTTCGATGCTCGCCGGCCCGCGAACGTGCCGGACGCCCCGACGCACGCCGCCCGTGTGGCTGCTGCGCGCTCCTCGGTCGAGCCGGTCGAGGCCCCCGAGGAGGCGCGCGCATGACCCGCATCGTGGCTGTCTCCGCCGGTCTGAGCGATCCGTCCACGACACGCATGCTTGCCGATCGGCTCGCCGGCTCGGTGACGCGCCAGTTCGGTGACGCGTCCGTCGAGGTTGTGTCCCTGCGCGAGCTGGCGCACGACGTCACAGACGCGACGTTGACAGGTTTCGCCGCACCGAGGCTGCAGGATGCGATCGACAAGGTCATGGCAGCTGACGGGCTGATTGTCGTGTCGCCGATCTTCAAGGCGTCCTATCCGGGTTTGTTCAAGTCGTTCATCGACGTCCTCGAGTCCGACGCGCTGATCGGCAAGCCGGTGCTGCTCGCTGCCACGGGCGGGACGGCCCGCCACTCGTTGGCGATCGACCACTCGTTGCGACCGCTGTTCGCGTACTTGCAGGCACTCGTCGTGCCGACCGGAGTCTTCGCCTCGCAGCACGACTGGGGGACCGATGGTGCCAATGCGCTGGGGCAGCGGATCGACCGCGCGGCCGGTGAGCTCGTGAGCCTGCTCAAGAGTGCCGGGACGGGCCGGGCGCGGACCGATGAGTTCGACCTGTTCAGCGACACCTTCCTGGCGGCTTCTCGACCGACGGCCTGATCGGCGCCGCTCCTAGGTGCGGCCGCCGTCGACCACCAGGTCGGCGGCGCCTCGGCGTGCCTCCACCCGCCGGGCGTTCGGCTCGTCGACCCGCTCGACCCACGCGCGGGCCTGCGACTCGGTCTTGCCGAACTGCACGTGCCGCCGGACCAACCTCGTGACCCGTGTGGGTTCGTCGAGCTCGACGAACCACGTCTCGTCCAGCGCGGCCTGCACCACCGGCCATGCCCCGTCGGAGTCGAGCAGGTAGTTTCCCTCGGTCACGACGAGCCGATCGGTCGGTCGGACCGTGATCGCACCGGCGAGAGGTTGCTCGAGAGCGCGGTCGAAGCTCGGGGCGAGGATCTCGCGGGCCAGGTCGGCGTGCAGGCGTGCCAGCAAGGCCAGGTAGCCGTGGACGTCGAAGGTCTCGGGGGCGCCCTTGCGATCGAGGAGCCCGCGCTCGCGGAGGGCCGAGTCGGCTAGGTGGAAGCCGTCCATCGGGACGTGGGCGACCCCGATGCCATCTCTACGGAGCTGCTCCACCACGGCCTCTGCCAGGGTCGACTTGCCGGCGCCCGGGGGCCCGACGATGCCGATGATGCTGCGCCGATCGACGCGGATCAACCCACGGGCCCGACCTGCGAGCTCGTCGATGGGTCCGGGTGGCATGGTGCCCTCAGTTCACCACGGTGGCGTCCAGCACACGCAGGATGTTGTCACCCATGAGCTTGGCGAGATCGGCGCTGGACCAGCCGCCCTCCGCCAGCCGGTCAAGCAGGAGCGCGTGCCCGGTCACGTCGTGCATGCCCTCTGGCAGCACCGCGACGCCGTCGTAATCGCTGCCGATTCCGATGTGATCGATGCCCGCAACGTCGCGCGCGTGCTCGACGTGAGCGATGACGTCGTCGACCGTCGCGGTTGGAGCGGGGCCGGAGCCGTCGCCGGTATCCCACAGAGCCGCAGCCTGGTTCACGAACGCCGGGACGTACGTCACCATCACGACGCCACCGTTGCCGGACAGGCGCTCCAGGACGTCGTCGGGCACGTTGCGCGGATGATCGGTGACGGCTCGACACGAGGAGTGGCTGAAGATCACCGGCGCGACCGAGGCGTCGAGCGCGTCGCGCATCGTGGTCGCCGCGACGTGCGAAAGGTCGACCAGCATGCCGAGTCGGTTCATCTCGACCACGACGTCTCGGCCGAAGTCGCTCAGACCACCGTGGACCGGCGCATCGGTCGCCGAGTCAGCCCATGGCGTGTTCTCGTTGTGGGTCAGCGTCATGTAGCGGACCCCGAGGCGGGCGAAGTCGCGCAGCACGGCCAACGACCCGTCGATGCTGTGTCCGCCCTCGGCGCCGAGCAGGGACGCGATGCGACCTGACCGCCAGGCCCGGCGGACGTCGTCACCGCTCCACGCGTACGCGAACGTGTCGGGATAGCGGGCGATCATCCGGTGCACGAAGTCGATCTGTTCGAGCGTGTAGGTCACGGCGTCGGCCCCGCGCTGCTCGCACGGGGCGTAGACCGACCAGAACTGTGCCCCGACGCCGCCGCGGCGCAGGCGTGGGATGTCGGTCTGATAGCTGCCGGACATGTCGCCGTCGAGGCCCTCGGGTGAGTACGCACTCTTGCCACGCGCCTCCCACGCCAGGTCGTTGTGCCCGTCGACGAGCGGCGCGAGGGCCATGGCTTCGATCGCAGCGGATTGGCGGAGATCGGCCAGCTCAGTCATGGTAAAGACCCAGCTCCGATGCGAGACGTTGGCGCTCGGTGAACCGCCGGTGGGAACCCTTGGCGTCGGCGGCGACCAGAGTCGCAAGAAGCTCGACGACCATCGCCACAACGGGAGGTGACACCTCGGGCGTCTCCGGGTGCATGCTCAGGTCGTCGTCGACGTGCGCCAGGCCGGCGGAGTCCGCGGGACCGATCACGATGGTCTGGGTGGCGTGCCCGGCAAGCGGGTTAGTGTCTGAGTCGGTGATCAGGACCAGCGAGCCCCCGGACTGCACGAATGGCAGGGCGGTGTGGATCGTGCTGCTGCGATAGCGGCGCAGTGAGATCACGATCAGGACGTCGTCGACACGCACGTCCGACACGATGTCGAGCGGACGCACAATCGTGCCGTCGACCAGGGTGACCTGGGCGAGCGAGTTGCTCAGCTTGGCCGCCAGCAAGGAGGCATAGGTGAACGATGTCGCCGTGCCGAGGACGAATCGTCTACCGGCGGAGGCGATGTGCGCAGCGGCGGCCTCGATCGCGGGATCGGTGAGGGCCCAGCCGAGACCGGCCTCGAACTCCTCGCGCTGAGCGTCGATCAGCCGCGACTTGAGCACCGCGGCCGATCGCGACCCGCTCATGGTCTCGATGTGCGCGGTCATGCCGCTGGCCGCCAAGCGCGCGTGCAGGCGTTGTGAATCATGGAGTCCCCCGAATCCGGTGCGGGTCGATGGTCGACCGGGCACATCCGCACTTTGCTTCACGTCATCGGGTAAGTCAATTCGGCCCGCGACGCGAGCCAATCGGGGAGTCTGTCTGCCCTCGTGAGGGGTTGCGCCCAGCAGTGAGGGAATCGCAGGAATGGGTGCGGATTCGGTGGTCGCCCCCGCGTCCGGTAACCTCGTCCGCGGTGGCGTGTCCGAGTGGCCTAAGGAGCACGATTCGAAATCGTGTGTAGGTTCATCCCTACCGTGGGTTCAAATCCCACCGCCACCGCACGTTGAGAGCCCCGGTTCTGACTGGAATACCAGTCGGGCCGGGGTTCTTCGCTCGGATGTAGTTCCGTCGCATGCGCTCCGCGGGGTTGGACAGACTGACCGACGCCGTGAGGAGCGCCTCGCTAGGTGATGCGTCTGACCGTCTGTCGGACGGCGCGGTAGACGCGCTTGAGATTGTCAACGACGGGCTGAAAGGGTGTCATGACACGCCGCATGGGATCCGAGGCGTAACAAGCCCAGAGCGTCAAGAGGCGCCCGTGCCTGCGGCGGATGCCGAACTCGGCCGACAGTTCGGCGTTGAGCGGTCGCGCCCGGCCCGTCATGACGTTGGCGGAGTGGTTCTCGCCGTTGTCGACGTGATAGACCGCTCCTCGGAAGGGGAGCGGCTGCAGCGGCCTGTCGTGCGCCGCGTACCACTCCGCCGCGTGCTTGTGCGCTCCAATGATCTTGGACAGCCGTTCCCCGTACGCGACCCGGACCTGTTCGCGGGTCGCGTGAACATCCAGCTCGTCCGGGACGCCGTATGCCTCATACGGGATCACGAAGCACGTCCCGCAGGTGCGATTGAAGTTCGGTTGCTCCCGGAGGGCGCTGCGCGCGCCTGAGTACATCCAGCCATCCTTGACGACCCACCCATTCTGGCCGGGGTTTTGCGCAGTGAACGCGGCCAGGTCACGGTGGACGAAGTCGTCGGCATCGAAGATCATGACGTAATCCGGTGAGAACTCCCGCGCCGCGATGAGACCGACCCCGATCTTGGTCCCCTTGTCGCGGATGAATGGGGACCGGCTGACCCGCACCGTCTTCGGGGCGGGAGCGCGGAAGTCGACCTTGACGAAATGCACCCGCTCCGGCAACGGAAAGCTGGGCGCTCGGTTACCCACCACGATCACCACGAATTCTTCCGAAGTCTGGTTGGTCACCGAGCGGAGCGTCTCGAGCAGCAGCCGCTCGACGCGGGCGTAGTCCTTGGAGTTCCTGGGGTGACGGAGCGAGGTGATGAAGGCGAGCACTACCGTCCCGTATCTGTCGCGGCGATGCACGCGTCAAGCGTGATGGTGGCGGCATCGCAGGTCGTGACGACGCGCGGCTGGTCAGTGTGCATGGCATTGTGCTTTCGATGAATATTGTCCACGCCGGACGTGGCAATAACCTGAGTATGTCGTGTCGCCGCCGGACAAGGCGGTGTGTACGGAGACCGCTCGTCGCGGTTCCTTCTGGCTGCGTGACAGGCTGACGGTACCGGCGCATCGTGCGCCCGTCCACCGGACGCGTCGTGCAAGCCGAGCTGGTCGCGCGAAGAGATGACGATCCGCGTCGTCCCATCAGTTGACGCCTCGCCCGCTTCGCCTCGCAGAGACGCAACTTGGACATCCCGGGAACGGGAACTGCGAAGGCCGCGGCTACGTCATCGGCACGAGGTTCCTCAGGGGGGAGCAGTGCAGTTGTGAACGAGCCGCCGCCGCAGGCTCCCCGCTTGCGCGAAGCCAAGGTTGTCAAGGTTCGGGAGCGCGATCGCGCTCTCGTCAGGTGATGGCGGGCTGGCCCGTTGTCCTAGGCTCATGGCATGACTGATCAGACGATGGCAGGCCGCACTGTCCTGGTGACTGGAGCGAGCGACGGGATCGGGGCCGAGACTGCCAAGACGCTGGCGGCCAAGGGCGCCACGGTCCACGTGACCGGGCGCTCCGCCGACAAGCTCCGTCCGATCGCCGAGGCGGTCGGCACCGAGCCGCTCATCGCTGACTTCTCCCGGCTCGACGATGTTCGCCGCCTCGCCCAGGAGCTCGGCGATCGCGTGGACACGCTCGACGTCCTGATGAACAACGCTGGCGGCACGTTCGCTCCGTCGAACAAAACCGCGGACGGCCACGAGCCCAACTTCCAGATCAACCACCTGGCGCCGTTCCTGCTCACCAACCTGCTCCGCCCCCAGCTCGCCGCGGCCGGCACGTCGCTGGTTGTCAACACCTCCAGCGTCGGCAACCTGATGGGCAAGATCGTGCTCGACGACCTCGACTACGAGCACCGCCGGGCGATCGAGTTCCCGGCCTACGGCACCGGCAAGCTGATGAACATCGTCTTCACCCGCGGTATCAGCCAGCGGTGGTCGGGCGACGGCGTTGTTGCTGTCGCCGTCCACCCCGGCCCGGTCGGCAGCTCGTTCGGCCGCGACTCGTGGTTCGTCGGGCTCCTCTATCGCTCCCCGCTCAAGCGGCTGGCCACCATCAGCGTCGCCGAAGGTGCGGCGCCGCTGATCGCCCTCGCCGAGCGCGGACCCGACCCCGAGGTCGACGGGCGCTACTTCAGCAGGTTCAAGGCCGACGGCCGGGAGAACAAGCATAGCCACGACCAGGCGATCATCGACGGCCTGTGGGAGCGATCGGAAGCGCTGGTCGGGCTGGTCTGATCCGCAGGGCGAGTTCCCCTACGACCCAGCCGGGCAACCTCAGAGCGAGGGAACGGACGACCTGCCTGCAGTCAACAGCGTCGGTCGCCAGCAGGGCGTGCTGGCCGGCTGGAACGCCGACCTTGTGCGTTGGCCGCCCGAAGGGTTTTTCGACACAAGACGACCGAGCAGCCGTTCCGCACCGTCTTCTGGATCACCGTCGTCGCCAGCTGCGTGCTGCTCATGTGGTCCGTCCACGAGGCACCACTGCTGTTGTGACCCCGGCAGCGCCGTGAGGTAGGCGCAGGTCGCTGTTGGTCCGGCGGGCGAGGGCATGAAACGAGCCGGGCCTGCCGTGGCTCGCGGCTACACTGGCGACCCGAAGGATTGCTGGGACAGGGTGGATCGAGTGGACGCGGTACGCATGCAGATCGGCGAGGTTGCCGATCAGGTCGGCCTGAGTCTGCGCACGATCCGGTTCTATGAGGAGACCGGCCTGGTCATCCCTTCCGGCCGCAGCGTCGGAGGATTTCGGCTCTACTCCGAGAGTGACGTCAGCCGGCTCCAGCTCATCAAGCGGATGAAGCCGCTGGGCTTCTCGGTCGAGGAGATCGGGGACTTCCTCGGGGTGCTGGACAACCTGGCGTCCAGCGACCTGGACTCTGTCGAGCGCACGGCGCTCCTCGCCCGCCTGGACGACGTCCGCACGAGCGTCGACGAGCGGATCGCCTCGCTGGTGGCCAAGGTCGAGCAGGCCGGCGAGTTCGCGGTGCAGCTCACCGAGGTCAGCGAGACGTCCCGCTCACGGCTCGGCCGCGGCTGACGCTCAGTGGCCGCCGCCGAGGTGACCGGCCAACTTGGCGTGACGGTCCATGCTCGCCTCGTTGAGCCCCTGGATGTCGACGTTCTTGCCCTTGGCGCGGTACTTCGTCTCGATCGCGTCCAGCGCTGCGACGGTCGAGGCATCCCAGATGTGTGACTCCGACATGTCGATGATGATGTTCTGCGGGTCGCCGGCGTAGTCGAACTGGTAGAACAGGTCGTTGCTCGAGGCGAAGAAGAGCTCGCCGACGACCTTGTAGACCCGGGTGTTCTCGTCCGGGTGGGCGACGTCGATGACCTCGGTGAAGTGAGCGACGCGGCGGGCGAACATGACCATCGCGATGATGACGCCGACGCCGACGCCGATGGCAAGGTTGTGGGTCGCCACGACCACGGCGACCGTCGACAGCATCACGACGTTTTCGCTCTTGGGCATGCGACGCAGGGTGTTGAGCTGGACGCTGTGCCAGTCGAACGTGCCGATCGCGACCATGATCATGACCGCGACCAGGGCGCCCATCGGGATGACCGCGACGACGTCTCCGGCGCCGACGACGAGGGCGAGGAGGAAGATGCCGGCCATGAAAGTCGAGATGCGGGTGCGGGCGCCGGATGCCTTGACGTTGATCATGGTCTGGCCGATCATCGCGCAACCGCCCATGCCGCCGAAGAAACCCGTGATGATGTTGGAGGCGCCCTGGCCCCAGGCCTCGCGGGTCTTGTCCGAGTGGGTGTCGGTGATGTCGTCGACGAGCTTCGCGGTCATGAGTGACTCGAGCAGTCCGACCAGGGCCATCGCCAGCGCGTACGGCGCGATGATGCGCAGCGTCTCGAGGTTCAGCGGGATGTCGGGCGTGAACAGCGATGGGAGGTTGTTGGGCAGGTCGCCCTCGTCGCCCACGTTGGGGACGTTGATCGCGGCGATCACGGTGAACGCGGTCAGTAGGACGATCGCGACGAGCGGCGCCGGCACGACCTGGGTCATCCTGGGCAGGAACACCATGACGATGATGCCGACGGCGATCATCGGGTAGACGACGAACGGCACGTCGATCATGTGCGGAACCTGGGCGGTGAAGATCAAGATCGCGAGTGCGTTGACGAAACCGACCATGACCGATCGCGGGATGAAGCGCATGAGCTTGGCGAAGCCCGTCACGGCCAGCACGATCTGGAGGACTCCGCCGAGCATGACCGTCGCGATGAGGTAGTCGATGCCGTACTCGCGGACGAGCGGCGCGAGCACCAGGGCGATCGCTCCGGTGGCTGCGGAGATCATGGCGGGGCGCCCGCCGAGGAACGCGATCGAAACGGCCATCGTGAACGAGGCGAACAGGCCGACCTCGGGGTCGACGCCCGCGATGATCGAGAACGAGATCGCCTCGGGGATCAGTGCCAGCGCGACGACCAGCCCGGCGAGCACCTCGACGCGCAGGATCTTGGGGGAGGCGAGCGCTGTTCGTACGGAGTAGTTGTCGCCGGCTTCCGGCGGGTGGACAGTGTTCATGGCCATGGTTGGTCCCGTTCGCGTGGTGGGCTCGTCCGAGCCGGCGTGATTCCCACAAGGTGTGTGGGGTGTCGGCGTGACGCAGGGATGGTGGCCTGCGTGCGACACCTGACACGGCAACCCGGGCCGACTGCGCAAGCCAGATCCTCAGGGCGACGGGAGCAACTCTATCGTTAGGTGAGGTTTGCCGACGAACTCACGCTGCAGGGAGCTCGTGGTTTGTGTGCAGGATCACAGCGCAGGCGCCTTCACCTGTCTGATGCGAGCGCATTCGAACTCTGACGTTACGGTCGTGTCATGGATGCCACCCGTGAGTCGAGCGCCTCGACGTCGCCCAGCGCCGCGTCGAACGAGGTCCTGACCCAGGCGGCCCGCCGGCGAACCTTCGCCGTCATCTCGCACCCCGATGCCGGCAAGTCGACCCTGACCGAGGCGCTGGCACTCCACGCGCACGTCATCACCGAGGCCGGCGCGACGCACGGAAAGGCGGGCCGCAAGGCGACAGTGTCGGACTGGATGGAGATGGAGCAGGCCCGCGGCATCTCGATCTCGTCGACGGCGCTGCAGTTCGAGCACGACGGCATCGTCTTCAACCTGGTCGACACCCGGGGGCACTCAGACTTCTCCGAGGACACGTACCGCGTGCTGTCCGCCGTCGACTTCGCAGTGATGCTGCTCGACGGCGCGAAGGGCCTTGAGCCCCAGACCCTCAAGCTGTTCGACGTCTGTCGACGCAGTGGCATCCCGGTCATCACCGTGGTCAACAAGTGGGACCGCCCGGGCCTCGACCCGCTCGAGCTGATGGATCAGATCGAGCAGCGCATCGCGCTGCGGCCCACCCCACTGACCTGGCCGGTCGGCATTGCCGGCGAGTTCCAGGGCGTGATCGATCGACGCGACGGCACGGGCATCGAGTACCTCCGCACGGCCGGCGGAGCGACCATGGCGGGCCAGGTCATCCACTCCCCCGACGAGGCCGCGGAGCGGTTCGGTGAGCCGTGGGCGTTGGCCTCGGAGGAGGACGAGCTGCTGAGCGCCTCGGAAGGCGACCATGACCCGGAGCAGTTCCTGGCCGGACGCACGACGCCGGTGCTGTTCGCGGCGGCCTCGCTCAACTTCGGCATCAGCCAGCTGCTCGAGGTCATGGTCACGATCGCGCCCAGTCCTCGCGCTCGACCCGACATCGCTGGCGTGCCTCGTCCGGTCGACGGTGACTTCAGCGCCTTCATCTTCAAGATCCAGGCGGGCATGAACACGGCGCACCGTGATCACGTCGCGTTCGCGCGCGTGTGCTCGGGCGTCTTCCATCGCGGTGACGTGCTGACGCATTCGCAGAGCGGCCGACCGTTCGCGACCAAGTACGCCCAGAGTGTGTTCGGTCGCCACCGCGAGACCGCCGACACCGCGTACCCCGGGGACGTGGTGGGGCTGGTCAACGCCTCGCAGCTGAGCATCGGGGACACGTTGTTCGCTGAGTCCGCGGTCCGGTACCCGCCGATCCCGAGCTTTGCCCCCGAGCACTTCGCCGTGGTCCGGTCGCGGGACGCCGGACGGCACAAGCAGTTCCGACGGGGAATCGACCAGCTCGATCGTGAGGGTGTCGTCCAGGTGCTGCGCTCGGACCTGCGTGGAGACCAGGCGCCGGTGCTGGCCGCGGTCGGCCCGATGCAGTTCGAGGTCGTCGTCGACCGCCTCCGACGGGAGTTCCAGACCGAGGTCAGCCTGGACCTCCTGGACTACCACCTGGCCCTCCAGGTCGATGCCGATGGCGCACTGGTCGTCAACGGTCAGCCCGGCGCGGAGGTGCTGACCCGCACCGACGGCACCCGGCTCGCGGTGTTCGCCGACAAGTGGCGCATGCAGCGCATCGCACGGGAGAACCCCGCACTCGTGCTCGAGTCCCTGGCGGCCGGCGCCGTCTGACCTGCGTGACTCAGCCTCGGGCGTGTCGGCCGACCCTGAGACGGCGCACCCACCGAGGAGACCGGCTCGCCCTGCGTCGGAGCGCGGGCTGCCGGATCTCGCGGGCTAGGCCGGGCGGCAGGTCCGCAGGGTCGAGGAGTTGCCAGCCATCGCTCCGGGTGATCTGGACGGCCAGCAGCGGATCGGGGATCCACGAGCCGGTCCCGTCGTCGTAGAACGCCGCGCTGTTGCCGCGTCGGGTCCACCGGGCCAGCTCATCGGGCTGTCCGGGGGTGCGCAGGACGAAGTACTTCATCCGGCCGCCTCGTCGCCGTTCACCCTTGACTGCATCGCTCTCCCGCGGTTCAGCCTCCCACTCAGATTGTGGGGCATGAGGTGTGGTTCGCGTGTCCCGCGTCAAGTAGTTGGCAGGGTTTTGATGGTTTGAAATGTCGGGATGGTCGGGTCGGCGAGGCCGAGATGCACCTCCTGAGGCCGGTTCCAGGCGATCGCTTCGTGAGGTCTGATCGTGTTGTATTCGATCCGGTAGTCCTCGGCGTGCTTGGCCAGCATGATCGCGTCGTCGATCTCGTCGATGAACAGCCGTTCGTATTTCAGCGTCCCGAATCCACGTTCGCGTGACCCGTTCTGCCCAGGCGTGCGGACCCTGGTGCGGACGTGGTGCAGCTCGGGTGGCCAGCGATGAAGGCCTCAAATCTGAACGACCTGAATGGGCCTCCGTTGTCGGTCACGATTGTCACGACCGGCAGCACTTCACCGGTGTCGACATCGACTTCGCAGTCATCGATCATCGGGTGGCCGAACATGGTTTCGTAGTCGGCCAGCGCGAGCTCGACGGCATCGATCGCGTCGTACTGGTTCGCTGTTGGTGAGACGTGGAACCGGTGCTCGTATTTGGACCAGTAGTCACGGCAGCCAGCGAGACGCCAGGTCCCACCGGTGGTGGTCTCGAACTCGCTGAAGTCCAGCTGCCAGACCTGATTCGGCCCGGTCGGCTCCTTGGCGAACGCGGCCTTGCGACGCTCGGCGAGCTTGCGGCGTTCGCGCTGATACTGGTCGGGCAGGATCAGACCCCGGTCGCGCAGGCGGCGCAGCACGGTCGCCTCGGAGACGACGTGGCCGTCGTGGCGGACCATCGCCCAAATCTTGCGATGCCCCCAGACCGGGTGAGCCAATGCGTGCTTGTCGATCAACTCGGCCGCCGCGGCCCGGGCCGGCTGGGGCCACGGGCCCTTCGCGGGTTTGCCCGCTCGGGCTTTGGCCTGCCAACGGCTCCAGGTCCGTTCCGGAATGTCGAAGGTCCTGCACCACCTCGCGGTCGACATCCCAGACTCTTGTCTGATCACCTCGAGGTCCTCGAAGGGCCCAACCGGCCCTCCGCCGACTTCCTCCAGACCCGTATCTCGACCGCGGCCTCGCCAAGCGCCTGGGTCAGGTCAATCACCTCAGACTCGAGCTGCTCCTCACGACTCGTGGGCCCGTTTCGGCCGGTCGCCAAAGCAGTCTTGCCGGCCTCGAGGAACTCAGCCTTCCAGCGTCCGATCGACTGCTCAGACACCTTCTCGCGGCGGGCAGCCTCGGCCACGCTGATCTCGCCAGCGATGACGGCCAGCACGATTCGCTGCTTGGTCTCAACCGGAATGGTTGGTGGTCTTCCCATAATCAGATTCTCCTTCAGGACCTACATAACGGTCCTGCCAAGAAGTCTGACGCGCGACACGCGCAGGCGTTGTGACGGACCGGGTCACGTGCTTCAGGTCATGGGTGGCAGTGGCCGGCGTCAGCCCCGAGATCTGCGCCGACCACGGCCACACCTAGTGAGACGCGGCTCACTCCCGATCATGACGCAGATCGGCACAGATCGTCTCGATTGACACGGCATGGCCCAGAAGAACCATCTTTGCGGCTGGCCGATGATTTTATTTTCAATGTGGCCTCGGGCCTGGTCCTGCGGCCTATAGCGTTGCGCTGGTCAGAGGGAGCTGGCACACATCGAACCGCGAAAAGGGCGGGCCGCTGAAGGGAGAGCCGCACCGCGTGCGGTTTCGGCGGACCGTCTCGTGAGTCGTCGACGCATGGAGTCGATCGACGTGTTCGTACGGGTGTCTCGGGGGAGATGGCCAGCTGGCGCACACATCACGAGGGAGTAGCAGATGAAGCGTCGATCCACACACCCGCTGGCGGCCTTGGCCGCTGGCGTGGTTTCGCTGATGTTGATCATGTCGGTCGTCAGTCCGGCGGAGGCGGCCAGGGGAGGCAAGCGGGGCAAGCCGACCCCCCCACCGCCGCCAGCGCCGGCGTTGTCGTGTGGCGCAGCCGTGCCGAAGACCGCCACGACTGCGTGGGAGTGCACCTTCGCCGACGAGTTCAGCGGGACGAGTCTGAACACCGACAACTGGTTCGTGCAGACGACCGACGGCAGCGGTTTCCAGGGCGGCGGCGACTGCTTCGTCAACACCGCCGACAACGTCTCCGTCGCGAGCGGCGTGCTGTCGCTCACGACCAGGCGTGAGGCGGCGCCGTTCACCTGCAAGAGCCCGTACGGCGACTACACGTCGCAGCACACCAGCGGGATGGTGTCGACGTACACCAAGTTCGCGCAGGCCTACGGCCGCTTCGAGATCCGGGCGAAGTTCCCGGCCTCCACGGTGCAGGGCCTGCACAGTGCGCTGTGGCTGTGGCCGGAGGACGCGTCCAAGTACGGCTCGTGGCCCGCGTCGGGTGAGATCGACATCGCGGAGCGGTACAGCGCGTACCCCGACCGGGCGATCCCGTACATCCACTACAACACCTCGCTACTCGACCCGAGCGTCACGAACAACTACTGCCTGATCAACGACATCTCGTCGTTCCACACCTACCTCGCGGAGTGGACCGCGAACGCCATCACGATCAGTTACGACGGCCAGGTGTGCGTGACACACGCGATCAGCCCGCTCGCGCCGCTGACCGGATCTGCTCCGTTCGACCAGCCGTTCATCGTCGCGCTGACACAGGCGCTCGGTGTCGCGGGCAACGACCTGGTCGACTCGACGCCGCTGCCGGCGACGACGCAGATCGACTACGTGCACGTCTGGAAGTAGTGCCCGACCAGAAGTAGCCGCCAAGGGGCGCGGGAGCCACAGCTCCCGCGCCCTGCGGTCACTCGATCGCGTGGGTCTCGAGGACCGAGTTGGGACTGAACCTGACGACGCCCCCGCGCCGGGTCGGTCGGACCAGGTCGAAGCCACCGGTCGTGAGCAGGGTCCACCGGAGTGGGGGCTCGACCTGGCCGAGGTGGCTGCCCCCGATCGGGACGAACAGGTCCAGCGCCGCCTGGGCACACGACACGTGCATCGGCGGGAAGGTGAACAGGCCCGCTTCGCCTTCGCTGTCCGGTCCGAAGAACGCGATCGGCCGGGTCAGCGGATCACCGCAGATCCCACAGATGCGACTCAGTGCGCACAGGATGGCGCGCCGCTTGACGACATGCGAGTGGTCGAGCGCCCCGTCATCGTCCTCGCAGACGAATGGCACGGGCAGCCCCCCGGACTTCGGCCGGCCGTCCAGCACCGTGGTCATACCGAGGCCGCGCCCGACCACTTGCCGAGCTCAGAGCGGCGTACGGGACGCTCGGAGTCCTCGAGACGGCGACGCTTCCGAGCCGACTCGGGTGCCGGGTTGTCTGTCGTCCGCCGGTTGGGCAGCGACAGCTTCAGGATCGTGCGCAGCGTCTGCCCGTACTGCCGGTACAGCGGTCCGGTCGTGTACGGGATGTCGTAGCGCTGGCAGATGTCCTTGACCTTGACCGAGATCTGCGCGTAGCGGTTGCTCGGCAGATCGGGGAACAGGTGGTGCTCGATCTGGTAGCCGAGCTGCCCGCTCATGACGTGCAGCAGCTTGCCGCCCTCGAAGTTCGCCGAGCCGAGCATCTGCCGCAGGTACCACTCGGCACGGGTCTCGTCCTCGAGCTCCTCCTCGGTGAAGTGCACGGCACCGTCGGGGAAGTGCCCGCAGAAGATGATCCCGTGCGTCCAGACGTTGCGGATGATGTTGGCGGTGAAGTTGGCCGTGAGCGTGGAGAGAAAGAACGGTCCGGTCAGCGCGGGATACATGACGTAGTCCTTGAGCGCCTGGCGGCCGACCTTCCCGCGGATCTGGCGGAGCTGCTTGATCAGCAGCTTGGGGTCCTTCTCGCCCTTGCGGATGGCTTCGATGTCGAGATCGTGCAGCGCGACGCCGTACTCGAAGAACAGCGCCAGCAGCGCGTTGTAGATCGGCTGGCCGAGGTTGACGGGGTGCCACTTCTGGTCGCGGGACATCCGCAGGATGCCGTAGCCGACGTCGTTGTCGTGGCCCAGCACGTTGGTGAACTGGTGGTGGATGTAGTTGTGCGAATGCTTCCACTGCTCGGCCGGCTGGGTCGTGTCCCACTCCCAGTTGCTGGAGTGGATCTCCGGATCGTTCATCCAGTCCCACTGGCCGTGCATCGCGTTGTGGCCGAGCTCCATGTTCTCCAGGATCTTGGCCGACCCCAGGAGCGCCGTCCCCAACAGCCAGGCGGGCGGGAAGAAGCTCGCGAACAGGGTGATGCGTCCGGCCGCGGCGAGGCGGCGCTGCAGCGTGATGATGCGCAGGATGTAGTCGCGGTCCGCCTGACCCCTCGAGGCCTCGATCTCGGCGCGGATCTGGTCGAGCTCGGCGCCGATGGCGTCGACCTCGTCGTCGGTCAGGTGGGTGTACTCGCGAACGTCGGCGTAGGCCATGGTGGCTCCTTCGCTAGAGGGTCAGGGTGCAGTCGCCGGCGGCGACTGAGACACAGGTCTGGATGTATTCATTGGGCTCGCCGTGCTCCGCGCCGCTGCGCAGGTCGCGGACCGTTCCGGACGCCAGGGGGGCGTCGCACGTGTGGCAGATGCCCATGCGGCAGCCGAAAAGCATGTTGACGCCGGCCTTCTCGCCGGCCTCGAGCAACGTCGTCGCGCCGTCGACCTCGACCGAGGGCCCGCCGACACCGAACGTCACGGTGCCGCCGGATGCCGTTCCGTCGGCCTTGGCCAGGGTGAAGCGCTCGACGTGGAGGTGGTCGAGCAGGCCGTGGGCCTCGTAGTGCGCGCTGAAGGCGTCGAGCATCGGGCCCGGACCGCAGGCCCACGCCTCCCGCTCCTGCCAGTCGGGGGACACCTCGACGAGCCGGTCGGCAGTCAGCATCCCCTCGTCCTCGGTGAAACGGGGGACGAAGTGCAGCGAGTCGGTCCGCTCGGCGAGCTCACGGAGCTCGTCGTGGAACATCATGTCGGCCTCGTGCAGAGCGGAGTACGCGAGCACGACGTCAGGGAGCGTGCCCCGTCGCTCAAGCGTGCGCAGGATCGACATGATCGGCGTGATGCCGCTGCCACCGACCAGCATCAGCATCTTGGCCGGTGGCGGGTCGGGGACGATGAAGTCACCCTGCGGCGCGGCCAGTCGCACGATGGTCCCCGGCGCCAGGCCGTTGACGAGGTGGTCGGACAGGAAGCCCTCGGGCATCGCCTTGACGGTGATGCTGACGGTCTTGCCCTCGACCAGCGGGACGGACGACAGGGAGTACGAGCGCCAGTGGAAGCGCCCGTCCATCTCGACGCCGATGCCGATGTACTGCCCCGGCGCGTGGTCGAAGGACCACCCCCAGCCCGGGCGGATCACGAGGGTTGCGGCGCGTTCGGTCTCCGGCACGACCTGATCGATCCGGCCGCGGAGCTCACGCTGTGACCACAGCGGATTGATCAGCGCAAGGTAGTCGTGGGGGGACAACGGCGTGGTCATCGCCTTGCCGAGCTGCCGTAGTCGGCGCAGGGCCGCCGAGCGCTCGATGAGCGGTGCGGTCATGGGCTCTCCTCTTCGGTGTACGAGTGTTCACTCAATGTGTAACTCAGAGTGACACCTTGCTCGCTGTTGTGCAACAGGACTTGGGTCACGCCCCGGGCGATGATGGAAGCATGAGTCACATGCACCCGCTTCGCGACCTGAATCTTGCCGATCTCCGCCGCCGCACCAGCATCAAGTGGCAAGCGGTCGATGCCGACGTCCTGCCGTTGTGGATCGCGGAGATGGACGTCCTTCCGGCCGACCCGATCATCCGAGCCATCACGATGGCCATGGTCGACGGCGACACGGGATATCCGAGTGGGAGTGGATATGCCGAGGCGTACGCAGAGTTCGCGGTCGACCGCTGGGGCTGGACCGGCGTCGACGTCGAGGCCACGGCACTCGTCGCGGACGTCATGACCGGGATCGTCGAGGCGATCGGGCTCGTCTCCGAGCCCGGTGACCCGGTCGTGCTGAACCCGCCGGTCTATCCACCGTTCTTCGGGTTCACCGAGCATGCCCGGCGCGAGGTCGTCGAGGCGCCGCTCGGCACCGATGGTCGTCTCGACCTCGACGCGATCGAGGCCGCGTTCATCCACGCCGGCCGCGATGGGCGTCCCGTGACATACGTGCTGTGCAACCCGCACAACCCGACTGCCGTGGTGCACACAGCCGAGGAGCTGGCGGGGGTCGCGCAGCTCGTCGGGACGTATCGCGTGCGGGTCGTGGTCGACGAGATCCATGCGCCCCTGGTGCCGACGGGATTCGTGCCGTACCTCAGCGTTCCTGGTGCTTCCGACGCGTTCAGCGTCGTGTCGGCCTCGAAGGCGTGGAACCTCGCCGGCCTCAAGGCCGCACTGCTGGTGGCCGGGCCGGACGCGGCGGGCGATCTCGCCAGGCTGCCAGAGGTCGTGTCCCACGGCCCGAGCCACTTCGGCGCGATCGCGCACACGACGGCGTTCGGCGAGGGACGGCCGTGGCTCGACGGGCTTCATGCCGATCTCGCCGACAATCGCACGATGCTGGCCGATCTGCTAGCGACGCACCTGCCCGGTGCGAGCTGGGCCGGGGCACCCGGGACGTTCCTGGCCTGGATCGACTGCCGTTCGCTGGGGCTCGGTGATGATCCTGCCCAGGCGTTCCTCGACCGTGGCCGGGTCGCGGTCAACTCGGGCCTCCCGTTCGGGACCGGTGGCGTCGGGCACGTGCGCCTCAACTATGCGACGACGCCCGCGATCCTGACCGAGGCGCTCGAGCGGATGGGTCGCGTCATCGCCTGACCGCTCGAGGTGCCGGTCCGCGGGAGCCGTCCTACCGTGGCAGCATGGGAGATCGACCGCATGCGCAGCACACCCGGCCCGATGGCGTCGACGACAAGACCGTCGAGGCGCTCGGCAAGCTGAGTGAGGCGCTCGAGGTCGTCGAGGAGGCTCGGGGCCTGCTCTACACGTTCCACCGCCGCACCGGCGAGGCTGATCTCGCCCTCGGCGAGGCGGTCGACCTGCTGCGCGAGGCCGGGCACGACGATCTGGCCGAGCAGATCTGGGCGGATCTGGTCGGTCGCAACGTCATCGAGGGTCGCTGGACTTTCCAGATCGTCGAAGAGTACGACGCGGGCTACTACGCGACGTTCCAGAAGCACGAGCGCAAGGCCCGGGAGGCCCTGGCCGAGGGGCGTACGCACCTGTTCGAGGCCGAGATGAAGGAGGACCGCCGCACCCACGGGCGTCGCCACCACGAAGCAACCCCCGATTGAGTGGTTACGGCTCGGCGAACCGGGTACACCTCGGTAGTACGCCGCCAAAGAACCCGACGAAAGGAACCACCATGGGACTCGATGACAAGCTGAGCAACGCTGCCGAAGACGCCAAGGGCAAGGCCAAGGAGGCCGTCGGAGGCGCCACGAACGATGACGAGCTGGAGCGTCAGGGTAAGGGCGACCAGGCCAAGTCCGATCTCAAGGATGCCGGCGAGAACATCAAGGACGCCTTCAAGCACTGATCTCCCGCCCAGCAGATGCCCCGGTTACGCACCGGGGCATTTCTGCGCCCGGACCCTGAGCCGCCGAGGAGAGCGGTGGATGAGTCGGCCTTCCGACGCCAGAAAGCCGAACTGCCCACCGCTCGGGGGTCGATAGACGACTGAGCCACCGCTTCAGGGGTGTCAGATCAGGAGATCGTGGGCGGCTTCCCGCATCTCGACCTTGCGCACCTTGCCGGTGATCGTCATGGGGAACTCGTCAACCAGGTGGACGTAGCGCGGGATCTTGTAGTGCGCGAGCTTGCCGCGACAGAATTCCCGCAGGGTGCCCGAGTCGAGCGCAACGGTCTCCGGCTTCATCCGGATCCACGCCATGAGCTCCTCGCCGTACTTGTAGTCCGGCACGCCGATGACCTGGGCATCGAGAACGTCCGGGTGGGTCAGCAGAAACTCCTCGATCTCACGGGGATAAATGTTCTCACCGCCGCGGATGACCATGTCCTTGATGCGGCCTGTGATGTTGACGTAGCCGTCGTCGTCCATCACGCCGAGGTCGCCGGTGTGCATCCAGCCGTCGGCATCGATCGCCTCGGCGGTCTTGTCGGGCTGGTCCCAGTAGCCCAGCATCACCGAGTAGCCGCGGGTGCACAGCTCCCCGGCCTGGTTGCGGGGGAGCACGTCACCCGTGACGGGATCGACGATCGTGACCTCGAGGTGCGGACCGACCCGGCCGACCGTCGACACCCGACGCTCGATCGAGTCGTCGGTGCGGGTCTGCATCGACACCGGGGAGGTCTCGGTCATGCCGTAGCAGATCGACACCTCGGTCATCCCGAGCCGCTCGATGACCTGTTTCATGGTCTCGACCGGGCACGGCGATCCGGCCATGATCCCGGTGCGGAGGGCCGACAGGTCCAGGGCGTCGAGCCCGGGCTCGGACAGCATCGCGATGAACATCGTCGGTACGCCGTACAGCGAGCTGCACCGCTCGTCCGCCACGGCCTGCAGCGTCGCGGCCGGGTCGAAGGCCGGCGCCGGGATGACCATGCAGGCACCGTGCGAGGTCGCCGCGAGGTTGCCCATGACCATGCCGAAGCAGTGGTAGAACGGCACGGGGATGCAGATCCGGTCGACCTCGGTGTAGTCGAGCAGCTCGCCGACGAACCAACCGTTGTTGAGGATGTTGCGGTGCGAGAGCGTGGCACCCTTGGGGAATCCGGTCGTGCCGGACGTGTACTGGATGTTGATCGCGTCGCCCGACTGCAGGCCAGCACCGATCTCGTCGAGCATCGACCGGTCCTGTGCGCGCCCGGAGTCGACCAGCGCATCCCACGAGTCGCCGCCGATCAGCACGACATCGGTCAGCGCGGGATTCTCGCCGCGCGAGGCGTCGATCATCTCGGCGAAACTGGAGCCCTTGAACTCGGGGACGGCGACGATCGCCCGCATCCCGGACTGACCGACCACGAACGAGAGCTCATGCGTCCGGTAGGCCGGGTTGATGTTGACCAGGACCGCGCCGATCCGCGCCGTGGCGTACTGGACGAGGGTCCACTCGGGGCAGTTCGGTGCCCATATGCCGACCCGGTCGCCCTGCGTGATCCCCAGCGCGAGCAGGCCCAGCGCCACGGCGTCGACGTCCGCGAGCAGCTCGTCGTACGTCCACCGACGTCCGCTCGGCACGTCGACCAGCGCCTCGCGTCCGCCGTGCGCGGCGGCCGTCGCGACCAGGTTCGCCCCGATCGTCTCCTCGAGCAGGCTCGCATCGGTGGGTCCGGCAGTGCGGCTGGGTGTGGCAGTCATGGGGTTCTCCTCAGCTCGATCTGGTTTCCAGTGCCAGGGCTTCGGTGGGGGTCGGTGCCGATCCGCCGAGACGGGCCGGCACCCAGGCCGCGCCCGAGGGATGCTCACCGTAGGCCTCCTGCACCTCGTGAAGGAGCGCGATCATCGCGGTCTGCAGTGTGGCAGTGAGCTCATCGGCGGTGCCGAGCGCGCGGATCGGCTCGCCGATCGCGATCATCACCGGAGTCCCGGTGCGGCCCAGACTCTTGGATCGCCCCTTGGGTGCGATCCGCTGCGAGCCCCACACGATGCTCGGGATGATCGGCACGTCTGCCTCGAGGGCCATGCGGGCGGCGCCGGACTTCATGGCTTTGATCTCGTAGCTCATGCTGATCGTTGCTTCGGGGTAGATGCCGACGATCTCGCCCTTCCGCAGCTCGTTGACTGCAGCGACGTACGAGTTGTGGCCGGCCGAGCGGTCGACCGGAATGACCTTGCACCCCCACATGAGCCAGCGCAGGATCGGGTTCTTGCGGAGCTCGACCTTGCCCATGAACCGGACGAGGCGCTTGTCGCGAGTGCGGCCCTCGACGCCCATGTAGGCGAAGTCGACGTAGCTCGTGTGGTTGATCGCCAGGACGGCACCGCCCGTCGCAGGGAGCCGGCGGGGACCGAGCCGGACGATCTGGTGACCGCCGATCCAGCTGGCGAGACGGACGAGGTTGACGAGTCCGGCGTAGATCACAGGGTCTCCAAGGTCTCGAGGGTCCGCGCCCAAGCTTGCGACGACGGATCGATCACGACGAAGTGATCACCAGCCACCTCGATCAGCTCGGCGTCCGAACCGGCCGCCTTCGCCCGCTCAACGTAACCGATCGACTGGCTGGGCGGGACGGTGTCGTCCGCGCTGCCGTGGACGCAGCGAACCGGTACGTCGAGCGGGATCTGTCGGCTGGGGTCTGCCGCGACGTAGCGCTCGCCACCGGTGGATCCCATGAAGGCCTGCGTCGCGCCATTGCCGAGATTGTCCCGCACGGCGGCCGCCAGATCGATGACCCCGGCCTGCGCGATCGCAGCCGTGACGGGCACCTTTGGCACGGCCCATGGTGTCCCGGTCAATCGCGTTCGACCGGCGGCCCAGACGCCGAGGTGGCCACCCGCCGAGTGCCCCAGCGTGATGACCTTCGAGGTGTCGAGGTCGTCGACGGTCGCCAGTGCGTCGATGCCGTCGGCGACATCGTCGAAGGTCTGCGGCCAGCCACCGCCGTCACCGACCCGGCGGTACTCCAGGTTGTAGGCGGTCCAGCCCTGCTCGACCAGCGACGTCACGAGCGGCCGACCCAGCGACAAGTCGTACTGCGCACGCCAGAAGCCGCCGTGGATCACCACGACGACACCCTTGGACGTGCCGCTCGGCCGCGTCAGCTCGCCGAACTGCTGCGAGTCGTCGCCATATCTGATCACCTGCAAGGCATCGCTCCTGTTTTCCGGGGTGCGCGAAGTGCAGGCCGCGAGGCTCGCGGCCGCCATCAACGCGATCATGCTCCGTCGGTCCACCGACCCAGCCAACAGCCCCGTCGCGGGGTGCGCCACCTCAAACCAGATCGGAGCGTCACGACGGCCGTCCCGGGACCGATAGAATCAGGGTCCGTCGAGTCCATCGGAGAGGAGACTGCGTGAATGCCGATGAGCTCGACCGGTACCTTCTGATCGGCTCTGCCGTCCTGGTCCTCGCCGTGCTCGCGGTCCGTGTCTCGCTGACTGTCGGACTGCCTTCGCTGCTGGTCTACCTCTTCCTCGGCCTGGTGCTGGGCAGCTCGGGACTCGGGATCGAGTTCGCAGATGCCAACCTGGCCCACGCGCTCGGTTTCGGTGGTCTCGTCCTGATCCTGGCCGAGGGTGGTCTGTCCACGAAGTGGGAGCACGTACGCCCCAATCTCGGCTACGGACTGCTGCTGGCAACCCTAGGATCGGTCATCAGCATCGGTGTCGTGTCGACCGGCGCGCACTTCCTGCTCGGACTTGACTGGGAGCTGGCCGTGCTGCTGGCTGCGGTGCTCACCCCGACCGATGCTGCGGCGGTGTTCTCGGTGTTGCGCACGGTGCCGCTGCGCCACTCGGTGACCGGCACTCTCGAGGCCGAGTCGGGCCTCAACGATGCTCCGATCGTCGTGCTGGTCGTGGCGATCAGCGCCGGCAGCGCGATGGACCACGGCCTGTGGGGACTGATCGGACTCATCGTCTTCGAGCTCGCCGCGGGCTTCGCGATCGGGATAGCCATCGGTTGGATCGGTGCCACCGGGCTGCGCCGGGTGGCGCTCCCAGCATCGGGTCTGTATCCGTTGGTCGTGTTCGCGATCGCCGTGCTGGCGTACGGAGCGGCATCCGCGTTGCACGCCAGCGGATTTGCGGCGGTCTACGTCGCCGCACTCGTCCTGGGCAACACCGAGCTCCCGCACCGAGTCGCCACGCGCTCATTCGTCGAGGGCATCGGCTGGCTCGCACAGATCGGGCTGTTCGTCATGCTCGGACTGCTGGCCAGTCCCGACGAGCTGCACTGGTGGCACGTGGGGCACGGTCTCGCCGCCGGCGCGATCCTGACGTTCGTCGCCCGACCCTTGTCCGTCGCGGCCTGCGCGGTCTGGTTCAAGCGGGACGTGCCCGAGCAGGTGTTCGTCGGCTGGGCCGGACTGCGTGGCGCCGTGCCGATCGTGCTGGCCACGATCCCGCTGGCCGCCGACGTGCCGGGCTCCCGCGACCTGTTCAATGTTGTTTTCGTGGCCGTCGTGATCTACACGCTCCTGCAGGCCGCGCCGCTTCCTCGACTGGCCGCGATGTGCGGCGTCCTGAGTGATGAAGCCCGTGACGTCGAGGTCGAGGCCGCGCCGCTCGAGCGGGTCTCGGCGGACCTGCTGCAGATCCACGTGCCCGGCGGGTCGAAGCTGGCCGGGGTCGAGGTCGGTGAGCTCCGCCTGCCGGTCGGTGCCTCGGTGTCCCTGGTGGTCCGTGACGGCACGACGTTCGTCCCGCACCGCACCCAGCGGCTCGCGATCGGCGACGACCTGCTGATCGTCACCGACCGCTCGGTACGTGAGCAGGCCGAGGCGCGACTACGTGCCGTGGGTCGACACGGGCGCCTGGCTGGTTGGGCCAACAAAGACGACTGACCCCGAATGGGGTGGTGCCTACGGCAGGACGACCGGGACGCAGGCCTGGATCGTGCGGTCGCTGGTGACCTTGGTCGATGCCTTGGAATCAAGCCCGCTGTACTTGTTGCCGACGATCACGACGACGCCGTCCTCGACCGCGATGTCAGGCTCGGCATACTTCACCTTGTCCTTGAACTGCTTGGCGACGAGGCGGACGCGGGGATCCTTGGGATCGTCGGTCAAGATCGCGACCCGACTGGGTTTCGTCGCACTGTCGCTGTTGCCGATCTCGCCGCCGAGGAAGCCGTTGGCCTGCAGGTCGATCGTCGCCCGGTTGGCCAGACCCGATCGGGTCGACGCGTTGAAGACGTTGATCGTGACGAGATTGCTGTTGAGCACCTCGCCGTCCTTGACGGTCGTGTTGGTACAGGTCGGCACCGGATCGACGGTGTCGGCCCGGGAGGTCAGGAGCTGGAAGCCCGTGACCGTACCGAAGACCAGGACGACCGCCGCGGCGAGCAGCGTCATCCCTCGAACCATGCTGCTCACGTGGACCGCCCGATCGAGTGGACGCGGGCATGCAGCATGTTGCGCTGCTGAAGTGCGGCGCGGAGCGCGCGATGCAGGCCGTCCTCGAGGAACAGCTCGCCCTGCCAGCTCACGACGTGGGCGAACAGGTCACCGAAGTAGGTCGAGTCGTCGTCCAGCAGGAATTCCAGATCGAGCTTGGTCTTGGTCGTCGTGAGGTCGTCGAGCCGTACCTGGGACGGGGAGATCTCGGCCCACGTGCTCTGTGTCAGCCCGTGGTCCGGATAGGGGCGACCCTCGCTCACCCTCCTGAATATCACCCGGTCAGTGTAGACAGAGGCGGGCCGACCTGGCGGTAGCGTGTGGCCATGACCACGAGTGACGACGACCAGGCCGCTGCGGATGAGGCCGCGAAGGCGGCCGAATCGGCCCGGGCCGCGGCCGAGGCCGCCCAGCGGAAGGCCGATGAGCTGGCCGTGGCCGCCGAGGCGGCACAAGCGAGGGCGGCTGCGCCGGCCGATGAGCCGCCAGCGTCGCCGCAAAGCGAGATCGTCGCGATCGTCAGGGCCGGATACGCGTTCGAGGGCACCGCAATCGAGATGGGGGCGCTGCTCGACGGTGAACCCGTCCCCGATGCGCAGGTGCGCATCCCGCTCGCGATGCTCAACCGGCATGGTCTGGTCGCGGGCGCTACCGGCACCGGCAAGACCAAGACGCTCCAGATCCTGGCCGAGCAGATCGCAGCCAACGGCGTCCCGGTCTTCGCGGCCGACATCAAGGGCGATCTCTCCGGCGTCGCGACGCCGGGTGCGTCCAGCGACAAGCTGCTCGCCCGCACCACCAGCATCGGCCAGGATTGGCAGCCCCTCGCATCGCCGACGGAGTACTTCGCGCTGGGCGGGATCGGGATGGGCATCCCGGTACGTGCCTCGGTCGACGGCTTCGGACCGACTCTCCTGGCAAAGGTCCTGGGGCTCAACGACACGCAGGAGTCGTCCCTTGGCCTGGTCTTTCACTACGCCCGCAAGGCGTCGCTGCCGATGATCGACCTGCAGGACCTGCGCGACGTGCTGACGTACTTGACGGGCGATGAGGGCAAGGGCGAACTCAAGGCCCTCGGCGGGCTCTCCGCGGCGACGGTCGGGGTCATACTCCGCGAGCTCATCGCTTTCGCGGACGAGGGAGCCGACCAGTTCTTCGGCCAGCCCGAGATCTCGGTCTCCGACTTCCTCCGCACCGCGCCCGACGGCCGCGGCATCGTGTCGCTGCTGGAGGTCCCGGGAGTTCAGGACAAGCCGGCGCTGTTCTCGACGTTCCTGATGTATCTCCTGAGCCAGCTGTTCAAGGAGCTGCCCGAGGTCGGCGACTCGGACAAGCCCAAGCTGGTCTTCTTCTTCGACGAGGCCCACCTGCTGTTCGCGGACGCGTCCGCGGACTTCCTCGACACCATCACGCAGACCGTCCGCCTCATCCGCTCCAAGGGCGTTGGCATCTTCTTCGTGACGCAGACCCCCAAGGACGTGCCCAGCGACGTCCTCGCCCAGCTTGGTTCACGGGTCCAGCACCAGCTGCGGGCGCACACGCCGGACGCGGCCAAGGCGCTCAAGGCCACCGTGTCGACCTATCCCAACACGACGTACGACCTGGAAGAGGTGCTGACCTCGCTGGGCATCGGCGAGGCGATCGTGACGGTCATGAGCGACAAGGGTGCGCCGACCCCGGTTGCGTGGACCCGTCTCCGCGCCCCGCAGGGCTCAATGGACCCGACCCCGTCCGAACAGATCGAGGCGGCCGTGGCGTCCTCACCCTTGCAAGCCAAGTACGGCACCGCGGTCAACCCTGAGTCCGCCACCGAGATGCTGGGCGCCAATGCCGCGGCCGTCGAGGCCGCTGCCGCGGCAGAGACCAGCAAGAAGAAGGAGCAGCAGGAGGCTGAACGGCTCCAGAAGGAGGCCGACAGACTTGCGAGCAAGAAGTCGACCTCGGCGGCGAAGCCGAGGAGCAGGTCGCGGCGCATGTCGCCCGTGGATCGTGCGGTCGGTGAGGCCAGTCGGACGATCGCTCGGGAACTCATTAAGAATTTGTTCAAGAAGCGTCGCTAGGGGCAAGTAAGGTCTCAGGGAAGAAATCAGGGTCGACTCTGGTTGCCGTACACAACGGTTGTCCGCGAGAGTTGATCGCACGAAGGCGCACCTCGGCGCCTTCTCCTAGGAAGCAACCCCAGTTCGAGCGCAGGAGGGGCGATGACGCAGTCGTCACAGCAGGTGAGGCACGTGACGACCTCCCGCCGGCCTGCTGCGCTCCGCAAGATCAAGCGCGGCGCGATCGAGCTGGCCTTCCTGGGCTTCCTCTACGTCGGCTACAGCGCCTCCCGCCTGCTCGCCTCCAACGACTTCGCGCCGGCGCGCGGCCGAGCGATCGACGTGCTCGACTTCGAGAAGGTCTGGCGGATCGATGCCGAGGGCTGGCTCAACGACAAGTTCGTGCAGCACGACTGGTTGGGCCTGTTCGGCAGTTTCTGGTACGCCACGACGCACTACATCGTGACGGCAGCAGTCCTGATCTGGATCTACCGTCGCAGCGCCTCCGAATACGTCACGGCCCGCCGCGCATTGGTGTTCGCCACGATCATCGGGCTCGCCTTCTACCTCGTGATGCCGACCGCTCCGCCGCGTCTGGTCGGGGGCCGATTCGCTGATGTGCTGAGCCTGCACTCCGGCGTCGGGTGGTGGGGTGGCGACGCCTCCGCGCCCAAGGGCCTGGGCGGCATGACCAATGAGCTGGCTGCATCCCCCTCGCTGCACGCCGGGTGGGCGCTCTGGGTTGCCATCGTGCTGATCCGCGCCGGCATGCCGAAGATCGTGCAGGCGCTGGGCCTGACCTATGCAGCGATCATGACCCTCGTGATCATCGGCACCGGCAACCACTGGGTGCTCGACGCGGTGATTGGTTGGGTCGTTGTCCTGATCGCCTTTGGCGGTGTCATCATCTGGGAGCGGCGAAGTCCGGTCGTGGCCCACGAGGACCAACACCTCTCCCCCTAGGCTGGTGCAGTGAGCTCTGCGGCAGGTCAGTCCCGGCACCAGGTCCGGTTCGAGTGGGGTTCGACCGGCGGCATGCTGATCGCCGAGCGCGCTGATGTCGCCGTCGTCGTCGATGTGTTGTCGTTCTCGACGACCTTGAGTGTCGCCGTCGACCGCGGCATCGTGGTGCTTCCCTATCCGGCGGGGCGTCCAGACGCCGCGTCGTATGCCGCCCAGCACCGGGCCGACCTCGCAGCGACCCGGGACCGGTCCGATCCGGAGCGGCTGAGCCTCTCGCCGGCGAGCATCCGTGCGGCGGGCGTGATCGATCGACTGGTCCTGCCCTCCCCGAACGGATCGGCCATCTCGCACGGGCTCGCACCACAGGTGACGACAGTCGTGGGTGCCTGTCTGCGCAACGCGGTCGCGGTCGCCAACTGGATCGCCCGCGAGCACGATGCGGAGACCGCGACGATCGCAGTCGTGGCTGCTGGCGAGCGTTGGCCCGATGGATCGCTACGGCCAGCCGTCGAAGACCTCTGGGGTGCCGGCGCGGTCCTTGCGGCGCTCGAGGACCACGACTGGCCGGGTCTCTCGCCCGAGGCGGCGATGGCGGCCGATGCGTACCGGCTCGTCGCCGGTCGTGAGCAGTCCCACCTTCGAGCTTGCGCGAGTGGTCTCGAGCTCATCGAGGGTGGTTTCGGAGCTGACGTCGACATCGCTGCCGAGGTCGGGTCGACGACTGTCGTGCCGCTGCTGAGCGACCGCGGTTTCATCGCGGCACCCTGACCGGCTCGCCCGCAGGTCAGCGTGGCGTACGCGCCAGATAGACCGTGTTGGATGCGACGGTGCCCAGCAGGGGATTGTCGAATGTCACGACCTCGGCCCTGACCTCGGGGAACGTGGCAGCCAGGGTCGCCATGAAGGTCTCATCGGGAGGATCGTCGGACCACAGGGCGAAGACCCCGCCGGGATGCAGTCGCGCCACGACCCGGTTGAGGCCCGCCTCGTCGTAGAGGTCGGCGTGGCTGGGGTGCAGGTGATGGGTTGGCGTGTGGTCGATGTCGACGACGACGGCATGCCAGAGGTGCCCGGGCGCATCGGGGTTGAGCTCGCCGCCGTCTCGCAGGCCGGCGAAGAAGTCGCCGTGCACGAGGCGGCAGCGGGCGTCGGTGGTCAGTGTGGTCCCGGCGGGGATCAGGTGCTCTCGGTGCCACTCGATGACCTCGGGGAGGGCATCGACGACGACGAGGCTTCGGACCCGCGGGTCCTCGAGCACGGCCAGGGCGGTGCAGCCCAGACCCAGGCCGCCCACGACCACGTCGAGATCGGTGCCATCGCACTCGGCGGTCGCGAGATGGCCCAGTGCGATCTCGGCCACCGTGAACAGGCTCGACATCAAGAACTCGTCACCGAGCTTGATCTCGAGCAGGTCCTGCTTGGCCACAGGGTCCCAGCGCTCGCGAAGGATCAGATCGCCCATCGGCGTCGGTCGGAAGTCGATCTCGCGGAATCGCGCCATTGCTGCTCCTGGATCGGGGGTGGAGCCGAGTCTAGGCCGCAGCGCCGGACACCGGGCGACGAGGGCGAGGCCGCGGCCGGGCCGTCGTACGCTCGTTGCAGGGCCGTTGTCACCGGGACGCCGCCCTTGACCGAGGAGCAGGCATGATCCACGGGACCTGGCACGACGGGTGCGGACGTGGCTGACCAGTCCGGGAATGATCCCGACGGCGCGCAGGGTTCCCACCACGTGGACCCGACCAGCACGACGTCTCAGCACGACGAGCAGACACTCTCGTTCGCTCGCCACGTCGAGCCGGAGATCGAGGTGCTGCTGCGTGTTGCGCGCAGTCTCACCGGATCGCGGGCCGACGCCGAGGACCTGGTCCAGGAGACCCTGATCAGGGCGTTCAAGAGCGCCGACCGCTTCGACGGCGCACACCCGCGGGCGTGGCTCCTGACGATCATGCGTCGGGCCAACATCAACACCCACCGTCGGCGCCGACCGGCGCCGGCCGATCCGCACGGCGAGCTCGTCAACCGTCCGCCGGCGTTCGGCGATGCGACGGGGAGGGCTCCGGAGGACCTGGTGAACGACACCGTCATGGACGATCACGTCGAGCAGGCCCTGGCCGACCTCGATCCCAGATTCCGGGGAGTTCTCCTGCTGGTCGACGTCGACCAGCTCTCCTACCAGGAGACCGCCGATGCGCTCGGGATACCCGTCGGGACCGTGATGTCCCGGCTGAGTCGGGCTCGCAGTCGCATGCGGGCGAGCCTCGAGACCACACCTTCGTCCCACAGGAGACACCGATGATCACCGCCCTTCGCATGATGGTCACCTGCCGCTGGTCGGGGCGACGCATCCAGCGTTACCTCGACGCCGACCCTGCGGCCACGCTCTCGCGCGAGGAGATGGCCCGGCTCGAGGCCCATCTGGCGGTGTGCGACCGGTGCTCCGCGGCGGTCAGCGACTACCGAGGCGTCAAGGCGGCTTTGGCGCGACTCGCCGAACGACGTACGCCTGACGAGGCGAGCATCGCGAGACTGCAGCTTGCTGCCCGCCGGCTCGCGGACGGCTCGGTGCACTGATGGTCACAGCACTGGACTGGACCTCCGACGACGTGTCGGCCACGCGCTCCGATCCGTGGGACCTCGTGGTCCTGGGTGGGGGCACCGCGGGAATCGTCGCCGCCAAGACGGCGGCCGGCCTCGGTGCGGACGTCCTGCTGATCGAGCGGGAACGCCCCGGCGGCGACTGCCTCTGGACCGGTTGTGTCCCCAGCAAGGCGCTGCTCTCGATCGCGCACGACGCGGTCGCGGGCCGGCACGGTCGCGGGCTGACCCGCCCGGGTGGCGAAGTCGAGTTCTCCGCCGTCATGCAGACCGTTCACGGTGTCGTGGCGACGATCGAGCCGATCGACTCCCCGGAGTCGCTCCGCTCGACGGGCGTGACGGTGATCCACGGCGAGGTGCGCTTCGACGGACCGAGATCGGTCGTCGTCGACGGCACCAGCTTCGTGTTCCGCAACGCCGTCATCGCGGCGGGCTCGTCCCCCTTCGTGCCTGCCCTCGATGGACTCGACACGATGACAGTCCTGACGTCGGACTCGGTGTGGGACCTGGAGTCCCTCCCGGCCAGCCTGTTGGTGCTCGGTGCCGGCAGCATCGGCTGTGAGCTGGGCCAGGCGCTGGCCAGGCTCGGATCGGACGTGACGATCGTCGAGTCCGGCAATCGCATCCTGCCGCGCGAGGACGAGGATGCCGCAGAGTCCATCACCTCGGCGCTGATCGCCGATGGCGTGACGCTGAGGCTCGGCGTCTCGGTCGAGTCGTTCCGCCCCGGAGCGGCCCAGCTCAGCGACGGATCGGTCGTCGAGACCGACACCGTCCTGGTGTCGGTCGGCCGCCGCCCGCGCACGGCCGGTCTGGGCCTGGAGGAGGCCGGAGTCAGCCTCACCGAACGAGGCTTCATCGAGGTCGACCCCCGACTGCGCACCAGCAACCGGCGCATCTGGGCCGCGGGCGACATCACCGGGCACCCGCAGTTCACCCATGTCGCAGGCAGCCACGGATCCATGGCCGCGACCAACGCAGTGCTGGGCCTACGGCGGAGTGTCGATCTGGCCACGATCCCCCGGGTGACCTACACGCACCCCGAGGTCGCCGCATTCGGTGTCGGGCTGCAGCACGACGGGACGGACGGCATCCATGCCCGGACCGTGGGGCACGACGAGGTGGACCGGGCGATCGCGGAGGGACAGACGGACGGATTCTCCCGGATCGTGCTCGACCGCAAGCAGCGCGTGATCGGTGCGACGATCGTTGGTCCCCGTGCGGGCGAGTCGCTCGCCGAAGTGGTCCTCGCCGCCCGGCACGGGCTGCGCGCGCGCGACATCGCTGCCGCGATGCACGCCTATCCGACGTATGCCGACGGAGTCTGGAAGGCCGCACTCGCCCAGCTGCAGGAGGACCTTGCGAGCCCGTGGGCCCGTCGCGCGGTCAGGGTGTTGCTGCGTCTTCGCCGGTGGCTGACCCGGTCGTGACGGGTCGGCGGGCGGTCCGCCTCGCGTGCACCGTGCCGACGACCGTCAGCACCACCAGGCCGGTCACGGTGATCGCGAAGGGCCACGAGCCCGGCGAGAAGCCGTACGCGCCGACAGCGACGTAGACCGCGGTCCCGGGGATGATCCCGACGGCGGTCGCGATGACGTAGGCCCGCAGCTTCACCGAGGTCAGGCCGAAGATGTAGTTGATCGTTGTGAAGGGGATGACCGGCAGCAGCCGGGCACCCAGCACCGTGAGGAAGCCCCGTTCACCGATCTGGGCGTCGACCTTGCGGACCCGGTCGGCGGTCAGGCCACGCACCGAGTCCCGACCCAGCCAGCGGGCCCCCGCGAACGCGCCGGTCGAGCCGGCGACGGCACCCACCAGCACGACCACGAGACCGAGCCAGAACCCGAAGATCGCGCCACCGGCGATCGTGCAGACGGCCTTGGGCAGCGGGAGCAGGGTTGCCGAGGCGTAGAACACCGCGAACGCCGGCAGGGCGATCCAGCCCAGGCCGTTGAAGTAGTCCTGGACCTCGGTGAGGCCGGGTAGCCCGACCTGGGTCTCCAGGAGAACGAAGCCGGAGATGGCGGCGGCAAGCACTGCGAGGCGGATGGCGATCTGGCGGCGGCTCATGGGGGGCTCCAGGGGAAGACGGTGCAGCGGGAAGGGGGGAGGCCGAGGTGGATCGTCTCGCCCACGGCGGCGGACGTCCCGATCGGTGCGTGCAGGGTCACGAGCTGATCGTCGGCGGTGCGCCCGTTCACGGCCAGGAAGGCCCCGGCGAAACGCACCGACTCCACGGCCAGGCTGACGGTGTCGGCGGTGGCACCGGATCGCAATTCGATGGCCTCGGGCCGGATCGTCAGGACCGCCGGCCCACGGACCGTGCCGGCGTCCATCGCGAGGTCGCTTCCGGCGAGGCTGAAGGCTCCGTCGCCGGCGGTGCCGGTGAGCTCGTTGGTGACACCGAAGAATCGAGCCGTCGCCAACGTCGGCGGGGCGACGTACAGCTGCTCGGGGTTGCCCTGAGCCTCGATCCGACCGTCCAGCATCAGGACGATCTCATCGGAGATGTCCACCGCCTCGGCCTGGTCGTGGGTCACGAAGACCGTCGTGACACCCGTCGAGTCGTGCAGCCCACGCACCAGGTGGCGCATCTCGAGACGCAATGAGGCATCGAGCTGCGAGAACGGTTCGTCCAGGAGCAGCACCGATGGCTCCAGCACGAGCGCGCGGGCCAGGGCGACGCGTTGCTCCTGGCCACCGGACAGCTCATGTGGACGGCGATGCCCGAGACCGTCGAGCTGGACTCGCTGGAGCATCGCGGCGACGCGGTCGGCGATCACCCCACGAGGAGTGTGCTGCATCCGCAGGCCGAAGCCGACGTTCTGGGTGACCGACAGGTGGGGGAACAGCAGCGGCTTCTGGAACACCAACGAGATCGGCCGCTGCTCGGTCCGGACGGCCGCCATGTCACGGCCGTCGACCGTGACGCGCCCGGCATCGGGCGCGACGAGCCCGGCGATCATCTGCAGCGTGGTGCTCTTGCCGCAGCCGGACGGGCCCAGCAGCGCGGTGAACGATCCGGGCGCGAGGTCGAGGTCGACCCCGTCGACGGCCGTGGTGCCGGCAAAGCGCTTGGTCAGGCCGCAGGTCTGCAGGGCAGACGTCATGTTCGGGCCACACCCATCAGCATGCCACCGCGCAGTCGCAGCACCCGTGCCGCGACTGCCACGAGGAGCACAGGGGGGATGACGACCAGAAGTCCCAGGGCCGCCGCCGCCGTCGTGTCGGAAGATCCGATCGCCGAGAGCAGCAGGAGGGGCAGCGTCTGCACCTGACCCCCACCGATCAACAACGTGAGGATGTACTCGCTCCAGGAGATCAGGAACGTCAGCAGGGCGGTGGCGGCCAGTGCCGGGGCGAGCACCGGGATCGTGACCAGGGCAGTCGTGCGCCACGGTCCGGCGCCGAGCACCTGGGCCTGCCGCTCCAGGTCGACGTCGAAGTGGTCGAAGGCGGCTCCCAGGATGGTCGCGGCGTACGGCACCGTGAGGATCAGCTGCACCAGGACCACCCCCAGCGCGCTCTCGGACAGGCCCCAGCGGATGAAGAACACCTGCAGGCCCAACGTCACCGCGAGCCCCGGCACGATGACGGGGGTGACCAGGAGGAATTGCACCATCCGGCGACCGCGGAACCGGTGCAGACCGATGACCCGGCCGGCCGGAAGCCCGATCGCGCAGGCGAGGACAGCGACCGAGGTCGCGATCAGCGTGGAGGAGAGCAGGGCGTGCCAGGACTCGGAGGACGCGACGATCGCCAGCCCTCGGGTCGTGCCGTCGGTCGGCAGCAGGTCGGGGTAGGGCCAGGAGCCGGCGACCGACCACAGCACCAGCGGAACCAGCGGCGTGATCACCGCCGCGGCGATCGCAATCGCCGCGAGGCGCCTCATGCGTGTCTCCTGCGGGCGAGCTGGGTCACGACGAGGTAGCCCGCGGCGATCATGGTCGTGAGGGTCGCGAGCAGGACCGCGATGGCCATGGCCTCGGGGCGCGAGGTCAGGTCCGTGTCGTTGAAGGTCTGGTACGTCACGACCGACAACGGCGCCGGGAACGGCCGGCCCAGCAGAACCGGGACCTCGTACGAACCCATCGTGAACGCCAGCACGAGCAGTGCGGCGGCGCCGACGGGCGCGGACAGCATCGGGAGCGTGACATGGCGCAGCCGCTGCCACGGGGCCGCGCCGAGGGTGCGGGAGACGTCCTCGAGCCGCTGCAGGTTGACGCTCATGGCGGCCAGGGCGATGACCGCGATGAACGGGGTCTCCTTCCACACATACTCCGCGATGATGCCCCAGCCGAATCCGTCCTGGGTCAGGGCGGGGAACTGCTGGGCGTCATCGACGAGCCCGACCGCGTGTGCCGTTCGTGACGTCATGCCGGACGGCGACAGCAGCAGCGCTATGCACAGCGCCCCGACCAGGTGCGGGACGGCCAGTGTCCCCTGGAACAGGCGGGTCAGCCACGCGCGACCAGCCCCGAGCCGCCGGACGACCAACGCGAAGCCCACCCCCAGAGTCGTCGCCAGGACCGTCGACAGGATGCCGATCCGCAGTGTCAGGGCGATCGAGGACCGGACCGCCGGATCGTCCGCCGCCACACGGTAGGCGTCCAGCGACCACCGGCCGCCGCCCAGCAGTGGCTGGTGACCCAGGCTCTGGGCGATTGCCTGGGCAAACCCGCCGACGAAGAACACGCCGATCACGAGCATCGCCGGAGCAAGCAGGAGGGCGCGCCGGACCGCGGGTGAACCGGTGACTACGGACAAGGTCGTCATGGGGCTACTTCTGCAGGACCTGCGCTGTCCAGTCCTTCTCGATCCGGGTCAGGTACGCGCTGGCCAGCTCGGGCTGCGCATTCGCCGACAGCTCCTCGAGGGACAGGACCGAGGGGCTCTGCGGCACATCGGCGAAAGTGCGCTGCGTGGTCTCGCTGGTCCGCGACACGTCGATGCCCGGATATGCGCCGGTCGCCTCGAACAGCGCGAGCTGGACCTCCGGGTCCTGCAGGGTGTCGGCCAGCACGAAGGCGGCGGAACGGTGCGCGGCATTCTTCGGGATCGTGATGAAGCTGTAGTTGCTGATGTTGCCGCTGGAGGGGATCGCCTCGCGGGTCGACTCGGGATAGGTGCCGTCGGTCACCTGCGTCGCCACCGCGCCAGGGCCGTAGGTGAAGTACGCACTGATCTCGCCGTCGGCATACAGCTTCTCGATGGCGGCCTGGCTCGTCGGGTACGTCTCGCCCTGGCGCCACAGGCTCGGCTCGATCTGATTGAGCCGGTCGTAGAAGCCGGCGGTCGCCTTGGTGTACGCCTGCTCGTCGAAGGCCCCGGCCAACGTCGACGGTCCGCCGATCTGGTCGTACAGCAGCGAGCGGACGGCCATCGAGCCGGTGAAGTCAGGCGGCGCGGGATAGGTGAACTTGCCGGGGTTGGTCTTGGCCCAGGCCAGCAACGAGTCGACCGAGGCTACGTCGGCCGGGTCGAGGTCCGCGCTGTCGTACACCAGCGCAGAGCTGGCCTGCTGCCAAGCCGCTTCGCAGCCGTCGACCGGCACGCCGAAGTCGCTCTTGACCGCGTCTGCGGTCAGATCGACGTACTTGGCGTTGGGCAGGTCGTCGGCCCACCCGCACGACCAGATGTCGGCCTGCACACCGGTGGCGAAGTTCTCGCCATTGACCCAGATCGCGTCGACGGCTCCGCCGCTGGTGCGTCCGGCCTGCTTCTCGCCGAGCACCTTGTTGACCGCGTCGGCGGTGTCGGTGATGCGCACCTGCTTGAGGGTCACGCCACGCTTGGCCAGCCGCGGTGCGACCTCGTCCTTGACGAAGGCGTTGAGCGCGTCGTCGCCGCCGTACATGTACCAGTTGACCGTCTGGCCCTTGGCGTCGGAGAGCACGGCCGACCAGTCGGCGGAGTCCGCGGCAGGCGCATCGGGCTCGGAGGTCCCGCAGGCTGCGAGGGTCACTGCGGCGACAGCGAACGGGACGGCGAGGCGGCGAAGGACGGGTTTGTGGGGCACGGAATCTCCTGGTGGCAGGTGGCTAGGGACGTGACGCGAGCACGCGGTCCGAGGCGAGGGTCAGCACACCTTCGGCTACGCGTTGCAGGACGGTGATCGTGACGGCGCCGGCGAAGGCCCAGGCGATCAGCTCGGCGTGCTCGGGAAAGATCGTGAACAGCGTGTAGGCGATGACGGTCTCGGTGCCCTCGGCCAGACCGCCGACGAACCGCAGGGAGCGACCGTCCTGGTGCTGGTCCGCCCGGCGGCGCTCGAGGATCGAGGACAGGGCGAGGAAGGCTGTGCCGGACAGGTAGTACGCCACGAGGAGCGCCACACAAGCAAGCCGGGCCTCGGGGACCTGGATCGCGATCGCGAGCACGAACCCGGAGTAGATGCTGAAGTCAGCGACGATGTCGAGGAAGCCGCCGAGGTCTGTTGGACCGACCTGCCTGGCCACGGCACCGTCGAGCCCGTCGAAGAGTCGGTTGAGGAGCCACAGGACAAGGCCCAGGGTCCAGGCGCCGGTCGCGACCGAAACACAGGCGCCCACGCCGGCCAGCCAGCCGATCGCGGTCAGCGTCGTCGGCCGGACCCCGGTCGCCGCGATGGTCCGAGCGGCGCGATCCAGGGCCGGACCTGTGATGCGTCGCGCGGCCTGGTCAAGCACGACGGCCTTTCGTGCAGGCGGAGCGAGGCGTCACGGGTCGCTCCTGGTCGTCGAGGGGATGGGCTCTCGCCCTGGCGTATGGGTCCAGCGTCCCGCAGTCCGGGTGCATGCGCCGCGCGAGCGGTGTCATGGTGGGACCTCTTTCGTGGGCGATGGTTGGAGGGGAAACCCCCCGACCCCGGCGATTCATTCCACGTCGCGGACCTCGAGTCGGTCGCCGAGGAGCATTCAGGCCTGTCGGGCCAACCAGTCGGCGATCGTCGCGCCGATCACGGCGCCCTGGTCCTCGGCCAGGAAGTGCCCTGCGCCCTCGATGACGTGCAGCGGCTCGGACACCGGGAACGTCGACTCCATGGCTCGTCCGGTGGGCTCCAGCGGGAGGATCGTGTCGGCATCGGCCCACAGCAGCAGCAGCGGGCGGGACTCCTGTGTCAGTGCCGCGATAGCGGCGCGTCCCTCGGCGGCTCCCGGATCGTCGGGGGATTGCGGGATCAGTGCAGGGAGGCGGCGTGCCCCACCCTTGTGGTCGACGGTCGGGAACGGTGCCTCGTACGCCGCGACGACCTCGGCGGACAGATCCGTCGCGCTGCCACCGTTCACCAGCATGCCGATCGGCATGTCGGGCTCGGCGTCGATGAAGTCGCGGAACATCTGCCAGTTCTTGCCCATCTTCTGGTGCCCGGTGAACAGGCCGGAGTCCATGATCACGATGCGAGAGATGCGTTCGGGTATTTCGGTCGTGGCGACCCGCAGGCCGATCGGTCCGCCCCAGTCGTGCACGACCAGCGTCACATCGGTGAGGTCGAGGTCCTCGAACAGTGCGATGACGGCCGCGACGAGCCGGTCGTACGTGTACCAGTCGTCGGCGGGCTTGTCGGAGCGACCGAAGCCGGGCAGGTCTGGCGCGATGCAGCGGTGTCCGGCCTCGACCAGCGGCGTGATGGCCTTCCGCCACATGAACGACCAGGTCGGTTCTCCGTGGAGCAGCACGACCGTCGAGCCCTCGCCGACGTCGACGTGGGCCAGGCGCAGGCCCTCCCACTCGCGATAGTGCGGCTCGTGCGGGAAGTCGGGAAGGTCGGCAAAGCGCTCGTCGGGGGTCCGTTGCATGGGCCGAGCATAGGCGTCGCGCCGCCGCGTGTTGCGCTCCTCGTGGGGCAATATGGATCGCATGCCCCTGCGCATCGTGGCGAATCGGCCTGACCCGGCGATCCTCAACCTGCCATGGAGCACCCCGCTGGAGGACTGGTCCGACGAGTACGTCGTGCCGCTGCCGCGGGGCCTCTCGCGCCATGTCGTCCGCATCGTGCGGCTGGGACGTCGGACGTACGCGATCAAGGAGACCACCGAGGAGATCGCCTTCCGCGAGTATCGGCTGCTCCGCGAGCTGGACCGACTCAGGCTGCCAACCGTGCTCGCGCAGGGGGTTGTGGCGGGCCGCACCGACTCCCAGCAGAACCCGCTGCCGACGGCGTTGCTCACCGAGCACCTGCGCTTCTCCCTTCCGTACCGCTCCTTGTTCTCCCACGGCCTGACGGTCGAGAACATCCCGTCGTTGGTCGATGCGCTCGTCGTGCTGCTCGTGCGACTGCACCTCAGCAACTTCTACTGGGGCGATGTGTCGCTGTCCAACGTCCTGTTCCGGCGCGATGCGGGCGCCTTCTCGGCCTACCTCGTGGACGCCGAAACCGGCGAACTGCACCCCACGCTCTCCGAGCGCTTGCGGGAGCACGATGTGACGGTCGGCTGCGAGAACGTCTTCGCCGAGCTGCTCGACCTCGAGGCCAGCAACGCCGTGGAAGGTGATGTCGCGGTGTTCGCGATCGTCGACCGGATCCGTGAGCGTTATGACGCGCTGTGGTCCGAGCTGACCGGCGCCGAGCAGTTCGGGGCCGACGAGATGTGGCGCATCGAGCAGCGGATCGAAAGGCTCAACGACCTGGGCTTCGACGTCGACGAGCTCGACATCAACACGGGTGTCGATGGCGACCAGATCCAGATCAGGCCCCGTGTCGTGGAGCTCGGTCACCACCGTCGCGAGCTGCAGGAGCTCACCGGCATGAACGTCGAGGACAACCAGGCGCGGCGGCTGCTCAACGACCTCGCGTCGTACACAGCCAACTGCGACCTGTCGCGGGAGGATCGAGACGTCGTCGCCAACCAGTGGATGAGCCGCTACTACGAGCCCATCGTGGCTCTGGTGCCTCCGGAGCTGCGCGGCAAGCTCGAGGCGCCGGAGGTCTATCACGAGATCCTCCACCACCGCTGGACGCTGTCGGAGCAGGCCGGGCGCGAGGTCGACATCTTCGAGGCGGCTCGTGACTACATCCAGCACGTGCTGAGTCGTCGCCCGGACGAGGTGATGGCACCCCCAGAGATGCCGCCACCCGCCCTCACGACGTAGGCCGACTCAGTCGCTGAGTCGTTCTTCGGTGTCGGTGTCGAACACGTGCACGTTCTGCGGATCGGTCGTGACGTAGATCGTCTCGCCTTTGTGCACGGTGTCGCGGCCATGGACCCGCACGATGATGTTGCTCGGTGTGCCGGAGATGCCGCTGGTTCCGTAGACGAAGGCATCGGCCCCGAGCTCCTCGACCACCGTCACCTTGACCGGGAGCCCACCCTCGTTCTCCGAGACGACGCGCCATGCCTCGGGGCGTACGCCCACCGTGATGTTGCCCTGCATCTTGCGGGCGGCCGTCGGGTCCACCGGGACCAGGTAGTCACCGACCTTGGCCTGGCCGTCGTGCGCCGTGCCCTGGAGCAGGTTCATCTGAGGTGATCCGATGAAGCCCGCGACGAACAGGTTGACCGGCCGGTCGTAGAGCCCCAGCGGTGTGTCGACCTGCTGCAGCTCACCGAGCTTCATGACCGCGACCCGGTCGCCCATCGTCATGGCCTCGACCTGGTCGTGCGTGACGTAGACCGTCGTGACGCCGAGGTCGGACTGCAGCTTGGCGATGTCGGTGCGGGTCTGCACGCGCATCTTCGCGTCGAGGTTGGACAAGGGCTCGTCCATGCAGAAGACCTGCGGGTTGCGCACGATCGCGCGACCCATCGCGACGCGCTGACGCTGGCCACCGGACAGCGCCTTGGGCTTGCGCTCGAGGAACTCGGTGAGGCCGAGCAGCTCCGCGGCGTCCTCGACCCGCTTCTTGCGCTCGTCGTTGGGAACCTTGGCCATCTTGAGCGCGAAACCCATGTTGTCGGCGACCGTCATGTGCGGGTAGAGCGCATAGTTCTGGAACACCATCGCGATGTCCCGATCCTTGGGCGGCATCTCCGTGACGTCGCGGTCACCGATGAAGATCTTGCCCGAGTTGACCTCTTCGAGGCCCGCGAGCATGCGCAGGGTCGTGGACTTGCCACACCCCGACGGGCCGACGAGCACCATGAACTCGCCGTCCTCGATCTCCAGGTCGATGCCCGGGACCGTGGGTTTGTCGGCTCCGGGGAACCAACGCTGTGCCTTTTCAAATCTGACTGTTGCCATGTTGAAACTCCTCCACCGACAGGTACGTGTCGGACGATCCGTTGTAGCGAAGTGACTCACATCACACTATCGCGGGTTGGGCTGCTGATGAATGCTCACGACGGGGGGCTCCACGACGCTGGGGCGTCCACGAGTCGCAAGCCGGTGCCGGCGTCGTTCCAGGTCACGCGGCAGGGGTTGATGATGCCGCCGACGAACCCCGGGTCGTCGCGCCGGTTCTCGAACGCGAGGAACCGCGCCTTGCCGTCACGGGTCGACACGAGCTTGCCGACGTAGAGGCGTTCGGTCGTGACGCGCACCGCCCGGTCGATGTCGACCGGGGAGCCAGGCCCTTCGACCGGCACCGACCACACCCCTCCCGATCCGGGATCCGAGCCCGGCATCTCGGGGTGCATGCACGAGAACAGGAGGACCCAGCGGCCCTCGACCTGGTGGAGCGAGATCACCTCGAGCTGGTCGAACCGCCCCGTCGGGCTGCTCAGCGGGGGCTGCACCTCCCAGGTACGCAGGTCAGGGGAGGTGGCGTGACCCACGACGCCCGGACCGATACCTTCGGGCGCCTGCGCGGTGAGATACATGTGCCACAGCCCGGTGTCATCACAGATGACCCACGGGTCGCGCCAGTGCTCGTCGAGATCCTCGCCGCGCCGGCGGGCGTACCACCGTTCGTCCGCCTCGAGCAGCGCATAGGGCGAGCGTGTCCAGGTCATGAGGTCAGGTGACGTGGACACTCCCACGCGCTGCACGAGTCCGGGGTCTGAACTGCTGATGCCGGTCGAGAACATCAGCCACCCGCCGGCTTCATCCTTGACGACACAGCCGGTCCATGTGGCCCGGTCGTCGAACGCCGGAGCCGGCTGCGGGTCGATGGCATCGGCGACGCGGGTCCAACGGGTCAGGTCGGCGGAGACCGCGTGACCCACCGACGCGTGGAAGTGGCGCAGATCCGGGTCGCCGAGCAACCGGGACGCCTTGAGAAAGAACAAGTGGTGGCCGTCGGTGGCACCGGGATCCTCGGCGGTCCAGAAGTCCCACACCCAACAGTCAGGGAGGTCAAACATGGCCGGCATCCGCGCGGACGTGCAGGATCGGAGGCTCCCCCCACGAGGACGGTGCGAGCACGAGGATCACGCGGTCCCGGGCGAGGTGAAGGGGGCCTCGGGTCTCGCTGTCGCTCATCCCTTCACGGCTCCGGCTGTCAGACCCCGGACGAAGAACCGCTGCAAGGTGAAGAACACGATCATCGGCAGCATCATCGACACGAATGCTCCTGCGGTCAGCAACTCCTTGCCCTGACCCTGGGTGCCGAGCAGCGACTGCAGTTCGACGATGACGGTCGAGTTGGAGTTGTTGAGGAACAGCTTGGCGATCAGCAGGTCATTCCACACCCACAGGAACTGCAGGATCGCGAATGCTGCGAGGGCAGGCACCGACATCGGCACGATCAGCCGCCAGAACGTTTGGTAGTGCGTCGCGCCGTCGATCTTCGCCGACTCGATGACGGTCCGCGGAAGGGTCGTCATGTAGTTGCGCAGGACATAGATCGCCAGGGGCATCCCGAATCCGGTGTGCAGCAACCAGACCGCGAGGTACTCGCCCGAGATGTCAAAGCCGCGCGGGCCGAGCAAGTTGAGCATCGGCTGGAACGCCACCTGGATCGGGACGACGAGCAGGGCCACGATCACGATGAACAGGATGTCCTTGCCGCGGAAATCCATGAACGTGAACGCGTACGCGGCGAATGCCGCGAACATGATCGGGATGACCGTCGCCGGGACCGCGACCACGATGCTGTTGACGAATCCGGTGCCGAGGTCCGTGCCGTCGAACACCCGTTGGTAGTTGCCGAAGGTCCATCCGGTCCCGAACGGGTCGAAGATCGCGGTCCACCAGCCCGAGCTCACGGTGTCGTCGCGCGAGCGGAACGACGTCACGAGCAGGCCGATCGTGGGCAGGGTCCACAACAAGCAGAGTGCGACCATCGTGCCGATTGCGAACGGACTCCGCCTGCGGCCGTCCTTCATGACCCCGCGGGTTCGCTTGCGGCCCTGGTGCTCCGAGCCGGCCTCGGCCACCATCACGGCATCCATGGGGTCGCTCATCCGTTCGCCTCCTCTTGGCGGAAGTGACGTACCTGGTAGATCAGCACCGGGGTGACCGCAAGCAGCAAGACCACCACGATCGCCGAGGCGCGTCCGGCCTGTCCGTTGGCGAACAGCTCGTTGAAGAACAAGTTGGCGATGACGTTGGTGTCGAACCGCCCGTTGGTCAGGACGTAGACGATGTCGAAGACCTTCAGCACCAGGATCAGCACGGTGATGAAGACCGTGATGATGGTGCCCTTGATCTGCGGGATCACGACCCGGGCGAAGATCTGCCACTCCGAGGCCCCGTCGATGCGGGCGGCCTCGACGGTGTCCTCCGGGACGCCCTTGATGGCCGATGACAGCAGGATCATCGCGAAGCCGACCTGCAGCCAGATCAGGATGACCATCAGCAACAGGGAGTTGAGCTTGCCGGTCGGAATCTGCAGCCACGTCTGGGCCGAGCCCCCGAGACCGGTCCAGACGGCATTCAGCAGGCCGGTCTGCTTGTCGCCGACGGAGTAGTCGTAGACCAGTCCCCAGATCGCCGAGGCGCCGACGAAAGAGATCGCCATCGGCAGGAAGATCGTGCTCTTGGCCAACTTCTCGCCGGACGTCGAGAGCTTGTCGGCGAGCACCGCGACCGCGATGCCGATCATGACGGTGATGGTGGGGACGATCAGCAACCAGATCAAGTTGTTGACGATCGAGTCGCGAAACGCCTGGCTGCCGAAGATGTAGCGGTAATTCTCGAAGCCGACGTAGCGCTCGCTCTTCTTGTCCGCGAATGAGTACTGGATCGTCTGGATCGTCGGGTAGATCAGCATCAGGGAGACAAGGCCCAGGCCCGGCAGCAGATACGCGTACGGCATGAGTCCGCGTGACAGGCGGTCCGGGAGGCCCTCGACGAACATGTTGAGGAAGAAGAAGAACGCGCCAGCGCCACCGACGCCCACGATCACGGCGACAATGCCGATGACGATCTTGCTGTCGAGGAAGACCTCGGGGTAGAGGCTGAACGCCAGGAACACGTTGAGCATCAACCACAGCACAACGGCCATGCCGACGACACCGATCGCGATCGCGCGAACGTCCGCGCTTCGCTTGCCCTCCGACCCTGACACCGGCGAACCGGTGTCAGGGCGGTCGGTGGTGACGGTCATGACTTGGGCCAGGACGCCTCGATCGCGTCCAGCGTCTTCTGCGAGGACTCGCCGCTCACCCAGTCGACCATGCCGGTCCAGAAGGTGCCCGAACCGACCTCCTTCGGCATCAGGTCCGAGGCGTCGAATCGGAAGACATCCGCATCAGCTGCCAGCGTCGCGATGTTGCGAGTCGTCTCGTCGGCGTACTGGCTCGCATCGAACGTCTTGTGCGGGGAGAGCCAGCCGCCGGCTGCGGCCCACTCGCCGCCAAACTTGTCCGAGGTGAGGAACTCCATGACCTGCTTGACGTCCGAGTCGCCGCCGTTGAAGGCCGCCGCGAGGTCACCGCCGCCAAGGATCGGCTGACCGGTGTAGCCACCCTGGAAGGGCGGGAACACGAAGGTGCCGACTGAGCCGTCGAGGTCCGCCTGGACCTGGTCGGGGAAGAAACCTGTCGCGAAGTTGCCCTGGCGCATCAGCATGCAGTCGGGCTTGGCCTTGAACGCGGGGTTCATGGCATCGGCGAATCCGGTGTTGAGGATGCCCTTGGCCCCGCCGAACACCTCCCCGTTGGTCTTGGCGATCTTGCCGAACTCGTCGAGCGCCTTGACGATCTGCGGGTCGTTGAACGGGATCTCGTGCTTGACCCACTGGTCGTAGACATCGGGACCGTTGACGCGGAGGACGTACTCCTCGAGCCAGTCCGTGCCGACCCAGCCGGTGGCCTGGTCGGACTCCCATCCCATGCACCACGGCGCTTTGGTGTCGGCCTTGAGCTTGTCGGTGATGCCTTGGAGCTCCTGGATCGATGCGGGCTCCTTCGAGAGTCCGGTCTCGTCGTAGGCGTCCTTGGGATACCAGACCAGGCTCTTGACGGCCATGCGCATCGGGGCGCCGTAGATGTTGCCGCCCTTGGTCGTGGCTTCCAGGAAGCCCGGGATCAGCGTGGACTTGATCGCGTTGACGTCGAGAACGTCGCCGAGCGGGGTGATGTCGTCGGACAGCTCCAGCAGCCCTCCAGGCTGCGGGAACAGGCCGATGTCAGGCGCGGCGCCCGAGTTGACCTTGGCCTTGATGGTCGTGGCGAAGTCCTGGTCGTCGGTGTAGTCGATCGTGATGCCCGACGAGGACTCGAACTCCTTGAGCGAGGCGACGAACGCTTCCTTCTCAGCGCCGCCGAAGGCGCCGAGGATCGTCACGGTCCCGTCGCCCTTGCTCTCGCCACCGCTGCTGTTGTTGTCGCTTCCTCCGCCGGACAGGCAGCCCGAGAGGACCATGGCCGAAGCCGCGCCCAGTCCGATGGTCGCCAGCCGGAATCTCCTGCGTGTGGACATGCCTACTCCTCGAATCGTCGACCTGCGCAAACGTTTACGTGAGTTGCCACCGAAGAGGCACTCCCTCTTTTCCACAGTGACTCACGTCACAGTTGTACGTCAAGGAATCGACGTAACCGTTTGCGAACTGGCTATCGTGAGGGCATGCCTGACCCCGCGCCGGAGATCAACATGGTCGATGTGGCCCGTCATGCGGGCGTCTCGATCGCGACGGTCTCGCGTGCGCTGCGAGATGTCCCCGGGGTCAGCGAGGCCACCCGCGTCCGGATCCGTCTGGTCGCCGAGGATCTGTCGTACGTCGTGTCGCCGGAGGCGTCGGCGCTGTCACGCCGAGCGACCGGTCGTGTCGCTGTGGTCGTTCCCAAGATCGACGTATGGTTCTACTCCGCGATGCTCGCGGCGATCGAGGGAGTGCTCCGAGAGGCAGACCTGGACGTGCTGGTCTACCAGGTCGACGGCGCTGCCCAGCGCAGCCGATTCTTCCGCCAGCTCCCGGCCCGCCGCAAGGTCGATGCCGTCGTGCTGATCGCGCTGCCGCTGCCGGCCGCGGAGGAGGAACGCCTCGATCTGCTGGGCGTCCACGTCGTCGTCGCGGGAGGACAGCTGCGCGACTATCCCCACGTGCGGGCGGACGACGTTGAGGCAACCACGCTCGCGATGGATCACCTCCTGGGCCTGGGGCACCGCCGCATCGCGATGATCCGGACCGGCGACACCGCGGGTGCCGCGTGGTCCGCCGACATCGTCCGGACCCAGACCTATCGCGACCGTCTGGACGCCCATGGGATCACCGTGCCGGCCGAGTACCTGACGACCGCCGACGCAGGACCGATGGCCGGGTCGGCCGGGGTCGATGCGCTGCTTGCCCTTCTCGAGCCCCCGACCGCGATCCTGTGCTATTCCGACGAGATCGCCGTCGGCGCGTACGCCGGCCTCAGTGCGCGGGGCATCGCGGTCCCGGGTGAGATCTCGGTCATCGGGATCGACGGCCACCCGATGGCCGAGGTGTTCGACCTGAGCACCGTGACGCAGTCAGTGTCCCGACAGGGCAAGCTGGCCGGCCAGATGGCACTCGACCTGCTGGCAGGGCGGCCGACCGAGGCCGAGGAACTCGTCGTCTCGTGCGACCTGATCGTCCGTGGTTCGACCGGGCCGCCCAAGGTCTGACCCGCGGACTACCGGCAGTCGGCGACTGCCTCGCGGGAGGCATCGACGTGGATCTGGGCATGCCCGGCGTACTCGTGGGCCAGGTCCAGGTCGTTCGTGCGGAGCGTGAGGGTCGCCCACCCGACAACCCGTTGAGGGTGGCTCGGCAGGCCGGAGAACGTGTTGTTGGTCGGGGTCCACGCGGAAATCGCGTCGCGGAGCGTCACCCAGCGAGCCGACTGGTCGGCCCACGACCCGCCCAGCAGGTCCGGCCCGGCGCAGTCGGAGAGTGCGAGTGCCAGCCCGGGCGCGGTGCGCTCGTCGGGAAGGAGTCCTCGCTCGACGTCGCCTGAGATCTTGCGGTCCTGATCCAGGTCTCCGTATCCCTCGACGCCGGGACCGGTCACGAGGTTGCGCGCCTCCTCGGCGGCGGCCTGCGCTGCACCGAGGGTCGCGGCGTCGCGCCAGGAGTCGACGGCGTCCTGGATCTGCTCGATCCGGCGATCGACGGCCTGGACCTCGGAGTTGCCCCGGGGTACCTGCGTTGCTGGTGTCGTCGAGCACGCTGCGGCGATGGCGCACAGGGCGGCCACGAGGGCTGTGAACTTCACGGTCTCGACCGTAGGCCACCGGGGGGTGGTTCGCGGGGATCGCGTGGGTGACGGACCTGTGACGGTGGGCGGGTCGGCGTCGAAACGGCTATCGGCGGAGGCAGGCCTCCTGGCGACTGTTTGCAGGATTCGCAAAGTTGGACGTTTGTCTCTGTTAATATTTCGCGGCTGAGACATTCGTCTCCGACCTTGTGCCAGTACAAAGAGGCCTTTTCATGCGCGCACGCCGGCAGTTGCCATCCGTTCTGACGACTGCGCTTGCTGTCTCCATGATCCTGGCGGGGTTCATGGTGAACGCCGAGCCGAGGGCGTCGATCGATCGCGGGGGGGCGGACCCGCGGTCGTCCGTGAAGGGAACTGGAACCGCTTCGACTGCTTCGGACCCATGGTCGGCGGACGTGTCGGTGAACGCTGAACAGCGTTTCGTCGACGCCGGCATCCATGCGAGTACGGCCTCCGAAATGGCAACACAACTATTGGACGCCTCGAAGCACCGCGTCTACCTACTTGCGACGCAGGCATACGCGGCAGGCTTTTGGTCGGACGCGAATAACATTTCTCCGCTGATTGCACCCGACGGCAAGCACGTTTCGGCCGAGGGCCGGGCACTCCACGCAGACCTCGCGGCCTTTTATGCCGGGTCAACACTCCAGATCGGTCTAGCTCCGGTGAATGGGCTGAACACTTCTCACTCACGGATTGGCGTCACGACCTCGGAGGGTATTGCTGGCGATCGTACAGCGCTGATTGCGATCAACAAGGAGTCGAAGGTTCGAGTGACGACGCTTGCGCGTTGTGCGAACACTGTTCTGTCCACCGATGACGAGAACAACCAGCCGACGCTGAGCGCCTCAGGTGTTGATCTGGCTCTGCAGACCACGACACTCGACGCCCCCTCTACTGCGTGCACTGCAAGAAACTCGCTGACCTTCGAAATCAAGAACGAAGGCACGGAGGTCTCTGACGGCGAAGTCACAGTGACTCTGCCGATGAATCCGCGAATCACAGATGCTGTCGTCACCGCTTCGGGGTGGTCGTTGACCGAGGTCGGAACGAACTACAAAATTACGAGAAGTGCGCCAATCGGAGCCCGTGAACGCACGTCGTTCGTGATGTCGTTCACCTTCTCCAGCCTGCCGTCCGACTCGCTGACATCGAATCAGTATGTCTTCAACGCCACGCTGGCGACCGGCTCAGGAGGGGACACGACTCCCGCCAACAACGCGTACGCGACAACGCTTGAATTCACGGCCTGCCCGCCACCTGATCTTGTGCCGGTCATCACACTCATGCCGTCCATCGTTGATTGCTCGAAGACGGTCCAACTGTGGTTTGAAATCCGCAACCTCGGAGCCGGCGCGTCGCACGGGCCCATCACCGTGACGCTCCCGACGAATCCGCGAATCACCGGCGCAAAACTCATACCGGTCTACGACATCTTCGACCCCAGTTACACCTACGACTCCGATTGGACCATGACCGAGGTCGGCTCGGACTACCAGTTCTCGAGCAGCACGCCCATCGAGCCTGACGTGGTTTCGAAATTCTTTATCGAATTCACCTACACCGCACTCCTGGACGACCCTCAGGAACTCTCAGTTCCTCTTGACGCGAGGATCCTCACAGGATCCGGAGGCGACGCGAGCAACAGCAACAATCACGATCAAGAGGTGCTCCTCGCCTTCGCCTGCTCCTAGTCGTCCGACTCTCCGCTGAGATCACCGACTGCGGACAGCCCGCAATGGCTCCGGGCGGAGCCGGCGTTGAGTTTCCACCACATGGATCTTGAACCTGTCTGATGTCTGCTTCCCAGATGAGCATGAGCGGGTCTGAGGGTCGGACGCCAAAGGCACTGGAACAGCGGACGGCGTTCTTCGATGCGAGGGCATCGAGTGCCACGCTGCGGCATGTGGCTGCCGCCGCAAATGTCACGAGAGCGACGGCGTGCAAGTGATTGAAGCAGCGCGAGGTGTTCGACAGCGGATCAAGAAAGCCGCGTCCGGCGTTGCGTCTGAGTCGTGACGAACGCGAAGTCATCTCCAGGGGTCTCGGCCGAGGCCGCGGTTGGGCAAGCTCGCTGCCGACGACCGCCCGCGGGCTCACGTCGAGGCGGGACTTGGATCGTGGTGGTCACCGCAACAATTCTCGTGCCTGTTCATCCGAAACTTCCCAGACGATGAGCAGATGCGGGTTTCGGACGAGACGATCTATACCTCCCTGATCGTGCAGACCCGGCCCGAGCTGAGGGCTGACCTGACGGGGACGCTCAAGGCATGGAAGAGAACCGAATAGCAGAGGCCGGCTTCAATCGGCGGAGGATAGGGGACTCCGTCGCTCGTTCCTCGCTCCTCCCCGAATCCGCTCTGCTGCAACAACGCACTGTGGCCGCCCCCAAAGAACAGGGACGGCCACAGCACATTGGCGGAGGATAGGGGATTCGAACCCCTGAGAGCTTTCACTCAACCCGCTTTCCAAGCGAGCGCACTAGGCCACTATGCGAATCCTCCGTGGATGAGGTTACCGGTCGTGATCGGCCACCGACGAATCGGCATCCCCGTCGGGTCTCGTGCTCCCGACTTGAGCACGCGCGGGACCTCTCCGTATGATGGTCGAAGCCCCTCGCGCGGCGACACATCACCCAACTCCCCCAGGGCCGGAAGGCAGCAAGGGTCAGTGACCTCTGTCGGGTGCGCGAGGGGTCCTTCATGCCCTGGGCAGACACCAGGGCGGTGCCCCAGCGGAGCATCGGGGGGCCCGATACGCCGCCAGGACACCGCCCTGGTCTGCGCTCCTGAGCTACGGCAGGGGCTCGATGACCGTGTGATCGTCGAGAGTTGCCACCAGACGGTTCAGGTGGTGGCGGCCGTCGCCGAGGGCGTGGTCGATTGCGGTGAGCCGGCCCATGTAGTGGCCGACGCTGTACTCCGCGGTCATGCCGATCCCGCCGTGCAGCTGGATCGCCTCCTGGCCGATGTGGCGTCCGGCCTTGCTGACCTGCAGCTTGGCGCGGGATGCCGCTTCGGTCGCGTCGCCACCGTCCAGCAGCACGAGCGTCGCCCACGAGACGGTGCTGCGGGCCAGCTCGAGCGACACGTACATGTCGGCCGCCCGGAACGTCAGCGCCTGGAACGTCATGAGCGGGACGCCGAACTGCTTGCGCGTCTTGAGGTACTCGACGGTCGTGGCCAGTGCCGTGTCCATCGCGCCGAGCGACTCGTGGCCGTACGCGATCTGCGCCTGGGCAACAGTTGCCGCAATCGCCGCGGACTGGTCCGCCCCGGCGTCGCCGAGCGGCGTCGCCGGAGTGCTGTCGAAGGCGACGTGAGCCGCCCGTCCACCGTCGAACGTCTTGTAGCCCGTGCGGGTCAGGCCCGAGGCGTCAGGCTGCACCAGGAACAGTCCGGTGCCGCCCTCGACCGCGGCGCTGACGATCAGCAGGTCGGCGCGGGCGCCTCCCAGCACGGGCTCCTTGACGCCGGTCAGGGTCCACGAGTCTCCCGAACCGGAAGCCGTGACGCCGGTCGCGGTCTCGGAGTAGCCCGAGCCCGGCTCGGTGTGCGCGAACGCTGGCACGAGGTTGCCCTCGGCGAGTGCGCCGAGGATCTCGGCACGCTGCTCGGAGGTGCCTGCTGCGGCGACCAGCCCGCCTGCGAGCACGACCGCCTCGACGAACGGCTCCGGCGCGATGACCCGCCCGATCTCCTCGGCCACGATCGAGACCTCAGCCGGACCGGCGCCCATGCCGCCGTCCTCCTCCGCGAAGGGCAGTCCGAGGACGCCCATCTCGGCGAGCCGCTGCCAGGTCTTCTCGTCCCAGCCCGGATCCTTCTTGGTCGCCTCGCGTCGAGTCTCCGACGTGTCGTACGCCTTGGTCAGCAGTCCGCGAACAGCGTCGCGAAGCGCTTCCTGCTCGGAGTCCAGTTGGAAGTCCATGTCAGCCCCTCAGTCCCAGGATCGTGCCGGCGATGATCTGTCGTTGTACCTCGTTGGAACCGCCGTAGATCGACGCCTTGCGGAAGTTGAGGTAGTTGGGCGTCGCCACACGCGCCCACTCGGGCACGTCCGAGTCCTCGCCCGCGCCGGAGGCCAGCGAAGCGGGCCCGGCGAGGTCCACGATGAGCTCGGTGACGGCCTGCTGCAGCTCGGTGCCGCGCAGCTTGAGCACCGACGAGGCCGGATGCGGCTTGCCGTCGGCGGAGTTGGCCACGACCCGCAGTGCCGTGAGCTCAAGCGCGAGCAGCTCGTTCTCCAGATCGGCGACCTGTGCCGCGAGGAGGGGGTCGTCCAGCAGCGAGGTGCCACCGGGACCGGCAGTCTTGGCGTGCTCCTTGGCCAGCGAGAGCGTGCGCTTGGTCGAGCCGACCGGCGCGACGCCGACCCGCTCGTTGCCGAGCAGGAACTTGGCGTAGTCCCAGCCCTTGTTCTCCTCGCCGACCAGGTTCTCGGCTGGCACGCGGACGTTGTCGAACCAGACCTCGTTGACCTCGTGGCCACCGTCGATCAGCTCGATCGGCCGGACCTCGACGCCGGGCGACGTCATGTCGATCAGGAGGAAGGAGATGCCGGCCTGCTTCTTGACGTCCGGATCCGTGCGGACCAGCGTGAAGATCCAGTCGCCGTACTGGCCGAGGGTCGTCCACGTTTTCTGGCCGTTGACCAGGTAGTCGTCGCCGTCGCGGACCGCGGTCGTGCGCAACGAGGCGAGGTCGGATCCGGCGTCGGGCTCGGAGAATCCCTGCGACCACCAGATGTCGAGGTTGGCGGTCTTGGCCAGGAAGCGCTCCTTGAGCTCCTGGGAGCCGAACGCGGCGATGACCGGTCCCACCATCGAGTGGTTGAAGGCCAGCGGCACCGGGACGGAGGCGAGCTGCATCTCCTCGTGCCAGATGTGACGCTGCAGTGGCGTCCAGTCCTTGCCGCCCCACTCGACCGGCCAGTTCGGCACTGCGATGCCAGCGGCGTTCATGGCCTGGACGGACTCGACGATCTGCTCCTTGGTGAGCTCGCGGCGAGCGGCGACGGTGTCGCGGATGTGCTGGGGGATCTGCGTCGTGAAGAAGTCGTGCATCTCTTCACGGAAGGCAACATCCTCGTCTGACAGGTGCAGTTTCATATACGGCTCCTCGGCGATCGCGCCACGTGGCGCACGGTGAGTCTAGTGTTTTGAGCAACTGTATGCACTAGGGGTGCATCTTTTTCTTTCGCACCGCACGGGCGCGGAGCGGCCCGACCAGACGGGGGCCGGCGAGACGCTGCTCGAGCCTACGCGCCTCGCGTCGCAGCGGCTGGGCGACATACTCACCAAGGATCACTCCGGCTGCGAGCGAGATCGCGATGGCAACGGCGGTGATCATCGCGAGGATCCCGGTGTAGTCGTCGTCGGCCAGCAGGGACAGCCCGCGGTAGATCGACAGACCGGGCAGCAGGGGCACGATGCTCGCCACCACGATCACGAGCGGTGGGACGTGGAACTTCGACGAGACCGTATAGCTGATGACGCCGATGAAGATCGCCGCGACCGCCGCGGGCCAGGCCCGGCCGACGTCGCGTTCGGACAGGAGCAGGAAGATCGAGGCGGCGGAGCCGGCAATCAGGGCGATGGGCAGCAGGATCCGCGCCGGGGCGTAGGCCGCGAACGCGAAGGCCGCCGCGCTGATCGCGGCACCGGCGACCATGAGCGGGAACCGGGACAACCCGGATGCCTCCGGGTCCAGCGCGATGTCGACACCGAGCATTCCGCCCACCGTGAGGCCCCCGCTGACGCCGACGATCACGCCGACCGTCGACATCATGACCTCGAGGATGCGGGCACCGGCGGTGATGTAGAAACCCGTCAGCGCATCCTGGATCGCGCCGATGAAGCCCAGTCCGGCGAGCAGCATCACGATGCTGGCGATGATGACCAGGGACGGGTTGACGTCGACGTGTACCGCGGAGACGCCCACCGCCAGCAACGTCGCGAACAGACCGCCGGCCACCTGGGCGTAGAAGAAGGGAAGCCGGAGCCGGGCCAGGTAGCGCTGCAGGATCTCGATGCCGATGGCCGCGATCCCCGCGATCGCCGTGACCGTGACGTCGCCGCCGATCAGCAGGGCGATGCCGGCACCGATGACGCCCCAGCTGAGGGACACGGCCCACCGCGGTGCCCGGTGACCTGTCGAGGTGATCTGTGCGATCTGGGTCCGCGCCTCCTCGAGGTCGATCTCGTCACTCAGCAGTGCCGTGACGAGGTGATCGGCACGGGTCAGGTCGTCGAAGTCGGTCTCGCGATGGGTGACGTGCCGGGTCAGCGAGAACGCGGGCTCGTCGAAGCTGACCTGGTAGCTCAGGGTCAGTGTCGTGAACGTCACGTCCACGAGTGCCTGACGCAGGCCCAGATGGTGGGCGATCGAGGACATCGTGGCAGTGACGTCGGCCGCGCCGGCACCGTTGGACAGCAGCATCTCGCCGACACGGAGGGCAAGATCGAGGGTCCGCTGGATCTCACGTGTCTCGGTCACAAGTCCCATACTGTTGGACCCGACGTCCGTCGCCAAACGAGGAGCACCACACATGACCGACTGGATCCCCGACGAGCTGGGCGACGGCTACGAACGACGCACGATCCCGCTGGGGTCTGACCCCGACGGCGAGGGCGACGTCGAGGCGACTCTGGTCCGCAGGACTCCGGCCGAGCCGTTCGAGGCCGCGGTTCTCTACGTCCATGGGTTCAGCGACTATTTCTTCCAGACCGAGCTGGCCGATTTCTTTGCCGAGCGTGGCTTCGCGTTCTACGCGCTCGACCTGCGCAAGTGCGGCCGTTCGCGCCGGGAGGGACAGACCGGTCACTACGTCTCTGACCTCGCGCTCTACGACGCCGAGCTGTCCGAGTCGCTGCGGATCATCCGCGAGGAGACCGGGGACAAGCCCGTCGTCCTTTCGGCCCACTCGACCGGTGGCCTGATCCTGCCGCTGTGGCTGGACCGGCTCAACCGGACTCCGGGTGGCACCCAGGGCGCCGGCATCGCAGGCCTTGTGCTCAACAGCCCGTGGTTCGACCTGCAGGGCAAGGCCTGGATGCGTACGTTCGGCACCCGCGCGATCGAGGCCTTCTCGCACATCAAACCGAAGGCGTTCATCAAGCTGCCGCCGACCGACGCGTACGGCACGAGCCTGCACGTCAGCGCGCACGGTGAGTGGGAGTTCGACACGACCTACAAGCCGCTCGAGGGGTTCCCGGTCACCTACGGCTGGCTGACCGCGGTCCGCCGGGGGCAGGCCGTCCTGCACCGCGGTCTCGACATCGGAGTGCCCTCGCTCGTCCTGCGCTCGGATCGCACCCGGTTCGCCTCGAAGTACACGCCCGAGGTCGACAACGCCGACGCCGTCCTCGATGTCCGGCAGATCGCCCGGTGGTCCGGCTGCCTCGGCGACCATGTCACGGTCGTGCCGATCGACGGGGCTCGCCACGATGTGTTCATCTCGCTGGACGAGCCGCGGAAGGCCGCCTATGCCGCGGTCGACGCCTGGTTGCGAGCCAGCCGTCTGCTGGTGTCATGACGGCCGGAGGCGACGGCCTCGTCAGCGTCTTACCGGGTCGATAGAGTTCACGTCGTGGATGCCCCCCTCGCGCTGTACCGCCGCTACCGGCCGGAGACGTTCGCCGAGGTGATCGGTCAGGATCATGTGACCGAGCCGCTGCGGCACGCTCTGGCTGCCAACCGGATCAATCACGCCTACCTGTTCTCCGGACCGCGAGGCTGTGGCAAGACCACCAGCGCGCGCATCCTGGCCCGGGCCCTCAACTGCGAGAAGGCGCCGATTGCCGATCCGTGCGGCGAGTGCCAGAGCTGTCGTGACCTGGCCCGCGGCGGGCCCGGGAGCATCGACGTCATCGAGATCGACGCGGCGAGCCACGGTGGTGTCGACGACGCACGTGACCTGCGTGAGCGGGCCTTCTTCGCGCCGGTCAGCAGCCGCTACAAGGTCTACATCATCGATGAGGCCCACATGGTGTCGCCGCAGGGCTTCAACGCGCTGCTCAAGCTTGTCGAGGAGCCACCTCCGCACCTGCGGTTCATCTTCGCGACGACCGAGCCGGACAAGGTCATCGGCACGATCCGGTCGCGTACGCACCATTACCCGTTCCGGCTCGTCCCGCCCAAGACCCTCGGCGACTACCTGCTGCAGTTGTGCGCCGCAGAGGACGTCAAGCTCGAGCCGACGGCATTGCCGCTCGTGGTCCGCGCGGGTCAGGGCTCGGTGCGGGACACCCTCAGCGTCCTCGACCAGCTGCTGAGCGGCTCGGGTCCCGAAGGTGTGACGTACGAGCTGGCGGTCGCGCTCCTGGGCTACACCCCCGACTCGCTGCTCGACGAGGCGATCGATGCGTTCGCGGCCGGCGACGGCTCCACGGTGTTCGGGGTCGTCGACAAGGTCATTGAGTCCGGGCAGGACCCCCGCCGCTTTGCCGAGGACTTCCTGCAGCGGCTGCGTGACCTCGTGATCGTTGCGGCGGTGCCCGATGCGCTGGACAAGGGCCTGCTTGACGTGCCGGGCGACCGAGCCGAGCGGCTCCTCAGCCAGGCCAGCGGCTTCGGCCCGTCCGAGCTGACTCGCGCCGCCGACATCGTCAATGCTGCCCTGATGGAGTTCCGCGGTGCCACGGCTCCGCGGCTGCTGCTCGAGCTGATGTGCGCCCGGATCCTGGTGCCCGGATCGGACAACTCGACGCAGGGATTCCAGGCCAGGCTCGACCGGGTCGAGCGCCGGCTGTCGATGGACGGCGGAGCCGCTCCCGTCCCGGCGGTTGCCCAGCCCGTGACACAGACCATCGCCCAGCCCGTTTCGCCGCCAGTCGTGCCCGTGGAGACCCCGACACAGGTGCCTGTCGTCGCTCCGGTTGAGGTCCCGGCCCCAGTCGTCGAGCAGGTGGAGACGCCAGCTCCTGTCGTCGCCCGGGCCGAGGTCCCGGCTCCTGTCGTCGAACCCGCCGTCCCGGTCGAGCCGGCACCCGCCGCCCAGCCCGCTGCGGCGGGCAACCTGACGATCGCGGACGTCCGCCGGCTGTGGCCGGAGATCCTCGACAAGATCCGCGACCTGCGACGGTTTGCGTGGGTCATGCTCAGCCAGAACGCCCAGGTCACGGGACTGGACGGCTCGACCCTGACGATTGCGTTGGTCAACGCGGGTGCCCGCGACTCGTTCATCAACAGCCGCTCCGAGGAGTACGTCCAAAAGGCATTGCACGCCGTGCTGGGCGTGACCTGGCGGATCGAGGCGATCGTCGATCCGGGCGCCCGCCCCGGCCCCTCGGCGGGCTCGGACGAGCCCGCCTCGATCGACCCGAGCCCGCAGGGTGCCGAACCCCGCAAGGGGGTCGGTGCGCCGGAGTCGGTGCGCGAGGCGCTGCGTGATCCCATTGCGCCGGAAAAGCGCGAGCACCCTGATGCCTCGGCCGATCGCGACGATCCGGTCATCGACAACGAGGTAGTCGATCCCGAGCTGCTGCTGCTGCGGGAGCTGGGAGCAGAAGTCATTGACGAGACCCGCACGGACTGAGTCGGGGCTCGTCCGCACCCGCCTCGACCTCGACCTCGATCCGCTCGACGTCCTCCGTCTGTTCCGTGGCCGTGAGCGGCTGGTCGCGCTGCTCGGCGCCTGGCACCACGGGGAGGCGTTGATCGCATTCGACCCGGTCGAGGTGCTGCAGGGCGATGCGTTCGACGGGATCGACTCCGCTCCCGGATCGGCGTCGTCCGCCCCGGATCTGGGCGGCTTCGGCGGAGGTTGGATCGGCGCCTGGGGCTACCAGCTTGGCCGGCTCGTCGAGCGGCTGCCGGAGACGCCGCGACGCCCCGTCCCTCAGCCGGACCATCGCATCGCGTTCTATGACCACGTCCTGAGGCGCACTGACGGTGCGTGGTGGCTCGAGTCGTTGCGTACCGACCCGGATCGTGACGCGGCGATCGTGGCCGTGCTGGCCGCGAGCAGGTCGGCGCCGCGGGCGTACGAGGTCGGCACGTTCGAGATGACGCCGACGCCGCAGGCACACCGGGCCGCGCTGGCCACGGTCCTCGAGCACATCGCCGCGGGCGACATCTTCCAGGCCAATCTTTGTGCTCGGCTCGAGGCCCCGTTTCACGGCGATCCGCTCGACGTGTTCTGCGCCGGCGTCGAGCGGATCGGGCCGGCGTACGCCGCCTTCGTCTCCAGCCCAGAGGGCGCGTTGGCCAGTCTTTCGCCCGAGCTGTTCCTGCGGCGCACCGGTGACGAGGTGCTGAGCTCGCCGATCAAGGGCACCGCCGCCCTCGACACCGACCCGGAAGAGCTGGTCGCCTCGGCCAAGAACCGGGCCGAGAACATCATGATCGTCGACCTGATGCGCAACGATCTGGGCCGAGTCAGCGTGCCGGGCTCGGTGCGTGTGCCGGCGGTGACCCGTGCCGAGCGGCACTCTGTGTGGCACCTGGTGTCGGACGTCGTGGGTCACGTCGCGCGCGGTGTCCGCGACTCCGAGCTCCTGCGGGCGACCTTCCCACCCGGCTCGGTCACGGGCGCGCCCAAGGTGCGGGCGATGGAGATCATCAACACTCTCGAACCGACCGGACGTGAGGCCTACACGGGGGCAATCGGCCACGTGAGTGCCGCTGCGGGGCTCGAGCTCAACGTCGCGATCCGCACGTTCGAGCTCGCGGGTGATCGGATCTGGCTGGGTGTTGGCGGCGGTGTCGTGGCCGACTCGACGCCTGAGGGCGAGTACGCCGAGTGCCTGGTCAAGGCGCGTCCGTTGATCGAGGCGATCGGTGGCACTCTCGCGCTGACGGCGGAGACGCCCGTCGTCGACGAGCCGCGGATCCCGGGTGTGCCCGAGCACCGGGCGACCGTCGACGAATCCGCCGGCATCTACGACACGCTGCTGGTCGAGGACGGTCGGGTCATCGACCTCGATGCCCACCTAGCGCGGCTCGACGCGAGCGTCCGCGCGGTCTACGGCACGACGATTCGCGCAGGGCTCGACGACGCCGTGATCCGGCGCGCAGGATCACTGACCGGGCGACAGCGGTTGCGCATCGACGCTGTGCCGGACACCCGCGGCGTGGTCGTGTCGATGTCGCACCGTGTCATCGACGACGATGCGGTCGCGTGGACCCTGACCCCCCGGACGATCGACGGCGGGTTCGGCCAGCACAAGTGGGCCGATCGTCGAGCGCTGGAATCCGACTCGCGGCCCGATCATGACCTGCTGCTGCTGGCCGAGGACGGATCGATCCTCGAGACCGCGAGAGCCAGCATCTTCGTGGTGCACGACGACGGCGTCCACACCCCGCCGTCCGACGGTCGGATCCTGCCCGGCACAGCCCGAGCTCGCGTCATCGAGCTGCTGCGCGCGGCCGGGGTGCCGGTCTTCCAGCGTCGGCTCACGGTCGTCGACCTGTCTGCGGCGACTGAGGTGTTCGTGACCAACTCGCTGCGTGGAATCGTTCCGGTCGTCGCCTGTGAGGGTGTCGGCGGGTGGCCGGCCGGCCTGACGACCGGGTGGCTGGGGGACGCCTTGCGGCGGTTCTGGGTGACGCCGGATCACGGCGAGTCGCTGGACCCGCCCGCGCCTCGGCAGTCCTCGCTGCCGGCTGTCTCGCAGGCCTCGGTGCTGTTCATCGACAACTACGACTCGTTCGTCTACAACCTGGTCCAGTACGTCGGCGAGCTCGGTGCCCGGACCTCGGTGGTCCGCAATGACGCGGTGACGGTCGATGAGCTCGTCGCCCTGCGCGAGCGCGGCGACTTCACACACCTGGTGGTCTCTCCGGGTCCTGGCACTCCGGCCGATGCCGGCATCAGCGTCGAGGCTATCCGCCGACTCGGGCCGACGACCCCGACGCTCGGCGTGTGCCTGGGTCACCAGGCGATCGCTGAGGTCTACGGCGCGTCGATCGTGCGTGCCGAGGAGGTCGTGCACGGCAAGCCGTCGCTGGTCCACCATGACGGGCGGGGCGTCTACGCGGGCCTGCCCACCCCTCTGGTCTGCGCTCGCTATCACTCGCTGGTGATCGATCCGGACACGCTGCCCGACGAGCTCGAGGCCACGTCCCACACCGCGGCCGGGATCGTGATGGGCGTCCGGCACCGCACGCACCCGGTCGAGGGCGTACAGATGCATCCGGAGTCGATCCTGACCTCGCGCGGCCACGAGATGTTGCAGTCTTTCCTCAACGCCTAGACATAGCGAGTGGTCACTCGCTATGTTGTGTGTCTCACATCACTCAAGGCGGCACACATGCTCGAGCTCGATCTGGTCATCACCGGCGGCACCTACTTCGACGGCACCGGCGCCCCGGGCGTCGTGACAAACGTCGGCGTGCGCGACGGGCGGGTCGTGGTGGTCAGCCCCGCTCCGCTGGCCATCGGCGCAGCGACCAAGGTTGTCGAGGCGGCGGGCCAGTGGGTCATGCCGGGATTCGTCGACACACATACCCACTACGACGCCGAGCTGCAGGTCGCGCCCGGCCTCAACGAGTCGGTGCGCCACGGCGTCACGACGGTGCTGGTCGGCAACTGCTCGCTCTCGACGGTCTACTCGACCCCGCTCGACATCGCCGATCTGTTCAGCCGTGTCGAGGCTCTGCCGCGGCCCCACGTGCTTGCCGCCCTGGAGGGGGCCAAGACCTGGTCGACGCCGCAGGGGTGGGTCGATGCTCTTGAGCAGCTGCCGCTGGGGCCACACGTCGCGTCGTTCCTCGGGCACTCCGACGCCCGGGCGGCCGTCATGGGGATCGGTCGATCGACCGATCCGGACCAGAAGGCGACCAAGGGTGAGCAGGCCGAGATCGAGCGCCGGCTCGAGGAGGCGCTCGATGCGGGCTTCCTCGGCATCTCGACCATGACCAACCCGTGGGACAAGCTCGACGGCGACCGTTATCGCTCGCGCTCGCTGCCGTCGACCTACTCCAGCTGGAAGGAGTTCCGCGGTCTCAGCCGGGTCCTCCGCCGGCGTGGTCGGGTCCTGCAGGGCGTGCCGAACCTCAACAAGAAGTACGACATCGGCTTCTACCTCGCGACCGCGACGGGCCTGTTCCGCAAGCCGTTGAAGGTCTCGCTGCTGGCCGCGGCCGACACCAAGGCCGAGCCGTGGGTCCAGGGCATCTTCGCGCCGCTGGCCTTCATCGCCAACCGACTGGGCCGTGGTCGGTTCACCTGGCAGCACCTCCCGACGACATTCCGCGTCTGGGCCGACGGGATCGACCTGGTCGTCTTCGAGGAGTTCGGCTCGGGCCGCGAGGCGCTCCACCTTCGTGAGGAGATGGGCCGCAACGAGCTGCTGAACGACGAGGCGTACCGGCGTTGGTTCCGCCGCGACTTCGACAAGCGGTTCTCCCCGCGGGTCTGGCACCGCGACTTCGACGACGCCGAGATCACCGAGTCCCCCGACACCCAGCTGATCGGCATGATGATCGGACAGGTCGCCCGCGATCGCGATCTCCACCCGGTCGACTGCTATCTCGACCTGGTCGTCGAGCACGGAACCAAGCTGCGCTGGAAGACCAACATCGCCAACACGCGGCCCGAGATCCAGGACAAGCTGATCAACCGCGCGGGTATCACGATCGGCTTCTCCGACGCTGGCGCGCACCTGCGCAACATGGCGTTCTACAACTTCGGCATCCGGTTGCTCAACCGCGTGCACCAGGCCCAGTCGAAGGACAAGCCGTTCATGACCGTCGAGAAGGCGGTATTCAAGCTGACCGGCGAGCTCGGCGAGTTCTACGGCATCGATGCCGGACGCATCGCGGTCGGAGATCGGGCCGACATCGTCGTGGTCGACCCGGCCGGGCTCAGCGACGCGGTAGATGACTACCACGAGGCGCTGATGCCGGAGTTCGGCAACATGAGCCGCATGGTCAACCGCAACGACGCGGCGGTCGCCGCCACGATCGTGACCGGCGAGGTCGTGTTCGAACGGGGCGTCTTCGCCGACGGCTACGGCCGGACGCTGGGGACCGGGCGGTTCCTTCGGGCCGGAGAGGGCCGTGGCACTGTCGCTCCGGTCCGCCGGCTCGGGCTCGAGGTGGCACAGTAGCCGTCGTGGCAGCCACCCGTCGTACGCAGACCGAACGTCGCGAGGCGACGATCGCGGCGCTGGTCGTCGCGGCGGCGGAGTCGCTGGCCGAGCTGGGCTACGCGCGCACCTCCACGATCGAGATCGCCAGGCGTGCCGGGGTCTCGCAGGGTGGACTTTTCCGCCACTTCGAGTCCCGGCTCGACCTGATCCTCGCGGCCGCCGACGAGGTGCGGTCCCGGCAGTTCGACGACTTCCGGCTGGGCCTAGCGGCGCTTGACGAGTTCAGCGTCTCGGCCTGCCTGACCCTGCTGCGCCGCGCGACCCGGGCACCCATGAATGCCGCGTGGTACGAGCTGCTGGTCGCGGCCCGGACCGATGCCGACCTGCGGCAGCGGCTGACTCCGCTCGCCGAGCGCTACCACCGCGAGATCATCGAGATCGGTCACGCCCTGCCGATCGCCGAGTCGATGCCGTCCGACGAGCTCGACACCATGATCCTCGGCGTAGTTCACATGCTCGACGGTGAGGCGATCACCTCGGTCGTCCTGGCGCATCCCGAGCACGAGGACCTCAGGCTAGAGCAGCTCGTGCGCATCCTGGCCGGACAGCGTCTGTTCGACAGCGAGTCGGCGGAGTCGGCTCATCGCTGACGGCATACCCTGAGTACCTATGTATGACGGTGTAATTCAGGATCTGATCGATGAGCTCGGGCAATTGCCCGGCATCGGTCCCAAGAGTGCGCAACGCATTGCGTTCCACCTGCTCGACGCCGACCCCGAGGACGTCCGCCGGTTCGCCGCGACGCTCCTGGAGGTCAAGGCCAAGGTGCACTTCTGCTCGACCTGCGGCAACGTCACGGTCGACACCGAGTGCCGGGTCTGCGCGGACCCTCGTCGTGACCTCTCGGTGATCTGCGTGGTCGAGGAGTCCAAGGACGTCGTCGCGATCGAACGCACCCGTGAGTTCCGCGGCCGCTATCACGTGCTGGGTGGCGCGATCTCGCCGATCGCCGGCATCGGACCCGACCAGCTGCGCATCAAGGAGCTGCTCCAGCGGCTCCAGGACGGCGTCGTCACCGAGGTCATCATCGCGACCGATCCCAACCTCGAGGGTGAGGCGACCGCGACGTACCTGATCCGGATGCTGACGCCGCTCGGACTGCGGGTCAGCAAGCTGGCCAGCGGACTGCCGGTCGGCGGCGATCTGGAGTACGCCGACGAGCTGACCCTGGGCCGAGCGTTCGAGGGCCGGACGACGATCGGCAACGCCATCACCCGCGCCTGAGCAACCACCGGCCGTCACGTCGTCCCGGTTGTCAGGGGACTCGGGCGAGGGCAGACTCGTCGACATGACCGATGCTCCTGACTTCTCCGGCCTCAGTGCCGTGTTCATCAACGCGACGCTCAAGAAGTCGCCCGAGCCCAGCAACACCGACGGCCTGGTGACCATGAGCGCCGACATCATGCGTCGCCATGGGGTCGCGGTCACCGAGATCCGCGCGATCGACCACCCCATCGCAAGTGGCGTCTATCCCGACATGACCGAGCACGGCTGGGAGGTCGACGCCTGGCCGGAGATCCTCGACCAGGTCATGGCCGCCGAGATCCTGGTGCTCGCCGGGCCAATCTGGCTCGGCGACAACAGCAGCATCATGAAGCAGGTCATCGAGCGGCTGTACTCCGCTTCCGGGATGCTCAACGATGCTGGTCAGTACGCCTTCTACGGCAAGGTCGGCGGCTGCGTCATCACCGGCAACGAGGACGGCATCAAGCACTGCGCGATGAACATCCTCTACTCGATGCAGCACGTCGGCTACACGATCCCGCCGCAGGCGGACGCCGGCTGGATCGGGGAGGCCGGGCCGGGTCCGTCCTACCTCGACCCCGATTCGGGCGGTCCCGAGAACGACTTCACCAACCGCAACACATCGTTCATGACGTACAACCTGATGCACCTGGCGAAGGCGTTCCGCGATGCCGGTGGCATCCCGGCGTTCGGCAACCAGCGCACCGTGTGGGACTCCGGAGTGCACGAGTTCGGAGCCAATCCGGAGTATCGCTAGACTTGACCGTGCGCAGCGTCGCGCACCCGTACACCGTCAGGTAGTAGCGCCAAGCAAGAGGATGGGCCCGTGGGCATTGTCGTCCAGAAGTACGGCGGCTCCTCGGTTGCCGACGCAACCAGCATCAAGAGGGTCGCCCAGCGCATCGTCGCGACCAAGAAGGCCGGTCACGACGTCGTCGTGGTCGTGTCTGCCATGGGCGACACGACCGACGAGCTGATCGAGCTGGCCAACCAGGTCTCGCCGCTGCCCCCGGGCCGCGAGCTCGACATGCTGCTGACCGCAGGCGAACGGATCAGCATGGCGGTGCTGGCGATGGCGATAGGCACACTCGGCCAGGAGGCCCGCTCGTTCACCGGCTCGCAGGCGGGTGTGATCACCGACTCGGAGCACGGACGCGCCAAGATCATCGACGTCACGCCCGGTCGCATCGAGGCCGCCCTCGCCGATGGCGCGGTCGCGATCGTCGCTGGGTTCCAGGGCGTCTCGCAGACCACCAAGGACATCACGACTCTGGGTCGGGGCGGGTCTGACACGACCGCGGTCGCCCTTGCGGCCGCACTGCACGCCGATGTCTGCGAGATCTACACCGATGTCGACGGGATCTTCACCGCCGATCCACGGATCGTCCCGAACGCCCGTCAGATCCCGCGCATCTCCTACGAGGAGATGCTCGAGATGGCGGCCAGTGGCGCCAAGATCCTGCACCTGCGCTGCGTCGAGTATGCCCGCCGCAACGACATGCCGATCCACGTACGTTCATCGTTCTCCGACAAGACCGGGACCTGGGTCGTGAAGTCCGAGGACGTCATCCAAGAAGGGGCTCCCATGGAGCAGGCAATAATCTCCGGCGTTGCGCACGATCGCAGCGAATCCAAGATCACCGTCGTCGGCGTGCCCGACAAGGTGGGTGAGGCCGCGACGATCCTGCAGGCCCTGGCCGACGCGCAGATCAACATCGACATGGTCGTCCAGAACGTCTCGGCCGCCGCGACGAACCTGACCGACATCTCGTTCACCCTGCCGCGGGCCGACGGACAGACCGCCATGACCGCCTTGGCGCGGCTCAAGGACACGGTCGGCTTTGAGCGCCTGCAGTACGACGACAGCGTCGGCAAGGTCTCGATCGTCGGCGCTGGCATGCGCTCGTCGCCCGGCATCACCGCTCGGTTCTTCCGCGCCCTGGCCGACGCCGGGGTCAACATCGAGATGATCTCGACTTCGGAGATCCGAATCTCAGTCGTCGTGACCGAAAACCAGGTCGACGCCGCGGTCAACGCGGCTCATGCAGCATTCGATCTGGGCACCGACGAGGTCGAGGCCGTGGTCTACGGAGGCACCGGACGATGACGACACTCGCGATCGTCGGCGCGACCGGCCAGGTCGGCATCGCCATGCGCAGCATCCTCGAGGAGCGCGACTTCCCCGCGGACCGGGTCCGTTTCTTCGCCTCCGCGCGCTCTGCTGGCAAGACACTCCTGTGGCGTGGCGGCGAGATCGTGATCGAGGATGCCGAGACTGCTGATCTCTCGGGCATCGACATCGCACTGTTCTCGGCCGGTGCGACGACCTCGCGGGCCCAGGCGCCCCGCTTCGCGGCGGCCGGCGCGATGGTCATCGACAACTCCTCGGCGTTCCGCAAGGATCCGGAGATCCCGCTGATCGTCAGCGAGGTCAACCCCGAGGACATCGCGCTCGCGACGCAGAACATCATCGCCAACCCCAACTGCACCACGATGGCAGCGATGCCTGTGCTCAAGCCTCTCCACGACGAGGCGGGCCTCGTACGGCTGGTGATCAGCAGCTATCAGGCCGTGTCGGGCTCCGGGATCGCCGGCGTCCGTGAGCTGCACGGGCAGGCGCTCGCAGTGGTCGAGAAGGCCGACGAGCTGGCATATGACGGCTCGGCGGCGCCCTTCCCGGCTCCCGAGGTCTACGTCGCGCCGATCGCGTTCAACGTGCTGCCGATGGCCGGCTCGGTCGTCGACGACGGCTCGTTCGAGACCGACGAGGAGCAGAAGCTCCGCAACGAGAGCCGCAAGATCTTGCACCTGCCCGATCTGCGGGTCGCCGGCACGTGCGTCCGCGTCCCGGTCTTCACGGGGCACTCGCTGTCGATCAATGCGGAGTTCTCCGCGGACATCACCGTCGAGCGGGCGACAGAGATTCTGTCGGCGGCAACCGGGGTCCGCCTCGTTGACGTCCCCACGCCGTTGCAGGCCGCAGGCACGGATCCGAGCCTGGTTGGCCGGATCCGGCAGGACCGGAGCATCGACGGCAACCGCGGACTCGTGCTGTTCGTCAGCGGCGACAACCTGCGCAAGGGTGCCGCCCTCAACACGATCCAGATCGCCGAGCTGCTGCTGCCCTAGCGCGAGGGGCAGGGCGCACCGACGTCAGCGAATGAAACGTGCGAACACCTCGAGCGCCGTCGGATCGATCAGCGCACCGGTCGCCGCGGCGTCCTCGATCGGTGTGCCCTGCAGGATCTTCTTGACCGGAACCTCGAGCTTCTTGCCGGACAAGGTGCGGGGGAGCGCCGCCACCTGATGGAGCGCATCGGGCACGTGCCGCGGCGAGAGCTGTGACCGCAGCGCCATCGAGATCTTCCCGGTCAGCGCGTCGTCCAGCTCGGCACCCGCGGCGAGCACGATGAACAGCAACAGTCGACCGGCGCCTCCCTCGTCGTCCTCGAGGTGCACCACGAGGCTGTCCAAGACTTCGGGCAGTGCCTCGACGACGGTGTAGAACTCGGAGGTGCCGAGTCGCACCCCGCCGCGGTTGAGGGTGGCGTCACTACGACCGGTGATGGTGCAGGTCCCACGCTCGGTGATCGTGATCCAGTCGCCGTGGCGCCAGACGCCCGGTATGTCCTCGAAGTACGTCGCCCGGTAGCGAGCGCCATCGGTGTCGCCCCAGAATCCGATCGGCATCGACGGCATGGGTCTGGTGATCACGAGCTCACCGAGGGCGCCGACAACTGGCTCGTGCTGGTCGTCGTAGGCCTCGACCGAGGCGCCGAGCATGCGGCACGACATCTCGCCGGCGTAGACCGGGACGATCGGCGCAGCGCCGACGAAGGCCGCGCAGACGTCAGTGCCGCCCGAGGTGGACGCGAGGTGTGCTGTGGCGCTGACCGAGTCGTAGACCCACCGGAACCCTTCTGCCGGCAGCGGTGCGCCGGTCGAGCCGATGCCTCGCAGGCGCGACAGATCAGCGATCTCGCGAGGCACGAGCCCCTCCTTGCGGCACTGCAGCAGGAATGGCGCACTGGTCCCGAAGTACGTGACCTGAAGACGCTCAGCCAGCTGCCACAGCATCGCGGTGTCGGGATACGCCGGGTTGCCGTCGAACATCACGACGGTAGAGCCCACGGCCAGACCGGAGACCAGCAGGTTCCACATCATCCAACCCGTGGTGGAGAACCAGAAGAATCGATCGTCGGGCCCGAGGTCGTGCTGCAGAGCGAGCGACTTGAAGTGCTCGACCGTGATGCCACCGTGGCCGTGCACGATGGGCTTGGGCAGCCCCGTGGTGCCGGAGGAGAACAGCACGTACAACGGGGCGGAGAAAGGCAGGCGCACGAACTGGAGCGGAGCGCTCTCGGCCGTCAGGTCGGCCCAGGTGATGGCGCCAGCAGGCGCCTCGGCGGCGGGGTCCAGGTATGGCAGCCACACCACGGCCCGCAGGCTCGGAAGGCTCGCAGTGATCGCCTCGACCTCGGCGCGACGGTCGATGCCCTTGGCGCCATAGCGGTAGCCATCGACCGCGAGCAGCACCGTCGGCTCGATCTGCTGCCAGCGGTCGACGACGCTCTGGGTGCCGAACTCCGGTGCGCACGAGGTGAACACCGCGCCGAGGCTCGCCGCGGCGAGCAACAGGACCAGCGTCTCGGGGATGTTGGGCGAGTAGGCGGCGACCCGATCGCCCTCGGTCACCCCGGCGCGGATCAGGCCGGCGCGGGCGCGCGCAACCTGGTCGCGGAGCTCGTGGGCGGTCAGGAGCACGTCGTCGCGGCTCTGCGAGGCCGCGACCACGACAGTGTCGTCGTCGGCGCGTCCGGGCATCCGCAGCATCGACTCGGCATAGTTCAGGCGCACGTCGGGAAACCACACGGCGCCGGGCATCGAGTCGTCCATCAGGGCACGGGTGGGGTCGCCGTCCGACGGGGGATCGGAGGCGAGCCAGATGGCTCGCCAGAACGCGTTGGGCTCATCGACCGACCAACGCCACAGCGACTCGTAGTCATCGAACCTGTGGTCCAGGTCTGCCATGAACTGCTCGAGGCGGGAGTGCCCATCCAGCGGTGGACTCCAGAGGATGTCAGTCACTCGGGAAGTGTAGGACTGCTGTCCGCAAGCGTGATGAGCCAGTTCGAGGTGGCATAGGTCAGCGCGCCGAGGGTAGGCACGAGCAGGAACGCCCACTGCGTCTCGGCCAGGCCGAGGAACAGCGCGAGGATTGCAACGATGGCCAGGACCACACCGAGGAAGCTGATCAGCCCGGGCTGCGCCGTGCCGAACGCAGACAGCAGCAGGTTGCCGAGGAAGAACGCGCCGAAGGCGACAACGACGAACGTCAAGGAGCCCCAACGCCCACCGCCCGAGGCCACGCCGCGCACCTGGGTGAATATCTCGAGCGCGAGAAGGGCGAAGCCGATCGACACCAGTCCGACGACGGCTCCGGTGATGATCGAGGCGAGGCGAGGTTCGATGTGCGGGATGCGCCAGGCCAACACGGTTCGCGTCCGGTCGGCGACGAACGTTCCGGAGGTGCGTCCGGCGGACCCTGCGAGGCCCGCTGCGACCGACGCCCGGGAGCCGACGGCGCGGCCGGCTGCGCCGACCTTGGCACCGACTTCGACCCGCGGACGCGACGGCTTGGCTGCCTTGACAGTGGTTGCAGTCGAGGCGCCGGCCCGGGTCGCAACCTTGGCTTGTGGCTTCGGCTTGGTCGAGACGGATCGGCCATAGCGGACCGACTGCGGAGGGGAGGCGGGTGCGGGTCGGGACACCGTCTTCTTGACGACGCGCTTGACCACCTTCTTGGGTGGCTGCTGCGGATCGTCGACCATGGGGCTGAGTCTTCCACAGGGGGTGTCATGACGCCCGGCCTTCACCTCAGGAAGGCAGTAGACCGACGAGCTGACTCCGCTGGGCTGGCAGTCCTCGTCGGTGCGCTGATGGTCGTGGCTGGCCGCCGTCGCGCCTGACGCTCGGTCCGCTCGGCCGTAGCCGACGTGGTGGAGGTGGAGCAGTCGGCTTTCAGGTGTCCGATTTGCCGACCTTCTCACCGCAGGCCGCGCGAAAGCCGATCAAGTCACCGCCCGCCGTCCTTCAGATGAGCCACGAGGAGCTGGCCGAGTCCGAGCTCACCATCAATCCAGACCGTGACTACCAAGGCCAATGAAAAAACTCCCGAACCTGCAAAATGCAGGTCCGGGAGTTTCCGATGTCCTGAGACATCACAATGGTCGGGCTGACAGTGTGCTGGTTCAGGACATAGGAAACCCATGTCTCGGGTCATAGGAAACTGCTGTCTCAAGACATAGGAGACACTTCGCTGGTCGGATTCGGCCATGTCGAAAGCCCGCCTGATCATCACCGCCGTCGTCCTCGAGGGCCGCACCCAAGCCGACGTCGCCGCGACCTACGGGGTGTCGAAAGGGTGGGTCTCCAAGCTCGTGGCCCGCTACCGCACTGAAGACGAGGCGGCCTTTGAGCCACACTCTCGACGGCCCAAAACAACACCGAACGCGACACCGGCCGAGACGGTCGAGCTGATCTGGACGCTCCGCCGCAAGCTGGTCGACGCCGGTCTGGACGCCGGCCCAGACACGATCGGCTGGCACCTGGCACAAGATCACGATGTGACGGTCTCTAGGGCCACGATCGCCCGACAGCTGGCCAAGGGCGGACTGGTTGTCCCGAGCCGAAGAAGCGACCAAAGTCCTCCTACATCCGTTTCCAGGCCCAGATGCCAAACGAGACCTGGCAGTCCGATTTCACCCACTACCCGCTGACCGACATCAAGGCCTATCCCAAAGGTGTCGAGATCATCACCTGGCTCGACGACTGCACCCGCTACGCCCTCCACGTGTCCGCCCACCGGGCGATCACCACGACAATCGTGAAGGCCACCTTCCGCAAAACCGCAGGCCAGCACGGCATTCCCGCCTCAACGCTGACCGACAACGGCATGGTCTACACCGTCCGACTCGCTGGCATCGGCAGGCAAGGCGGACGCAACAGCTTCGAGCAACAACTCCGCGACTGGGACGTGGTCCAAAAGAACGGCCGCCCCAACCACCCCACGACCCAGGGCAAGGTCGAACGCTTCCAGCAGACGCTCAAGAAGTGGCTCCGCGCCCAACCGGTCCAACCCGCCACCATCGACGAACTCCAAGCTGTGCTCGACGTCTTCGTCGACGAATACAACAGCCGCCGCCCCCACCGATCCCTGCCCCACCAGGCAACACCGGCCGCCTTGTTCGAGACCATGCCGAAAGCTCTGCCCGGCAACAGCCGGGACGCCGACACGCATGACCGTGTCCGTCACGACCGCATCGACAAAACAGGTGCCGTGACGCTGCGCGTCAACGGCAAACTGCACCACATCGGAGTCGGACGAACCCACGCCCGAACCCACGTCATCCTGCTCATCCAGGACCTGCACGTCCGCATCGCCAACGCCGTCACCGGAGAGCTTTTGCGCGAGCTCACCATCAACCCAGAACGCGACTACCAAGGCCAATGAAAAAACTCCCGAACCTGCAAAATGCAGGTCCGGGAGTTTCCGATGTCCTGAGACATCACATGGTGAGTAGTTTGTGAAACTCACCTGACCTGCGAGTACGTGGCGGCCGCGAGGAGATGCTCCCAGCGAAGTTGCGACTTGTTCCCAGCGAATTCCTAAAATCGTTGCAGTTTCAGTAGGCGAACAGGAACTGCATCGGCCTGTTTGGCGCGTTGTGTCATTGCGCTCATGGGAAACGCGATTATGGCGAGGCGAGCCCGACGGCATGGTGAACGATTGTCTTGGTTTGGCCCTACTCTCTTCCCATGGGTTCCCAAGAGATTGTGTCCTCCGCCTTCACGAAGGCTCTGAGCGTCCAGGCACCTCTTGCCAGAAAGAACGTCGACCGGCTTCGTCGGGTCAACCCGACGGATACACCCGCAGACCTCGTGCGGCGAGTCACGAAGTTCTACCTTGTTGGCGTCACATCTTCAGGCGGCGCTGCTGGCGGCGGTGCCATTGTGCCTGGGTGGGGGCTTGCAACAGCGGGTCTCGATCTCGTTGCGTTCACTGAGGCTTCGGTTCTTTACGCACTCACGCTTGCTGAGATCCACGGTCTGCACCCTGACGACATGGAGCGCAGACGGCTCCTGGTCCAGACCGTCTTGCTCGGAGACTCCGCGATTGCGGTGTTGAACAAGGGCGCTGAGCGGACTGTCCCGTACTGGGGAAAGTCGATCGTCAACAAGATTCCGATGACCACAGTAAATGCCGCCAACAAGGTCCTTGGTCCAAGGTTCGTCACGAAATACGGAACGAAGCAAGGAGTGCTCGTGTTGAGCAAGCAGGTTCCTCTAGGAATCAGCGTGGTGATCGGAGCGAGTGCGAACCACGTCGTGGGGCGCATGACGGTGAAGTCCGCGAAAAAGGTGTTCGGTCCTGCGCCAGTGGAATGGCTCGACATTTCGTAGGCGTCCGGCGAACACCTTCTATACGTGTCCTGTGCCGATCGACGGCGGTCGGATTTGCACGACGAATGGCATCCGCCGAAGCGAGCACCATTCAATCAAGGCAGTTCGACAGGCGAAACTACCTTGACCTACGAAGGAGTGACGGACGCGGAGACAAGATCCCTGCGAAGGTCCGACTTCTTCCCAGCCCGCCGACATCGGGTAGGAGGGCTACTCGGCTGCAGATTTCACATTCGTTCAAGTAGTACGGCCTTCTTGTTTGTGAACTCTTCATCGGTGAGAATCCCGGACGCATGCAATTCGGCCAGTTTCTTGATCTGGTCGGCGAGGTCGGGTTGGGTTTCAGATGGAGTCGAGCCCGCCAGGGTGACCTGCATCGGCGTGGCACTTTTCACCGTGTCGAGCACCGCATTGCCAGCCGCCTCGAGTGCCATGCCGATGCGATCTTCAGTTCGGGTCATACCGGCCTTCGTTTTCAGCGTGTGAACCTTCGCGCCTGTAGCAATGGTTAAGAACGCAAACCGCTTCTCCTTGGAGCCCAAGTAGTTCACGCCCATGACCATGGCCCCCGCGACCGCACGTCCACCAGCGCTCTTATCTTGAACCTGGAACGAGTATTCGATTGAACGCAACTTTTCAAAAGGTGTCTTGCCGGTCATCAAGGGACTCACTCGTACATAGCCGCCGTCATAAATCTCGACTGTGCTACCGCCAAAAACCTTTGACATCGTCGGAGTGCCGTAGGTAGCAAGGTTCTGCGCCAATCGCTCCTTGCGAACTGCCTGAGCATCGTCGACGCTCTTCTTGACAGATGAACCCCACTTCGCCAGTCTGCCCTGCTCTTTACCGACAGTGCCTTCAATCTCCTGATCGCTCATAGAGCCATGATGTCAGCGCCGACTCGCCCATTCGAGCGGTTGTCGAAATTGTCCAACTTTCGTTCGCACCAGTGGCCGGGCGTCGTTTCCCTACGCCGCTCAGCAGGGGCAACTTCGGCCATTGATGAGCAACGGTCGATTGCTGTCGAGTTTCCTAGCGGGCGAAGTGGCCGCAGCAGCCGTCGCACTCGTGCCGAAAGGCGGCCACTGGCCAGTCGCCCAAGGCCCGGATTCGGTAGTGAGCGTCGTCGGGGTCGGGGTGGAGTTGGTCGTGATCGCACACCCGGAAGGCGCGACCGCTGTCGCTGTCCCAGTAGACCGGAGCATGAGCAAGCGGGTGTTGAGACGGACGGTGCACCCAGCAATGACGACCGGAGCATGCCGATTCGGGATGGACGCTATGGAGTACACCGTTCGCGACGAAGGTAACGCCGTGCTCGGATTGTAAATCGAGTTCGACCTTTAGCATGTGAATCTGTTCGGGGGTCAGATCGTTCATCTGTCGACGGTCGCTCGAGGGTCTGACAAGTTCGGGCGGGCACGCCTCAACTAGCAAACCTTGGCCCGGGCGGTGGTCTCGTCAATCAGGGGTCAAGGGGTTGGCTCGGCGGTGGCGTACTCGTAGAAGGCTTTGGCGATGCTGCCGACCAGTTCAATGCGTCCGGGACCATTGGTGAAGAAGTAGTCGGCCATCTTGTTGTGCGAGCCTTGGTTGTCGGCAACTGCGTCTACGACGGCGTCGTCGAAGTCGGGGCTATCTGCAAACTGCTGCGCGGTGTTGACCTTGGCCTGCTGAACAAGTCCTTCGTCATCGAGGAGTGTGCGCAGGAGCGCTTCGAGAAACGACACCTTTTGCCCGGTGGTGAAGTCTTCATTGCCGAATAGGTCGTTGAGTCGGTCGATGACGACTTGGAAGGCTACGAGTTTCGGGTCGCGTTTTGCGCCGGAACCAGCAGCGGTCAATCCCTTGAGTCCGTTCGCCTCGACCAGGCCGATATCGGTTTTGCCTCTGTCGACTTGCTTAACGCCCAGCAATGACACATCTGACAGGTCTAGAGGTGCGGTGTAGTTGTGGGGCTGGATTTTAGGTTCCAGCAGACGTAGATAGATCGACTTCTTCTCGAGGTCGGGGTCGCCGAAGTCGATGATTTGGCTCATGAAGTCGTACAAGCGGATGAACGTCCCTACGTCTTTGCGGAACATGTCCAACTCGTCGATCAGCGGTTTGTCACCGCTGCCGCTATTCGCGATCAGCGCCGACTGGTACCGGGTTTGGAAACGTTCTTTGCCTGGGTTGACCGCAGCAGTGAGCGCGTTGTTGCCTTTCTGCTTCACCCACGCTTCAGCGCATTGGTCGATTTCGGCCTGCGTGAAGATTGCTGCTTGGTCCAGTTTCGATGCGACATCGTGAACCAGGTTTGGGTCGGTAGCCGTTTCCAGGTAGGCGTCTTTGAAGTACGGCTCGAACGATTCCTGGATCAGTTGCGGGTCGTTGACGAAATCGACTACCTGGGTGGCGCTGTCGGTCTTCTCCACACCGTTCGGGGTGACATAGGTGCGGTTGAGCCTGCTGAGCGTTTGCACGGCGGTGACGCCGGATAGTTGGCGATCGACGTACATTGCGCACAGCAACGGCTGGTCAAACCCTGTTTGGAATTTGTTGGCCACGATCATGACTTTGTATTCGTCGCCCTTGAACGCGTTACGCAAGTCGTAGACGCCTGGGTTCATGTTCGCTTCGGTGAAGTCATCTGGCCCAAAATCGGTGTCGGTGACGCCACCCGAGAACGCAACCAACGTGCAGTAGCCGTAGCCCTTCTTGGTGATGTAGGTGTCGATCGCCAACTTGTAACGGACAGCGGCTTTGCGCGAATCGCTGACGACCATCGCTTTCGCGTGACCCTCGAGCAGGTGGGCAACGTTGTCGCGGAAATGTTCCACGATGATGGCCGACTTTTGGGTGATCGTTTGCGGGTTGATCTTCACCCAACGCATCACCTGGCTTGTCGCTTCACTCTCATCGACTTCAGTGAGCGGCACAGACTGGGTAGCAGTTTGGGCGGCCGCGTTCTGCCCGATCCTGAACGCCAACTTGAACGAGTGGTATCCCTTCAACACGTCCAAGATGTAGCCCTCCTGGATGGCCTGCTTCATCGTGTAGACGTGGAACGGTGCTGGAAGACTTGTGCTGGAATCGGTTGGCACACGACCGAACAGTTCCAACGTTTTCGCTTTGGGCGTTGCCGTGAACGCGAAGAAGGAAATGTCGTCGGAGTCGGCGCGTTCGGTGGCTTCAACCGCAAGGGTGTCTTCGACGCTGAACTCGCCGCCGTCTTCGATGTCTAGAAGTTCGTCGGCAGTGAGTACCGCCTTCATCTTCGACGCGACTTGGCCGGACTGCGACGAGTGGGCTTCATCGGCGATTACAGCAAACTTCTTGCCCTTCAAACCCTTGTTCTTGCGGATCTCTTCCATCGCGTAGGGGAACGTCTGAATGGTGACAACAATGATCAGTTTGCCGTCAGTCAGCGACTTGGCGAGCAACCCAGATTTGGATGTGCCTGAACGGGACGCTTCGCCACGGTCGATGGCGACCACGATGTCCTGGTCATTGTCGATTTGGCGGATCGCTTCCTGCAACTGTTCGTCCAACACGTTGCGGTCCGTCACCACGATCACCGAGTCGAACACCTTCTGGTTGTTGACCTGCAAACGTGCCAGCCGGTGCGACAACCACGAAATCGAGTCAGTCTTGCCTGATCCTGCCGAGTGCTGGACCAGGTATCGGTTCCCTGAACCTTCGGCTTTGACGGTCTCGGTCAGGTTTGCGACCGCTTCCCACTGATGGAAACGGGGGAACCGTAGCGATGAAGATTTGGACTTCTTGCCTGTGATCGGGTCGGTGACCCTTTCATGCTTGATGTACACGAACCGGCCCAGAATGTTTAGCCAGGCGTCGCGCTGCAATATCCGTTCCCACAAGTACGACGAAGGAGAACCGGACGGATTGTGCGGATTCCCAGCCCCACCGTCCTCGTCACCACGGTTGAACGGTAAGAAGCGGGTACTGGTACCAGCCAACTCGGTGGTCATCCATACTTCGTCATTCGACGCTGCGAAGTGAACGACCGCGCGTGCGCCAGCAACAAACAGCGGCTGCACCTTCTTCGTTCCAGGATCTTTCGGCAAACGGGTCTTCTTGTACTGCTCGATGGCATCAGCCACCGACTGCGTGAAGTCAGTTTTCAACTCAATCGTCGCCACTGGCAGACCATTCACAAACAGCACCAGGTCAACTGACTGCTGGTTTGCTGTCGAAAAATGCACTTGCCGCATCACACGGACGCGTACCTTCGAGTAGTCCTCAACCGTTGCGGCGTTCAAAGTCGATTCGGGCTGGAACTGGCACACCTTGAACTTCGCGTTCACATGCGTGAACCCGTTGCGCAGCACATTTAGGGTTCCGCCGCCGCTCTCCATCGGCGTATCCAGAACCTTCACCAACCGGTCCAACACCAGACCACGCTGCTTGTCGACGTCAGCCGCATCCGGCTTGACGACCTTCGCTAACTGGTCTGGCTGAGTGTCCCCGAGCCAACCGAAGAGATCCTCTGGGAAGACCGCGCGCTCACGGTCGTAACCCTTGTCGTTCGCCGAGTACAGCCAACCGCTCGCGGCCAGATGGTCACAGAGTTCTTTCTCGAACTCAATCTCGTTGTGCTGAGCCATGGGAAGCCTTCTCTAGTTCCACGCGGAAATGATGACTAGGGCGGCCGTCGCGATGGCTAAGGCGACCGTCGCCCACGCGAGTCGCGCCGTTTGGTGAGCCATGCGCTTGGTCTCACTAGCGGCATCGCGAGCGGCGACCATGGCTTTCGCCTGAAGTATGGCTAGCGCAGTCTGATCGTCACCATTCCCGCGCCCCACGATGAATCGCTGAATCAAGGTCGCCTCGTCTAAAGCCCATAGGTCGTCGGTGAACGACCGTTTGGGTGCCTTCGTTGGCTCGCTGCCAGCGCCGTCGTCAGCCATCAGGCGACCTGCTCTCTCACGTCGATCTGACCAGTCACTGCAGCCGTGATCAACGCTGACCGGCGCTCACGGGATAGTTCGATGAAGCGCTCCGCCTCAGCGATTAATGAGTCGATCTTGGCAGCCTGTTCGTCAATGCTGACGGCAATCTCAATCTGTTCTTCCATTGGTGGCAGAGGGATAGGGAGGTTGTTCAGTTCCGGCTGCTGCACGCGCCGATCGAAAGTTGTCTGAGCCCGCGTGTAAAGCATGTACTGATCGATATAAGGACTGGAGCGCAAAAGGTGATGTAGGTAGCGAGGATGTACTGCGTCAGCGACATCGAACACGCGATAGTCGGGGCTCACTGCGCCATCAACCTGGCTGACCCCGATTGCACCACCAATGAGCCACATCGGGTTCACGACCAGACTGTCCGGGTGAGTCACTAGGTACTTGGGGAGGCTCCCTTCATCGGGCTCTTGCCGACCCCCGAGAGAGTCTCGTCGAACTATTTCTCCTGTTGATTTGAGGGACATCATCGGTTCGCTCAGATCGGAGTTTCGCTCGACGACACGTTTAAGGACAGCGAGAAAGCGCTGGATTCCCCAATGTGCCGGAGTGTTCGCGAGGAGCGGTTCGACAGCGCGATGTCGTCCAATCAGGCGTAGTTCTCGCGGCTTGCCCGAATCGAGGCCGAAGACACCACGATCCACCAAGGACTTTCGCCGTTCATGCAACATCTCAACAAGCCGTTGCTGCTCTTCGATGAGCGTGTCGATCTGCGCGGTCTCACGGTCTAGGTATTCGGCGATGCCTTTCTGTTCCGCCACCGAGGGCAGCCAGATTTCCACCCCACGTATGAAATCCCAACTTGCCCTCGGCATCTTCGCGCCAAACACCGAGGAAACCACTGGATCAAGAAAGCGGTCCGAGAGAAGCGCGAATCTCAAGTAGGCACTGTCGACTAGTTCGGTGTTCGGGCGATAGACGTGGAAATCGCCAACCGCCGCTCCTGCGGTATCGGCACACCAAACCTTTGCTAGGTAGGGGCGGAGTTTTCCAAAGAGAACGTCCCCCACTTCGAACGCGATCCCATCCCCGTCGTAGTCCGTAACTGGGGATGAGACAAGACTTCCCGTCTTGGATTCGACTGCCTCAAGTCCGATACGAAACTCCCGGTCAGAGGTCTTTTCTGTTGCGAGCGAAACTACACGGCCCAACGGAACAGTTCTCATGCCTCAACCTCACGAAGCAACCCCAAGATCTTGGCGACCTGCGCTTCGAGGTCCGCGTCGATTTCGGCGAGTGGGCGTGGCGGGACGTACTTGTAGAAGTGGCGGGTGAACGGAACCTCGTACCCGACCTTGGTCTTCTTGGTGTCGATCCAGGCGTCAGGAACATGTGGTAGTACCTCGGCCTCGAAGTACGTCTTGATAGTCGATGCCTGACCTGGCTCACCTTCTATGTTGCCGCCGTACGTGAACGGGATGTTCTCGGTGTCACGCTTCTTCGAGTCGGGTTTCGGGTTGCTGTTCTTGTCGGTGACTGGCTTGCCGTCGTCATCAAGCAGTGGGCGCTCGACCGTGATGGTCCAGTAGCCGAAGTCCGTGTTGTTGAAGATCTTCGACTCGTCGTTCTCTTCAAAGGCGTCGTAGAGTGCCAGGATCTGTTCGCGTGCTTGCGCGTCGATCTCGCGGCCCTTGTTGCCCAAGTTCTTCCGCATCTTCGTCCACATCGAAGTCGCGTCAATTAGTTGGACCTTGCCGACACGTTCGGGCTTTTTCGAGTTGTCGAGAATCCAGATGTACGTGGCGATACCGGTGTTGAAGAACATGTTGGTTGGCAGAGCGACGATCGCTTCCACCAGATCGTTCTCCAGCAGCCAACGCCGAATCTCGGACGGGCCAGAACCGGCTGCACCGTTGAACAATGGCGAACCGTTCAAAACGATCCCGGCTCTGCCGCCGCCATCATGCTCGGGCCGCATCTTGTGAGCCAAATGGGTGAGGAACAGCATCTGACCGTCAGAGACAGACGGCAGTCCAGGGCCGAACCGTCCGTTGGGGCCGCCCTTCTTGTGTTCCTCCTTGACCGTGGATTCGGATGCTTTCCAGTCCACTCCGTATGGAGGGTTCGACATACAGAAGTCGAAGGTCCGGTCGAAGAACATGTCGTCAGCGAGAGTGTCTCCGAGACGGATGTTCGATGCGTCTTGACCTTTGGCGATCATGTCGGACTTGCAGATGGCGTAGGACTGATCGTTGATCTCTTGGCCGTACAAACGGAGCCGCGCGTCAGGGTTTCGTTCGAGGAGGCGCTCTTCTGCGACGGACAACATTCCGCCCGTACCAGCGGTCGGGTCGTAGACAGATCGAACCGTGCCTGGCTCGAGAAGCGCCTCGGAGTCCTCGGCGAACAGCAGATCGACCATCAAGCGGATCGCATCGCGGGGCGTGTAGTGCTCACCGGCTTCTTCGTTCGAGGCCTCGGCAAACTTGCGGATCAGTTCTTCAAATATGTCGCCCATGTCAGCGTTCGACACCGTCGACGGGTGAAGGTCCACCTCGGCGAACTTGGACACGATCAGGTAAAGCCGGTTCTTCTCGTCCAGTTTTGCGATCTCGTTCTCGAACCCGAACCGTTCAAACACGTCGATGTTCGACGAGAACCGTGTCAGGTAGTCGAGCAAGTTGGCGCGCAAACCTTCGGGGTCTTCAAGCAGCCGAGCGAAGTCGAACTCCGACGTGTTGTAGAAACTGAGTCCGGTCTTGCGTTTCACCTGAACGTCGAGTGCACCGTTGTCGTACTTGGTGGCAAGCGTTCGAACTTCGTCGCGAGATTCAGCGAGGATGCAGTCGAGCCGGCGAAGAATGGTGAATGGCAACACGATGCTGCCGTACTGGTGCGGCTTGTATACGCCACGCAACTGATCCGCGATCGACCAGACAAGGTTCCCCAGGTTGCTCACTGCTGCTCCAATTCATTTTGTATCAGTGCTGGCTGCGTGTGATCGGCAAGATGCCCAGACATCCGCGCCACTTCCTCTTGGATACCGCCAAGGTGGCGCTCTGCTTGCGCGATGACTTCGAGCCGCAGAATGGCCTCACCACGTAAGACTTTGGACAGGTGGTCGTACGGCGTTCCAACATCCTTGGCGTAGGCGCTGACAGAACCGTGCTTGACCTTCGCTTTCCTTCGGATCACATACGAGAAGCGGTGCTGGATGAGTGCAGCCGCGATGCGAGTCCGGTCGAGTTCATTGCGGGGATTGCTCATCCAATTGATATCCCACACCTTGCCGAACCCGTCCCATTCGTCCGCGTAGTCGCGGGGAACGAATCGTGGGTCACTCACCCGGTACAGGGTAGAAGACTTTCCATCCCAGCACCGGAAAATGTCTAAAAGACCGGATCTCGACTTTATTGGTGCCTGTCTCGATCAGCGTCGACGTCGGTCGCCGCATAGGTGCTGGCATGAACAACTCATTCAGTATCCGGCCAGAGCCGGGCCCCGAGTCCACGCTCCAAGCGAGCGACTGTGACGACCTCGACCCAGGCTTGCCCGTCAAGGACCTTCGCGACGAGCGAGTGGTGGATGCCGCTGTCGGCGGCCACCGAGCGCAGGCTCCTGTCGCCGATGGCGGCCCGGAGGTTGACGGCGATGCGTCGCAGGACCTCGGCGTCGGGGTCCGAGCAGGCGGCGCTGGGCCAGTCGGCACTGAAAGTGCTCGGGGCGTCGCGCCGGGGGCGGGGCATGGGTCGAGCCTAGACGCCGTGGCGATTCCTGTCGCCACTTCAGATTGTCGGGAACTGGAGGTACGGTCGACCCTCGCGGCTGGCGATAACTATAGCCAGCAGGATGAGGAGTGGGCTCTGGTGGTGAAGAAGATTGACTCGTTCACTCCGAAGATTGACCCGACCGATTGGGTGGTCATCGAGACGTTCGTCCGTGAAGCCGTCCGCGATGCGGAGCCTGATCGGTACACGACGGCACAGCCCTGGCTGAGCGCCGTTGCTCAACTCGTTCAGTGGTCCATCAAGGTCGAGTGCCTCGACCTGGAGCGCGCGGTCATCTTCCACCCGTCGAACATCTTCGACTTCGTCGGTCAGCGCGATAGCCGGTCGGACGCGGCGCAGGGAACCATCCGCTCTATCCTGCTGCGCATCTCGGCCCGGTTGCTCGGTGAGCACCCCGGAGCCACCGAGGACCGCCGCTCGTACAACTCAAGCCAAGGAAAGAAGCCGTACACGGCTTCGGAGAAGGTCGGACTGCGCTCGTTCGTCAACGGCCAGGCCACCGAGCACCGCCGCAAGAACCTTGAAGTCGTCGTCGCGCTCGCAGCCGGGGCAGGAGTGACTGCCGTCGAACTGCTTTTGCTCACGTCCGACCACATCGAGGTCCGTCGCAACACGGTCCTCGTTCACATTCCCGGCAAGAACTCGCGAACCGTCCCGGTTCTCGCCGAGTGGGAGGACATGGTCCGCGTAGTTGCGAAGGCGGCGCCGAAGACCGGGCCGCTGGTTCTTCGGAACTACGTCAAGTACCGCGTCGGCAACGCCGTCGCTGACTTCCTCTGGACCTGCAACGGCGAAGGCGTCAAGCCGCATTGCCAGCGCTTGCGCTCGACTTGGATGGTCGACCACTTGAATGCCGCGACCCCCGTGGACCTCTTGCTGAAACTGGCTGGAGTCACGCAGGTCTCCACGCTCCAGCGGTACCTGCCGTTCGTCGATGTCCGCGAAATTTGTGATCACATGGATGCGCTCCGCCTGGGGGCGAACTCATGAGTGACCTCGACTACTTGGGACGGCACGACACCAGACTGGAATTTCAGCGAGTGGTGAACGCGGCCCGATTCATTGACCAATCGGGCGCTCTCCCAAAGTTGGCTGCTCTTCGGGCCAAGATGCGTGCTGGCCGAGGCGCCGGTGGGCGTCCGGGGTCGGTCACAGACCGTGCCATCCTCGTCGTCCTGTTCCTTTTGGCCACTGAACACGAGGCCATGCATCTCACACTTGCCACACATACTGTTCGGCGCCGCTTGGATGCTGCCTCATTGCGATACCTGGAACTGCACCGATTCGACGAACTCTCCGAGGTGCAGGTCTATCACCGACTGGCCCGCGCTCTGCAAACCCTCATTGCCCCATGCGACCCGTTCCGTGGACCTCGCCGGAAGCGACTGACGTTCGCCGAGTATGAGCAACTGGTGAACTCGCGAGACATTGAGGCGGTTGAGCGCCTCAACGACGTCCTGCACGAAATCGTGAACGACCTGGTCTTCTCTTCTGCCAACGCCGACGGCGGACAGTGGATTGCGCAAACGGACGGCAACTTCGCATTCGACGGCACCCTCATCAAGGCTGGCGGCGGACGCGGAACAGACAAGAAGTTCGGCAGGTACGTCTCTTCGGAGCCGGACGCCAGCATCTACTTCCGCGACGGCGACCACAGTGGAACGGACATCTCGGCGGGCAAGAAGAAGTTTGCCAAGCACGCGTTCGGCTTCGAACTGACGCTTGCCACGATGACTGACAACTTTCGTGTTGGCCGGGACGGCGAAGTCCACCAACAGGAGATGCCGCACGTCGTTGTAGGGATTGGGTGGGACGGGGCGAGTCGGGCGCCAGGCCGCAACGCAATCCGCGCTCTGAAGTCAGTTCCGGCCCATGGTCTTCCAGTCAATCTTGGGTTGGGCGACCGGGCGTACTACTCCGGTGCCAAGACCGAGCACTTTCATGTGTTCGCGTCGGCGATGGGGTTCAAGCCGGTCACCGAATACAGGGTCGACCAGTTGGGCAAGCAGGACGACTATCGAGGAGCCCTCCAGGTCGATGGGTGGTGGTACTGCTCGACCATGCCGAAGAATCTGATCTCTGCCACCAAGGACTACAAGGACGGCCTCATCGACAAGAAGACACGGAACAAGCGGGTCGAAGCCCGACGGAAGTACGCGGCAATCCGGAAGTCTCGCCCCGATTCGGAAGGCGTGACTCGCTGGTCGCACCCGGTCAACTTGGGTCACCGCTGCAATCCTGACCGGAAGGACGCGGACCTGTTCTGCACCCAGAAGACCATCTCGATTCCACTCGCGGCAGGCCTCAAGCACGCACAGGAGTTTCAGTTCGAGAGCCCTGAATGGAAAGCGGCCTACAACTTGCGGACCACAGTCGAGCAGGCCAATGGCGGATTGAAGCGGGGGTCGACACACAACCTCGGCGAGAAGGAGAAGCGACGCTTGCGTGGGCGAACGGCACAGTTCGTCCTCGCGGCGTTGGTCGTCATGGCTAGGAACATCGAACTGTTGAGACTTGCACGTAGGAAGCAGGAGGACGTTGAGTTCGCCAAGTCGGTTGCACGCAAGAAGGAACTTCGGAAGTCGATGCCGTACAACTCCGCGAGAATGAACGATGACGAGCGTGAAGAAATCGAAAAGGCGATGGCCGCTCGAACCTGAGTAGAACCTGCACCCTCGAAATGGCCACAAAGTGGCCCCGCAAGGTACACCTCCAGCCCTGACCGAAGATCAACGGTCGGGGCTTTGCTATTTCCTCACGGATCGCCATGACCGTACGGATCGACAGGCACAAGCGGGCGCCACGCGCCGTTCCTGGCCCCGTTTTCATGACAAAAGGCGCCCGCCGAAGCGAGCGCCCTTCAATCTGGCAGTTTCACAAATCAAATCGAGTAGTTCCGCAAACTACTCATGGTCGGGCTGACAGTGTGCTGGTTCAGGACATAGGAAACCCATGTCTCGGGTCATAGGAAACTGCTGTCTCAAGACATAGGAGACACTTCGCTGGTCGGATTCGGCCATGTCGAAAGCCCGCCTGATCATCACCGCCGTCGTCCTCGAGGGCCGCACCCAAGCCGACGTCGCCGCGACCTACGGGGTGTCGAAAGGGTGGGTCTCCAAGCTCGTGGCCCGCTACCGCACTGAAGACGAGGCGGCCTTTGAGCCACACTCTCGACGGCCCAAAACAACACCGAACGCGACACCGGCCGAGACGGTCGAGCTGATCTGGACGCTCCGCCGCAAGCTGGTCGACGCCGGTCTGGACGCCGGCCCAGACACGATCGGCTGGCACCTGGCACAAGATCACGATGTGACGGTCTCTAGGGCCACGATCGCCCGACAGCTGGCCAAGGGCGGACTGGTTGTCCCGAGCCGAAGAAGCGACCAAAGTCCTCCTACATCCGTTTCCAGGCCCAGATGCCAAACGAGACCTGGCAGTCCGATTTCACCCACTACCCGCTGACCGACATCAAGGCCTATCCCAAAGGTGTCGAGATCATCACCTGGCTCGACGACTGCACCCGCTACGCCCTCCACGTGTCCGCCCACCGGGCGATCACCACGACAATCGTGAAGGCCACCTTCCGCAAAACCGCAGGCCAGCACGGCATTCCCGCCTCAACGCTGACCGACAACGGCATGGTCTACACCGTCCGACTCGCTGGCATCGGCAGGCAAGGCGGACGCAACAGCTTCGAGCAACAACTCCGCGACTGGGACGTGGTCCAAAAGAACGGCCGCCCCAACCACCCACGACCCAGGGCAAGGTCGAACGCTTCCAGCAGACGCTCAAGAAGTGGCTCCGCGCCCAACCGGTCCAACCCGCCACCATCGACGAACTCCAAGCTGTGCTCGACGTCTTCGTCGACGAATACAACAGCCGCCGCCCCACCGATCCCTGCCCCACCAGGCAACACCGGCCGCCTTGTTCGAGACCATGCCGAAAGCTCTGCCCGGCAACAGCCGGGACGCCGACACGCATGACCGTGTCCGTCACGACCGCATCGACAAAACAGGTGCCGTGACGCTGCGCGTCAACGGCAAACTGCACCACATCGGAGTCGGACGAACCCACGCCCGAACCCACGTCATCCTGCTCATCCAGGACCTGCACGTCCGCATCGCCAACGCCGTCACCGGAGAGCTTTTGCGCGAGCTCACCATCAACCCAGAACGCGACTACCAAGGCCAATGAAAAAACTCCCGAACCTGCAAAATGCAGGTCCGGGAGTTTCCGATGTCCTGAGACATCACATGGTCGGGCTGACAGGATTTGAACCTGCGGCCTCGTCGTCCCGAACGACGCGCGCTACCAAGCTGCGCCACAGCCCGACGCCCCCTACGAGAGGGAACCCGGAGAGTCTATCTCAGTCAGGGTGAGCAGGGTTGCCTCGGGGCGGCAGGCAAAACGTACCGGCGTGTATGGCGACGTTCCGAGCCCGGCGGAGACGTGCAGCCAGGACGGTTCATGCCCCTCGACCTGGTGGGTGTGGAGGCCGCGGGCGCGGGCGCGATCCAGGTCGCAGTTGGTCACGAGCGCGCCGTACAAGGGCACGCGGAGCTGTCCGCCGTGGGTGTGGCCGGCCATGATGAGGGGATAGCCGAGTGTGTTCCAGCGGTCGAGCACCCTCAGGTAGGGCGCGTGCGCGACTCCGATCGCCAGGTCGGCTGCAGGGTCTGCAGGGACTTCGTCGAGCACGTCGAAATTGAGGTGCGGATCGTCCACTCCGACGAATGCCAGCCGCCGGTCGTTGACCACCAACGAGGCGTGGCGGTTGGTCAGGTCGGTCCAGCCGCGCTGCTCGAAGGCGTGCCGCAACTCCTCGAACGGGAGGTCGCGGGTGCGCTGCCAGTTGCCACCGGTCCCGCCCCGCAGGTAGTTGACGGGGTTCTTGGGCACGGGGGAGAAGTAGTCGTTGGACCCGAAGACGAACGCACCGGGGAGATCCAGGAGGTCGCCGTAGGCGGCCAGGACCGATGGCACGGCGTCCAGGTGGGCCAGGTTGTCGCCCGTGTTGATGACCAGATCGGGCTCGAGCTCGGCCAGGCTGCGGAGCCACTGCTGCTTCTTGAGCTGGCCTGGCGTCATGTGGGTGTCCGACAGGTGCAGGACCTTGAGCGGCAGCGAGCCGGGGGCAAGGACCGGGACCGTGACGCGGCGGAGCGTGAAGGCACGGACCTCGTAGATCGAGGCGTACGCCAGCCCCGCCGCGGCGGCCGCTATCGGCCAGAGCAAGGGACGCACGTGACCAGCCTGTCACAGTCGTGGTGGGACACTGGGTCCATGTCAGCTCTCAAGGACCAGCTCCACTCCGACCTCATCACCTCGATGAAGGCGCGCGACGCCCTTCGCACCTCGACCCTGCGGATGGTTCTCTCAGCGATCACGAATGCCGAGGTGGCCGGCAAGGAGGTCCGCGAGCTGACCGATGAGGACGTCATTGCGGTCCTGGGGTCCGAGGCCAAGAAGCGTCGCGAGGCCGCTGAGGCGTTCGCTGAGGGCGACCGTTCCGAGCTCGCCGAGAAGGAGAAGGCCGAGGCCGCGATCCTCGCCGACTACCTGCCCGCGCAACTGACCGCCGACGAGATCACCGCGATCGTCACGGCCGCCGTCGACTCGACCGAGTCTGCCGGGGCGGGCATGAAGGCCATGGGCCGCGTCATGGGAGTCGTGTCACCCCAGGTCAAGGGCAAGGCAGACGGTGGTGCCGTCGCGGCCGAGGTCAAGCGCCAGCTGGGCGCCTGACTCAGGCCGGGCCCCCGCCGTCATTGGCTCCTTGGTCGGAGCTAGGCTTTTTTTCCTTCTTCTCGACCTTTGGTGGAGCTGGCTTGCCCTGAGGGGGCCTCTGGAAGTTCTCGCCGTCCAGGGAGCCCTGGATCGCCTGCATCGCCTTGGCCCACATGGGTCCGGCGAGCGAGCTGCCGCCGACCGACCCGAAGTTGAGGAATCGGCCGTTGATCGTGACGCCCGCGAGAGACTTGGGGTTGCCGTTCGAGCTAACGCCGGCAATCATCGCGGCGGTCGCCAGGTCCGGCGTGTAGCCGGCGTACCAGACCGCCTTGTTGTCCTGGGTCGTGCCGGTTTTGGCGGCTGAAGCCACCCGCAGTCCTGTGCCGTTGGAGAACCCGAAGCCGCCGGGCTCCTGCACGCCGCGAAGGATGTCGTTGATCTGCGCCGCCTGGTCCTCGGTGAGGACCCGCTTGCAGCTCGGCTTGAACTTTTTGACGGTCTTGCCGCTGGCGTCGACGATCTCGGTGACCGGCAGCGGCTCGCAGTACATCCCGCCGGACGCGGCGGTGGCGTAGGCGGCCGCCATGTCGAGCGGGCTGACGCTCGTGACGCCGAGGGTGAACGGGCCGACGATGTCCTGCTCGGGGACCGTGATGCCCATCGACTCGGCGGCGCGCACGGTGTTGCAGAGTCCGGCCTTCTTCTCGAGCTGAGCGAAGTACGTGTTCACGGACAGCCGCGTCCCGGTGTACATGTTCATGACACCTGACGACGTCGAGTTGCTGACCGGCCATGGCGAGGTGCCGCGACCCTCACAGTCGAAGTAGGTGCCGGACGGCACGGTCATCTTGCTTGGTGAGTTGAAGGACTGACCGACGCTGATGCCCTGCTTGAGCGCCGCCGCGACGGTGAACATCTTGAACGTCGACCCGGCCGGGAAGCCGCCCGAGTCGCCATAGGCCGTCGGCACCGTGAAGTTGATGAAGGACTGGCCCTTCTTCTTGTCCCGTCCCATCGGCCGCGACTGGGTCAGGGCACGCACTGCGCCGGTACCGGGCTCGATCATCGCGAGTGCGCCGATCGCCCCGTCCTTGGCCTTGACCGTCGCGGTGACGGCTTTGTTGGTGGCCTTCTGCTTGTCCACGTCGATCGTGGACTTGATCGTCAGGCCGCCCCGCTCGAGCGCTCGCTGGCGCTCCTCGGTGTCGGCACCCAGGGCGTCCTGCGTGAGCAGGTAGCGACGGACATAGTCGCAGGAGAACTCGGCGACCGTGGAGACGCAACCATTGGGGTACTCGGTGATCTTGAGGCCCAGGGGCTCAGCCTGGTACTTCGTCGCATCGGCTTCGGTGATCTTGCCGAGCCGGGCCATGACCGCCAGCACCGTGTTGCGCCGGGCGAGGGCCTTCTCGGGATAGACGCCGGGATCGAACTCGACGGGGTTCTTGACCAGCCCTGCCAGGGTCGCGGCCTGACGAACGTTGAGCTTGGCGGGGCTCACCGAGAAGTAGTGATAGCTCGCGGCGCTGATGCCGTAGGCGCTGTCACCGAAGTACGCGAGGTTGAGGTAGCGCTCGAGGATCTCCTTCTTGGTGTGCTGCTCCTCGTACGAGATGGCGAGCTTGAGCTCACGGATCTTGCGCGAGGTCGACTTCTTGATAGCGGCGAGCCGCTGCTCCTTGGTCGTGGCCTGCGACACGAGAGTCAGCTTGACCAGCTGCTGGGTGATCGACGAGCCGCCCTGGGTCTGGCCCTCCGAGGCGTTGTTGACGAGCGCGCGGAGCGTGCCCTTGAGATCGAGTGCTCCGTGCTGGTAGAAGCGGGCATCCTCGATCGACAGCAGGGCGTCCTGCATGACCGGAGAGATCTTGTCGAGCGGGATGTCTTGCCGGTTCTCCTCGTAGAAGTACGCGATCAGGTCGCCGTTGGAGGCCAGCAGGCGCGTGGTCTGTGCGTTGGGCTGGTCGTCCAGGCGCAACGGGAGGTCGACGATGGCATTGCTGACGTTGTTGGCCGTCGCGGCGAACAAGGCTGTGCCGGGGATGACGACCGCGGCGAGAAGCACGCCGACGACGGCGGACAGCAGCGCCATCGTGCCGATGATCGAGAGGGGTCCGTCATGCTGCTTCTCACGCCGGGCTGCTTGGCGCAGCGATGAGCGAATTTCGTCCCAAGACATGCACATCAGAGTACGGGACGATGCTGAGAGGTCCTGGGCGAGACAGCCTGTGCTAGTTCATCGGGACTAGTAAAGATGGTCAGGAACGGTCTGACGCGCGCGGCGGCGATTTTCTAGATTGGAGGTACCAACTTCGGCCGACCGGCCGGTCTCGGGGAGGTAAGAAATCATGTGGAACGAAAACTGGGCGGCTGACGCCGCGTGTCGCGGAAAGTCCGATGCGCTGTTCGTCAAGGGTGCCGAGCAGAACCGCGCCAAGCAGGTCTGCGGTACGTGCCACGTGCGGGCTGAATGCCTGACCGAAGCGCTGGACAACCGCATCGAGTGGGGCGTCTGGGGCGGAATGACCGAGCGCGAGCGGCGTGCGCTCCTGCGCCGCCGGCCCAACGTGACGACCTGGCGCAGCATCCTCTCCGTCGCTGTCTAGTTCTTCTTGGCCTGTGCGGCCAGCAGGTCACCGATCTCACGCAGTCCGTCGAGGTCGTGCACGTCCCCGGCCAGGGCGGCTATCGATGCCGTCGGTACTGCCGGGTGGGCCGCAGTGAACCGCTGCTTCAACCGAGCCTCGCGGGCCGCGACCCGCATGCGCTCGGCGTGGATCTCGAGCAGGTCCGCCGTCATCTTGTCCGTCGCGGTGCCGCTCGCAAGCTTGTGACCAGCCGACTCGGCGTCAGCCGCGGTGATTCCTTCGGCGCCGTTCTGGTGCACCCGGTTGACCACGAGACCAGCCAGAGGCATGCGCTCGCCGGCCAGCCGCTCGACGAAGTACGACGCCTCGCGCATGGCGGCCGGCTCCGGAGCGGCGACCACGACGAACGCTGTGCCGTCGGCCTGCAGGAGCGCGTACGTGCGCTCCGCGCGCTGGCGGAAACCGCCGAACAGGGTGTCGAATGCCGCGATGAAGGTCTGCATGTCGGTCAGCACCTGTGCCCCGAGCACCTTGTTGAGTGCGCTCGTCACGATCCCGAAGCCGGCGCTGAGCAGCCGGGCCGGGCCCTTGGCCGGAGCGAGCAGCAACTTGATGAAGCGGCCGTCCAGCAGAGATGAGAGCCGGTCCGGCGCGTCGAGGAAGTCCAGCGCGGATCGCGACGGCGGTGTGTCGACGATGATCAGGTCCCACGCCTTCACGGCCGGATCTTCTGATGTTTCGGGTCCACCGGGGTCCTGGACAGCCCGGCTCGCCTGGGCGTGCAACTGGCCCAGCTTCTCCATTGCCATGTACTCCTGGGTGCCGGCGAACGAGCTCGACAAAGCGACGTAGAACGGGTTGGCCAGGATCTGCTGCGCCTTCTCTGGCGTCGCGTGGGCTTCGACGACCTCGTCGAAGGTCCGTTTCATGTCGAGCATCATGGCGTCGAGACTGCCGCCGTCGGCCCCGACGCCTTTGACCGGTCGAGGTGTGTTGTCGAGCTCGGTGAGGCCCATCGCCTGGGCCAGTCGTCGCGCCGGGTCGATCGTCAAAACGCACACGGTGCGGCCCTGCTCGGCTGCGCGCAGGGCGAGCGCTGCTGCCGTGGTGGTCTTGCCGACACCGCCGGACCCGCAGCAGACGATGATCTCGGTCGTGCGGTCGGCCAGGAGCCGGTCGACGTCGAGCGTGTGGGCGATGGCGCCGCCTGTTCCGCCGCGTGGCGTCGGGTGGCCCTTGCGGGTCGACGGCGAGGTCTGCGGCTTGCCGGTCACGCGAGGTCTCCTAGCTGCTCGGCGAGCTCGAACAGTGCGCCGAGGTCGATGCCGTCACGGATCGATGACAGCTCGACGAGCGGTCGGCCACAGTCCTGGAGGATTTCGCGCTGGCCGTCCTGCAGTCGCTGCCGCTCGAGGTGCGCTTCGCCGCCGGCGACCAGCGCGGGTGCCGCGGCCTTGGCCAAGGCTGCTTTGGCCAGCGAGGCCGCTACCTTGGCCGGCTTGAGCGTCCCGGCCGCCAGGGCGTCACGCGTGTCGGCGGAGAGCAGCGACGGCCGCACCAGGTTGAGGATCACGTGGCCGACCGGAAGCCGCTCGGACTGCAGGTCGGCGATTCCGTCGATGGTCTCCTGCACCGGCATCTCCTCGAGCACCGTGACGAGGTGGACGTGCGTCGTGCTGGACCGCATCATCTCCATGATCGAGTCGGCCTGCCGCCGGATCGGACCGACCTTGGCGAGCCCGGCGACCTCGGAGTTGACGTTGAGGAATCGGGTGATCCGGCCTGTGGGTGGCGCGTCCATGATGACCGCGTCGTAGGTGAAGTCGTTGCCGGTGCGGCGTCGCGCGGCCTCGTAGACCTTGCCGGTCAGCAGGACGTCCCGCACGCCGGGGGCGATCGTCGTGGCGAAGTCGATGATGCCGAACCGCTCGAGCGCCTTGCCCGCGCGACCCAGTCGGTAGTACATCGCGAGGTATTCCAGCAGCGCTGCCTCGGGATCGATCGCCAGGGCGTAGACCTCGCCGCCGCCCAGCCCGACCGCGATCTGGCGCTCCTCATAGGGCAACGGAGGAACGTCGAAAAGCTGGGCGATGCCCTGTCGTCCTTCGACCTCGCACAGCAGGACCTTCTTGCCCTGCCCCGCCAGAGCCATCGCGAGAGCCGCGGCGACCGTTGTCTTGCCGGTGCCGCCTTTGCCGGTGACGACATGGAGCTGGGTCGAAAGAGCCACGCGACGAGCCTACTTCGCTGGCTCGCGACCGCATCCCGATCTGAAACTTCCCTGCTGCGCTGCGCCGTGGGAGGGGCTGGTGTGTGACCAAGGTGACTCCAGTGCCGCACTCGGGGGCGGTGCAGGCGCCGGTCCAGTTACAGTCGATCCATGACCAAATGGGAGTACCTGACAGCACCCGTCCTCGTGCACGCCACGAAGCAGATCCTCGACAACTTCGGACAGGACGGTTGGGAGCTTGTACAGATCGTTCCCGGCATGAACCCCGAGAACCTCGTTGCCTACTTCAAGCGCCCCGTGGCATGAGCCAGGTCGAGGAGCGGTTGAGCGCGCTCGGTCTCGAGGTGCCGACGGTTCCGGCGCCGGTAGCGGCCTACGTCCCCGCAGTCCGCACGGGTGCCTACGTGTTCACCTCCGGACAGCTTCCGCTGCGCGACGGCCAGCTGCTGCTGACCGGCAAGGTCGGCGGCGAGGTGTCCGCCGAGGAGGCGCACGACTGCGCGCGCCAGTGCGCCCTCAACGCGATCGCGGCGGTCAAATCGCTGGTGGACGACCTCGACACGGTCGTGCGGGTCGTCAAAGCGACGGTCTTCGTGGCGAGCACCCCGGACTTCACCGGCCAGCCCGGTGTGGCCAATGGCGCCAGCGAGTTGTTCGGCGCGGCGTTCGGTGAGGCGGGCCAGCACGCGCGCAGCGCGGTTGGCGTGCCCGTCCTGCCGCTCGACGCTCCGGTCGAGGTCGAGCTCATCGTCGAGATCGGCTGACGTCGTGCGCATGCCACTGCCTGAGGCGCTTCGCTCGCACGTCGGCCGAGAGGACGAGGCGGCCGCTCCGCGCGACGCCGCCACCGTGGTGGTGGTCCGCGACGGCGAGCACGGCATCGAGGCCTACCTCCTGCGCCGTCAGCAGAGCATGGCTTTCGCCCCCCGGATGTATGTGTTCCCCGGCGGCGGCGTGGATGACCCCGACCGCTTCACGGACGTCCCGTGGGCGGGGCCGACGCCCGACGTGTGGGCCGAGCGGCTGGGCTGCAGCGAGGACATCGCGCGCGGGCTCGTGTGCGCCGCAGTGCGCGAGACGTTCGAGGAGTGTGGAGTGCTGCTCGCCGGGCCCGACGAGCACTCTGTCGTCGCGGACACCAGCGGTGCGAGGTTCCAGGACGCCAGGCTGGCGCTCGAGGCGCACGAGCTGACGTTCGGCGCCTACCTGGCCGAGTCCGGGCTGGTCCTTCGGGCCGATCTGCTGGGCGCATGGGCGCACTGGATCACGCCGACCTTCGAACCGCGACGCTACGACACCCGGTTCTTCGTGGCTGTGCTGCCCGCGGGACAGGCCGTCGGAGCCCTCGCGCGCGAGGCGGATCATGCGACGTGGGCGCCACTTCGCGACGTGTTGGCCGCGGTGGACGGAGGGGAGGCCGCGATGCTTCCGCCGACGCACGTGACATGTCGCGACATCGCCGGTCTGCGCACGGATCAAGTGCTTGGGGCGGCTGCCGAGCGTAGGATCCACCCCATCGAGCCCCGCCTCGTCGAGGTCGAGGGCGAGTTGTTCCTCGAGACCGACCTGGGGGAGTTCGCATGACCCACACCGTGACTGATCGTGCGGCCTACATGCTGGCCGCCAATCCTGGCGTCATGACGCTCGACGGGACCAACACGTGGATCCTGCGCGAGCCGGGCGCGGAGCGCTCGGTCGTCGTCGATCCGGGCCCGGCTGACGAGGCCCATCTGCAGGCGGTGCTCGCTGCGGCAGGGACCGTGGGGCTGATCCTCTTCACGCACCGTCACTTCGACCACACCGCTGCGCTCGGTCGCTTCGTCGAGCTGACCGGTGCGCCGACCCGCTCGATCGATCCGGAGTTCACCCGCGCCGCGGAGCCGCTCGTCGATGGGGAGACCATCGACGTGGACGGGCTCGAGATGGAGGTGCTCGCGACACCCGGGCACACGACCGACTCGGTGTGCTTCCGACTGCCCGCCGAGGGCTCGCTGTTGACCGGTGACACGATCCTGGGCCGCGGGACGACCGTGATTGCTCACCCCGACGGCGTCCTGGGGCCGTACCTCGACTCGTTGGCACACGTCCGTGAGCTCGTGGAAGAAGGTCTGGTGGTCCGCATCCTGCCGGGACACGGACCGGTCGTGGACGATCCAGCAGGCGTGGTCGACTTCTACCTCGAGCACCGGGCCGAGCGGCTGGATCAGGTACGCGCTGCTGTCGACTCGGGGGGCATCACCCCGCGGGCCGTCGTCGAGACGGTCTACCGAGACGTCGACGAGACTCTCTGGCCGGCAGCCGAGCTCAGCGTCGCCGCCCAGCTCGCCTACCTCCAGGCCTGACCCCGGAAAGGTCAGCGGGCGCGGCGCTGCAGACGCTCGAGGTCCAGGATCACGACGCTGCGCGGTTCGAGGCGCAGCCAGCCGCGCGACGCGAAGTCGGCGAGGGCCTTGTTGACGGTCTCGCGCGAGGCGCCGACGAGCTGAGCCAGCTCCTCCTGCGTGAGGTCGTGGTTGACGTGCACGCCGTCGTCGGCCCGACGACCGAAGCGCGAGGCCAGATCGAGCAGCGCCTTGGCGACACGGCCGGGAACGTCGGAGAACACCAGGTCGCCGACGACCTCGTTGGTGCGACGCAGTCGACCGGCCAGTTGGTTGAGCAGGGCGTGCGCGACGTCGGGGTGTGCATTGAGCACGGGGCTCAGCGCTTCGTGTCCGAGACTCTTGAGCTCGACGTCGGTGACGGCAGTGGCCGTGGCCGAGCGCGGTCCGGGATCGAAGAAGGAGAGCTCGCCGAACATTTGTCCGGGACCGAGGATCGCCAGCAGGTTCTCCCGACCGTCCGGTGAGGTGCGGCCGAGCTTGATCTTGCCGTCGGTGACGACATACAGCTGGTTGCCGTCATCGCCCTCGTTGAAGAGGATCTCCCCGCGACGCAGCGAGGTTGACGACATCGATGACTCGAGGGCCGCTGCCACCTCGTCGTCGAGGCCTGAGAACAGCGGTGCCTGGCGGAGAACGTCGTCGGTCACGGGTCTTCCTTATCACTTATGTCGCATGGGTCACAGTATGTGCCGCTCGAAGTTTCCCACATCGGGAGCGCACATGCCGCATACGCGCCGAGCCACGTACGCTGGGCGCCGTGCCGAGCGATGTGTCCCGACCCGAGACGACGCTGGTACGGCGGGCCCGAAAGATCAACCGAGTGCTCGCCGAGACTTATCCAGAAGCCGGCTGCGAGCTGGACTTCCGCACGCCCTTCGAGCTGCTCGTCGCTACGGTGCTGTCAGCGCAGACCACGGATCGGCGGGTCAACGCGATCACACCGGCCCTGTTCGCCGCCTTTCCCGACGCGCGGGCGATGGCCGCAGCGGACCGGGCGGCCCTCGAGGAGCTGATTCGGCCGACCGGGTTCTTCCGGGCCAAGACCGAGAGCCTGTTGCGGCTGTCCGCCGATCTGGTCGAGCACCACGACGGCGAGGTGCCAGGCCGGCTCCCTGAGCTGGTCGCCCTGCGCGGTGTGGGGCGCAAGACCGCCAACGTCGTGCTCGGCAACGCCTTCGGGGTCCCGGGTCTGACGGTCGACACGCACTTCGCCCGCCTGGTCCGGCGGTTCAAGTGGGTGCCGGGCGAGATCGCCAAGGACCCGGTCAAGACCGAGCGTGCCGTCGCCGCGATCTTCCCAGCGAAGGACTGGACGATGTTGAGCCACCGACTGATCTGGCACGGGCGCCGTTGCTGTCACGCCAAGAAGCCCGCCTGCGGTGCGTGCCCGGTCGCGCAGTGGTGCCCGGCGTTCGGCACCGGGCCGATCGACCCCGTCGAGGCGGCGGCCCTCATCACGACGCAGGGCCCCGCATGAGGGCGCGGGTGCTGCTGGTCGCGTTGGTACTGCTGCTGACCGGCTGCGCCGGATCGACCCCAGCTGGGAAGAAGCCGACCTTCGGTGACGGAGGCGGGGGCACGACGACGATCGATCCCAGTGACCTCGCCGCCGCCAAGCAGCGTGCCGGCATCGAGGACTGTCCGACCGCTGAGGCCACGTCACCGGTCGAGCAGGGCCTCCCAGACCTGACACTGGACTGCCTGGGCGGCGGAGACCCGGTGCGTCTCTCCGGACTCGCCGGCACGCCTACCGTCATCAACCTGTGGGCCAGCTGGTGTGGTCCGTGCCGCGAGGAGCTTCCGCTGCTCGCGAAGGCGCACGAGGAGTATGGCGACCGGCTCCGTGTCATCGGCGTTGACTTCGCCGACTCTGCTCCTGATGCCGCGCTCGAGCTTGCCCGGCTGTCCGGCGTGACATACCCGTTGCTCAGCGATCCTGACTCCACGACGAAGTCCCCGTTGAAGGTCGTGGGTCTGCCCCAGACGGTCTTTGTGGACCAACAAGGAAGAATGGTCGCCACGGAGCGCATTGCGTTCCGTTCGTACGCCGAGCTGACGGCCGCGATCGACCGACATCTGGGAGTGGCGCCATGACGTGGGACCATCTCCCGGAGTGGCTCCGGCCGCTGGCCGAGTTGGCCGGCACGGTCGAGGCCGAGCAGCTGGCACCAAATTTTGCGCACGCCCCGGCGGACGCACGCCCTGCCGCGGTCCTCATGTTGTTCGCCGAGGGTGACCACGGCCCCGAGTTGCTGTTGACCGAGCGCGCGACCACGATGCGCAACCACGCCGGCCAAATCTCCTTTCCTGGTGGCGCGACAGATCCCTCGGACACCGACTCGACCGCGACCGCACTGCGTGAGGCCGAGGAGGAAGTCGGGCTCGACCCCGTCACGGTCGACGTGTTCGGCACCCTGCCGACTCTGTGGCTGCCGCCCAGCAACTTCGCCGTGACCCCGGTCCTCGGCTACTGGCGCGAGCCCAAAATGCTGGTGCCGGTCAGTGTTCAGGAGGTCGGCGCGATCATCCACCAACCGATCCGGCGACTGATGGACCCGGCGAACCGGTTCAGCGTCGAACACCCGTCCGGCTGGCGTGGACCGGCCTTCGAGGTCGGTTCGGGTGTGCCGCTGTGGGGCTTCACGGCGGGTGTCGTCTCGCGCCTGTTCGAGCGGCTCGGCTGGGAGCAGCCCTGGGACGACAGCGTCACCCGACCCCTGCCTGAGTTCCCATGAACTCCCTCGACATCATCCTCTTGGTGATCCTCTTCGCCTACGCGATCTCGGGCTACGTCCAGGGCTTCGTCGTCAACCTGATCGCGACGGTCGGGCTGCTGGTCGGTGGTCTGCTCGCGATCGCGATCGTCCCTCGGTTCCTCTCCGGCGGCACGCCGACCCTGAGCTCTTCCCTCCTGGCCCTGGGCCTCGTCGTGGGTGCGGGTGCGATCGGGCAGGGCATCGGCACGTACGTCGGCACGGATCTCCGCAACGGGCTCAAGTGGCGGCCCCTCCGCTGGGTCGACGCGGTCGGTGGCAGCGCGCTCAGCATGGTCGCGGTGCTGTTCGCTGGCTGGGCGCTCGGCTACTCGGTCAGCGGGACCTCGATTCCCTACCTGTCGACGGCGTCGCGCGGCTCGGTGATTCTCGACCGGGTCGACAGCGTCATGCCTAACCGGGCGACGTCGGTCCTGCGCGCGTTCAACAAGGTTCTCGACGCCAATCTGTTCCCTCGCTACATCGATCCGTTCGAGAGCGAGGACATTGCGCCGGTCGGTCCGCCCGACGCCGCGACGCTCGCCAGTGCCGGAGTCCGCAAGGCCTCGGGCAGCGTGGTGAAGATTCTGGGCGAGGCCAACTGCCAGCGGGGCATCGAAGGCTCCGGGTTCGCCTACTCCGACGGGCGGGTCATGACCAATGCCCACGTCGTCGCGGGTGTCAGTGAGCCGTTCGTCATCGTGGACGGGAGGCGCATCAGCTCCCGTGTGGTTCTGTTCGACCGCGAGCTGGACGTCGCGGTGCTGGCAGTCAACGGGTTGAACATCCCGTCGCTGAACTTCGACACCAGCGGCAAGGCGGGAGACTCCGCCGCGATTCTCGGGTTCCCCGAGAACGGTCCGTTCGATGCTCGCGCGGCACGTATCCGCAACGAGATGCGGCTCCGGAGCCCGGACATCTACGATCGCGGACAGGTCGTCCGCGAGACGTTCTCGGTCCGCGGGTTGGTGCGCTCCGGCAACTCCGGTGGACCGCTCGTGTCCGAGGGCGGCGACGTCCTGGGCGTGATCTTTGCGGCCTCGATCACCGACGACTCGACCGGCTACGCGCTGACCGCCAAGCAGGTCGCCGACGATGCGCGCGCCGGTGTCGCCGCGTCCAAGCAGGTCTCGACCGGCGGGTGTGCCTGATGCGGTCCCTGCTGTCGGTCATGGGCGGAGCCGTCGCGCTGGTGGCACTCCTGGTGACGCTCCCGTTGCTCTGGATCTCGACGCACGTCGCAAACGAAGACGGCTACGTCGCATTCAGCAGCACCCTGGCCACGGACAACGAGCTGCAGGGGGCCTTCGCCGCATACCTCAGCGATGAGCTCACGGCGCAGGGACTCCTGCCCTCGGCCCTGCGGTCGACCGCCACCGCGGCGCTGACCGAGGTCGCGGGGGGCGCGAGCAACCAGCCCGGTTTCGTCGACGCCTGGGAGCAGACGCAGCGCAGCTTCCATCGCTCCGCCTTCGCCGATCCGACCCCGCGGGTCCTGGCGGTCGACATCGGGCCGATGGCAGCCTTCGTCGTCAAGCGGGTCACCGACCAGCTCCCCGTCACGCTGTCATCACCCGACAGCGTGGTCGTGCCGGTCGTGAGTGATGCACAGGAACGACGCTCGGTCGAGCGGCTCAAGGGCGCCGGGCGCCTGAGCTTGATGGGTGCGGCTATGGCTCTGGCCGGGGCCCTGGTCTGCGTCGTGCTCGCGCGTCGCAAGTCAGTTGCCGTCGGCGGCCTCGGCGCCGGAGCAGTCGTCGTCGCAGGGTTGTTGTGGATCTCGAGCGGCCCCGCAGCGCAGGAGCTGCTCGATCACACGGCCGCCCCGTCGGCGTTCGCCCGCACGGTCCAGAAGCTGCTGGTCGATCGGGCGGCCGACTCGCTGTCGGCCTGGCTGGTGGTGCTCGCCGTCATCGGGGCCCTGGTGGCCCTTGTCGGGGCTGTGGGGCGGATGGCGGCCGGCCGGACCGGCTAGCTTGAACGACCCTTCAGGGCGGCAGGAATCTCCTTGGCGGTGGAGATTGTCTTCTCGGGAGCCTGGATCTTCTTGAGCTTGGAGATCCCGATCACGATCAGCAGCACGGCAAGCACGAGGTAGCCGCCGGCCACGATCAGGAACGACCACGCTGGGTCCAGTCCGGCCATCGTGATGAAGTAGGCGATCGAGATCGACAGCAGGATGATGATCAGCAGCCCGAAGAAGCCCGCGATCAGGAACAACGCCGCCCCGATGCCGCCGGCCTTTGCACTCACCTTGAGCTCGGTCTTGGCCAGCTTGATCTCCGACTGCACGAGTGCCGAGATGTCGCGGCTGGCGTCGGCGACCAGGCGCCCGATGGTCGGATCTTCCACAGTGCTCATACCCGCGAGCCTACAAGTGACTCAGGGGATCGCGCAGGTCAGCGTGCGCCGAGCGCGGCGAGCAGGCCGCCGTCGGAGACACTCCAGGCCAGCTTGCCGACCACCGCGGACCCGATCAGGCCCACACCAATGAGAACGTCTGCGCTGATGTGACGCTTGGTGGCGGTCGGGGTCGTGGCGGGGATGTTGGCGGGGTCATTCATGATCTCAGGATGCCCACACGAACCTGATGCGAACCTGAACGGGGCCTGTCCGGAGCGTGTGGACGTGGCGAAAACCACGCCGCGGCCGGGCGTGTGGCCCGGCCGCGACGTGGTCTCCATGCGCTCGGTCGCACTGGACCGTGACGCTCAGTCCTCCTTGGCACCCTGCATGCCGGCGGTGATCTTGTCCATGATTCCTGCGTCGGCGAGCGTGCTGGTGTTGCCGACCTCGCGATTCTCGGCAACGTCGCGCAGAAGCCGGCGCATGATCTTGCCCGAGCGGGTCTTGGGGAGCTCGGGCACGACCAGGATCTGACGGGGCTTCGCGATCGCCCCGATCTCCTTGGCTACGTGACTGCGCAGCTCGTTGATGATCTCCTCGCCACCGTCGCCGGCGGACTCCCGCAGGATCACGAAGGCGACAACGGCCTGGCCCGTGGTGTCGTCGGTCGCGCCGACCACGGCAGCCTCGGCGACCTTGGGGTGCGACACGAGTGCCGATTCGATCTCGGTCGTCGACAGCCGGTGGCCCGAGACGTTCATGACGTCATCGACGCGGCCCAGCAGCCAGATCGCGCCGTCCTCGTCCTTGCGGGCACCGTCGCCGGCGAAGTAGTACTTTGGCCAGCGCGCCCAGTAGGTCTCCTTGTAGCGTTCGTCGTCGCCCCAGATCGTGCGCAGCATCGACGGCCACGGCTCGGTGATGACCAGGTAGCCGCCCTCGCCGTTGGAGACGGGGTTGCCGGCGTCATCGACGACCTCGGCGGCGATGCCGGGGATCGCAGTCATCGCTGAACCGGGCTTGGTCGACGTCACCCCCGGTAGCGGGCTGATCATGTGGGCGCCGGTCTCGGTCTGCCACCATGTGTCGACGATCGGAGTGCGGCCGCCGCCGATGTTGTCGCGATACCAGATCCACGCCTCGGGGTTGATCGACTCACCGACCGACCCCAGGATCCGCAGCGAGGACAGGTCGTGCTCCGCGGGGATCTGCTCGCCCCACTTCATGAACGTGCGCACAGCAGTCGGCGCGGTATAGAACAGCGAGACCTTGTACTTGGCGATGATCTCCCACCAGCGCCCCTTGTGGGGGGTGTCGGGGGTGCCCTCGTAGAGCACCTGGGTCGCGCCATTGGCCAGCGGCCCGTAGACGATGTAGGAGTGGCCGGTGACCCAGCCGACGTCGGCGGTGCACCAGTAGACGTCCTCGGGTTTGTAGTCGAATGTCCCCCCGAACGTGTAGGCCGACTGGACGAGGTAGCCGCCGGTCGTGTGCAGGATGCCCTTGGGGGAGCCGGTCGTGCCGGACGTGTACATGACGTAGAGCGGGTGCTCGGCGTCAAACATCTCGGGGGTGTGGTCCTTGGAGGCCTGGTCGACGGTGTCGTGCCACCACACGTCCCGACCCTCGGTCCACTCCACGTCCTCGCCGGTGCGCCGGACGACCAGGACGCCGCTGACGTCGGGGCACTTCAGCAGCGCCTCGTCGACGGCGGGCTTGAGCGCCGAGGGCGCGCCACGGCGGTAGCCGCCGTCGGCGGTGATGACAACCTTGGCCTCGCAGTCCAGGATGCGACTGCTCAGCGCATCGGCGCTGAAGCCTCCGAACACGACGGTGTGCGGGGCGCCCAGCCGTGCGCAGGCCAGCATCGCGACGACGGCCTCGGGGATCATCGGCAGGTAGATCGCGACCCGGTCGCCGGTCTGGACACCCAGGTCGATCAGTGCGTTGGCGGCCTGGGACACCAGGTCCTGCAGCTCGGCGTAGGTGATGTCGCGGGTGTCGTCGGCGGGCTCGCCGACGAAGTGCAGCGCGATCTTCTCGCCGTTGCCCGCCTCGACGTGCCGGTCGACGCAGTTGTACGCCGCGTTGAGCGTGCCGCCGACGAACCACTTGGCGAACGGCGGGTTGGACCAGTCCAGCACCTCCGTGAAGGGTTCGCCCCAGCTGATCCGTTCGGCCTGCTTGCCCCAGAAGGCGGGACGATCGGCCGCGGCCTCGGCATAGACCTCGGCCTTGACGTTGGCGTTCGCCGCCAGCTCCGCGGGCGGGTCGAACGTGCGATTCTCGTGCGACAGGTTGCTGATGTTCTGCTCGGTCACGGTCGTGCTCCTGGTTCGTCGACGTCAGTTTGCATTGTGTCGCAGCCCACAAGATGTCGGACCGCGGGTTGCGGCAGGGTTGCCAACGCGGTGGGTCCGGCCCCCGAGACCGAACCCACCGCGCATGACCCCTGGCCTACTTTTCCGAGCCGGCGCCGGTCATCGACCGTACGTCGAGCTCGACGTAGCGCGCCTCGGCATCGGCGTCAGGTGCCGTGATGGTGCCCAACCAGCCGAAGAAGAAGCCGAGCGGGATCGAGATGATCCCCCGGTTCGCCAGCGGGAACCAGCTGAAGTCCGCGCCCGTGATCATGGCGGTGTCCGAGCCGGACACGACCGGCGAGAAGATCACCAGGGTCACGCACGAGATCAGGCCGCCGTAGATGCTCCACACCGCGCCGCGGGTGTTGAACTTGCGCCAGAACAGGTTGAACAGCAACGCCGGCAGGTTCGCCGATGCCGCGACCGCGAAGGCCAGCGCCACGAGGAATGCGATGTTGAGCTTCTGGGCCGGGATCGACAGCGCGATCGCGATGCCGCCGATCACCAGCGCCGCGAGGCGGGCGACCTTGACCTCCTGCTTCTCGGTGACCTTCCCCTTCTTCCACACGTTGGCGTACAGATCGTGCGCCACCGAGGACGCCGAGGTCAGCGTGAGACCTGCGACGACGGCCAGGATCGTGGCGAATGCCACGGCCGAGATGAATGCCAGCAGCAGGGCGCCACCGGTTGATCCGGCGCCGCCGCCCACAGCCTCGGCCAGCAGCGGCGAGGCCAGGTTGCCTCCGGACGCCGCGATCTTGTCCTTGGCATCGCCGGTCACCAGCGCCGCGGCACCGAAGCCCAGCACCAGCGTCATGAGGTAGAACGTGCCGATGAGGCCGATGGCCCAGAGGACCGACTTGCGGGCCTGGCGGGCGGTCGGGACGGTGTAGAAACGGATCAGGATGTGCGGCAGCCCGGCGGTGCCCAGCACCAGGGCGAGACCGAGCGAGATGAAGTCGATCTTGCTCTCGGTCGAGACGCCGTACTTGAGGCCGGGCTCGAGGAACGCCTTGCCAGCGCCGCTGCGATCCGCGGCCTGGCCCAGCATGTCGCTGATGTTGAAGTTGAACTTCGCGAGCACCAGGACCGTGATGAGCACCGTGCCGGTCATCAGCAGGACGGCCTTGACGATCTGGACCCAGGTCGTGCCCTTCATGCCACCGACCGTGACGTAGAAGATCATCAGCACACCGACTCCGGCGATCGTCAGGTTCTTCGCGGTCTGGCTGTCGACGCCGAGCAGCAGGGCGACGAGAGCGCCCGCGCCGACCATCTGGGCCAGCAGGTAGAAGATCGAGACAACGACCGTCGAGGTCGCGGCCGCGGTGCGAACCGGCCGCTGCCGCATCCGGAAGGCCAGCTGGTCGGCCATCGTGAAACGGCCGGAGTTGCGCAGCAGCTCCGCGACGAGCAGCAGTGCGACGAGCCACGCGACCAGGAAGCCGATCGAGTAGAGGAATCCGTCGTAGCCCGACAGTGCGATCGCGCCAGAGATGCCCAGGAACGATGCGGCAGACATGTAGTCGCCGGCCACGGCGAAACCGTTCTGCACACCGGTGAAGCTGCGTCCGCCGGCGTAGTAGTCCGCAGCGGTCTTGTTGTTGCGGCTCGCCCAGAACGTGATGCCGATCGTGATCAGGACGATGAAGATGAACAGTGACCCGGTCAGGGCCTGGTTGCCACCTTCTTCCGCGGCCAGGAGGGTTGTGCTCATTTCTCGATCTCCTCTTCGTACTCGGCGCGCAGCCGGTCAGCGATGGGGTCCATCCGCTCCGCGGCAAAGCGCGCGTACCAGATCGCGATGCCGAAGGTCGTGACGAACTGCAGCAGCCCGAACACGAGGGCGACGTTGATGTTGCCGAACAGTCGGTGGCCCATGAAGCCGCCTGCGTAGATCGACATGAGCACGTACAGCAGGTACCACGCCATGAAGGCGATGGTCAGGGGGACGACGAAGCCGAAGTAGGAGCGCTTCAGCTCGGCAAAGTCGTCCGTGGCGTTGATGCGCTGATAAGCCGCATGGGCCTCGTCGGAGATCTTTTCGGTCACGGTGTCACCTCTTTCTGGGGCAGGGCGACAGGTGGATGCCGCGGTCCCGAACGTACGGACCTGCAGAGTTGTGAGCCAGATCACCGGACCGCAGTTGCGATGGGCGCGAGGGGCCGCTGCGCCGGACGGTCGCGGAGGCCCGACGAACGGTCGCCCTCGCACGACGAGCGGTCGGGGCTCAGCCCCGTCGATCGACCTCGAGCCGCTCGGGTGTGTGCAGCCGCACCATCGTGCGGGCCACGTTGGGCGGAATGTCGCTGCGGGTCAGCAGGGAGACGCCCACCATGAGACCGAAGCCGACGGGCACCGACCACGCCGCCGGCTGGCTCATCAGCACGCCGAGCCAGCCCTCCGGTCCCCACACGATCGTCATGATCGGCGCGATGCCGGCGCACAGACCGCCGCCGACCAACCCGGCGATCGCTCCGCGTGCGGTGAGCCCGCGCCACCAGATGCCGAGGACCAGGAGTGGGCAGAACGTCGACGCCGCTAGTGCGAACGCGAACGTCACGGAATTGGCCACCGCGATGCGCTCAGCGGACAGGGCCAGGATCAGCGGCACCACGACCCCGCCGACCGCGCCGAGCCGCAGGGCCGTGATGGTCGACAGGCCGCGCGCCCAGCCCAGACCGGGCCACGCTCCCAGTCCACGGTTGAGCCCTTGACCGACGACCCCGGCGATCGACATCGTCAGGCCCGACGAGGTCGAGAGGAAGGCGGCGAACGCGCCGGCGGTCAGCAGGGCTGCGAGCAGCTCGCCGGTGTTGCCGCCGAGCATCCGGCTCGGCAGCTCAAGCACGACAGTGTCAGTGCGTCCTGAGTCCAGCAGGTCAGAGGCGTAGACCCGGCCGAGCACGCCGTAGATCGTCGGCAGGAGGTAGAACGTTCCCAGCAGGGCCAGCACGATCAGCGTCGTCCGGCGGGCGGCGTGGCCATCCGGGTTGGTGTAGAAACGCACCACGACGTGCGGCAGGCCCATCGTGCCGAGGAAGGTCGCGGCCATGACGGAGTACGTCAGGTAGAGCCCGGGCCCGTTGGCCTCGCCGAATGGTTGGAACCACGCTTCCGGGGCGACGGGCGAGGGCCGGCCATCATCGGTCCAGGCGTGGACCAGGAAGAACACCGGGATCAGCAGCGCAGTGAGCTTGAGCCAGTACTGGAACGCCTGGACGAACGTGATGCTCCGCATGCCGCCGGAGACGACGTTGATCACGACGATGACCGCGACCACTGCGGTGCCGACCCAGGTCGGTGCGCCCGTCACGGTGCGAAGGGTCAGGCCGGCGCCCTGGAACTGGGGCATGAGGTAGAGCCAGCCCACCGCGACGACCAGCACGCTGGCGACCCGGCGCACACCGATCGACTGCAGCCGCACCTGAGCGAAGTCGGGGATCGTGTAGGCGCCCGAGCGGCGCAGGGGAGCCGCCACGAACACCAGGAGCAGAAGGTAGCCCGTGGTCCAGCCGATCGGGTACCAGAGCATGTCCGCACCATTGGCCAGCACGAGTCCGGCGACTCCCAGGAACGATGCTGCCGACAGGTATTCGCCGCCGATGGCCGAGCTGTTCCAGACCGGGCTGACCGAGCGAGAGGCGACGTAGAAGTCGCTGGTCGTACGGCTGAGCCGCAGGCCGAACGCGCCGATCCCCAGGGTCGCCAGTGACACCAGCGCCACCGCGATGACGCCGTACGTGGAGTTCACGGGTGGTCCGGCTGGTCCTGCGAGTCCGGCTCGACCAGCTCGGCGAAGTCTCGTTCGGCTCGCTCGGCCTGGCGCAGGTAGAGCCAACCGAGTGCGAACAGTCCCGGGTAGACCGCGACTCCGAGGATCAGCCACGGGAGCGGGACCCCCACGACTCGGAACTCGGTCACCGAGTCGAAGACGAGGAACACGAGCGGCAATGCCCCGATCGACAGCAGCAGGGTGATCGCGACGGTCAGCGCGGCGCGGAGCTGGGACCGGATCAGCGAACGCATGTAGACCTCGCCGACACCGGTCGACTCGTCGATCTCCTGCCGGATGCTCCGGCGCACGTGGGAGGGGGCGGTCGTCAGCGGGTTGGTGACCCTGACCCGCCCGACGGGCTCGGTCACAGCGCGCGCTCGTGGAGCATCTCGCGGAGCGTCCGGGTGTGACGCCGTGCCACCACGAGCTCGACGAGGTCGTCGCCGACCGGGACCAGGACGCTGCACCGACCGCCGTTGATCCGGACTTCGCGGACGTGCGCAAGGTTGACGACGTGGCTGCGGTGGATGCGGACGAACCCCGCATCGGACCAGTCGTCGGCCAGCGTCCCGATGGGCACCCGTACGAGGTGGCCGGGCCCGTCCGCAGTGTGCAGACGGACGTAGTCGCCGCTCGCCTCGACGTAGGACACCGAGCGGCGCGAGACGAATCGGGTGACACCCCCGAGCTCGACCGCGATCGAGTCCTGGGTCTCGGGTGCGGGCGAGTCGGTGTCCGCGCAGGCGCGACGCACGCTCTCGCGCAGCCGCTCCTCGCGGATCGGCTTGAGCAGGTAGTCGACGGCGTTCATCTCGAACGCCTCGACCGCGTGCTGGTCGTGCGCCGTGACGAACACGATCCGCGGTGGAGTCGCGAATCGTCCCAGCAGCCGGGCGATGTCGAGACCGCTGAGGCCCGGCATCGCGACGTCCAGGAACACCAGGTCGATGTCGCCGGCCTCCAGCATCCGCAAGGCCTCGGCACCCGAGCGGGCCGCCCGGACCGAGGTGATCCGGACATCGCGCCCCAACAGCCACACGAGCTCGTCGAGGACGGGTTGCTCATCGTCGACCACGAGTGCGTTCAGGGACACGGCCATGTCCCGATCCTGTCGGGGTGTGATCGGGACCACAAGTCGGTCAGCTCGCCGCAGGCACGTCGGGACGGAACTTGGGGAACCGCAGCGTGACCTTGGTGCCCAGCCCCGGCGCGGTCTCCACGACGATGCCGTACTCGTCGCCGTAGACCGTCCGGAGCCGTTCGTCGACGTTGGCCAGGCCGACCGAGCCGCTGGTCGTCCGTCCGATCAACACGTCCCGTACGACGTCGGGATCCGCGCCGACCCCGTCGTCCTCGATCGTGATCACGCACTCGGCGCCCTCGTCGAGGGCGATGACCGTGAGCGTGCCGTCACCGTCCTTCGCCTCGAGCCCGTGGCGGATGGCGTTCTCCACAAGAGGCTGCACCGAGAGGAAGGGGAGTGTCACGCTCAGCACCTCGGGGGCGACCCGGGTGACGACGCGGAGCCGGTCGCCGAAGCGCGCCTTCTCGAGCACCAGGTAGCGCTCGATCGAGCGCAGCTCCTCGGCCAGCGTCGTGAACTCGCCGTGCTCGCGGAACGAGTAGCGGGTGAAGTCCGCAAACTCCAGCAGCAGCTCTCGCGCACGTTCGGGATCGGTCCGCACGAATGACGCGATGGCACCCAGCGAGTTGTAGATGAAGTGTGGCGAGATCTGGGCCCTGAGCGCCCGCAGCTCGGCCTCCATGAGGGCAGTGCGGGACTCCGAGAGCTCGGCAAGCTCGAGCTGGCTCGACATCCACCGGGCCACCTCGGTCGTCGCGCGGACGAGCCCGGCGGAGGCCTCGTCGCTGATCACGACGATGCTTCCGACGACGCGCTGCTCGACCGAGAGCGGAGCCACGATGACGCGGTCCGAGGCCTGCGTCGTGCCCCGCGCGAGCGCGTCCGACATCAGGACCTCGACGTCGACCTCGCGTCGCTGGCCACCCCACGCGAGGGGTCCGTGCATGTCGGTGATCGCGACGGTCGAGGTGCCAAGTAGGGCACGGACGTGCGGGATCGCCCTGGTCGCGCTGTCTTTGTCGAGCCCCAGCCGCAGCGCCGGTGCCGCCAGCGACGCGGTGTGCAGTGTCCGGTATGTCGCCCGGTCAGCCGGCGAACCGAGCGTGCGGCGGCTCGTCAGGAGTCGCCAGCGGACGAAGGCCGCGGTCGCGACGAGGACCACGACCACCACTGCGGCCGTCGTGAAGTTGTCCATCCGGCAGACGCTACCGCGACTGCGGCCTCAGTCGTCCCCGATGCCGCGCGCGTGCAGTGCCGCACCGGTGTCGTACGCGTGGGCGACCGTACGGATCGCCATCGGCACGAGGAGCGCGCGCGGGCTGCGCTCGAGCCCCCGTGCCCTGGCCGCGGCCCGGGTCTCGTGCGCGATCTCCAGGATGCCTGGGATCGCACGGATCATGAGCGAGAAGGCCAGTGCGACGCGTTCAGGGTTGACGCCGATCGGGCGAAACGGGCCGAGCCCGCGGGTGATGGTGTCCAGCATCGAGTCGATCGAGGTGGTCGCGGTGAAGACCAGCGCCACCACGATGACCGCGACGAGCCCGGCAACCACGTGGATCGCCGTGGGCCAGCCGCGTTGCCAGACCTGGAATGCCGACACCAGAGCGATCACGAGCAGCAGGGGCCGCAGAGCACGCAGGGTGCCGCGCAACGGCATCCGTGTCCACGCTGCGAGGAGCAGTGCGGCACCGAGGAACGCCACGGCGGTCCACATGCCCGGAACTACGACGGTCGCGATGCTGAAGATCGCCAGGCAGGCGAGTTTGGGGCCGGTCGGGAACCGGTGCACCCAGGTCGAACCGGGACGGTAGTTGCCCAGCAGGAACTGGCTCACCGGTCGACCAGCGCGCGATAGTGACGGACGGCCTCGACCGGCGCCCCGTCGAACACGATGCGGGCGTCATCGACGACCAGCACCCGGTCGCAACGCTCCGCGAGCTCCAGGTCGTGCGTCACGAGCACGACCTGCTGGCGGAGGGAGAAGATCTGGTCGGCGATCAGTCGAGTGTTGCGCAGGTCGAGCAGTGTCGTCGGCTCGTCGGCGACCAGGATGTCCGGATCGGTCGCCAGCACCCCGGCGAGGGCCAGCATCTGTTTCTGACCCCCAGACAGTGCGTGGACGCTCGTGTCGGCCTTGTCGGCGAGCCCGATCCGCTCAAGGATCGCGCGCGCCCTCTCGGTCCGTTGCCGCTTGTCCTTGATGGTCCGGCGCAGCGACAGTGCGATGTCTTCGACGCACGTCGGCATGACGAGCTGTGCGCTCGGGTCCGTGAACACGAACCCGACCTGCCTGCGCACCGCGGCGCCGGCGCGAACGGTGTCGAGCCCGTTGACGGTCACCCGACCGGTGGTCGGCTCGATCAGGCCGTTGAGCAGTCGCGCAACGGTCGACTTGCCCGATCCGTTGCTGCCGATCAGCCCGATCCGACGCTCGGTCAGGTGCAGAGTCGTCGGGCGCAGGATCGCGAGGTCGCCGTCCGGTGTGGGCACCGAGACGGCGACCTCGTCGAGCACGATTGCAGGTGTCACGCCCGGCGCTTGGCGACGAGCTGGGGGAAGGCGCGAAGGACCGCCGCGGCGACGACGGCGGCGAGCACGCCCTTGATGATGTCGGCGATGAAGAATGGTGTCGCGTAGCCCCAGGCGACGCCCAGGCCCACGTCGAGCTTGATCGCCATGCCGAGCGTGCCGAGCGTGCCGACGACCGCGACCGTGACGATCGCGGCGGCGGTCGAGACCACAACCGTGAAGGCAGCCGGATTGGTGCGCGCCACGCGGGTGGCGACCAGGCCGACGATGAATGCCGCGATCGGGAAAGCGACCAGATATCCACCCGTGGCACCGACCCACACCGACGGTCCGGCCTGGCCGGCGGCGAAGATCGGGACGCCAGCCGTGCCGACCGCGAGGTACAGCAGCACCGCGAGGAATCCGCGCCGCGCGCCGAGGGCGGAGCCGGCCAGGAAGATTCCGAACATCTGCAGCGTGAACGGCACCCCGACCCCGGTGACGCTCAACGACGGGAGGATCGCGCAGACGGCGATCAACGCGGCGAAGGTCGCGATGAGCGCGAGGTCCGTCGTCGAGATGCCCTGCTTGCGCACGGGGGTGGTGGTGTTGGTCATGGAGGCTCCTGGGACGATACCTGAACGGTGGTCAGGTGAACGGCGTTCAGGTTAGCGTATAGGCTGTCGGCGCTGTCAATCCCGGAGGTCCGCGTGCGCTATCACCGTTCAGACGTCGTCGAGCGTGCGGTCGACGTCCTCGACATGTATGGCCTGCCGGACATGTCGATGCGGCGCATCGCCTCGGAGCTCGGACTGCAGCCCAGTGCGCTCTACCACCACTTCGCCAACAAGCAGGCGCTGCTGGCGGCCGTCGCCGACGAGCTGCTTGAGCGCGGCACCCGGCCGTTGCCGGTCGATGCCGAGTGGGACCACCAGGCCGTCGCACTGAGCCGCGAGCTGCGCGACGCGATGCTGGCCTATCGGGACGGCGCCGAGCTCATCGCCACGGTGCACGCCTTCGGCCTCGGCGCGGACACGCTCGACGGGCGGCTCTCCGCCGCGATCTCGTCGGGCGGGTTCGACGACTCGTTCGCACGGTCCGCGGCGACCACGATCCTGTACTTCGTGTTCGGGCACGTCTCGGACGAGCAGACCCACCTGCAGGCCAACAGCGCCGGTGCGATCGACGGTGATCAGCCGGCTCGGGCCGACTCCGCCTCGTTTGAGCTCGGCCTGACGTTGATCCTCGATGGGATCAGGCAGCGCCGCCCGGCTGTGTCTCGTGCCGTTTCCGCGCGATGAGGCCGAAGTCGGTCCCGAGGTGAGCCGGCGCCAGTAGCCGCTGGAACACGGGGCTCTGCGTCGACCAGTAGGTGAACACCTCGACGTCGTCGAAGTGTTGCGCGAGCTCTGCCTCGAGTGCGAGCTCGTCAACGCCCTGGCGGACGACGTGGTACTCGACCAGATCTGAAGGGTCGGTGTCGGAGTACGCACCCTTGCGACGGCGCAGGAAGGCGCCGAGCCCGCGCTTGAGGTCGCCCTGTGCGAGCCGCCAGGCGTAGAACGTCCCACGGCCTGCGAGGTGCACGCGACGAGGCCGGCGGGGGTAGTACGTCGGGTCCTGCACCGAGTAGAACCAGCCGCCCGGCTGGACGAGCCCGCTGAGCCGCTGGACGAACGTGACGTAGTCCGGGATGTGGTGCAGCAGGGACGCGCAGACGACTCCGTCGAAGTGCTCGCCGTCGGCGAAGATGTCCTCGCCGCTCCGGTCGTAGAACACGGCGACATCGTCGTGCCCGGCGTAGCGCTCCTTGAGCATCGTCGCGCTCGCCTCGCTGGCCTCGGTCACCGTGACCTTCGCGCCCGCGGCGAGGAGGAAGTCGGTGAACGTGCCGTGTCCGGCCCCGACCTCGAGGACGTGGCAGGTCCCTTGACGCTCGATCGTCTCGCGCACGAGTTTGCGAAGCTGGTCGTCGATCATCGACCGCAGCACCGTGTGCCTCAGGTGCGGCGAACCCTTCACGTAGTCGTGACCTTCGCCGTGCGACGCATTCTGCGAAGCGATGACGGAGGATGGTTCTTCGGTCATGGTGGTCCTCTCGACGTCGTCACACTCTACGGGTCGGCTCGGAGTAGGGTGTGGCACTCCGCCGAGCCGATGATGTGTCCTGAGTTACCCAGAGGAGCCCGTACGTGAAGATCGTCGTCGATGCCATGTGCGCCGAGTTCGGTGGGATCCGGACCTACGTCGACCAGCTGCTCGCCGCCTGGGCGACGTCCTTCCCCGACGACGAGGTCCACGTGCTGGTGCCGGTCGGCTCGACGATCTCCCCGGACGTGCACGTACGTCACGAGGTTCCGGTGCGGCGCCCGGTCGCAGCGGGCCGGCCGCTGGCCCAGACCGCGGTGCTGAGACGTCTCACCCGCGCGATTGCTCCTGACGCGATTCTTGCCACGATGCCGTCCACGACGCTCCGCCGCACGTCCAGCCCGCTCGCCGTCGTCGTCCACGACCTTCGCCACGAGCTGCGACCACAGCAATTCAGCCGTGCACGGCGCGTGCTTCGCCGCATCTCGTACGGTCGTTCGTACGCGGTCGCCGACGGCTACGTCGCTGTCTCGGCCCGCACCCTGCACGACCTGCACGAGCTGCACCCCTCCACCCGGCAGCGGCGTTCTGCCGTGGTGCATCACGGGGCTGATCATGTGCTCACCTGGCCTGTCCCCGACCGCACGGGTCCGGCGGTCGCGTTCGCGCACCACACCAACAAGAACCCCGACCTCATCATCGAGGCGTGGGCGCTGATCGCCGAGCAGGCGACGCCGCCACCGCTGCTGATCGTGGGCGTCGGCGGAGCGCGTGAGGCGCTGCAGGCCGATCTGGACCAGCGCGGGCTGACCGATGCCGTCCGACTGGCACCCTACCTTCCCGAGGAGGAGTTCCGTGGCGTCGTGTCGGTCGCCGACATGATCGTGTTCCCGTCCGACTTCGAGGGTTTCGGGATCCCCGTGGTCGAGGGCATGAGTTTGGGCAAGCCGGTCGTGATCGGCCCCGAGCGGGCGACGCTGGAGGTCGCCGGCGGCCATGCCGTCGTGATGGACGGCTGGACGCCACAGGCGCTCGCCGATGCGGTGCTCGAGGCACGGCAGCTCGATGACGTCGCCGTCGCAGCGGCTCGTACGTGGGGCAGGACCTTCACGTGGGACCGCGCCGTACGTCAGACCCGTGAACTGCTGCAGCAGCTGTGAGTCACCAGCTGGCGTGCAGCGGGCGACCCTCGTCGTAGCCTGCCGAGCTCTGCAGCCCGATCACGGCTCGGTCGTGGAACTCCGCGACCGAGCGCGCCCCGGCATACGTCGCGCTCGAGCGGACCCCCGCGATGATCGCGTCGACGAGGTCCTCGACGCCGGGCCGCTCCGGGTCCAGGAACATGCGTGACGAGGAGATGCCCTCCTCGAACAGCGCCATCCTGGCCCGCTCGAACCCCGCGGCGTCGCGGGTGCGGTTGGAGACTGCGCGCGCCGAGGCCATGCCGAAGGACTCCTTGTACGGACGGCCGTCCGCGCCGACCCGCAGATCGCCGGGGCTCTCCAGCGTGCCGGCGAACCACGAGCCGATCATGACGCTGGCCGCGCCCGCTGCAAGCGCCAGCGCAACGTCCCGGGGGTAGCGCACGCCGCCGTCGGCCCACACATGCGCGCCGACCTCACGGGCCGCTGTGGCGCACTCCAGCACGGCAGAGAACTGCGGCCGGCCGACCCCCGTCATCATGCGGGTCGTGCACATCGCGCCGGGCCCCACGCCGACCTTGACGATGTCGGCTCCGGCCGCCACGAGGTCACGCACGCCCTCGGCGGACACGACGTTGCCCGCGGCGATCGGGACCCGGCGACCTGAGGCTGCTTCGTGGGCGTCGCGTGCGGCGGTGACGAGTGGCAGAGCCTCGAGCATCTTGACCTGGTGGCCGTGGGCGGTGTCGATCACGAGCACGTCGATGCCCATCTCGAGCAGGGCCCGGGCCTTGCCGGTGACATCGCCGTTGATACCGACGGCGGCGCCGATGACCAAGCGACCGGCCGGGTCGACGGCCGGGTCGTAGATCGTCGAGCGAAGGGCGCCCTTGCGGGTCAGGACTCCGGCCAGGCGTCCGCCGTCGAGCACCGGGGCGAGGTCGATGTGGCCCGCGGCCATTGCGTTGAACGCGGTGCGGGGGTCGCTGCCGGCGTCGAATGTCAGGATGTCGGTCGTCATGACCTCGCGGACCTGGGCGAACCTGTCGATCTCGGCGCCGTCGCGCTCCGTGACGATACCCAGCACCTTGCCGTCCTCGACCACCACGACGGCGCCGTGGGCACGCTTGGGGATCAGGCTCATCGCCTCGCCGACGGTTGTCGACGGGTCGACCGTCACGGGGGTGTCATAGACCGTGTGTGCGGCCTTGACCTGGTCGACCGTCGCAGCCACGATGTCGAGCGGGATGTCCTGCGGGATGATCGCGATCCCGCCACGCCGCGCGATCGTCTCGGCCATGCGCTTGCCCGAGATCGCGGTCATGTTGGCGACGACGAGCGGCAGGGTCGTGCCGACTCCATCGCCGGTGGCGAGGTCGACGTCGAAACGGCTCGTCACCTCAGAACGTCCCGGGACCATGAAGACGTCGCTGTAGGTCAGGTCGTACGAAGGCTGCAGGTCGTTGAGGAACTTCACGCCACGAGTCTAGGTCGGGTGGGCCTGTTCAGGCGCCCCGGCGAGCCCTCGCTGCCGGATAGGGAGCATCGACGAGGAACGCGATGCCGCACTGCCGGCAGACGCCCGTGCCCGACTCGAGGTCCGCGGGCAGATCGATGTCGTCGCCGCAGGCCTCGCACTCCATCGCGAGTCCGACATGGTGCAAGGAGGTTCGCATCCGGTTGCCTTTCGTCCCTTCCAGAGTAGGAACTGAGTCGGACAGCTGCCGCGAACCGGGTGCTGCGGCGTGTTGCTCAGCGGAAGTCGAGCAGCATCGTGTCGGGGGGCGTGACGTCCTGCGCCAGGCTCGACTTGTCGACCCTGGCCCGCAGGCACGACGTCTCGTGCCGCAGCCGCAGGAATCCGGTCTGGGCGCCGTAGCTCATGAAGAGGTCCCGCACCTGCGCCAGCGCCGACTCACCGACCGATGGGTGCCGGGTCGCCTCGGCGAAACGCATGAGGCCGGGCAGGTCGAGCTTCTCCCACGTGCTGAATTCCTGGGTCTCCGGCTCGTGGAACAAGCCCGAGGCGCCGAACGTGTCGACCGGGGTCGGCGGTGCGCCACGGTCACCCGTGATCTCGCGCAGCTTGCGCATCCACGGGATCGAGTCGTCGTAGCGCTGGGAGATCGTCGAGACGAGGCCATCGGGTCGCAGGACCCGGGCGTACTCGGCCAGCGCGGTGGGGGGCTCGCGCAGCTCGGGCGCGATCACGACGTCGAACGCCTCGGCCAGGAAGGGCAGCCGCTCGCCCCTGGTGCGGACGTACTGGATGTCGGGATGCCGGCTGGCGGTGACGTCGTCCCCGGCCACGAGGACCTCGTGACCCTGTTCGGCGAGCTGGTAGGCCAGAGCTGCGTCACCCAGGTGCAGGACGCAGGCCAGACGATCCCCGACCAGCCACTTGGCTGTGCGATCTTCGGGGGAGTCGTTCATGTTCCGAAGGCTACCGTCCGGCGTGGAGGGCAGCCGGTACGCTTCGGGCGTGTCCGATCCGTTCATCTCGGCAGCCCTGCTCGAGGGCATCCCCTCGGCGTATGCCGGTACCCGCGACGGCATCGACTCGATGCTGCGAGACCGCGGCCTGCGCCGAAGCACCCCCGACGACACCGCACGATCGTTGCTGCTGGGCGCGGCGGCGACCGCCACGCTCGAGGGCAGTGCGTACGACGTGGAGACCTTGGCAGGCGGCGGAGGGGACGAACTGGCCCGCGCCGCCGTACGGCTCTCGACCGAGCTGCTGGGCCTGCTCCCGGTGTGGAATCACTCGCCGGTCCAGGCGCTCGCCCGCATGCACGCGATCGCCGCGGCCGGATCGGTCGAGGACATCGACCTGGGTCGGCCCGTCGATCCGGCCGGAGTCTCCCGGCTCACGGCGTTGGCGGCGATGCTCGGGGAGCCCACAGCGGCACCCGGACTTGTCGTCGCGGCCCTCGTGCACGCCGAGATCGCCGCGGCCGGGGCGTTCGCGACACACAATGCGGTCGTCGGACGTGCGGCCGAGCGACTCGTGCTGGTCTCCAAGGGGGTCGACCCCGCCTCCGTGACCGTCCCGGAGGCAGGACACGCCGCCGAACCCGATGGCTACCGGTCGGCGCTCGCGGCGTACGCGGGTGGAGATATGACAGGCGTGCACCAGTGGCTGATGTACGCCTCGCTGGCCTTCACCCGGGCCGCCGAGGCCTCCCCGCTCGCTAGGCCGTGAGACCGCCGTCGGCGACGATCGTCTGTCCGGTGATGTAGTCGTTCTGCGGATCGGTCAGGAACTGCACGATCCGGGCGATGTCGGCGGGATCGCCGAGTCGGCCGGCCGGGGTGCGGCGGATGATCTGCTGCATCTGCGCCTCGTCGAGCCCGTGCGACATCTCGGTGCGCAGGTAGCCCGGCGCGACGGAGTTCACGGTGATGCCACGGGAGCCGAGCTCTCGGGCGAGGGCGCGTGTCATGCCGTCCATCGCAGCCTTGGTCGCGCTGTAGACCGCGAGGCCGCGGTAGCCCGAGATGCCCACGATCGACGAGATGTTGATGATGCTGCCCGAGCCGCGGGCGAGCATCCGGCGTGACACGAGCTTGCTCATCGCGAGCGTGCCCTTGAGATTGAGGTCGATGACCGTGTCGATGTCGTCATCGGTGGCCAGGCTGAGGATGCCGTCGCGGGCCACACCGGCGTTGTTGACCAGGACATCGATGACGTCCCAGGTCTCCACGACGTCCTTGACGAATGAGGCCGTCTGGTCACGCTTGCTGACATCGATCTCGCGGAACAGGAAACGTCCCTCGAGCTCAGGATCCTTCTCCCACCGGTCGATCTCGGGGGTACGCGATCGGGCGCACGTCGCGACCCGGTCCCCCGAGTCCAGGTAGGACTGGACGATCCCGGCACCGAGACCCCGGCTTCCGCCGGTGATGACGACGACTCGTCCTGTGGTTTCACTCATCGGGGAGCACCTCTGCTGATCTTGTTGCCGGTCATGTCGAAGGTCTCGACGAAGCGTATGCTCCGTGGCCGGGCGGCTGGGGGTAGGTCCGCGCAGGTGGCGCGGATCTGGGCATCGACATCATCGTCGTGGTAGCCGGGGGACGTGACGACCTCGACCGCGACGATCGCGCCCACCATGGCATTGGGGCGACCGAAGGCCCGCACGAGGGCGACCCCGGGAACCCTGCTGATGCGGTCCTCGATCGGCAGGGGGTGGATCTTGACTCCGCCGACGTTGATGACTTCGGTCTTGCGTCCTCGGAACTCGACGCGGTCGCCGACTATCTCGACCAGGTCGCCCGTTGCGCGCCACTCGTCGCTGTCGAAGGGGTCCTCGCCGTAGTAGCCGAGCATCGCGGCGCGGGACCTGACCCAGAGCTCGTCGTCGACGACCTTGAACGCCAGGTCGGCGTTGGCGTCGAGCATGCTGGTCGGCAGCCCGGCGACACCGTCGCGGACCGTGATCGCCTGGCCGAACTCGGTCGCAGCGTAGATCTGGGAGACCTTGGCTCGGGGGGACTGCTCGCGCACCTGCTCCAGCAGGGTCGGGGGGATGGCTTCGCCGCTCATCGTGACCTGGCGAAGCTCCGGAGTGGGCCCGCCGTCCCCACGCATCTCGACGAGCAGGAAACGCCAGAACGTCGGTGTGCCACTCGCGTGGGTCACGTCCCACCTGCGCATCGCAGTCAGTCCGTCGCGCGGTTGGAACGTCTCTCCCACCACCAGGGTGGCCTGGGCGGCCAGCACGTGGATCAGGATCTGGAGCCCGCCGAACTGGTTGATCCCGTAGGCCAGCAGCCATCGGTGGTCGGGTGTCGGTTCGATCCGGTCGACCTGGCGCAGGATGCGGTCCCACGTGTTGCGGACCGCCCGGGGCTGTCCGGTCGTGGTCCCGCTGGTCATGACGAGCAGGGGTGCATCCGCGGAGGCCACGGGGATGCGGGGCGCGCCATTCTCGTTCAGCACGTCGTTCGCGTCGATCGCGCCGGCCGCGATCAGGCTTTCACGAGAACTGATCAGGTGGGTGTGGTCGAATCGCTCGCGATTCTCCGCCACAGCCTCATCAGTCGCGGCGAGCGGATAGACGCAGGACTCCGCACCGGCCAGGGCGGACCCGGCCAGGATCGCCATGACGTGCGCAGCGTCGTCGTCCAGCACGGCGAAACGTTCGATGCCAAGTGACACGAGATTGGCCGCAACTCGCTCGGCCGACTCCTGGAGCTCGTGGAAGGTCGTGGAACCTCTGGGGGTGACGACCGCCGTCTGGTCAGGGTTGTCCCGGCCCGCCCGGCGCAACAGCTCGATCACGCGGAGGCGGGTTCCTCGGCGCTGTAGAAATCGAGGATCTCGCCGATCGTCGCCGCCATGATGCCTTCGCTGAACGGGTCCCTGGTGAGGTCGTCCTCGAGCATCGAGGACAGCTCGGCTGTCTCCAGCGAGTCCAGGCCGAGTCCTTCGGCATAGAGCGACGTCTCGGGGGTGACGTCCGTGTTCTTGCCGGCCCTCACGAGAAAGCGGTTGATGGTCTCCGAGGCCAGGCTGCGGGGGCTTCCCATGCTCATGTGCTCCAAGTGTGGTGGTGGGGGGACACGCGACTCAACGAGTAGCGCGGGGAAAGGTTATCGCGACGCGATCGGCTCAGGAGGCAGGCTTGGAGGCGGACACCAGGCCATAGCCGAGCGTGCCGTCTCGCCAGAATCCTTCGAGGATGTCGCACGACGCCTCGAAGGCGGCCAGCGCATCGGCACCGAGGATGTCGATGACGGCGTCGTGGTGCTGAGCGGCGGTGCCGCGCCACCGGTCGAACGTCGGGAGGGTCTCGAGCGTGAGGTCGACGGCCGTGTCGACGACGAGGCCAGCGCCCTCCATCAGCGCGACATAGTCGTCGAGCGGATCCATCCGGGCGGCTCCGAAGGCCGCGCGCAGCGTGGCGAAGTCATCGCGCCGACTACGGACCTCGGTGAATGGAATCTCCCTGCGGCGGATGAGATCGCACAGCACGACACGGCCACCGGGTCGAAGGACCCGGGCGCACTCCGCGATCAGGTTGTTTCGCGCCGGCATCAGGTGGGAGGACTCGAGGACCCAGACGCGATCGAAGCTCTCGTCCGCGAATTTGTTGTCGGTGCCGTCGCGCTGTTCGAAGGTCACACCGCTGACGGCGGCCCGCGCGGCCCGTGCGGTGGCTGCGTCAACGCCGATCTGGCTTGTCGTGATGCCGACGACCTCGACGCCGTGATCGAGCGCCAGGCGAACCGCAGGAGCGCCCGAGCCGCAGCCCACGTCCAGAACCCGCTGGCCCGCTGAGAGCTGCGCAGCCTGGATCATCCGTGCCGTCAGCTCACCGGTCGCGACGTCGAGCGGCTCGGACCCGGTCGGGAACACCCCGTAGTGGAGCTCCGCACCCAGCAGCAGCGCCCAGGCCTCGGTGACCCTGTCGTAGTGGACTTCGGGCTCGTAGTGCTCTTGAGTCATGTTTTCCTACCGTTGGTGTCGAAGGAGCCCGGGCTAGCGGGCGGCGGCGTCCACACGGACCGAACGTCTTCAACGATCGCCCGGAGCAGCAAAGCGCGACCTTGGGTTCAGGTTCGAGCAGGGGGGACGAGGCTCGATGCTAGCACTGGCGGCGCCTGTGACCTGCGGTATTGCCAACTCCGAACCGGCTCGTCAACACTTCATCGGGCCGGGGTCAGGGCATCCGCGATCTCTGGCTTCAGGGCCTCGGCCACAGCTCTCATGCCCGAGGCCCGCGGGTGCAGCTGGCTTCCGTCGCCCTCGGCCGCGGTGGCCCCGCTGACCCATGCGTCGTCGGCGCCGCGACAGGCGTCGTGGCCCGCCGACGCTGAACGCATCGAGAGGTAGCGCACCCCCGCCGCCTGGGCGGCATTGCGTTGAGCGGCCTCGAGCCGTCCTTCATGCTCCGCAGCGGTGCGGACGTCCTCCAGCGCGATCGGCACAGTGGAGCACGTGCCGGAGTCGGGCATCAGTCGTAGATAGCTCACCAGCACGATCGTCGCGTCGGGGGCCCGCTGCTTGATCTCCTTTAGCAGGGACGCCACGTTCTCCTCGATCGTGGTGAGAGCCTCGGGGATCTGTTCCTCGTAGGTGGCGCAGTCGGTCGACGTGCTGTGCACAGGGACTCGGCACGCGAACACCGTCGGGATGAAGGCCTCGTCGTTGGCGCCGATGCTGATCGTCACCACGTCGGTGTCTTCCGTGACAGCGTCGAGCTGCGGCGGCAGGTCGATCCCGTCGGCTCGTTCCATCCCGTTCAGTGCGTCGGCGGTGGTCGCGTTGGGGCAGCTCTGGTCGACGAACGTGTCGACTTCAAGGTCCTTTGCGAGTAGCGACGGGTAGTTGTGGTCGGAGCGTTGGCAAGGCCCTGACGAGCGTGCGATGCCGGCCCCAGCCACCACCGAGTCCCCCAGTGCGACGTACCTTGTCTCCTTGGTCGTCCCGGGACCGGAGTCCCGGCACGACGCCAAGGCCATCGCGACGAGCAGCGCCGTAAGCACAGCGATCGTCGCCGGCTGTCGGAAAACGCGCATTCGTCCAGCCTAGCCAACGGTGCGGATACCATGAGAGCGGTTCGCCCGGCAGCGTCGCCGGCGCCGCATCGGTCCCTGCTGGGTCAGTCGACACGAGACAGAGGTAGGGCATGCAGGACGATCGCACCGCGCTCATCACGGGTGTCGCGGGGCAGGACGGGATGTATCTCGCCAGGCTCCTGCGCTCCAACGGCTGGCGTGTCGTCGGCACGGTGCGTCCCGACAGCCAGTCGACAGCCAGGACGGCGCCGTACCTAGCCGGCGTGGAGCTGGTCGAGCACGAGCTCACCGACTCCGCTGAGTTCGCCGGGCTGCTCGACCGTCACGCGCCCAATGAGGTGTACAACCTGGCCGGCTTCAGCTCGGTCGGCAGGAGCTGGAGCGATCCGGAACTCGTCCTGCGCACCAACACGACTGCGGTCGTGGAGATGTTGGAGGCCCTGCTGCGTCATCGTGACGTCGGAGGCCGCGAGGTCCGGTTCTTCCAGGCCTCGAGCGCCGAGGTCTTCGGCGGCGATGTCAAGGGCTCGCTCAACGAGGAGACGTCCCACCGGCCCCGCACGCCCTATGCGATCGCCAAGAGTGCCGCGCACCACGCGGTGGTCAGCTACCGCGAGAAGTACGACCTGTTTGCCTGCAACGGGATCCTGTTCAACCACGAGAGTCCATTCCGTGGCCACCAGTTCGTGGCGGGCAAGATCGCCCGGGTCGCGGCCGAGATCGCCTGCGGCCGGGATGCGAAGGTTTCGTTGGGTGACATCGACATCGAGCGGGACTGGGGTGCGGCGGTCGACTACGTCGACGCGATGAGGCTCTCGTTGCAGCACGACCGCGCGGACGACTACGTCATCGCGACCGGCACAACTCGCACCCTGCGTCAGATGCTGACGACGGCGTTCGCGGCCGCTGGTGTCGACGACCCGATGCCACATCTGGAGTTGGATCACAGCCTGTGGAGCTCGACCCAGGCTGCAGCCCTCCAGGGCGACGCGACCAGAGCGCTGGTGCAGTTGGGCTGGGCCCCGGCTACGTCGTTCGAGACGCTCGTCTCGGACATGGTCGACGTCGACGTGCGCCGCATCCGCTCGGGTGTCGCCGAGTCGGCGGACTACGTGCGCTGAAGCTCGATCGCCCGGACGAGGATCATGCTGAACTCGTCGGAGACCTGCTCCACGTCGAACTTCAGCTCGGCGATCGCGCGGGTCGAACCACCGATCTGGCCGATCAACGCCCGTTCGATCGCGAGGTCTGCCAGCCAGACCGCTGCCGACTTGGCACCGAGCTCGGTTGGATCGACGACGTAGCCGCCGCTGGCGACGATGTCGAGCGCGGCGGGGTTGTCCTCCGGCATGAGACCGAGGATCGGCCGACCGGCGGCCATGTAGGACAAGACCTTGCTGGGGATCGAGAACTTGGTGGCGTCGGGCTCCAGGAGCGCCACCAGCACGTCGGCCGAGCCGAGCGCGTACGGCAGGTCGTCTGCCGGCTGGAACGGCAGCACCGTGAGCGGGACGTCCTCGGTGCGGGCGATCTCGGCGAGGTCGTCGGCGCCCTGGCCCTCGGAGATCACGACCATCGAGACCGGGATGTCGTTGTCCTGCGCGTTGCGCAGCAGGTCGACCAGCAGGTGTGGGTTGTGCTTGCGGCCCAGCGTGCCGGCGTAGACCAGTCGGAGGGAGCTCTCGTCGTCGAACAACTGCTCCGAGATCGGGTTGTGCCGGTCGACTGGGAAGACCTTGTCCAGTGGCGCCCAGTTCGGGATCACCGAGACGTTGGCCGGCGCGACCTTCCAGCCGGGGTACACCTCCTTGAAGGCATCGCCGATCGCGACGACGTGGTCGGCGTGCTTGGCGCAGTAGGCCTCCATCCGGACGAAGAGGCGCGAACCGAGCCAGGCGAGCGGCCGGGGGAGCCGGCGGCGAAGCTCATCGGTCAACCCCGCGCTGTAGATGTCCTGGTGCCAGAAGACGTACGGCAGCTTGGCGCGCCTGGCGTAGCGGGCGAACAGGAACATCGACAGCAGTGGCAGGTTGCACGCGACGACGACTTCGGGCGGAGCAGCCTTGAGCCGCTTGATCCACTCACGGGCGTAGGAGCGTTCGAAGCGCAACCGTGCGAGCGGGGCGTACTTCTGGAAGGGCAGGTCCAAAGCGATGGCGGTGAACGTCAGCGTCGGTGAATCGCCGGGCTGGACCTCCAGATGGCCCTTGCCGCTGACGTACTGCTCGGCCGACACGTGGTCGACCGCGTGACCCTTGTCGGCCAGCTTGCGGGACAGCTCGGCCTGGAAGGGGTGGCCGGAGAAGTCATGAACCGTGATGCGCACCGGGTCAGCCCCGCGCACTCAGCTGGTCGTAGATCCAGGAGTAGGTCTTCTCAAGCCCGTCACGCAACGAGATCGAAGGCTCCCAGCCGTAGATGCTGTGGAACATCGTGTTGTCGGAGTTGCGCCCCCGCACTCCCTGCGGCGCAGTCAGGTCGTGGCTGCGGGTCACCGTGATGCCCGCGATCTCTTCGAGGATCGATGCCATCTGATTGATCGTGACGAGCTCGGACGAGCCGAGGTTGACTGGTTCGAGGTTGTCGCCGGCCAGGATCTCCTTGGTGCCGCGAACGCAGTCGTCGATGTACATGAAGCTGCGGCTCTGCTCGCCGTCACCCCAGATGTCCATCGTGTGGTCGCCGCTGAGCTTGGCCTGGGCGATCTTGCGCGCCAGCGCCGCCGGCGCCTTCTCGCGGCCCCCCCCGAACGTGCCATCAGGGCCGTAGACGTTGTGGTAGCGGGCGACCCGGGTCTCGATGCCGAAGTCCTCGCGGAAGTGCCGGGCCATGCGCTCGCTGAAGAGCTTCTCCCAGCCGTATCCGTCCTCGGGGTCGGCCGGGTACGCATCGGCCTCCTTGAGCGCCGTGACATTGGGGTCGGTCTGCTTGTCACCGGCGTAGACGCACGCCGAGCTGCTGTAGAAGTAGCGCTGGGTCCCGGCATCGCGGGCGGCGACGAGGACGTTGGTGCTGGTGAGCACCGACAGCATGCACTCGGCCTTGTTGTTCTCGATGAAGCCCATGCCGCCCATGTCCGCGGCGAGGTTGTAGATCTCCTCGGTGCCGACCGCCATCTTGTGGGCGTCGGCCATGTCGGCGCAGTCGGCCACGACGTTCTCGGCGTCGGTGCTGACCTGGTACCACTCGTCCTGGGGCTTCTTGTCGACGGCGCGTACGTTCTTGCCGGACTTGACCAGGTCTGCAACGAGGTGCCCGCCGATGAATCCGCCGGCTCCGGTGACCAATACCGTCATGTTTCTCGTCCTCCGAGTGATTTTTTCTGGACTTCGTGGTTTTTTTTGACTGAACGTTACGCGCGCACAGCCTCATGACACCTAACGACCCGCTTGCCCCGAAGTTTCGCTTCGACGCCGTTCTGGTTCACGGGCGGGCCCACTAGGCAACCGACCTGGGGAGACTGAGGCGGTGGATCGACGGGTCAACCCGCCGAGCGAGGCCAGCGGCCCGCTGGGGTGGCACTCCCTTACACTTTGGTGACCTGTCGACGCGAGACTGATCCCCCGAGCGAGGGCCTGAGTGGAACTACGTCAATTGCTGCGCACGCTTCGGCGCCGCTGGAAGTTTGCTGTGGCGTCGTTCCTTCTGGGCATCATCGGTGCGGCCGTGCTGACGTCGGCGATCACGCCGACCTACCAGTCGCAGGCGCGGATCTACGTCACGGCGACCTCGACGGGCACGCTGGACGCTTACAACCTCAGCATCTACTCCGCACAGCGGGTCGCCTCGTACGCTGACCTCGCGAAGGACCCCGCGGTTCTCCAGCGGGTCATCAAGCAGGTCGGCCTGGACATCACGCCCGATGAGCTCGGCCCCCGTGTCTCCGCCACGGCGGTACCCAACACCGTGATCCTGCAGATCACGGTCACCGACGAGGACCCGCAGGTCGCGCGCGACCTTGCACGCGCCGAGGGCAACGAGATCGTCAAGCTCGTGGCGACCCTCGAGGCCCCGGGCAAGACCGCCGACGGTGAAGAGCAGGCATCGCCCATCATCGCTCGGCTCGCCGGAGACGCCTCCTACGATGCCAACCCGGTCTCCCCCAACCTGACGATCAACCTCGCCGTCGGCGCGATTCTCGGCCTGCTGATAGGCGTCGCCGGTGCGGTGTTGCGCGACATGTTCGACACTTCGATCAAGACTCCGCAGGACCTCAGCGAGGTCACCGACTCCGCCGTCATGGCAATCGTGCCGTTCGATTCATCGGTGCCCAAGCACCCTCTGATCAGCGATGACGAGGGCTCGCGGGAGCGGGTCGAGGCCTTCCGCGTGCTGCGCACCAATCTGCAGTTCGTGGAGCTGGACTCCAAGCGACAGATGCTGATGATCTCCAGCGCGGTCCCCGACGAGGGCAAGACCGTCACCGCGACAAACCTGGCGATAACCCTCGCTCAGACCGGCCGCCGCGTCCTGATCCTCGACGCGGACTTCCGCAAGCCCCGGGTCGCCCGTCTGCTCGGTCTGGAGAACTCCGTTGGGGTTCTGACGGTCCTTGTCGGCCGTGCCCCGGTCGAGGAGTGCATCCAGCAGCACGAGAGCGGCGTCGACTTCCTGGCGACAGGACCAACGCCGCCCAACCCGGCCGAGGTCCTCGAGACCCAGGCCATGCGCGACCTGCTGATGAAGGTCCGCGACGCCTACGACGTCGTGATCATCGACGCGCCTCCTCTGCTTCCCGTTGCTGATCCTGCGATCATCGCGCCAATGGCCGACGGGGTGCTGCTGGTGACTCGCTACGCCAAGACCGACAAGGACCTGGTCCAGGAGGCCGTCGACCGACTGGACGCGGTCGATGGGCGCATCGTCGGCGTCGTGCTCAACATGACACCGCGCCGCGCGGTTTCCGGCTACGGCTACGGCTACGGATACGGATACGGCGAGGAGATCGAGGCAGGCCGCTCGATGCGCGCCGCGACCAAGCCCCGTCGTGCCTCTCGAGGCGAGCGCAAGCAGTCGCAGCACGAGCGGACCCGGTGACGGGCGCAAGGTCCGACTGAGCATGGCGCGTCCCCTGAGCATCACCCTCCCGGGTCGGGTCCTCGGCGAGTCGTGGACCTACCTGCTTGCGTTGGTGGTCCTGGCCGGGCTGACGTTCGTCGGTACGAGAGCCCCACTGCTGGGCGCCGTCACAGTTTTCCTCGCGGCTCTTCTCGTGCTGCTGGTCTGCTTCGACCTGGCGAGAGTGGGCACGGGCGCCATCACCCTCGCGATGTTCCTCGCGCCACTCAACGACCTGCGCCTAGGTGCTTCGTACGTGACTGGGTCCGACATTATGTTCGTGATCGGCATCGCGATCCTGGCGCCAACGCTCCTGCGCAACAAGGTTTCGATCCCCCCGCTGTTCCTGCTTGGGCTGGGAATCCTGTTCACGATGGGCGTTGTGGCCAGTGTCGCCAGCGCCATCCCCGTGGTCAGCATCAATCAGGTCGCACGGCTGCTGGTAGGCGCCTTCATGCTGCCGATCTTCTTCATGATTTGGCGCCCACAGATCAAGATCACCGTCCGGCTTGCCGCTGCGTACGTTTTCGGTTGCGTCTTCAGCGTCGGCTGGGGTCTGCTGAGCGGGCCGGTGGCTGGCGACGCTCGCTACGTCGGCTTCACGTACCACCCCAACTACCTCGGCCTGGAGTGCTTGCTGGCGGCAGCGCTCACGCCGTACCTGGTGGCGAAGATCAGCCCGGGCTACCGCTGGATCTTCTGGTTCGCGGCGATCATCAACGCTTATGGCGTCTACATCAGTGGCAGTCGTGCGGCGCTGCTGGTCCTAGGCATGCTCGTCGTGATCTACCCCTTCGTAGAGGGCTCGATCCGCGCCGTTGGCGCTGTGATGCTGGGTGTCGCCGGCGTGCTGGCCTTCTCGGGGCGGCTGCTCCAGGAGGACGGAAACTCCGCACTTGGTCGGTTGTTCGGCAACGGGTCAGCCAGCGGCTCGGACATCGAGCGGCAGAACGTCCTGGCCGAGGCGTGGAAGCTCTTCCTCGAGCACCCGTTCCTCGGCAACGGCTTCGACGGGGGGCTGGGCTCTCACAACATCTATCTCCAGGTGGCCACGGCGGTGGGGATCTTCGGCCTGCTCGGCTATCTGCTGGTGCTGTGGACTGCGCTCCGTCCGCTGTTCTGGCAGGGCATCAACCATCGACTCGCGTATCCGGTCCTCGCCTACGGCACAATCGGCCCGCTGACCAATACTTTGTGGGATCGTCTGATCTGGTCGGTGATCGCCCTGACGTTCGCCGCCAACCTGGACCGACCACCACCGTCGAACGACGTCACACCAACTCCCGCGGGTCGGCCACGCCGCTCCCTCACCACGACAAGGACTTCAGCATGAACCGCAGTCTCCCCCTCGCCCTGCGCAGGGTCCGTCAGACCGTTCGCGGCTTCGACAACGGTGCCGCGCTGCTGGTCGCCATGGCGCGCCAGAGCGTCACCGGCAAGCCGGAGGAGCTGGTCTTCCGGATGGACGCCGACACGAGCATCACGGTGCCCAACCGCCCAGGCGCCCGCGTGCCGGTCTACGAGATCTTCGTCGAGGACGAGTACCGCCTCGGGTGGTTCACATCCGACCTCGGTGAGCAGCCGGTGGCCCTGGACATCGGAGCGCACGTTGGCTGCTTCTCGGTCGCCTTCGCCCGCAAGCACCCCGGCGCCCGGGTCGACTCCTACGAGGCGTCGCCGTCGACCGCGGAGTACCTCACCCGCAACATCGGTGACAATGCGCTGCAGGCGCGGGTGCACGGCAACAACCTCGCAGTCCAGGGCGAGGCAGGCGTGCTCGAGCTGGCAGACAACGGCGCCGCGAGCGGGCACAACGGCGTGTTGCACCTGACCGCCGACGCCGCCAAGGTCTCGGTCCGCAGCGTGTCGATGGCCGAGGCCCTCACGATCAGCGGACGCACGGCCGACATCGTCAAGATCGACACCGAGGGTGGAGAGTACGACATGGTGCTCGGCTCGGACCCGGCCGACTGGGCCGGAGTCCGACGAGTCGTGCTGGAGTACCACGACCTCCCGGGACACTCCTGGGAGGAGCTCGAGGCGTTCTTCACCTCGGCGGGCCTCAACCTGGTCGAGCGTGAGCAGTTCCTGCCCCGCCTCGGCATGGCCTGGTTGTCGCGGGACACCGTCGGAGCATGACCCGGCTCCCCAACGCGCTGCAACCGGCGTGGCCGTTGCTCAAGCGTCTGCACCGACTGGCGTCCCTCGCGGCGGGCATGGTGGCGCGACCGCTGTCCCGTCTGCAGGGAGCACGTGCGCTGCCCCGGCGAGCCACCGCGACGGTCGGTGCGACCGCCGCGCTCGAGCCCGACGCCGTGACGCTGCACCGGCTCGATGTCGGTGAGCAGATCCGGCGCCAGCCCGCCCAGGGCACGCCGGCGGGGCACTGGGTGTTCGACAAGGCCAGGATGTTCGACGTCGCGCCGCGGTACTCGCTGGAGATCGACCGCGGCATCGTGGTGGGGGACTACGGCGCGAATGTGACCCCCGGCGGAACGCTGGACTACGAGACCAGCGAGTACTTCGGCATCACCCGCTGGCGTGAGCACCCGATCTTCCTGCGCCACAGGTTGCCGCCGGTCGAGCATGTCGAGGGCACGCTGGTCTCGCTCGCGACGCGCGGCGGCAGCGGCAACTACTACCACTTCCTGCTCGACGTCCTGCCCCGCTTCGGGGTCTTCCAGGAGACTATGCCGGGGCGTGTCGCCGATGCGCTCTACGTGCCTGCCGGGACCGGCTGGCAGCGGGATCTGCTGGAGCTGGTCGGACTTGGCGACCATCACATCGTGGAGACGCAGAAGCACCGGGCCGTCCGGGCTGACCAGCTCGTGGTGCCGAGCCTGCCGAACCCGAAGGAAGTCGCACCGCGCTCGACCGTGGACTGGCTGCGCTCACGCCTGGTGCCGCACGACGTCAGCGACAAGCCGCGACGGATCTACGTCACCCGAGGATCGCAGCGCAACACGCGACGAATCGTCCAGGAGGAGGCCCTGATGGCGCTGCTCGAGGATCGCGGGTTCGTGTGCATCGAGCCTGGCGGGATGTCCGTGCGGGACCAGATCGACCACTACGCTGCGGCCGAGGTCGTCGTGGCGCCGCACGGAGCGGCGCTGACGAACCTCGTGTTCGCGGGTGCCGGGGTCAAGGTGCTGGAGATCTTCCCAGCGAGCTACGTCAACTCGTGCTTCTGGGCGATCACCGACAGCATCCCCGATTCCCAGTACGCGTACCTCGTCGCCGGTGACACCACGCCGTACGGTCCCGGAAGTCCTATGAACCGCATCCAGGCCGACATCGACGTCGACCCGGCCATCATCATCGATGCGGTCGATCGGCTGATCGCGAGCTGACCGACCATCCGCTGTTGCCGCGCGCGCACGAGGATCATGCAACGATGTGCGCTCGGCGCCCTACTGGACGTTCGCCAGAACGCCCACGAGTTCAGGAGAGACACATGAGCGCAGACGAGTTCGAGCCCAACAGCACCCTCACCCGACTGTATCCCGAGGCGGCAGTGGGCGGGTACTCGCGTAAGGACGGCCAGATCGAGTTCTACACCCGCATCAACGCCCTCGTCGACGAGAGCAGCCGGGTGCTCGACTTCGGCGCCGGGCGAGGGCACTGGGCCGTCGACCCCATGCCGCGCATCTCCAAGCAGCTGCGCTGGATGCGTGGTCGAGTCGCAGAGGTGGTCGGCACCGACGTCGATCCGGTCGTGACGTCGAACCCGTCGCTCGACGTGGCCCACGTAGTCGGGCTGGGCGAGCCGCTGCCGCTCGAGGACGCATCGGTTGATCTCGTGGTCGCGGACTACGTGCTCGAGCACGTCAACGCCGAGGACGCGCCGGCCCTGGCCGAGGACATCATGCGCGTGCTCAAGCCGGGCGGATGGTTCGCGGCTAGGACACCGAACAAGTGGGGCATGATCGGGCTGGGCGCGCGGGCCATCCCCAACAGCATGCACGTGCGGATACTCGACAAGCTCCAGCCCGGGCGCAAGGCCGAGGATGTCTTCCCGACCCGCTACTCGATGAACACCCGAGGTGACCTGAACCGGCTATTCGCCCCCCACGCCATCCACGTCTACGGTCACAGCAGCGAGCCGGTGTACTTCGGTCGCTCGGCGGTTGCGTGGCGGGTCGCGGCCGCGATCGACCACTTCACGCCCACACGACTTGCTCCGACATTGATGATCTTCGTCCAGAAGAAGGCCGCATGACGACGGCGATCGCCACTGAACAACACGACGGGATGGCCATGACGACAGGCGTCACCTACTGCACGATTCTCTCGACGAACTACCTGCCCAAGGCACTTGTGTTGGCCGAGACGCTGCGGGAGCACGAAGACGGGGCGGGGCTGACCATCCTGTTCACTGATGTCGCGCGCGACGACCAGCTGCCACAGCTCGCGGGCGTCGTGTGCCGGAGCACCGCGTCGTTGGGCCTGACCGAGCGCGAGGTCTTGACGCTCGCGATGGGCTACGACCTCGTCGAGTTCGCCACCGCGGTCAAGCCGCTGCTGCTGAAGTCGCTGCTCGAGGAGACCGAGCAGGTCTTCTATCTCGATCCAGACACGTACCTCACCTCTCCCATGTCTGAGCTGGCACCGGCGTTGACGGCTTCTGTGGGCGGAATCCTGCTGACCCCGCACTTCCTGTTGCCGACGCCCCCCGAGGCCGGCAAGAACGAGGGCCACCTGCTCACCGTCGGTGTCTTCAACCTCGGCTTCTGTGGTGTCGACCGCCGCGCGCGCGACTTCCTCGACTGGTGGTGGGGCCACCTACGCGATGAATGCCTCTACGATCCCATGGCGGGTCTGTTCGTGGACCAGAAGTGGATGGACATCGGCAGCACCCTCTGGCAGGCCGCAAGCCTGCGGCACTCCGGCTACAACGTCGGCGTGACCAATCTCCCGGAGCGACCGCTGGCCCGGGATGCCGACGGCTTCTACAACTCAGCCAACGGCGAACGGCTGCGGTTGTTCCACTTCCATGCCTTCGACGCCACCCAACCTGAGCGGCTTTCGGTGCGGTTCCAGCACGACGATCAGTCGGTACTGGGCGACCCAGCCGCGATAGAGGGCCTGTGCAAGGAGTACGCCGGCCTGATCGTCGAGCATGAGCGGGTCCTGCCGCCTGCCCCGGCGTACCCATATCTCACCGACACGCGTGGTCGTCGCATCTCCCGCCAGCTTCGCCGGGCCCACCGGATCGGATCGCTCGAGGCAACGCTGCCGTCCCCGTTCGTCCCCGCTGAGGCCGATGCCTACGACACCTGGCGACGGTCGGCGTGGAGGCCAGTCGCCCGGAGCCTGCTGGCCGACACCGGCAAGAGCGTCCGTCTGGTGCTCCCGGAGGAGTACGACCGCGCGCGCAAGCGATTCCCGAAGGTCATCGAGAAGCTCCGCCCCCTGTTCACCAAGGGTGTCGGCGCCTGGCGTTAGGTGCCGCGACTCGCTGAGGACGGAGGGTCAGACGATGGGGCACGCAAGTTCCACCACCTAGCCCGCCGTCGGCGTGCGGGGGGCTGCGTTGGCTCGGGCGCGCTCGATGAACGCATCGACATCCCGCTCGGCGAGGAGCGGCACCGCCTCACGAACCTCCTCGTCGGACCAGTTCCACCAGGCGATCTCGAGCAGAGCCGCGATCTGGTCCTCGTCAAAGCGGTAGCGAATCAGCTTGGCGGGGTTGCCGCCGAAGATCGCGTAAGGAGGGACGTCCTTCGTGACCACCGCGCCGGCGGCGATGATCGCGCCGTCCCCGATCGTGATGCCGCTCATCATGAGCGAGTTCTCTGCGGTCCACGCATCGGAACCGACATGTGTGTCGGGTCCGGAGTTAGGGAAGCCGTCGGTCCCGGCGCCTTCCATGCCCCAGTTGATGCGGTGCGGATACGTCGTGACCCGGTCCACGCCGTGCTGGCCGCCGAGCAGGTAGGTTCCTCCGATCGATGAATAGCTGCCGAAGATCGCCCGCTCGGTGCCGTAGTGGTAGGTCATGACCTTCGGAATCCCGTAGGTGTGTGGGCCGTAGACGACCCGACCTGACTTCTGCAGACGGAGCAGGTTGGCACCATCCTGTCCCTTGATCGGTGCGGCGTAGCGTGCCCTGCGGGCCGCATGCTTGAGGTATTGAAGGACAGTCGACAACGAAATTCTCCTTGTGATGGGGATCTTCGGCGAGAGGCCATCAGGCAGCGGCCGCCCGCGGCACTACGGCACGATAGCCCAGAGCCCGGGGCCGCAGCAGACAACTCCTGATCGTGGCGGCGCCGTGAGCGATTTCCCGCCGCGGGGACGGTGAGCACGACCTACGATGTGTGTCGGCAGCATGTCAAGCTGTGTCAGGCGGGCGACTCCCGCGCCATGTCCCAGGCCAGGAACCATGTGAAATCCAGTGAGCAGTCCGCGAGCCGGCGGCTCGGCGTCGCGACGATCGACCAGATCATCTCGGGCGCCTCGAACTTCCTGATCGCGCTGCTCGCGGCCCAGCTCCTCGACATCGAGTCGTTCGGCCTGTTCGGCATCATCTTGCTGGTCAACGTCGTGGTGCTGGGTGGGGCCCGAGCGCTGGTCAGTGAGCCTCTGCTGCTGCACCCCGAGGAGGCCGAGCAGCGTCCCGGTGACGTGATCAGCAGTGCCTGCGTGCTGGGACTGTCGATCGGGGTCATCCTGGTCCTGTGTGGTCTGGCGGCTCGGCCGCTGGACGGCGATCTCGGCGAGGGATTGATGATCCTCGGCGTCTTCTCGCCGTTGATGGTGCTGCAGGATGTGGGCCGCTACCTCGGGTTCGCGACCCGGCGACCGTCCTCGGCGCTGACGCTTGACGTCACCTGGCTCACCCTGCAGCTCGGCGCCATCGCGAGCCTCGTTGCCTCCGACCTGAGCTCCCTGCAGGCCTACGTCGCCGCGTGGGCCGGTGCCGGAGCGCTCGCCGGACTCATCGTCTTCTGGCAGCACCGTGGTGTGCGTCCGCGCCTCGACATCAGCTGGCTCAAGGAGACGTGGGGGTTCTCCTGGCGATACTTCGTGTCGTACACCGCGACGCAGGGCAGCGGGCTGCTCGCGGCGATCCTGATCCGGGCGATCGCGGGCGCACGGGCACTCGGCGGCGTTCAGGGGGCGCTGTTGCTCCAGCGGCCGTTCATGACGTTCCAGGTCGCTGTGATGGCGAGCGGCGTCGGTGAGGTCGCTCGCGTGGCCGATGATCGGGCGTTGGTCCGTCGTATGGTGCGCAAGCTGACCATCTTGACCGGTGGCGCCGCTCTGCTGAACGGTGTCCTTCTGGTGCTGGTGCCCGACAGTGTGGGTCGGGCAGTGCTCGGTGACACCTGGTCCGTTGCGCAGCACCTCGTATGGGCGGCCGCGGCACAGATTCTTGTCCTCGGCCTGATCACCGGGTTCCGGACAGGGATGCTCGGCATGCGAGCAATCGACCGGGCCGTGGTGATCGATGTCGCGACGACGGTACTGGCTCTGGTCTTCTCGACCGCCGGAGCGTTTGCCGGTGGTGCCGAGCCGGCGATGTGGGGAGCCGCCGCGGCCAGTGCGATTGGCCTGGTCATGTGGGCTGTGGTGTTCCACCGACACACGAGGGATGAGTAGAACCGCCGACTGACACCCGGGCGACGGGCTTCAGCTCAGAACGTCTTGCGCCAGTACGCGCCGAACTCGTCGATCTGCACGATCTCCTCGGTGATGCCGTGCTGCTTGCGGTAGTCATGGATGGCCTGGCCGGCCTGCGAGGCGTGGCTCCCGAAGTCGTCGATGATGCAGAAGCCGCCGGGAGAGAGCTTGGGATAGAGCACCTCGATCGCCTGGATCGTGGACTCGTACATGTCGCCGTCGAGGCGCATCAGGGCGAGATCGCCCAACGGAGCGACCGGCAGGGTGTCCTTGAACCAGCCGACGAGGAACTCGACGTGGTCGTCCAGCACGTCGTAGCGACGGAAGTTGTTCTTGACCGTCTCTAGGCCGACCGCGAGTCCCGTCTGGGTGTACAGCTCGTCGCCCGAGTCGGCGGGATAGCGCGAGGAGTCCGGTGCAGGCAGGCCCTCGAACGAGTCGGCGACCCAGACCTTGCGGGTCGTGTCGCCCCAAGCCTTGAGGTTGGCCTTCATGAAGATCGTCGCGCCGCCACGCCACACGCCGGTCTCGATCAGGTCGCCGGGTACGCCGTCCTTGATGACCGCCGCAATGCAGTCCTGGATGTTGGTCATTCGCTTGAGGCCGATCATCGACTCGGCGCGTGCCGGCCAGTCCTGTCCTGACTCGCGGGCCGCGGGGTCGTACGGCTTCTTGTAGCTGATCTCGAGGTCCAGCCGGCCGGCCGCCTTGGCGACAGCGTTCGCGGCGCGCTTCTTCATGGACTTGGCGCCCTGCATGCGAACGCCACCCAGAATCGAGTCATTGTCCTCGGCAAGCGCGCCGGTGAGGCTCCGCTTGATCAGATCGAGGTAATACTCGCGCAGGTCATCGGCAGTCGTCTTGGTGTCGGTCACGCGAGGAGGTTATCAGCCGGTTCGTGCGATTGGCCGCGTCATCGGAAACGGCAGTTGTGCCGCGCCTCACAGAGCGGCGGCGCCGATCCCCGGGGGAATGGCGCCGCCTGGCCAACACTTTCGGCTACCAGGCGTGCTGGATCTGCGTCGTCGCGGCTCCTCATGAATCCCTGAGTGGAAAGGAGTCCGGCGAGCGACTATCCCATTGAGACGGGTGATCGCCGCGTGGGTACCGGTGTGCTGTGCCGCTGTGGAGTTCTTGCTCCATGTGTACGCCACATCGGATGATGGCAACAGGGCTACTCATTCGTAACGTTGTGCGCTTCGATTCACAATCAGGCCGCGATGCGGTGCTTGCGACGCGTCACCAACGCCATCGTGATCGCGCCGACAGCGCTCGCCACGACGGCGGCGGCAGCAGCCTTGCCGACTTTGGTGTCCAGACCCAGCCGCCGGCGGAGCGCAACGGGGCGGGCGAAGATCAGGATGGGCCAGCCGTTTTCCTCGGCCTGCCGGCGCAGGGTCTTGTCGGGGTTGACCGCGAACGGGTGCCCGACCGCCTCAAGCATCGGCACGTCGGTCTCGGAGTCGGAGTAGGCGTAGGAGATGGCCAGGTCGTAGCCGCGCTCGGCGGCGAGCTCGCGCATCGCGACGGCCTTGTTCGGGCCGTACGCGTAGAAGTCGACCTCGCCGGTGTAGCGGCCGCGGTCGACGACCAGCGTTGTGGCGATGACGTGGTCGACGCCCAGCATGTCTCCGATAGGCCCGACGACCTCCGAGCCCGAGGCCGACACGATCACGACATCGCGCCCGGCCGCCTGGTGCTGCTCGATCAGGTCGACCGCCTCTTCGAAGACCAGGGGATCGATGATCGTGTGCAGCGTTTCGGCAACCGACTGTCGGACGACATCGACGTCCCAGCCGGTGACCATCTGAGTCATGTAGGCGCGCATCTTCTCGAGCTGGTCGTGATCGGCGCCATTGATGGCGAACATGAAGTTGGCGTAGGCGCTGCGCAACACGGCGCGGCGGCTGAGCAGCCCGCCCTGGTAGAACGGCCGGCTGAACGCGAGCGTGCTGGATCTCGCGATGATGGTCTTGTCCAGGTCGAAGAACGCCGCGGACCTCGTGGGGATCACCCGATCAGGATAGGCCGGTCCACACCCGGCCGGCTCAGGCTTGGCCGTCCACAGGCCGACAGCCGCTGGTTTCGTTCGGCATCGGCGCGTCGCATGCTCGAGGACATGCCCGATCTTGACTCCCCCCTGGTCGTGACCGCAGACGAAACGCTCCTAGACGACGCCTTGCGCTGGTGCGCGGCGGTGGGGGTAGTCGCCGAGGTTGCACCCGATCTGACCGCTGCCCGGCGGTCGTGGCGGCAGGCTCCGGTCGTGGTCGTGGGCGAAGACCTCGCCCACGAGCTCGTGGGCGCCGCCCTGCCGCGCCGCGAGCATGTCCTGCTGCTCGTCCGGGACACCCAACGATGGTGGCCCGATGCGATCTCGCTGGGCGCCTCGGTGGTGTGTGCGCCGGACGAGGAGGATCGCATCCTGGAGGCGTTGAGCACGGCACTGGACGGTCGCGGCGAGGCGTGTCTGGTCAGCATGGTCGGGGGCTCCGGAGGTGTGGGGGGCTCGACGCTCGTGGTGTCGACCGGGCTCGCGGCTGGGCGGCGAGGGCTTCGATCGCTTCTGTTCGACGCCGATCCGCTCGGCGGGGGGCTCGAGCTGTTGCTGGGTGCCGAGCGGACCGAGGGGCTCCGGTGGCACGATTTCGATTCCGCTCGGGGACGGCTGAGCGCCGGGTCACTCGCCGATGTGCTGCCGCTCCACGACGGGGTGTCGTCGCTGTCGTGGAGTGCGGCGGACACGACGGGGCTGCCCGATGCGATCGCTCCCGTCCTCACGGCGGCAGTGCGTGGCTTTGACTTGGTCGTTGCCGACGTGCCGAGGCATCTGGATGCCGCCGGTGTCGACATCATCGGTCGATCGGTCCTGACGGTGCTGCTGGTGGCCGAGGACATGTGCGGTGTGGGCGCCGCCCGGCAGGTCCTCTCGCGGCTGCAGCAGGTGGCGTCCTCGATCGCGGTGGTCAGCGTTGCTAGGCGCGGCGGCATCGGACCGGCTGCTGTGTCCGAGGTGCTGGGCCTTCCGGTGCTGGCCAGGCATCGCGCGGATCGGCGGATGCGGTTGGCGCTCGACCGTGGGCTCGGGCCGGGGCGCTCGCGCACGTCGCGGTGCACTGCCCGGGCCTTGCTGGACACCCTGGGTCTGGAAGCGCCGTGACGGACCTGCCGATCCTCGAGCGCGTACGGCGGCGGCTCGCTGTCGACACCTCGGAGCCGAGTCCGCACAGCGTCGCCGCGGCGTTGCGTGCCGAGCACCACGTCGCGGGCAGCGCCACCGTGCTGGCGCTGGTCGACCAGCTCCGCAGCGAGACCCGTGGGGCGGGCCTGCTCGACCCGTTGCTCGCGACTCCGGGAGTGACCGATGTCCTGGTCAATGGACCTGACGAGGTCTACATCGACCGGGGCAGGGGGCTCGAGAGGTCTGCAGTGCGGTTCGCCGACGAGGAGTCTGTGCGCCGGCTGGCCCAGCGCCTCGCAGCACAGGCCGGCCGGCGGCTTGACGACGCGAGCCCGTGGGTCGACGCGAGGCTCGGCGACGGCACGCGGCTGCATGCGGTCCTGGCGCCCGTTGCCTGGCCCGGAACGCTGGTGTCGCTGCGGGTCCCGGCACGCCGGTCGTTCAGCCTCGACGAGCTGCGCTCCTCCGGGTCGCTCACCGACGACATTGTGCAGTTGCTACGCAGGATCATCGCGGCGCGTGCCGCGTTCGTCGTCACGGGCGGCACGGGTTCCGGCAAGACGACGCTGCTTGCGGCGCTGCTTGCGGCGGTTGACCCAAATGAGCGTCTCGTCATCGTCGAGGACGCGACCGAGCTGCGACCGGACCATCCGCACGTCGTCGGCCTGGAGGCCAGGCCCGCCAATGTCGAGGGTGCGGGGCTCGTCACGGTGCGTGACCTCGTGCGGCAGGCGCTGCGAATGCGCCCCGATCGTCTCGTCGTCGGAGAGGTCCGCGGCGCCGAGGTCGTCGACCTGCTGGCTGCGCTCAACACGGGGCACGAGGGAGGATGCGGCACGCTGCATGCGAACTCGCCGCGTGACGTGCCAGCCCGGTTCGAGGCACTCGGGGTCGCGGCGGGGCTGCCGAGGGATGCGGTGCACAGCCAGCTGGCGGCGAGCGTCGACCTGGTCATCCACCTGGCCTCTGGTCGTGATGGAGTGCGGCGGGTCGAGCAGATCGCAACGCTCGAGCGGGGACGGGACGGTGCAGTGGCCTGCGTGCCTGCGTTGACACTGGGCCACTCCGGTGCAGAGCGGGGTCCCGGTTACCCCCGTCTGGAGACGTTGTTTCGATGACGGTCGTCGCGGCACTCATGACCGCGATCGCGGCCGTCCTCTGTCGGCCGCCTGATCGGTGGCTGGTGCGGCAGCGGCTCGGGCTCGGGAGCCCCCGGTGGCGGGCCCGGCGCCCGGTCGGGTCGGCGGTGGCGACGTGCCTCATCGGGGCGGTCGCGATCGGGCTGACCGGTCCGTTGCTGGTGCTGCTGCTCACCGGAGCGAGCGTCGCGGCCTTCGGCTTACGTCAGTGGCGGGCCGAGCGCCGTCGGCGCAACCTGCGCGAGCGTCGCGCGGAGGTCGTCGCGGCGATCGGGTTGATCTCGGCCGAGCTACGCGCGGGGCTGCTACCGCAGCGTGTACTGGCGGGCCTCGCCGGCGAGTTCGACTTCCTGGCACCCGCGGCGCACGCGGCCCGGCTGGGAGGCGACGTTCCGGTCGCGCTGCGCACCTCGGCGGTCGAGCACGGCGCGGAGCTCCTCGACGAACTGGCTGGGGCCTGGCTCGTTGCCGAGCGGGCCGGTGCTCCGTTGGCGCACGTCCTCGACCGGTTGCAGGAGACCGCTCGTGAGGATCAGGAGATCGAGCGAGAGGTCGAGTCGGGCCTGGCGCCGGCCCGGGCGACCGGACGCCTGATGGCAGTCCTGCCAGTGTTCGGTCTAGCGCTGGGCTCCGGCATGGGTGGTGATCCGCTCGCGGTTCTCGTTGGCACGTGGCCAGGCGCCTTCTGCCTTGCCGCTGGGTGCGCGCTCGCGTGCCTGGGCGTCGCCTGGGTCGAGCGGATCGCCGCGGATGCCGAGCGGTCCGCGTGATGGCGGCGATCCTGGCCGCGCTCGCGGTGTCCTGCCTGCTGCCCAGCGGCACAAGGTCCCGGCGGCGCAGCCTCTTCGGCGGGCAGGCGGACCGCACCGGGGTTGATCCGGCGCTGCTTGCGGCCCTCATCGCGCCCGTGGCGATAGTCCTGATCCTGGGCATGCCACTCGGGCCGCTGCTCGGCATCGCACTCGCGCCGGTCGTGCACAGATCGGTGAGTCGGCTGGAGTCGGGGGCCTCACGCCGCCGTGCGGCACGCATCGCTGCTCAGCTTCCGACCGCCCTCGACCTGATGGTCGCCGCGCTGGCGGTCGGGCGCCCTCCCGTCACGGCGTTCGCGCTCGCGGCCGAGGCCACGGCCGATCCGCTGGGCACCGAGCTCGGCGTGGTGGCCAGCCGCCTGGCGATTGCCGCCGATCCGGATGCGGTCTGGCGGGGGCTGACCCGAGATCCCTCCCTGGCCCCGGTCGCCAGGGCTTTTCGGCGGGCCGAGGCGTCGGGTATGCCCGTTGCTCGCATCGTCTCGGGGGTTGCCGACGAGCTGCGCCGTGAGCGTCGGGCTGGACGGCGCGAGGACAGCCGCAAGGTCGCGGTCAGGACCGCGGCTCCACTGGGCGCGTGCTTCCTGCCCGCGTTCTTCCTCGTCGGGATCGTGCCGACGATCATCGCCACGCTCGGCTCGTTCAGCCTCTGATCCACAACCGGCCGCACAGCGGCGGCCGTCCCCAGCCGCGATGTTGCTTCGCAGATCACCGTGCTGTCGGACCCATCTTCTGGATGACACATTCACCCGTCGAAAGGACACACCATGAAGTACTTCCTGCACCAAGCCGAGCGAGGCATGACGACCGCCGAGTACACCGTGGGCACCCTCGGGGCCTGCACGATCGGTGGCGTCCTGGTCAAAGTGGGGCAGTCGCCGTGGTTCGGCAAGCTCGTCGAGGACCTGATCAGCAAGATCCCCAGCATCCTCCCGTTCTAACCCGCTCGGCCCGGGGCGGCCGGTGCCGCCCCGGGCCCCTTCTGCAAAGGAGTCCCGATGTCCCAGCACGACGACCGCGGCATGGTGACCGCGGAATACACAGTCGGTACCCTCGGCGCCGTCATGATCGCCGTAGTCCTCTACAAGTTCGGGCTGCTCGACAACAACAATCCCTGGATCGAGTCCCTCAAAGACATCTTGGAGCGAGCCCTGGGCTGGGGCACGATCAAGAGCATCCTCCCGGGATTCGGTATGAGGCTCATGTGAAGCGAGAGCGCGGCATGGTGACCGCGGAGCTTGCCACGGTCGCGCCGTTCCTCGTCGCACTCACCTTCCTCCTGCTGTGGGTGGTCTCCCTCGGGCTGACCCAGATCCGCATCACGGATGCCTCCCGCGAGGCCGCTCGCATGCTGGCGCGGGGCGAGTCCCAGACGGCAGCCATGAGCGTCGCTCGGAGGCAGTCGCCGGCTGGGGCCACCGTGTCGGTCGACATCGGTGCGGGCACCGTCGAGGTCTCGGTCGCGGCCCGGTCGCGGATGCCGCTCCCGTACTTCTCCGGCATCGGTTCTCGGCAGCTGCGGTCGACCTCGGTCGCCGCGATCGAGACGCCGTGAAGCGGCGCAGCGAGAGAGGTGCCGCGACGGCCCAGGTCGCGACCCTGGCCGTCGTCCTGGTCCTGGTGGCGGTCGTGGTCACCGAGATGGCCGGTCTCGTGCGACTGCGGCATCGTGTCGCCGCCGCGGCCGACCTGGCTGCCCTGTCGGCGACCCAGGCCAGCGTCAACGGGCGCGACCCGTGCGCGGAGGCACGTCGGATCGCCGAGCGCAACGAGGCTGCGGTGCGTCGGTGCCGGATGGACTACGACGTCGCCACCATCACGACGTGGGCGACGAGCCGCACGTGGTGGGGTCACCGGTGGGCGTTCGAGCAGGAGGCCCGTGCGGCCCCGGACTACTATCTCGCTGACTGAGTGCCGGGCCGGTGTGGTCGGACTGGTCGGCGGGGGCGTTGGCCAGCAGGGCGTCGAGCAGGAGTACGGCGGCAGCCTTGTCGAGCGGCTCGTTGCCATTGCCGCACTTGGGCGACTGCACGCACGACGGGCAGCCGGTCGCGCACTCGCACGCGACGATCGCGTCGCGGGTGACCCGCAGCCAGCGTCCGGCCAGCTCGTACCCACGTTCGGCGAAGCCAGCACCGCCCGGGTAGCCGTCGTAGACGAAGACCGTCAGGGTTCCGGTGTCCGCATGCAGCGCCGTGGACACCCCGCCGATGTCCCACCGGTCGCAGGTGGCCAGGAGCGGCAGCAGACCGATCGCCGCGTGCTCGGCGGCATGGGCCGCACCCGGCACGTCGGCGTCCTCGAGCACAGCAGTGACAGCCGAGGGGCTCAGCGTCCACCACACGGCCTTGGTCTGGAGGGTGCGGGCCGGCAGGTCGAGCAGCTCCTCGCCAAGGATGCCTCCGCCGCTCGTGCTCCGTTTCATGTAGGAGACGACTTGGTTGACGACGTCGACCGCGCCGAAGGACATCGCCGCCTCGCCCCACTCGACGGTGCGCTCGATCTGCGTGACCGTGATCTCGGTGACCGACCTGGCCATCGTGGAGTAGTCGGGATCGTCGCGGTGCACGGCAGCGACCCCGTGCTCGACGTCGTAGTCGTCGACCAGGTGCGCGTCGCCCTGGTGGACGTAGACGGCGCCGGCGTGCACCGTCGAGTCCGCCGAGGCGGCGTCTACCGTGCCGATCAACCGGCCCGTCGCGGCATCGACGATCTGGACGGGCGACCCACCGCTCGACCGGATGTCGGCGAGGTTGCTGGCCTGCTCCCGCTTGGTCCAGAACCAGCCGGCCGGCCTCTTCCGAAGCCAGCCGGCGGCCTCGAGCGCCTGCACACCTTCTGACGTGCGGGGTCCGAACAGTGCGAAGTCCGCCTCGGTCAGGGGCATCTCCTGGGCAGCGGCGGCCAGGTGAGGGCCCAGGACGTAGGGGTTGTCAGGGTCGAACACCGAGGCTTCAACCGGGGTGCCGAGGAGCGCCTCCGGATGGTGCACGAGGTACGTGTCGAGCGGGTCGTCGCGGGCCACCAGGATGCCGATCGAGTCACGGCCCGAGCGGCCGGCCCGGCCGAACTGCTGCTGCAGCGCGGCCCGCGTCCCGGGGAAGCCGACGCTGATGACAGCGTCGAGACCCGCGATGTCGATGCCGAGCTCGAGGGCATTGGTGCTGGCCAGTCCAAGCAGGTCGCCGCTGCGCAACCGCTGCTCGAGGGCGCGCCGCTCCTCGGGCAGGTAGCCGCCGCGGTACGTCGCGACGCGGGCGACCAACTCGGGGTCGACCTCAGCGAGCCGACGTTGCGCGGTCGACGCGACAGACTCGGCGCCGCGACGCGAGCGGACGAACGCCAGGGTCCGCACCTTGCCGATCACCAGGTCCGTCATGAGCTCGCCGGCCTCGGTCGTGGCGGCCCTGCGCACGACGCCCTCGGTCTCGGCGCCGCTCAACGGGTCGCGGCCGGGCAGGAGCGGCGGCTCCCACAGGGCGATCGTGCGGGCGGCATGCGGTGAGGCGTCGTCGGTCACCGGCACGACCTCGAGGCCTGTCAGTCGGGCCGCGAACACCTCGGGCTGGGCGACCGTCGCCGAGGACAGGACGAAGACCGGGTCGGCGCCGTAGTGCTCACAGATTCGGCGCAGCCGACGGAGGACGTGCGCCACGTGCGCACCGAACACGCCCCGATAGTGGTGGCACTCGTCGACGACGACGTGGGTCAGCCCGCCGAGTGCCCTGGCCCAACGTGCGTGGCCCGGGAGGATCGAGTGGTGCAGCGTGTCCGGGTTGGTCAACAGGTAGTTGGCGTGGTCGCGGGCCCAGGCTCGTTCCTCACGGGAGTTGTCGCCGTCGACCGTGGCCGGCCGGGCGAACTCCCGGGCGCCTGCAAGTCGGCGCAGCTGGTCGGCGGCCAACGCCTTGGTCGGCGCGAGGTAGAGGACGGTCGGCATCCGGTTGCCGCGCAGGGCACTACCGGCCCGCCCCTCCGCGAGCCCCGTCAGCGCGGGCGCCTGGAAGGCCAGGGACTTGCCCGAGGCCGTGCCGGTGGAGATCACGACATGTCGGCCGGTGTGCACATGGTGGAGTGCCTCGGCCTGGTGACCCCACAACGCGGTGATGCCCTCGGCCTCGTACATCTCCCGTACGGCCGGCGCGATCCACGTCGGCCAGGGCTCGATCACGGCCAGTCGTTCGGGAACCCGTTCGACATGGGTGACCCGATCGCCGTAGCGCAGCACGAGATCGGCGGGGTCCACCCACCGATTCTCCCAGATGCGCCATGACGGTCCCGCCCACCGGCGGTGGAGCGCCGATCGTGATTGAATGCTGATCGAGAGAGGGAGTGCAGATGGAGCTGACGCTGACGTCACGCACCGAGGATGAGTTCCAGATCATCGAGGCCGGTGGTGAGATCGACGTCTATACCGCGCCCAAGCTCCGCGAGGCGATCGTGGCGGCGGTGGATGCGGGCCACACCCGGCTGGTCATCGACGTCCAGAAGGTCGACTTCCTCGACTCAACAGGTCTGGGTGTCCTTGTCGGTGCCCTCAAGCGCGTGCGCGCTGACGGTGGCTCGCTCGACATTGTCTGCACCCAGGAGCGGATCCTGAAGATCTTCGAGATCACGGGGCTGGACAAGGTCTTCGGTCTGCACACCACGATCGACGAGGCGCGTCGCAGCGCCGTATGAGACCTGGGACACACCCCTGAGACATTTCCGGCGCGACGGCATGTAACCTCCGTCACGGCGGGTGGTTGATTGCCCGTGGTATGTCTGACCCCATCTCTTGGAGGATTTTTCATGGCGAACGCGACTTTTGTTGCGGCGGCCAGTGATCTCGATCTCTCGAGCGACAACACGATCATCGTGTCGGTCGTTGCGGGCATCGGCGTCGTTGCGCTGATCATGGCGGCGGTTTTCCGCGCCGAAGTACTCAAGGCCTCTGAAGGCACCGAGAAGATGCAGGAGATCGGACTCGCGGTCCAGGAGGGCGCCTCGGCGTACCTCGGCCGTATGTTCAAGACCCTGGCCGTCTTCGCCGTGCTGGCTTTCGGACTCCTGTTCCTGCTGCCCGGTGACGCCGAGATCCGGATCGGCCGGTCGATGTTCTTCCTGCTGGGTGCCGGCTTCTCCGCGCTGATCGGATACCTCGGCATGTGGCTCGCGACGCGCGCCAACATCCGGGTTGCGGCAGCCGCCCAGAATGAAGGTCGCGAGAAGGCCATGCGGATCGCGTTCCGCACCGGCGGAACCGTCGGCATGCTGACGGTGGGCCTCGGCCTGATCGGCGCCTCGGCCGTCGTCCTGATCTACCAGGGTGACGCCCCGGACGTGCTCGAGGGCTTCGGCTTCGGTGCGGCGCTGCTCGCGATGTTCATGCGAGTCGGCGGCGGCATCTTCACCAAGGCCGCTGACGTCGGCGCAGACCTCGTCGGCAAGGTCGAGCAGAACATCCCCGAGGACGATCCGCGCAACGCCGCGACGATCGCCGACAACGTGGGCGACAACGTCGGCGACTGCGCCGGCATGGCGGCCGACCTGTTCGAGTCGTACGCCGTGACCCTGGTTGCGGCCCTGATCCTCGGCTCGGTGGCCTTCGGCGAGAAGGGACTCGTGTTCCCGCTCATCGTCCCGGCGATCGGTGCGGTCACCGCGATCATCGGTGTCTACCTGACCCGTCCGCGGGTCGGCGAGAAGGGTCTGACGACGATCAACCGCTCGTTCTACCTCTCCGCGGGCATCTCGGCCGTCGCCTCGAGCGTCCTTGCGTGGTTCTACCTGCCCAAGTCGTTCGACGATCTCAACATCCCGGCGCCGACGGGCCTGACCGCCCAGCTGTTCGGCGACCCGACCGCGGACCTCGATGGATCGCCGCGCACGATCGCGATCGTTGCGGTCCTGATCGGCATCGTCCTCGCCGCGCTGATCCTGGCGCTGACGGGCTACTTCACCGGCACCGAGACCCGTCCGGTCAAGGACGTCGGCAAGACCTCGCTGACCGGCGCGGCCACCGTCATCCTGTCCGGCCTGTCGGTCGGCTTCGAGTCGGCGGTCTACACCGCGCTGGTGATCGGTGCAGCCGTGTTCGGCGCGTTCCTGCTCGGCAGCGGCTCGATCATCGTGTCGCTGTTCGCGGTCGCGCTGGCCGGTTGTGGTCTGCTCACGACCGTCGGCGTCATCGTCGCGATGGACACGTTCGGCCCGGTCAGTGACAACGCACAGGGCATCGCGGAGATGTCCGGCGACGTCGACGAGGAAGGTGCCCAGATCCTCACCGAGCTGGACGCTGTCGGCAACACGACCAAGGCCATCACCAAGGGCATCGCGATCGCCACGGCCGTACTGGCCGCGACCGCGTTGTTCGGCGCGTTCACCGACAACATCAAGGGCCAGCTGGTCCTGGTGTTCCAGGGACTGGAGGGTGACGCCGCCAAGAGCGCCTTCGCCGACACCCTGTCGATCAGCGACCAGCAGGCCCTCACCGGCGTGCTGAACATCGCTGATCCGGCCAACCTCGTCGGTCTACTGATCGGTGCCGCAGTGGTCTTCCTGTTCGCCGGTCTGGCGATCAACGCCGTCGGCCGTGCTGCCGGCGCCGTGGTCTACGAAGTGCGCCGCCAGTTCAAGGAGATCCCGGGCATCATGGAGGGCACAGGTCGTCCCGAGTACAGCAAGGTCGTCGACATCTGCACGCGCGACTCACTGCGTGAGCTGGCGACGCCGGGCATCCTGGCGATCTTCGCGCCCATCGCCGTCGGCTTCGGCCTCGGCGTGGGACCGCTCGGCGCGTACCTCGCTGGCGCGATTGCCACCGGCACCCTGATGGCGGTGTTCCTCGCCAACTCCGGTGGTGCGTGGGACAACGCCAAGAAGCTCGTCGAGGACGGCAACCACGGTGGCAAGGGATCGCCGGCCCACGAGGCCACGATCATCGGTGACACCGTCGGGGACCCGTTCAAGGACACCGCCGGACCGGCGATCAACCCGCTGCTGAAGGTCATGAACCTGGTGGCGCTGCTGGTCGTCCCGCTGGTCGTCAAGTACAGCTACGGCAACGAGGCCAACGACTGGATCCGTTACTCGATCGCGATCGGCGCCACGCTGATCATCGCGATCGCGGTCTACGTGTCCAAGCGTCGGCCGATCGCTCTGGAGGCCGGACCGGTCGAGGAGACCGTCCCCGTCGCCTAGGCACGAACGAGAACACGAACGGCGCAGACCTCCGGGTCTGCGCCGTTCGCACGTCCGGCGAACTCTGACAAGGTGGGGGCGTGATCGACGCCCCGCACGTCCAGGCCCTCCGAGCCGCGCTGACTCGCGCGGACTTCACCGTCGACGCGGTCTTCGCCCTGCTGGGCGAGGATGCCCACCGCGCCCTCGGCCGCAACCAGACCGTGCCCCCGCGGCGGGCCACCAACGGCGGGAGCGATCTGGCCACCTTGGTGCGGCTGTTCGCCCTGCAGGTCGGGGTCGAGCGGGCGCGCGCCGATGCCGCTCTTCCAGGCCTGGTCGAGCCCCTGATCGCGGCCGGGATGCTCCAGGCTTCCGGCGGTGAGGTGCGGGCGTTGGTGGACGTTCGTCCGTACGGCGACGAGACCCATGACTGGTGGATCGTGTGCGATCCGACCCCGGGCCTGGATGGTCGAGCCGCTCCGATGGATCCCGAGTACGTCCTCGGGATTAGTGAGGCCTCGTCGTCACTCGCCCAGCTGACGGTCCGCGAGCCCGTGGGCCAGGCTCTCGACCTCGGCACGGGCTGCGGAGTTCAGGCGCTCCACCTGACGCAGCATGCCGAGCGCGTCGTCGCGACGGACGTCAACCCGGGGGCCCTCTCAATGGCCCGGCTTACCGCCGGGCTCAACGCGCTGGACATCGACGTCAGGGACGGCAGCCTGTTCGAACCGGTCGCCGGCCAGAAGTTCGACCTGATCGCGACGAACCCGCCATTTGTCATCTCACCTCCCGGCAGCGATGTCCTGGTCTATCGCGACTCCGGGATGCCCGGTGACAGCGTCGTGCGGCACCTGGTCGAGAACGCTGCGACCCACCTCAACGACGGCGGTTGGTGCCAGATCCTGGCCAACTGGGCCCACCATGGGGACACTGACTGGAGAGACGGTCTGGGGGAGTGGCTTGATGGGCAGCCGCTGGACGCGTGGATCCTCCAGCGGGAGCTGGTCGACCCATCGGCGTACGTCGAGATGTGGCTGGCTGATGCTGGGCTTGCCGCGGCGCCCGACTACGTACAGCGGTACGACGCCTGGCTCGACTGGTTCGCCGCCGAGCGCATCGAGGCCATCGGCTTCGGTTGGTTGAGCCTGCGCAAGACGTCGGCTGCACCTGTTCTCCGGATCGAGGAGTGGAGCGGCGAGATCGCGCCGCCCATCGGGCCGTCGGTTGCCGGATGGGGTCGACGCGCGGAGCTGCTGCGCGGACTCGACGACGACGCGGTGCTCAGCACGGCGTTCCGGCATGCGCCCGATGTCGTGGAGGAGACGCGCGGAGCTGCGGGCGCCGAGCATCCCGAGTCGATCGTCTTCCGACTCCAGCAGGGCGTGCGACGTGCCCGGCAGGTCGACACGGTGGAGGCCGGGCTGGTCAGCGCGAGCGACGGCGATTTGACGGCCGGCCAGATCCTCGACGCGCTCGCGACGTTGCTCGAGCGAGACGCGGGCGAGCTGCGGAGCGCGTATGCCGCCTCCGTCCGCGAGCTCGTCGCTGACGGCTTTTTGACGTAGTGGCGTTGCGGCGCGTTCAACCCGGGTATGCGCGACGTGTGACCTACGCTCTGAGGAGTTTCACAGCTTCGCTGGCTGACTGACCATCTACAGCGCGGTCCCGTTTCCGAGCACCGCGATCCCCGCACCTGACTGCCGATCCTCCGAGGTTTCATCACGGGAGGAATCAGTGGCCCGGCCATGGGGGAAGGCCCCCCTGATGGCGCTCTCACGCCGTACCCTGACCGAGCCGTCGACCCGAAGCTTCGGAATAGTCGGGGGCCTGACGGCGGCCGGCATGCTGATCGCCGCGATAGCCGTGACCAGCGCGTCACCGGCGCGCGCGGCAGTACCTCCGCTTCCTGTGGATCTGGGCGTGGCCGGGACATTCTCGGTCCTGGCCGGATCGGAGATCACCAACACGCTCGAGAGCGTCCTGGGCGGAGATCTTGGGGTCAGTCCCGGGACAGCGATCACCGGATTCCCGCCGGGGGTCACGAACGGCAGCAAGGAGATCAACACCACGGCGGCCGTTGAGGCGCGTCATGCAGCCGATGCGGCGTTCACGGACGCCAAGAATCGCATCTTCACCGCAACCATCCTGGGTGATCAGGCCGGCCAGACCTTCCAGTCCGGCGTGTACGCGGCGGCCGCGGCGCTCGACGTGAGTGCCGACGGGATCGTGACGCTGGATGCCGAGGACGATCCAGATGCGGTGTTCATCTTCCAGGTCGGCTCTGCGCTCAACTTCGGCGCACGGACCTCGGTGCGGCTGATCAACAGCGCTCAGGCATGCAACGTGTTCTGGCAGGTCGGGAGCGCCGCGACGGTCGGGGCGTCCTCGGACTTCGTCGGGACGATCCTGGCGGCGGCCGCCATTACGGTCGGCGCGGACTCCGAAGTCGAGGGACGGGCGCTCGCCGGCTCCGCCATCACCCTCGCCAAGAACACGTTCACGACCAAGAAGTGCGGCACGTCGCCCCCGGACGGCGACGATGACGATGACGACGCGGGTGGTGCCGGTGGCGGGACGGGCGGTAGCGGCGGCAGCGGCGGGAGTGCCGGCGGCGGCGGGTCGGGCTCCGGAGGGTCGAACGGGGCTGGCGGCGGCAACGGCGGCTCGACCGGCTCGGACGGCTCGAGCGGTGGCGGCAGCGGGCTCAGTGAGCCGAGCGGCAGCGTGGCTGCCACGGGCCTGCCCGACACGGGCCTGGGCAGCAACGTCCGTAGCGCGCAGTGGCTCGGGGTGCTGCTCCTGCTCGCGGGGTTGGCGCTGGTCGCGGCGGGACGCCCCCGAGTCCTGGTGGGCCGACACCGCTTGCCCGACTGACGGGGTTCCGGATGCGGCGTCAGCCAAGAACCGGGATGCTCGGAGCATGACGTCGACACCGCAGGGCCTGATCGATCATGGTGACTACGACCTGTCAGGTGTCGTGCGAGACAGCTGGGATGCCTTCCTCACCCAGGTGGAGAGCGTGGACCTGTCGGCGAGGACACGGCTCGACGGCTGGACCGTGCGCGACATCGTCGTACACCTGGGCACGTGGGACGGGCGCTCGGCGATGACTGAGGTGGTCGAGACGCTCGGCGCCGACGAGACGGCGCCACACACCGACCCGGACTCCCTCAATGCCGCGCTCATCGATGCGCACGGCGGCGCGAGCGACGACGACGTGCGGGATGCGCTGCGTGGATCACGGGATGCCGCGGTCGCTCTGCTGGATTCCGATGTCGCGAGGCAACGCGGCACGGAGCTGGTTGTCGGCGTGACGGGCGCGATGCCGCTCCTGACCGTGATGCATGCCGGCTGCTACGAGCTGGCGTTGCACGCCCTGGACATCGCCGACGCGATGGAGGGGGAGGTCGACCCGGCGCTGCTGGGACACGGCATTGCTGCCCTCGCTGACTCCACGGGGTGCCTCGCGGCGCGCAGCAGCGCGGAGGCGACCGTCGGTGTCATCGCAGACGAGGCGGCGTGGAGCTTCACCTCCATGGCGGACAGCGGGTGGACGACGGAGCAGGTGGTCGGCGACCCCAGTGGCCCCAGGGTCTCGGGCAGTGCGACCGATCTGCTGGAGGCGTCGTCGGGACGCCAGGACCCGGTGCGGCTCGTCGCACGGCGCCGGCTCAAAGTCGCCCACGTGGGTGGGTTGATGGCGCTGACGCCGGTCCTCGACTCAGTGCCGGGACTGCCAGGAGGAAAGAGCCTGGCCTTTGCCGCCAAGAGTCTCGGCGGCGTGGGTTCGCTCCTCGGTCGGCTGCGGTGACTCAGGTCGTGAGCTGGAGCTGGAGGTAGGCCAGGTCGAGCCAGCGGCCGAACTTGAAGCCGACCTCCGGCAGCAGCGCGACCCGGACGAAGCCGTACTTCTCGTGCAACGCGATCGAGACGGTGTTGGACGCCTCGATGCCAGCCACCATCGCGTGCACGTTGCCGGCCCGGGCATGCTGGATCAGGGCGGACATCAGTGCACTCGCCGCACCATGGCCTTGGTGGTCGGGGTGGACGTAGACCGAGTTCTCGACCGTGAACCGGTAGCCGCTCTTGACCCGCCACGGCCCGTACGAGGCGTAGCCCGTCACGACGCCGCCGACGTCGGCGACCAGCACCGGCAGGCCGGCGTCGCAGCGTGAGCGGAACCACTGCTCCCGCTCCTCGATGCCGACCTCGACCTCGTCCCAGATCGCCGTCGTCGCGCGGATCGCATCGTTGTGGATCTCGAGGATCGCGGCCAGGTCGCCCTGCTCGGCGGCGCGGACGATCATGGAATCTCCTTCATGTCGTGTTGCTTCTGGGTGGGTCGACCATGGCGTGGCGCTCGGGCCGGAAGGCTGGGATCAGCTGGCCGATCCAGCAGGCCAGCGCGATGCCGGTGGCGATCGAGCCTCCCACGACGAAGCCGCCCCATGCACCGACCCCATCGATCGCAGCGCCGATGACGGGTGAGCTGGCTGCGCCGCCCACCGTGAAGGCCGTGCCCTGCCAGCCCATGGCCTCACCCCGACGTTCCTCCGGAACCAGCTTGGCGATCCACTCCGCCGCCGCCGTCATCGTCGGGGCACACAGGAAGCCGGTCGGGATGACCCACAAGGACAGGGACCAGGCGTGATTGCCGAGCCCGACCGGGATCGTGGTCAGGCCGAGGGCGAGCAGGAGGTAGGTCGGACGGATCGAGCGGTCGAGCGAGCCGTAGAGCAGGCCGCCGAGCAGCGACGACACCCCCCACAGGCCGTAGGTCAGGCCGATGACCTTGACCTGGTCGAGCTCGCGGAGCTCGGCGACGATGCCGAGGTCGGTGCCGATCAGGCTCGCCATCGTGCCGCCGGAGATCAGGAAGAGGAAGACCAGTGGCACGGACATGAAGGACGTCTTCACCGCGGGCGCCTCGGTCGGCGGCACATCGGCGACGGGCTTCGACCGGGTCGGCGGGTTGAGGCGCATGAAGATCAGTCCGGCGATGACCTCCGAGGCGCCGATCGCGTAGAGCGCCGTGGCCGCGCCGGCCTGGGTCACGAGCAGCACCCCCACCGCCGGGCCGATGATGAAGCTCGCCTCGGCCATGACGCTGTCGGCAGCGAACGCCGTGCGGCGTTGCCGCTCCTCGACCATGACACTGAGGGACAGCCGCACGATCGAGAAGATCGGGATCAGGAAGACGCCCATCAGGAACGACACCGGGATCAGCCATGCGTACGTCGCGATCGTCGCCAGTGGATAGAGGACGCCCACCCCGATGATCGACGGGAGGATCGTCCGCCGCATGCCGATGCGGTCGATGAGGCGCCCGCGCCACGGCATCCCGATCGCGGCACCGACGGTCGTCGAGGCGGCCACGAAGCCGGCCTGGGCGTAGGTCCCTTCGAGCTCGCCGACGACGTAGAGCGTGAAGACCAGGGGAGCCGCCAGGGCTGGGATGCGGGCGAAGAACGCCGCCGCGTAGAGCGCCCGTACCGGCTTGTTCGCCCACAGCTCCGCGTATCCCGAAAAGGCCACAGGACATTCTGACACCGTGATCTGACACCCTGCGGTGCGCGATCCCTTGACACCACGCGTTAGCGTATGGCACGCCTACCCACCACAGGAGTTTCCTTGACCAGCCTTGTCATCGTCGAGTCACCCAACAAGGTCCGCAGCATCGCGGGCTACCTCGGGGACGGCTATGTCGTGGACTCCTCGGTCGGTCACATCCGTGACCTCCCACGTGGCGCGGACGAGGTCCCGGCCGCGTTCAAGGGTGAGACCTGGGCCCGCCTGGGCGTCAACGTCGACAGCGAGTTCGAGCCGATCTACGTCGTCTCGGCCGACAAGAAGTCGCAGATGACCAAGCTCAAAAAGCTGCTCAAGGACGCCGACGAGCTCGTCCTGGCGACAGATGAGGACCGCGAGGGAGAAGCCATCGCGTGGCACCTCCTCGACGAGCTCAAGCCCAAGGTGCCGGTCAAGCGCATCGTCTTCAACGAGATCACCAAGGAAGCAATCCAGTACGCGATTGCGCACCCCCGCGACGTCGACATGGACCTGGTCGACGCGCAGGAGACTCGTCGCATCCTCGACCGGCTCTACGGCTACGAGGTCAGCCCCGTGCTGTGGAAGAAGGTCATGAGTGGCCTGTCCGCGGGCCGGGTGCAGTCCGTCGCTACCCGCCTGGTCGTGGAGCGCGAGCGCGAGCGGATGCTGTTCCACGTCGCCTCCTACTGGGACCTCGAGGCCTCGTTCGACGCCGGCGAGGGCTTCGACCCACGCCAGTTCCCGGCCAAGCTGTCGAGCGTCGACGGCAAGCGGGTCGCGTCGGGCAGCCACTTCGACAACACCGGCGCGCTGACGTCCGACAAGGTCGTCCACCTCGACGAGGCGAAGGCCGGCGCTCTGGCCGATGCCCTCAACGACCAGCCCTTCACGGTCAAGTCCGTCGAGGAGAAGCCCTACACCCGCAAGCCCTACGCGCCGTTCCGCACCACGACGATGCAGCAGGAGGCCTCGCGCAAGTTCGGCTTCGGTGCCGCCCGCACGATGCAGGTCGCCCAGCGACTGTACGAGGGTGGCCACATCACCTATATGCGTACTGACTCCACGACGTTGTCACAGACCGCGCTCAACGGTGCGCGGGCACAGGTCACCGAGCTCTACGGTGCCGACTACCTGCCCGACGCCCCTCGCGTCTACGCCAGCAAGGTCAAGAACGCGCAGGAGGCCCACGAGGCGATCCGCCCGGCCGGCGAGCGTTTCCAGACTCCGCAGCAGACCGGACTGTCCGGCGACGAGCTCCGCCTCTACGAGCTGATCTGGAAGCGCACGATCGCCTCCCAGATGAAGGACGCCAAGGGCAACTCGGTGTCGGTACGCGTTGGCGCGACGGCCACGACCGGCGAGGACGTCCTGTTCTCGAGCTCCGGACGCACCATCACGTTCTACGGATTCCTCAAGGCCTACGTCGAGTCGCACGACGACTCCGACACCCAGGGCGACGACCAGCAGACCAAGCTGCCCAACCTGTCCGAGGGGCAGACCGTCACGGCCGCCGAGCTCGGCAAGGCCGGGCACGAGACCAAGCCGCCCTCGCGATTCACCGAGGCCAGCCTGATCAGCGAGCTCGAGACCCGCGAGATCGGACGCCCCTCGACGTACGCGTCGATCGTCGGCACGATCCAGAACCGCGGCTACGTCTACAAGAAGGGGACCGCGCTCGTCCCGGCGTGGATCGCCTTCTCGGTCATCCGTCTGCTTGAGCAGCACTTCGGCCGGCTCATCGAGTACTCCTTCACCGCCGAGCTCGAGGACGTGCTCGACGAGGTGGCCGGCGGCCGCGAGGACCGGCTCAAGGTCCTGACCGACTTCTGGACCGGTGAGGGTGAGGGCAACACGGGCCTCAAGCGCCTGGTTGAGAACCTGCCCGACATCGACGCCCGAGGGCTCGCAACGTTCCCGCTCGGCGAGGACATCGACGTGCGGGTCGGCCGCTACGGTCCGTACGTCGAGGGGCCTCCGTTCACCGAGGACGCCGAGGGCAAAAGGATCCCGACGCGTGCCAACGTGCCGGACGACCTGCCCCCCGACGAGCTGAACCTCGCCAAGGCCAAGGAGCTGCTCGCCTCGCCGTCCGGCGTCGAGAAGGAGCTCGGCTCACACCCCGAGACGGGTCTCGCGATCGTCGCCAAGAGCGGCCGGTTCGGCCCGTACGTCACCGAGGCGCTGCCCGAGACGGCCAAGAAGGCCGACAAGCCGCGTACCGCGAGCCTGTTCAAGGACATGGACCTCGACACCATCACGCTCGAGCAGGCCGTGCAGCTGTTGACCCTGCCGCGCGTGGTCTACGTCGAGGACGATGTCGAGGTCACGGCGCAGAACGGTCGCTACGGCCCCTACCTCAAGAAGGGCACGGACTCACGCTCGCTGGACCGCGAGGAGCAGCTCCTGACGATCACCGAGGAGGAGGTCCGGGCGATCTACGCGCAGCCCAAGACCTACGGTCGTCGGGCCGCAGCGGCTCCGCTCAAGGAGTTCGGCGCTGACCCGGTCAGCGGCAGCCCCGTCGTGGCCAAGGACGGCCGATTCGGCGCGTACGTGACCGACGGCGAGTACAACGCCACCCTGCGCAAGGACGACTCGATCGAGACGATCACGCCCGAACGCGCCTTCGAGCTTCTCGCCGAGCGGCGCGCCAAGGGACCGGCCAAGAAGGGCGGCAAGAAGACCGCCAAGAAGGCCACGAAGAAGACTGCCACGAAGAAGACGGCCAAGAAGACGCCAGCCAAGAAGGTTGCCGCCAAGAAGACAGCCGCCAAGAAGACGCCAGCCAAGAAGGCCGCGAAGAAGACGACGGCAAAAAAGGTTCCCGCCGAGCAGTAGACCCCGTCGCCGACCTGCCAGAATCGGGCCATGATTGCCCCGCTCCGGCAGATCCGGCCTCTCTCACCGCGCGATCCGCAGGAGCGTCACCGGACTGCGTCGCCGCTGGAGCTGTTCACCGACCTCTGCTACGTCGTGGCGATCGCGCAGGGGGCGCTGACGCTCCACCACGAGATCGTCGTCGGTCGTCCAGCCCACGGGCTGCTGTGGTTCGGGGTCACGTTCTTCGCGATCTTCCTCGCCTGGCTCAACTTCGTGTGGTTCAACTCCGCCTACGATCCCGACGACACACTCAATCGCACGCTGACCCTGCTGCAGATCTTCGGCGCGCTGGTGCTGGCGGCCGGGGTGCCGCGGATGTTCGAGCAGGACTTCACCCTCGTCGTGATCGGCTACGTCGTCATGCGGGTCGGCCTGGTGCTGATGTGGCTGCGCGCTGCTGCGGGCCACCCGGAGGGCCGGCGGACTGCCCTGCGCTACGCCGGGGGGCTCATCCTGGTGCAGACCTGCTGGGTCGGCGCGCTTCTCCTGACCCAGGGCGACCTGTCGATCTGGGAGTTTCTCGTGCTGGCGGCGGCCGACTTCGCCGTGCCGCTCCTCGCCGAGCGCGCGGGCGCCACGCCCTGGCACCCACAGCACATCGCCGAGCGGTACGGCTTGTTCTTCATCATCGTGCTGGGTGAGACCGTGCTTTCGACGACGATCGCGATCCAGGTCGCGCTCGACGAGGCGCACCCGCCTCGCGAGCTCTGGTACGTCGTCGCGGGTGGGGTGCTCATCACGTTCTGCGCGTGGTGGCTCTACTTCTCCCGCGACAACGCGGAGATCCTGACCAACAGCTCGATCGGATTCGCGTGGGGCTTCGGCCACTACGCGATCTTCGGCGCAGCTGCCGCGGTCGGCGCAGGACTCGCGGCCAGGGTCGACTACTACACCGACCATGCCGAGGTCTCCGATGTCGTCAGTGCCACTTTTGTGACCGGCCCGGGGGTCGTCTTCCTCTCGGCGCTGTGGTTCGTCAGCATCCGGCTGCACGACTCCTCCTGGCGTACCTTGGCGCCGTTCGGCTCGGCAGTGGTCGCTCTTGTCGCCGTGACGTTCGTGCCGTACACCGAGCTGTGGGTGGGGCTGATCATCGTGGTGCTGCTGGTGGCTGAGGTACGGCTCGCGAACGCATCGGAGCGGACTGTCGGCGCCACGTCCTAGGTTGGGCGCATGGCCGATGTGTCACGCGAGATCGTCGAGCGCCTGCGGGCGATCTGCCTCGCGCTGCCCGAGGCGCATGAGCAGACCGCCTGGACCGGCGTGCGGTGGCGGGTCCGCACCAGGACGTTCGCCCATGTGCTGCTGATCGACGACGGCAGGCCGGACGCCTATGCCCGGTTCGTGGCCGATCATGGGCCGGTCACTGTCGTGACCTTCCGAGCGCCGGGCGATGAGCTCGAGGCCCACCGGCAGGCCGGGCCGCCTTACTTCGTCGCGCGGTGGGGACGCGACGTCGTCGGTCTGGAGCTCCGCGAGGACACCGACTGGGACGAGCTGGCAGAGCTCCTGACCGACAGCTTCTGTGTCATGGCGCCCCGCAAGCTCGTGGACCGGGTCGAGCGGCCTGGACCGGCGCACTAGGCTCGCCCCATGGATCCGCTCTTCACCGAAACCGGGGTGTTCCTTGCGCTGGAGGGCGGCGAGGGCGCAGGCAAGTCGACCCAGGCCGCGCTCCTGCTCGAGTGGCTCGAGAGCCTGGGACACCGCGTCCTGCTGACCCGCGAGCCCGGTGGCACCGAGGTCGGCAAGATCCTTCGTCGGATCGTGCTCGACAACGACACCGGCGAGCTGTCTCCCCGCACCGAGGTCCTGCTCTATGCCGCGGACAAGGCCGAGCACGTAGACCAGGTCATCCTGCCGGCTCTCGCCGAGGGCACCATTGTCCTGACGGATCGATATGTCGACTCGACGCTGGCCTATCAAGGTGCCGGACGGCATCTCGACCCGGCCGAGGTCGAGCACGTCGCTCGCTGGGCCACGTCCTCCCTACGCCCTCACCTGACGATCGTCCTCGATATCGACCCCACGATCGGCCACGCCCGGTTCGAGGGTGCGGACCGCATCGAGTCCGAGCCGTTGGACTTCCACCAACGCGTACGCCAGCACTTCCTCGACCTCGCAGCCGCCGATCCGGCGCATTATCTTGTCGTCGAGGGTGGCGAGACTCCCGCGGAGATCCATGCACACATCCGGGCTGCGATCGAGCCGTGGCTGGGCCAGGCGTCATGACTGTCTGGAGCGACCTGGTCGGCCAGGAGCCGGTCGTCCAGACCCTGCAGTCCGCCGTCGCCTCGGCCGGCGGCGACGGTCGGTCGATGACCCACGCGTGGCTGTTCACGGGGCCGCCCGGATCGGGCCGTTCCAATGCGGCTCGGGCGTTTGCGGCGGCGTTGCAGTGTGAGCGCGGCGGCTGCGGCGAGTGCCACTCGTGCACCACCGCCCGCGTCGGCAGCCATCCCGACATCACCGTGATCCGCACCGACGGGCTGTCGATCGGCACCGACGTCGCGCGCGAGTACGTCCGCAAGTCCGCGCTGCGCCCGGCCCTGGGCCGCTGGCAGGTACTGATCGTGGAGGACGCCGACCGGTTGACCGACCAGGCCGCCAACGCCCTGCTCAAGGCCGTCGAGGAACCGTCGCCGCACACGATCTGGATGCTGTGCGCGCCCGCGGTCGAGGACGTCATCATCACGATCCGGTCCCGCTGTCGACCCGTGCTCCTGCGCACCCCGCCCACGGCCGCGATCGCGACGCTGCTGGTCGAGCGTGACGGCATCGAGCCCCAGCTGGCAGCGGCGGCCGCAGCAGCGTCCCAGGGCCACATCGGTCGGGCCCGTGGGTTGGCGACCGATCCACAGGCGCGCGAGCGGCGCCGGTCGATCCTGTCCCTACCGATGTCGTTGCACGACCTGGGCGACTGCATGACCGCCGCGCAGGCCGTCAACGACGCAGCGACGTCCCGGGCCGCGGGCGTCGCAGACGCTGCGGACGAGCGTGAGCTCGCGGACCTGCGTCAGGGTTGGGGAGTCGAGGAGCGCGGACGTCGACCGGCCGGATACGCCGGCGCGATGTCGACGCTCGAGAAGGAGCAGAAGCGGCGCCGGACCCGGCTCGCCCGCGACTCGATCGACGGGGTTCTGCTCGACCTGCTCTCGTTCTGCCGCGACGTCCTGGCGGTCCAGCTCGCCACCGGGGTCGAGCTGGTCAACGCCGACATCGCCGCCGACATCGAGGAGATCGCCGGGGTGTGGACTCCGGAGTCGACGATCCACACGATCGATGCCATTGTCGAGTGCCGTGAGTCGCTGACCGCCAATGCTGCTCCGCTCCTCGCTCTTGAACGCATGATGATGGGACTTCGCCGGTGAATCGAACCAGAGCCGTGATCGCAGTCGTCGCAGTCCTCGCGCTCGTGGTCGCGGGCGTGGTCGCGACCGCCGTCGTGACCCGTGACGGCTGGACCGATCCCCAGCCGGTCTCCACCCCGGCCCCGGCGGCGCTCGAAAGCTTCTACACGCAGGACGTCTCGTGGTCGGACTGCGGCTCCGCGCACTGCGCGTGGATCACCGTGCCGATCGACTACGACAAGCCCGACGGTGAGACGACCCGTCTGCGCGCTGTGGTGCACCCCGCAACCGGCGGGGCTGCGACTCGAAGCATCCTGGTCAACCCGGGCGGTCCGGGGGGATCGGCGATCGACTTCGCCGGGTCGATGGCGGCGAGCTTCGGCGCCGATGTGCGCAAGATGTACGACATCGTCGGCGTCGATCCACGCGGCGTGGGCCGCAGCACGCCGCTGACCTGCCTCTCGGACAAGGCGTTCGACTCCTTCACCGCGGTGGATCCCGATCCCGACGACGCGAGCGAGGTCGCGGCCCTGCGGCAGAGTGTCACGGATCTCGGCACGGCCTGCTCGAAGAACTCCGGCGAGCTCGCCGCGCACGTGTCGACGGTCGAGGTCGCCAAGGACATGGATGTCGTGCGAGCCCTGCTGGGCAGGTCGCAGCTCGACTGGTTCGGGGCGTCCTACGGCACTGAGCTCGGCGCGGTCTACGCGCAGCTGTTTCCCAAGAAGGTCGGACGGATGGTCCTGGACGGCGCGGTCGATCCTGCGCTGAGTGCCGCCGACTCCGCGCTGGGTCAGACGACGGGCTTCCAGCGGGCGATCAACTCGTACGCCAGGGACTGTGTGGCCCGGGCGGGCTGCCCGATCGGCACCGACACCAAAACGGGGCTGAACCGGATCGCCGACCTGCTCGCCCAGCTCGACCAGAGGCCCATGAAGACGAGTGGCTCCCGCGTGCTGACCGAGGGCCAGGCGTTCTACGGCATCGCCGTGACCCTGTACGACCAGGAGACGTGGCCCTATCTCACCCAGGCCCTGACTGCGGCGTTCGCGGGCGACGGCAGCATCCTGCTGACGCTCTCGGATGCCTACTTCATGCGCGACAGCAAGGGCAGCTACAGCGGCAACCTCGGCCAGGTCATCTATGCGGTCAACTGCCTCGACGCGCCCGATCGGCTGACCCAGGCGCAGACCGAGGCCCTGATCCCGCGGTTCGAGGAGGTCTCGCCGGTGTTCGGGCGGTCCTTGGCCTGGGGGGGCCTCGGGTGCACCGACTGGCCGATCAAGTCAACCAACCCGTTGCCGAAGATCAGCGCGGAGGGCGCGCCTCCGATCGTCGTGATCGGCACGACCCGAGATCCCGCGACGCCGTACGAGTGGGCGAAGTCGCTGGCGTCCCAGCTGTCGTCGGGTGTGCTCGTGACCCGTTTCGGCGACGGCCACACGGCCTACAACTCCGGCAACGCCTGCATCACGTCGGCCGTCGACACCTTCTTCACCGACGGCACCGTGCCTGAGGACGGGTTGACCTGCAAGTAGCGGCTAGTGACGCACGGCCTCGTGGTGGTGGATGACTTCGTCGATGATGAAGTTGAGGAACTTCTCCGCAAAGGCAGGGTCGAGGTCGGCCTCGATCGCCAGTGCCCGAAGGCGCTTGATCTGGCGCGCCTCACGATCGGGATCGGCGGGTGGGAGGTCGTGCGCGGCCTTGAGCCGGCCGACCCGTTTGGTGTACTTGAAGCGTTCTGCCAGGACATGGATCAGGGCAGCATCGATGTTGTCGATGCTCGCCCGGATCTCTTCGAGCTCGGCCTTCGTCGCGTCAGTCACGTGAGCGATTCTACGGGGGAGAGGCCGATGTGGTGTCGGCGCGATCACCCGGTAGACTCAGTGATCGGTTCGGCGGGCGATCCTCGCTGGACCTCGGCCGCTTTAGCTCAGTTGGTAGAGCGTTTCACTCGTAATGAAAAGGTCGTCAGTTCGATTCTGACAAGCGGCTCCACGAAAACCCCAGGCTTCGGTTGATCGGCGACAAGCGCCATCGGCTGAAGCCTTTCGTGCTTCGGGGCAGTTCTCGCCAAGCCGCACCCAGCGGGTCAATGAGTGGACTGGAGCTGCACGACAGGGACCACGAGTCCGAACAGATCCTTCGGGTCGGACGGATCGGCGATCAGGTCGAGCGGCGTCTCGTAGTCAGACCCGGCCACCGATGCCCGGATGAACTGCAGCGCCGAGAAGTCCTCGATGGCGAACCCGACCGAGTCGAACACCGTGATCTGCGTGTCGGAGGTGCGTCCGTCGGCCAGTCCCGACACGACCTCCCACAGCTCGGTCACGGCGAAGTCGGCTGGCATCTGTTGGATCTCGCCCTCGATGCGGGTCTGCTCGGGATATTCCACGAACACCGTCGAGCGCTCCAGGATCGCGGCCTCGAGCTCGGTCTTGCCGGGGCAGTCGCCGCCGATCGCATTGACGTGCACGCCGGCACCGACCATCGAGTCGGTCAGCACCGTGGCGTACGTCTTGTCTGCCGTGCAGGTCGTGATGATGTCGGCGCCCTGCACGGCCTCGGCGGCGCTCGCCGCGACGTGCACCGTGAAGCCGAGCGGCTCCACGTTGCGCACGAACTTGGCCATGGCCGCGGGATCGGTGTCCCACACGCGGAGTGAATCGATGCCGAGCAGGGCGCGGAATCCCAGCGCCTGGAACTCGGCCTGCGATCCGGTCCCGATCATCGCCATGGTTTGCGAGTCCGGCCGTGCCAACCAGCGCGCCACCAGAGCGGAGGTCGCGGCGGTACGCAGCGCGGTCAGCAACGTCATCTCGGCCACGAACACCGGATAGCCGGTGGCGACGTCGGCGACGACGCCGAAGGCTGTCACGGTCTGACGTCCGCGGCTGGGATTCAGCGGATGGCCGTTGACGAACTTGAAGGCGTACGTCTCGCCGTCGCTGGCCGGCATGAGCTCGATGACACCCTCGGGCGAGTGGGCCGCGACACGGGGTGTCTTGTCGAAGGCGGGCCACCGTCGAAAGTCCGACTCGATGGTCGCAGCGATGCCGGCGATGATCTGCTCAGGTCCGGTGGTGCGGATCCAGCGCGCCATGGCGTCGACATCGACGAAGGGCACGGCGCTCATGAGCGCAGCTCCAGCGTGCAGCACTTGGCGGACCCGCCGGCCTTGATCAGCTCGGAGGTGTCGACGCCGATCGGCTCGAAGCCACGGTCGCGCAGCGTCGCGTGCAGGTCGACCGCCGTGGCCGACAGCACGACGTGCAGACCGTCCGACATCGCGTTGAGCCCGAATGCCTCGGCGTCGGTCTGGGTCGCGATCACGGCGTCGGGGAACAGATCGTGCAGCTGCTCCTGGCTCGCAGCGCTGAACGCGTCGGGGAAGTACGCGATGGTGTTCTCGTCGAGCACCGTCAGAGCCGTGTCGAGGTGGTAGAAGCGCGGGTCGACCAGCGTCAGCGAGATGACCTCGCGGCCGAAGAACTCGGCGACCTCACGGTGGGCGGTCAACGAGGTACGGAATCCGGTGCCGGCCAGGATCATGTCACCGATCGTCAGGAAGTCGCCCTCGCCCTCGTTCAGCTCGATGGCCTGGATCGCGGGGCTCATGCCGGCGGCGTCGAACCAGTCACGATAGAGGGCACCTTCGGCCTGGGCGCTCGGCATGGGTGAACCGCGCGGCCATGGCCCTGCCATCGATGACGATCCCACCGTTGGCGGCGAAGACCATGTCGGGCAGCCCCGCCGCGGGCTCGATGACGTCGACGCGGTGACCCAGGCGTTCGTACGTGCTGCGCAGGGCATCCCACTGCGCGATCGCGCGGCCCGCATCCACCGGCGTGCTCGGGTCCATCCAGGGGTTGATCGCGTACGTCACGGCGAAGTGCTCGGGCCGACACATCAGATAGTGCTGCGGCGTGGCCAGTCGCTCCGTACGGACGTCGGTGGCAAGGCTGGTCGTGGTCATCTACGCTCCTGAGGAAGGTGGGATGCCACGAACGTATGCGAGGATCAGAGTGCAATCAATCGCTATCTGTTGTGAAGAATGAGGCGATTCATTGCATGATCGATGGTCTTGCTTAACGAATCGAAAGGTGAGCGGATGGACTCGGTGAACCGCGAGATCATTTCGTACCTGTTGCGCGACGGCCGCGCGACCTACCAGGAGATCGGCCAGCGGGTCGGCCTGTCCGCGCCCGCGGTCAAGCGTCGCGTCGACCAGATGATCGCTCGCAAGGAGATCGCCGGTTTCACCGCGGTGATCGACCCCGCATCGCTGGGCTGGGAGACCGAGGCCTACATCGAGCTGTCCTACCAGGGCAACGTCTCGACCAAGCGCCTCAAGCACGATCTCGAGCAGATCCCGCAGGTCGTCGGTGTCTGGACGGTGTCGGGCGATGCGGATGCCTTGGTGCACGTCATGGCCGCGAGCATGGCCGAGATCGAGAAGACCGTCGAGAGCATGCGTGAGATCCGCAACGTGGACCGGACGCGCAGCGTCATCGTGATGTCACGCGTGCTGGACCGTCCCCGAGTGTGAAGCCGGGGCCGGAGCGGTCAGTTGCGCGGTGAGTTGCCGAAGATCAACGGGTATATGCCCCACGCGATCAGCAGTGCCAAGATCTCGATCAGGATCGTCACGACCGCTGCTTCGTTCGACACCATGACCACCGTCTCTCGTGACTGGACCCTCGCGGTGAACAACGATGTCGCCACCCGATGGTCACGACGAGGGTCGATCACCTGCCCTGTCAGTCTCTCCCGTGAGGGCGAAACGTCAACCCCAAGGACTCAGAAGTTGCCGCGCTTCTCCTGCTCACGCTCGATCGCCTCGAAGAGGGCCTGGAAGTTGCCCTTGCCGAAGCCCAGCGATCCGTGTCGCTCGATCAGCTCGAAGAACACGGTCGGCCGGTCGCCGATCGGCTTGGTGAAGATCTGCAGCAGGTAGCCGTCCTCGTCGCGGTCGACCAGGATGCCGCGCTGCTGGAGCTCCTCGATCGGCACCCGCACCTCGCCGATCCGCTCGCGGAGCGCGGGGTCGGTGTAGTACGAGTCGGGGGTGTCGAGGAAGTCGATGCCGGCCGCGCGGAGGCGGTCGACGGTGTCGAGGATGTTGTTGGTCGCGAGGGCCAGGTGCTGCGCGCCGGGGCCGCGGTAGAACTCCAGGTATTCGTCGATCTGGGACTTGCGCTTGCCGACGGCCGGCTCGTTGAGCGGGAACTTGACCCGATGGTTTCCGCTGGCGACGACCTTGCTCATCAGGGCGCTGTACTCCGTCGCGATGTCGTCACCGACGAACTCGGCCATGTTGGTGAAGCCCATGATCCGGTTGTAGAAGTCGACCCATTCGTCCATCTGCCCGAGCTCGACGTTGCCGACGACGTGATCCAGAGCCTGGAAGATGCGCTTGGGGGCGTCCGCCGGGCGCACCAGCGAAGACGCCCGCTCGACATAGCCGGGCAGGTAGTGGCCCGTGTACGCGCTGCGGTCGACAAGCGTGTGGCGGGTGTCGCCGTAGGCCGCGATCGAGGCGATGCGGACGGTGCCGTGCTCATCGGTGACGTCGTGCGGCTCCTCGAGGATCGTGGCGCCCTGGGTCCGGGCGTGATCGATGCAGGTGTCGACGTCGGGCACTTCGAGGGCGATGTCGATGATGCCGTCGCCGTGCGCGCGGTGGTGGTCGAGGATGGCGCTGTCCGGGTCGACGCCGCCCTTGAGGACGAAGCGCACGGCGCCGCTCTCGAGCACGTATGCGTGGTGGTCGCGGTTGCCGGTCTCGGGGCCTGAGTAGGCGACGAGGTCCATGCCGAAGGCCGTCATGTAGAAGTGCGCGGACTGGGTCGCGTTGCCGACGGCCCACACGACGGCGTCCCAGCCGGTGACCGGGAAGGGGTCGGTCGTGGTGTCGTACTCCACGAGTCCCACCAGCTGCTTGAGCTGGGAGAGGTCGAGCTCGGCAAGGCGTTCGGCGTCAGTCAGGTCGAGGGTCATGACCCCACATCAACGCATCTCGTGACGATGGGCAAGCGGACCAGCATCTGGTACACATATGTGACATATCAGCCGAGGCTTTCGACAAAATACTTAGCAATGTGAGCACCTGGAGGACGTATGGATCAGCTCGATGTCGCGCTGATGACGGCAATGCGTGAGCATCCGCGGGTCGGCGACCTCGAGCTGTCCCGCATCACGCAGGTCGCTCGGGCCACGGTGCAGTCCCGGCTCGCCAAGCTGGAGCAGGCCGGGATCATCACTGGCTACGGCCCCGACGTCGACCTCGTCGCCGCGGGCCACCCCGTGCTGGCGTTCGTGACGCTGGAGATCGCACAGGGACTGCTGGAGGCAGTGACCGCGGAGCTCGACTCCTTGCCCAACGTCCTGGAGGCGTACGTCACCAGCGGCAATGCCGACGTCGTCTGCAAGATCGCCGCGACCTCGCACGAGGACCTCCAGACGACGTTGCTGCACATCAGCCGGTCCGGATCGGTCGCCAGGTCGACCAGCGTGATCGTGCTGTCGGAGCTGGTCAAGCCGCGCGTCGATCCGATGCTCAGGAAGGGTGCGTTGGCCGGCAGCAGCCGGGCTCCCAACTACCGTCGTCCCCCAGATTTGTGACGGACTGCACCGTGTCCGGGCCCCAGACGATGCAGAAGGTCACGAATCGTGGGGTCGGAGGCCAGCGAGCCGCGTGAGGGCTTCGGCGATGACCTCGGGACGCTTGCAGAACGCCCAGCGTACGAGCGGTCGCCCGACGTCGACGTGGTCGTAGAAGACCTGGTGCGGGATCGCGACGACTCCGACCCGCTCCGGCAGCATCCGGCAGAACTCGACACCGTCGTCGAAGCCCAGCGGCCGGATGTCGGTCGTCACGAAGTACGTGCCCTCGGGGACGAACACCTCGAGGCCAACCTCGGCGAGCCCTGTGCAGAGCAGATCGCGTTGGGACTGTAGCTGGGCGCGAAACCCGTCGAAGTACGAGTCGTCGGCCACCAGGGCGTGGGCGATCGCCGGCTGCAGGGGTGAGCCCGAGGTGTACGTCATGAACTGTTTGGCGCCGAGCAGCGCCTGGATCAGGGCCGCCGGGCCTGTGGCCCAGCCGATCTTCCAGCCTGTGAACGAAAAGCTCTTGCCGCCGCTGGAGATCGTGAGCGTCCGCTCGGCCATCCCCGGCAGCGTCGCGATCGGGATGTGCGGCAGGCCGTCGAAGGTCAGGTGCTCGTAGACCTCGTCGCTGATCACCACGAGGTCGTGCTCGATCGCGATCGCCGCGATGGCCTCGAGCTCGTCGCGGCGCAGCACCGTCCCGGTCGGGTTGTGTGGTGAGTTGAGCAGAATCGCGGTCGTCCGCGGCGAGACGGCCGCGTGCAGCTCGTCGATCGGCAGGCGGAAGCCCGGCGCACGCAGCGTCACCGGCCGCCGGACGGCCCCGGCCATCTGCAGCATCGCGACGTACGAGTCGTAGTACGGCTCAAGCACGATGACCTCATCGCCCTCGTCAAGCAGTCCCAGCAGCATCGCCGCGATGGCCTCGGTCGCACCCGTGGTGACGGCGACCTCGGTGTCCGGGTCCACCGCCAGACCGTAGAACCGTTGCTGGTGCGCGGCAATCGCCTGGCGGAGCTCAGGGACTCCGGTCCCCGGTGCGTACTGGTTGCGGCCGCTCCGCAACGCGTCGACGGCGCGGTCGATGACCTCGGTCGGGCCGTCGGTGTCGGGGAAGCCCTGGCCGAGGTTGATCGATCCGGTCCGGACGGCGAGGGCGCTCATCTCAGCAAAGATCGTCGTACCGAGGCCGGCGATCCGGGCACTGGAAGTCTTCATTGCCATCGACACTAGTCCCGCCAGCCCTACGATGGCGCAGTGACGACGGACCTGCGGCGGACCCGCATCGCAGTGGCGGCCGGCTTCTTCCTGCAAGGGCTCGTGTTCGCCGCGATCGTGACCCAGGCGCCGCGGATCAAGGACAAGTTCGACATCGGGGACGGCGGCCTGACCGGCATCCTCGTGCTCGTCGCCGTGCTGTCGGGCGTCGGCAGCATCCTCGCCGGCATGGTCGCCGAGCGCCGCACCAGCGCGACGGCCTTCCGGCTCGCCCTCCTGACGATCGGCCTGGGCGCACTCCTGGTGGGTCTGGCCCCGAGCCTGCCGCTGGTTGTCGCGGCCTTCGTCGTCTACGGGCTGGGGGTCGGCGCCGTCGATGCCGGCATGAACATGCAGGGCGTGCGGGTGCAGCACGCGTACGGTCGCAGCGTCATGGCGAGCTTCCACGGGATGTGGTCCGTCGCCGGTATCGTCGGCGCGTTGTACGCGGCAGGCGCAGCCAAGATCGATCTGCCCCTGGCGCTCTCACTGCTCATCATCGCGATCGTCACGTGGGTCGTGGTCATGCTGGCGGCACCGCACTTCATCGAGGCACAGGAGCACGATCCGGGTCTGTCTGCGCAAGGACTGGACCTGCCGTGGCGTCCGATCCTGGTGTTCGGGCTCGTGATCCTGCTGTTCTATGCGGCCGACACCGGCATCCTGACGTGGAGCAGCGTCTACCTGGAGGATGCGCTCGACTCGACCAAGAGCGTCGCGCCGCTGGCGTACGGCGCGTACGAGGCCGGCGCACTGGTCTCGCGGTTCGGCGGTGACCACCTGGTGCGCCGGGTCGGCGCGACGATGGTCGTGGCATTCGGGACGATCACGGGCATCGTCGGCCTCGCGGTCGTGGTGTCCGCAGCGACCCCGGCCATCGCGATCGCCGGCTTCTTCGTCGTCGGTCTCGGGCTGGCCATCCTCGCGCCGCTGTCCTTCGCGGCACTGGCCGGTGCCGTGCCGGCGGAGTCCCTCGACGTCGCTATCGCCCGCATGAACATCGCCAACTACCTCGGCGCGATCCTGGGCGGCGGGCTGATCGGGGCCGCGGCCTCGTCGGACCACCTGCGCTGGGCGTTCGTGATTCCCCTGGTGCTGATCCCGCTCGTGCTGCTCTTCGTCCGCTCGTTCCGGACGGCCGACGCGGACACACTCGACGCGGTGTGACGGAACGGCTCGGGACATAAGTCGCCCCACCGTTCTCGGGGGGTGAAACGGTGGGGCGACAACAGGCGCCGACGGCGTGAAGCACATCGACCCTGAGGTCATAACTATACGCAGGCAGTCCAACTCACGTGGACCGTTTCTTGAAGATTCCGAAGCCCGGAATCCGCCGTAAATTCGCGTCAGACTGTCCGCCTCACACAGGCTGGCGGGGGATGACACAATCTCCGCATGACGACGACGCTTGCCCCGGGGCGACCTCCCAAGAGCGCAGGGCGTCGGGTCACGACCGGCGTGGGCGTGACGCTGATCCTGGCCGGGCTCGGACTTCTGGTCTACTTCGGCTGGCAGTACTACGGCACCAACGTCGTCTCGAAGCACAAGCAGTCCGAGATCAAGCAGAGCCTTGCCGTCGACTGGGGCAAGGGCATCGACAGCGACGCGATAGGACTCCTGCGGGTCAAGCGGTTCGGCGACAAGTTCGAGGTGCCGATCGTGAAGGGCTTCGACGACGAGGCGTTGGCACGGGGCGTCGGCTGGGACACCAAGAGCGCCAAGCCCGGCGAGATCGGGAACTTCGCGATCGCCGGCCACCGGGTGACCCACGGCGAGCCGTTCAGCAAGTTCCCCAAGCTCAAGCGCGGCGACAAAGTCGAGGTCGAGACCCGCACGCACATCTACACCTACCAGCTGCGCAACTCCGGCACCTCGATCAAGGTCGACTTCTCGGTGTCCTGGCCGCTGTGGCGGGTCCCCGACCCGGACGCGCGCAACAAGAAGCCGGACCGGGCCGTCATCACGATGCTGACCTGCTCGGAGCTGTTCCACACCAACAACCGCAACATCGTGATTGGCGATCTGGTCGAGACGATCGACAAGAGCAAGCCCCGTCCGGTCGAGACCGACTGAGCCCTACGCTGGGCGCATGCACGACTACCAGCGTGAGTTCATCGAGTTCGCCCTCGACCACGAGGTGCTCCGGTTCGGGGAGTTCACCCTGAAGTCGGGCCGGACCTCACCGTATTTCTTCAACGCGGGCCTGTTCAACACCGGCGGGCGACTCGCTGCCCTGGGCCGGTCGTACGCAGCGGCGATCGATCGGAGCGAGATCGCGTTCGACGTGCTGCTCGGCCCGGCGTACAAGGGCATCCCGATTGCGTCGGCGACGGCGGTCCAGCTCTCCGAGCAGCTCGGCCGGGACGTGCCGTGGTGCTTCAACCGCAAGGAGCCCAAGGACCACGGCGAGGGTGGTCTGATCGTCGGCGCTCCGCTGGCCGGGCGGGTCCTCGTCGTGGACGACGTCATCACTGCCGGCACCGCGATCCGTGAGGTCATGGAGATCGTGAAGGCCGAGGGCGCACAGGTGGCAGGCATCCTGGTCGCCCTGGATCGGCAGGAGCGGGGCCGCGGGGAGCTCTCGGCGATCCAGGAGGTCGAACGCGACTTCGGCGTACCAGTTCTCTCGATCATCGACTTCGGGCAGATCATCGAATACGTCCAGGAGTCCGGCCAGCACGCCGAGCACCTGGACTCGATCCGGGCCTACCGTGACGAGTTCGGGATCGCGACCGCGCCGGCATGACCGAGCCCGAGATCGTGGCCGAGGTCGGGGTCGGTCCGTGGGACGGCGAGTGGCCCGCTGAGGAGCGCTATGACCATGAGTTGCTGCGCGACGGAGACCGCCGCAACGTGGTCGACCGCTACCGCTACTGGCGCCTGGAGGCGATCGTCGCCGACCTCGACCTGCGTCGCCACGGGTTCCACGTCGCGATCGAGAACTGGCAGCACGACTTCAACATCGGCTCGATCGTGCGGACCGCGAACGCCTTCGCCGCCGCCGAGGTGCACATCGTGGGGCGGCGGCGGTGGAACCGGCGCGGCGCGATGGTCACCGACCGCTACCAGCACGTCCGGCACCACGGATCGGTCGAGGACTTCGCCGCGTGGGCCGGGGAGGCGCGACTGGCTGTGATCGGCATCGACAACGTCGCGGACTCCACCCCGATCGAGACCGCCGACCTGCCCGGGGCATGCGTGCTGGTGTTCGGTCAGGAAGGGCCGGGGCTCTCGGACGAGGCGCGCGCCGCGTGCGAACGGACTCTCTCGATCGCACAGTTCGGCTCGACCCGGTCGATCAACGCGGGCGCCGCGGCAGCGATCGCGATGCACGCCTGGATCCGTCAGCACGCCGAGCTCTGATCCGCGGTTGGCGCATGCCCTCTAGGCTCGTCGGCATGAGCTCCCGCGTGGTCATCATCGGTGGTGACGCGGCCGGCATGACGGCCGCCGCCACACTCCGCCGGACGTTGCCAGAAGGTGACGAGGTCGTGGTCCTCGAGCGGGGGGGGTGGACCTCGTACTCCGCGTGCGGCATCCCCTACTGGATTGCGGGGGAGGTCGCCGAGCCGCAGGATCTCGTCGCGCGCACCGCCGCTGAGCACGTCGCGAACGGCATCGACCTGAGGCTCGGTGTCGAAGCGACCGCGATCGACCCGGCACGTCGTACGGTCACCTTCCGTGACCCCGACGGATCGGTCGACGTCCTGACGTACGACCGCCTGGTCATTGCGACCGGGGCAGAGCCCGTACGCCCGGCGCTTCCCGGTATCGACGGCACCGGCATCTACGGCGTGCAGACCCTGGACGACGGGCAGGCCCTGATCGACGGCCTTGCGGCGGGCCCGGGGAGCGTCGTGGTGGTCGGCTCCGGGTACGTCGGGCTCGAGATCGCGGAGGCGTGCGTGATCCGCGGCTTCGACACGACGGTGGTCGAACGCGGCTCGGCGCCTCTAGCCATCGTCGAGCCCCTGCTCGGCACCCAGATTGCCGAGGCGATGCGCGGCCGGGGCATCACCCTGCGGGTCGGCACCAATGTGACGGGGTTCGCCCTCGATGCCTCGGGCCAGGTGGAAGGGGTCATGACCGACGGTGGAACGCTCGCGGCCGACCTGGTCGTGCTCGGCCTCGGCGTGACGGCCCGCTCGGCGCTCGCGGCGCAGGCCGGACTACCGCTCGGGGTCAAGGGTGGGATCGTCGTCGACGAGCACCAGCGCGTCATCGGGTTTCCCGAGATGTGGGCGGCCGGAGACTGCGTGGTGTCGAAGGATCGCGTCACGGGGGAGCAGATCCACCTGCCGTTGGGCACTCACGCAAACAAGCAGGGCATGGTCGCGGCGGACAGCCTGAGCGCGGACCTCTTGGACCGTGAGCCCTCGCTGACCTTCCCCGGGGTCGTGCAGACCGCGATCACGAAGTTCTGCTCGTTGGAGATCTCGCGGACCGGCCTGGGGGAGCAACAGGCCCGCGACGCCGGCTTCGACCCCGTGATGGTGCACGTCGAGACCACCAACTTTGCCGGCTACATGCCGGGTGCGGGCACGATGACCGTCGTGATGGTTGCCGACCGCTCGACACGCCGGCTGCTGGGCGCCCAGATCGTCGGGGCCGAGGACGCTGCGTTGCGCATCGACGTCGCGGCCACGGCGCTCGCCGCGGGGCTGGCCGTCGACGACGTCGTGATGCTCGACCTGGCGTACGCTCCGCCGTTCTCCTCGGTCTGGAGCCCGATCCAAGTTGCTGCGCGCGCGATGGTCAAGGCGCTGCGAGGGTGACTCGCCAATAGCCGAACGGACTGGGATACTGGCTCTGCCACCCCCGCCAGCCATTCCAGGAGAACTGCATGCCCGTCGCCACACCCGAGGTCTACGCCGCGATGCTCGACAAGGCCAAGAGCGAGTCGTTCGCCTATCCGGCCATCAACGTCTCGTCCTCGCAGACGCTCAATGCCGCGCTCGCCGGGTTTGCCGAGGCCGAGAGCGACGGCATCATCCAGGTGTCGACCGGTGGCGCGGAATACCTTTCCGGCCCGACGGTCAAGGACATGGTGTCCGGCTCGCTGGCGTTTGCGGCCTTCGCCCAGGAGGTCGCCAAGAAGTACCCCGTCAACGTCGCTCTGCACACCGATCACTGCCCCAAGGACAAGCTCGACGGCTTCGTCCGTCCGCTGATCGCGGCGTCGGAGGAGCGGGTCAAGGGTGGCGGGCTGCCGTACTTCCAGTCGCACATGTGGGACGGCTCGGCGGTACCGCTGGAGGAGAACCTCGAGATCGCGCAGGACCTGCTGGCCCGCTGCGTCGCCGCGAACATCATCCTCGAGGTCGAGATCGGCATCGTGGGTGGCGAGGAGGACGGTGTCGAGGGCGGCATGGGGGAGCACCTCTACACGACACCCGAGGACGCGCTCGCGACCGCCGCAGCGTTGGGCCTGGGTGAGAAGGGCCGCTACCTGACGGCGCTGACCTTCGGCAACGTGCACGGTGTCTACAAGCCGGGCAACGTCACGCTGCGCCCAGAGATCCTGCAGGCCGCACAGCAGGCCGTCGCCGCGAAGTACGGCAAGGACGCCCCGTTCGACCTGGTGTTCCACGGCGGATCGGGCTCGCTGCCCGAGGAGATCTCGGCCGCGGTCGACTACGGCGTCGTCAAGATGAACGTCGACACCGACACGCAGTACGCCTTCACCCGACCCGTCGTCGGGCACATGTTCGCGAACTACGACGGTGTCCTCAAGGTCGACGGCGAGGTCGGCAACAAGAAGGCGTATGACCCGCGGGCCTGGGGCAAGGCCGGCGAGGCCGGGATGGCGACCCGCGTCGCCGAGGCCTGCGCCGCGCTGCGGAGTGCCGGCACCCGTCTCTGACCCACGGTTTACCAGGAGATCCTGGTAAACCCCACTCATCCGGGTGAATTCACCCGGATGAGTGGAGGCTCACCCGGTGGAGTTCCTCCGTCCACACGCCGGGTGGCCGACAGCGCTGTCCACAGCGCGGCGGCGAAGGTCACCGACGCAGAGTCGTTCGTACGAGGGTCGAGGCATGGACGACGTCTTTTTGGCCCTCGCCGTACAACGCGGTGGCTACTTCTTCCGCCACGACCTGATCGCGTGCGGCTTCGGAGATCCGCAGATCCGTGCCGCGGTTCGAGCGGGTCGGCTGGCCCGGTTGAGGCATGGCACCTACGCGCCCTCCGCGCTCGTCGCGCCGCTCAGCCCCGAGGAGCGGCATGTCCTCGTCGCGTACTCGGTAGCCGACAAGCTCGGTCCGGGTGTGGCGCTGAGTCACCACTCGGCGGCGTTGGTCCACAGCGGTCACTCGTTCGGCCTGGACCTCAAGACGGTTCACGTCACCCAGCTCAATGGTGTCCACGGGCGGCGGGAAGCGGGTGTGGTGTTTCACGTCGGGCATGTTCGTGACGCGGACCTCGTCGAGATCGGCGGCCGGTTGATCGTGGCGCCGGCGCGCGCTGCCTTCGAGACCGCCTGCATCGCACCGACCGAGTCCGGGATGGTCACGATGAGCGCGGTGCTACACGACCGTCACTGCACTCGCGAGGAGCTGGTCGAGGTCGGCGAGCGGCTCGAGCGGTGGCCAGGTGGCCGCCATGCCCGGTTGGCCATCCGGCTGGCCGACAGCCGCTGCGAGTCGGTCGGCGAGTCCCGGTCGCTCCACATGTTCTGGCGCGAAGGCATCCCCCGACCGGAGCTCCAGGTCGTTGTCCGCACGGAGGACGGCCGAGTAGTCGCGCGGACAGACTTTGCCTGGCTGCTCCACCGGCACACCGGTGAGTTTGACGGGTTGTTCAAGTACGGGCGCCTCAACCCCTACCGTGATGATCTTGGGCGCGCCGTGACCGACGAGAAGAAGCGCGAGGACCTCGTCCGCTCCCTGATGCTCGGCATGTCCCGATGGACGTGGGAAGGGCTCAACCCCGACCGCCGCCAGTCCACTGCCCGGGACATCCACCGCGGCCTTGAGCGTTCGAAGCGCCTGTACGCCCGCAACGCGACCCACATCCCGCTGGCTGTTTGACACTTCTCCGGGCAAGGCGCCGCCGCGCCGGGCAAATTTGCCTCGAGAGATGGCGGTTTACCCGGATCTCCTGGTAAACCGTCCAGGTGGGTGCGGGATCCGGTTGCGGCCGGGCCGTAGGGTGCGGACATGACCAACTTGTTCGGTGAACCGCCCGCAACCCTGCTGCCCGAAGATCCTGGGGCCGCGTCGCTGGACGCTGGTGACTCGCCGCAGAACGTCGCCGCAAGCCACCCCGACTCGGCACTCGCGTGGATCGTGCTGTCGGAGCTGGCGCTGGCCGACGGCAAGGACCTGGAGGGCTACGCCTTCGCCCGCACCGGCTACCACCGGTCGCTGGACCTGTTGCGACGCAACGGCTGGAAGGGGCACGGTCCGCTGCCGTGGAACCACGAGCCCAACCGCGCCTTCCTGCGTGCGCTGGTCGCCCTCGCCGACGCCTCCGAACGGTTCGGCGACGACGGTGAGGCGCACCGCTGCCGCGAGTTCCTGCACGAGTCGAGCCCCGAGGCGTACGAAGAGCTCGTCGCCCCGAAGGCCTGACCGCCCCGAACGACTAGGGCACGTACATCGTCAGCGCGCCCGGCTCGATCCGCCAGGCGTGCTCGGCGGCTGGTGGGCTGAGCTCGCCGTCGCTGGTGCACGCCAGCTCGTCGCCCCGCACGGTGACCTGGGTGCCGCGCATGTAGACCACATCGTCCCGGCGGTGATGGTCGCCGCGTCGGACGCTCCGGGCGTACGCGATGCGGCGCCGCGGTGACTCGGTGTACGACACGGCAAGGTCGAGCTCCCCGTCGGACGGATCGGCCTGTGGGAGCAGCGGAGCGCCGCCGCCCACGAACCGGCCGTTGCCTACTGCCACCTGGATGATGGGCTCTGTGCGGTCCAGGGTCGTGCCGTCGATCGTGATCTCAAGCCGTGCCCCGGGTTGGGTCAGCCCGCGCGCGCCCGTGATGACGGCGCCGATGACATAGCCGACCGGGCCGAGCAGCTTTTTCCACGGCCGGGCCGCCCGTGCGGCCTCGGCGCCGATCCCGATGTGGGCGGCGTTGACGACGACGTGATCATCGGCGTCGATGATCAGGTCGATCGGGCGGGTGCGTCCCACGGCGATGACTTCAGCGGCCTTGACGCCGTCGTCGGGCAGCCCGAGGGTCGCGGCGAAGTCGTTCCCCGTGCCCAGCGGCACGAGTCCCACCACGACATCGCCCAGTCGTCCCTCGGTGCGCAGCGCCTCGACGACGGCGTGCAGGCTGCCGTCACCGCCCAGCACGACGACACCGTCGATCGTCGGATGTGCCCGCAACGCCGCGACCAGGTCGTCGGGCGTCGACGTCGTCACGAGCTCGACGTCGTGGCGGCGCGCCATCGCCTCGACGGTCTGGCTGATCGCGTCGTCGTCCGCTGTGCCGGCATCGGCGTTTGCGATCGCGAGGAGTGATGTCATGAGGCGTCAGCCTAGGGCGATCCGGGTGTGGCCGCGATCTCTGGCTCGCCGAGCTTGACGACCACGACGCCGGCGAGGATCAGCAGGCCGCCGACGACTTGGATGCCGCCGGGCAGCTCGCCAAGCAGCAACCAGGCGAACACGAGCGCGGCCAGCACCTCGTTGAGCGCGACGAACGAGGCGAGTCGGGAGCCGAGGCGGCGAGTTGCTGCGATGCCCGTGACGTACGCCAGCGCGGCCGTCACGACGCCCAGCGCGAGCACCGGAACCCACCACGGGACGGTCGTGTCGACGAACGACACCGAGGTCCGGGGCGCGGCCCACGGCACGATCCCGAGCAGCGCGGCCAGGAGCAGGACGATCGCGGCGACCACGAGGCCGCCCGCCGCGAGGACCAGTCCCGGCAGCCCGTTGTCCTCGTCCGCCGACATCACGAAGTACGCCGCGACGCCGACCATCGCGCCGAGAGCCCAGAGCACACCCACCAGGCTGACGCTCGCCCCGGACACCAGCTCCAGGACCAGCACCAGTCCGACCGCGGCGACCACCGCGCCGAGCACCGTCAGCCGCCCGGGACGCTGGTGATGGCGAAACCACAGCCAGCCGATGACCGCAACGGGCGCGGTGTACTCGATCAGCAGGGCCACTCCGACCTGCATGTGGTCGACGGCGTTGAAGTACGCGAACTGGCACCCCGCAACAGCGACGACTCCGTACGACACGACCAGCCTGGCGTTGTCGCGCAGCAGAGCCCACCGCCCCCGCAGCGCGATCGTGGCGGGAACCAGCAGGACGACGGCGGCAATCACGATGCGTAGCGTCACCGCTGCGGCGGGAGTCCAGCCGGCCTCGAGCAGACCCTTGGCGAGGGCGCCGGAGAGGCCGAAAGAGATCGCTGACAGTGCCGCGAAGGCCAGACCCTGTGGCACGCGGGAGCGGGCCGTCGCCTCGACGTCATGAGTCATTGTCATCATGACAAGTGACAGTACGAGGAACGGTGTAAGGTGTCAACATGGTCTTCACTCATGACACGGCGATGGATCTGCAGGCCGCCGTGATACTCGTCAACTCGGCGGAGCATCCGGACACCATGACCACGACCGCCGACCTCGCCGCATTCTTCGACGGTCAGGGCTACACCGGACGGTTGGCGGGCGACGACGCCGAGCTCCAGTCCATGCGTGGGCTGCGCTCGACGTTGCGGACCCTGCTCCTGAGCTCACGCGACGATGCCGTGCCGATCGTCAACCGGATGTTGTCCGACGCCCGCGCGCTGCCCCAGCTGGTGCGCCACGGGGAGACGGACTGGCACGTGCACGCGATCGGCACCGACGAGCCGCTGCACGCCCGGATCGCGGTCGAGACAGCCATGGCGATGATCGACGTGATCCGCACCGACGAGTTGTCCCGACTGGGTGTCTGCGCCGACGCCGACTGCGGCGGACTCGTGCTGGACCTGTCCCGCAACCGGTCCCGCCGCTTCTGCAGCACGGCCTGCGGCAATCGGGCCGCGGTCGCCGCCTATCGGGCTCGCCAGGCCACCTGAAGGCCGCCGATTCTGGCCGAATGCCCTAGACTGCCGTGGTAAGAGCCCCGCAAGAACGGGGCTTGTCGCATGTGTGAGGGGTGCCATCCATGCCCGCAGTCGTCATCGTCGGAGCCCAGTGGGGCGACGAAGGCAAAGGCAAGGCCACCGACATCCTGGGCAGCCGGGTCGACTATGTGGTCAAGTTCAACGGCGGCAACAACGCCGGCCACACCGTCGTCATCGGCGACCAGAAGTACGCGCTGCACCTGTTGCCCAGCGGCATCCTGAGCCCGGGCTGCGTCCCGGTGATCGGCAACGGCGTCGTGGTCGACCTCAAGGTCCTGTTCGAGGAGATCGACGGGCTCGAGGAGCGCGGGATCGACACGTCCAAGCTCGTGGTCAGCGCCAATGCGCACGTCATTGCCGACTACAACCGCACGCTGGACAAGGTCGCCGAGCGGTTCCTCGGCAGCCGCAAGATCGGCACGACGGGGCGCGGCATCGGCCCGACGTATGCCGACAAGATGAACCGGCTGGGCATCCGCATCCAGGACCTGTTCGACGAGAAGATCCTGCGCCAGAAGGTCGAAGGCGCGCTCGAGCTCAAGAACCAGGTCCTGACCAAGGTCTACAACCGCCGCGCGGTCGAGGTCGACGAGATCGTCGAGGAGCTGCTGTCGTACGTCGATCGACTCGCGCCGATGGTCGCCGACACCCCGCTGCTGCTGCACGAGGCGCTGGGCAAGGGCAAGACCGTCCTGCTGGAGGCTGGCCAGGCGACGCTGCTGGATGTCGACCACGGCACCTACCCGTTCGTGACCTCGTCGTCCGCGACGACGGGTGGTGCGTGCACCGGATCAGGCATTGCGCCGACCGAGATCACTCGCGTGATCGGCATCGTCAAGGCCTACGCGACGCGCGTCGGCGAGGGCCCGTTCCCGACCGAGCTGTTCGACGAGGACGGCGACGGAGCGCGGTTGCGCAAGAACGGCGCCGAGTTCGGCACCACGACGGGTCGCCCCCGGCGCTGCGGCTGGTACGACGCCCCGATCGCGCGCTACGCCGCACGCATCAACGGCGTCACGGACTTCGTCCTCACCAAGCTCGACGTGCTGACCGGCTGGGACCAGATCCCGGTGTGTGTCGCGTACGACGTCGACGGCGAGCGGGTCGACGAGATGCCGATGACGCAAACCGGCTTCCACCACGCCAAGCCGATCTACGAGTACTTCCCGGGCTGGACCGAGGACATCTCCGGCGCGCGGACGTTCGAGGACCTGCCGAAGACGGCCCAGGAGTACGTGTTGGCGCTCGAGAAGATCTCGGGTGCACGGATCTCGACGATCGGCGTCGGACCGGACCGCGAGCAGTCGATCGAGCGTCACGCCCTGCTCTGAGCAGAGTGGGCATTCCTCGCGCGGCCGTCAGGTGAGCGCCCCGCCGCAGGGTGGGGCGCACCCGGCGTGCCGATAGGCTCGACCTCCGTGAAGACACTCGTCATCGGCACCGGCGGCCGCGAGCACGCCCTGGCCCTCGCGCTGTCCAGAGACCCGCAGGTCACCGAGGTCCACGCGGCCCCGGGCAATCCCGGTATCGCCGAGGTCGCGACCCTGCATGAAGTCGACCCGATGGACGGGCCCGCGGTGGCAGCCCTGGCCACCGCGATCGGCGCCGACCTCGTCGTGATCGGACCCGAGGCGCCACTCGTCGCGGGAGTCGCCGACGACGTGCGGGCCGCCGGCATCGCCTGTTTCGGGCCGTCCCCCGAGGCGGCCCAGCTCGAGGGTTCCAAGGCGTTCGCCAAGCAGGTCATGGCCGCCGCCGAAGTCCCGACCGCGATGGCCCACGTGTGCGAGACCGCCGAGCAGGTCATCGACGCGCTCGACGCGTTCGGCCCGCCGTACGTCGTCAAGGACGATGCGCTGGCGGCCGGCAAGGGTGTCGTCGTGACGGATGACCGGCAGGCCGCAATCGATCACGCCGCGCAGTGCGGCACCGTCGTGATCGAGGAGTTCCTCGATGGCCCTGAGGTCTCCCTCTTCGCGATCACCGACGGCGAGACGGTGCTGCCGCTCCAGCCGGCACAGGACTTCAAACGTGCCTACGACGACGACGAAGGCCCCAACACCGGCGGAATGGGCGCGTACACACCGCTGAGCTGGGCCCCCGCCGACCTCGTCGCGGAGGTCTCCCGCCGGGTGCTGGTGCCGACGGTCAAGGAGATGGCCAGGCGCGGCACACCGTTCCAGGGTCTGCTCTACGCGGGTCTGGCGCTCACCAGCCGTGGCGTGCGGGTCATCGAGTTCAACGCGCGATTCGGCGATCCTGAGACGCAGTCGATCCTGGCGCTGCTCCGCACGCCGCTGTCGGCCCTGCTGCTCGGAGCCGCCACGGGTGAGCTCGCCGAGGTCGGCCTGCCGCAGTGGTCGAAGGCGTCCTCCGTCACGGTCGTCGTCGCTGCCGACGGCTATCCGGAGGCGCCCCGCAAGGGTGACCCGATCGGTGGCCTGGACCAGGTCGCGGAGCTCGACGGAGTCGACGTCATCCACGCCGGCACGGCGGTCCAGGACGGGCAGCTGGTGAGTGCAGGCGGGCGGATCCTGTCGGTGACCGCGATCGGCGACGACCTGGCCGAGGCGCGCCGTCGGGCGTACGCCGGCGTCGACCTGATCGACATCCGCGGCTCCCACCACCGGACCGACATCGCCCTCGCGGCCGAGCAAGGGACAATGGAGTCGTGACCACACCCAACGTCCTCGCCAGCCGCTATGCCTCGCCGGAGGTTGCCCGCATCTGGTCGCCCGAGCACAAGATCGTGCTCGAACGGCGACTCTGGATCGCCGTCCTCAAGGCGCAGAAGGACCTCGGGGTCGAGACGCCCGATGGCGTCATCGAGTCGTACGAGTCGGTCATCGACCGGGTCGACCTCGGCTCGATCGCCGAGCGCGAGAAGGTCACCCGGCACGATGTCAAGGCACGCATCGAGGAGTTCGCCGCACTCGCCGGCACCGAGCACATCCACAAGGGCATGACCTCCCGTGACCTGACCGAGAATGTCGAGCAGCTGCAGATCCGGGCGTCCCTCGAGGTCGTACGCGATCGCGCGCTCGCGACCCTCGCCCGTCTCGCGCGGCTCGCGACCGAGCACGCTGAGCTCGTGATGGCCGGTCGCAGCCACAATGTCGCGGCCCAGGCGACGACCCTCGGCAAGCGCTTCGCCTCGGTCGCTGACGAGCTCATGGTGGCGGTCGACCGGCTCGACGACCTGATCGCCCGTTACCCGTTGCGCGGCATCAAGGGTCCGGTCGGGACGAGCCAGGACCAGCTCGACCTGCTGGGTGGCGACGAGGCCAAGCTCGCCGAGCTCGAGCAGCGCGTCGCGCGGCACCTCGGCTTCGACAAGGTCCTGACCAGCGTCGGTCAGGTCTATCCGCGATCGTTGGACTACGACGTCGTCACGGCACTGGTGCAGCTGGCATCCGCGCCGTCCAACCTGGCGACCACGATCCGGTTGATGGCCGGCAACGAGATCGTCACGGAGGGCTTCCGCCCCGGCCAGGTCGGCTCGAGCGCGATGCCGCACAAGATGAACACGAGGTCGTGCGAGCGGGTCAACGGACTCGCGGTGATCCTGCGGGGCTACGTCTCGATGATCGGTGAGCTCGCCGGCGATCAGTGGAACGAGGGCGACGTCTCGTGCTCGGTGGTCCGCCGCGTCGCCCTGCCGGACGCGTTCTACGCCGCCGACGGCCTGTTCGAGACCTTCCTGACGGTGCTCGACGAGTTCGGGACGTTCCCGGCCGTGATCCAGCGTGAGCTCGATCGCTACCTCCCGTTCCTCGCCACGACCAAGGTCCTGATGGCGTCGGTGCGCCACGGGGTCGGCCGTGAGACGGCGTACGAAGCGGTCAAGCAGCATGCCGTCGCGGTGGCCCTGGAGATGCGCGAGAAGGGCGCTGCCGACAACGACCTGTTCGCCCGGCTCGCGGCCGACGAGCGGCTCGGTCTGTCGGAGTCCGACCTGGCCACGCTGGTTGCGTCGCCGATCGACTTCACGGGTGCCGCGGTCAGCCAGGTCCGCGCAGTCGTGGCGCGGGTCGAGGAGCTCGTTGCGGCCAACCCGCAGGCAGCGGCATACGCGCCGGGCTCGATCCTTTGACCCGACGTTGACCGGGTGGGCGACCTACGCTGGAGGACGTGTCCCTCTCCTTCGTCCCGGTCGTCCTCCTGGTCGGCGGTGTGGTCCTGCTTGCGTGGGCCGTGCGTCGTCGGCAGGCACTGAAGCTCCTGCCGCACGACTGGGTCCGCGTCACCGGCACGGTGCTCGATGTCGGCGGCTCACGGCGGGTCGAGTACGCCGGGCAGGGCGGCCGGCGCCTTCGGTTGCAGGTGCCCCCGGGAGTCGAGGTGCCAGATGGTGAGGTCGATGTCCTGCTCGATCCCCACGACTCGTCGCGCGCCCGCCTGGCTTCGGTCGACCGGGCGGCGGCGGACCTCGTGCGCACGTTGTTCGTGACCGGCGCAGTCGCACTCGTGCTGGGCGCGCTCGCGGCGGTGGCGTTCGTCTGACCGCGGCACCCCACTAGGCTGGGCGCGTGCCACTTGACATCCCCGGAGCCCGCCACCTGCACTCGGGGAAGGTGCGCGACCTCTATGAGGTCGATGGCGGCAACCTCCTGATGGTCGCGTCTGACCGCATCTCAGCGTTCGACTTCGTCCTGACGCCCGGCATTCCCGACAAGGGCGAGATCCTGACCCGCATGTCGCTGTGGTGGTTCGACCAGCTGTCCGACATCGTGCCGAACCACGTCGTGTCGACGTCGGTGCCCGAACGTGTCCGTGGTCGGGCGCTGATCGTCGAGAAGCTCCAGATGTTTCCCGTCGAGTGCGTCGCGCGCGGCTACCTGACGGGTTCGGGCCTGATCGACTACGACGCGAACGGCGAGGTGTGCGGGGTTCCGCTGCCCGCAGGGCTCGTGGACGGCTCGCGCCTGCCCGAGCCGATCTTCCCCCCCGCGACCAAGGCCGAGATGGGCGAGCACGACGAGAACGTCTCGTTCGAGCAGGTGACCGCGACGATCGGCGCCGAGAGTGCCGAGACGCTGCGCGACCTGACGCTGCGGATCTACGCCCGCGCCGAGGAGATCGCTCGCTCTCGCGGCATCATCCTGGCCGACACCAAGCTCGAGTTCGGCACCCGACCGGACGGCACCGTCGTCCTGGGCGACGAGGTCCTGACCCCCGACTCATCGCGCTTCTGGCCCGCTGACTCCTACCAGCTGGGCCGGGCTCAGCCCTCGTACGACAAGCAGTATGTGCGCAACTGGCTGATCTCGACCGAGAGCGGCTGGGACCGGGCAGGCAACCGGCAGCCGCCGTCGTTGCCGGCAGAGGTCGTCGACCGCACCCGTGAGCGCTACGTCCAGGCATATGAGCAGTTGACCGGCGAGTCCTTCTGATCGCTCGGCCTCAGCGCAGGGCCCACCAGGTCAGGGCCGCAGACAAGCCGAACACCAGCAATGCCAACGTGATCGCGAGCGCGGGCGCGACCTCCCGCCGCACCCGGGTCAGGTTGTGCACTCGGGAGCCCGCGACGACGTGCTCGAGGGCGTCGGCGAACGCCTCGGCCGAAGCAGGCCGGTCCTGCGGTCGCGTGGCGAGGGCCGACGCCAAGACGTGGTCGAGGGTGCGCGGGAGACCGCGGGACACGGCCAGCGGAGCGGGTCGGCTGTCGACCGTCCGGCTCAGCAACGAGCCGGGGTCTCCGACGTCGTACGGCGGGTGCCCGGCGAGCAGCTCGTACGCGACGGCGCCCAGCGAGTAGACGTCGGAGCGTGCGTCGATCGGGTTGCCCCGCGCCTGCTCGGGTGCCATGTAGGCCGGGGTGCCGGTCGTGACGGTGACCCCGCTGGCCTCGGCGAGTCGCTTGGCACTGCCGAGATCGGCGACAAGGACCTGCTCGGCGTCACCCACGAGCAGGTTGGACGGCTTGATGTCGCGGTGCAGGACACCCGCCTCGTGCAGCACCTGCACTGCGCGGGCCGAGTCGATCGCGAGCTGCAGGGCGCGCTCGGTCGACACGGGCGGCTTGACCCGCCCGGCGAGGGTGCCGCCGGGCACGAAGTCCATGACGAAGAACGGCCGGTCGTCGTGGGTGCCGACGTCGTGAACGCGAACGACACGTGGATCGTGCAGGCGGCGCAGCAGGCGGGCCTCGGCCAGGAAGCGCTCGCGGACGTCGGCGTGGTGTGCCCAGTTCTCGGCGAGCACCTTGACAGCCACCGGGATCTCGAGCTCCAGGTCGAAACCGCGCCACACCGTGGCGAAGGCACCGAATCCCTCGACCTCGTCCAAGCGATATCGCCCGATCTGTCTCATCGGAATCAGTATGGTCGATGCCATGCACGTGGACGCGGAACTGGTCGACCGGGCGCGCTCGGGCGATCCGCGCGCCCTCGACGAGCTCCTCACGGCGATCCGTCCGCAGGTGCTCCGCCGGTGCGCCCGGCTCCTGCCGCACGTGCACGACGCGGAGGAAGCATCGCAGGACGCCCTGCTGGCGATCGCGACCCACCTGCACGACTACACGGGTCGGGGCTCCTTCATGGGGTGGGTCACGGTCATCGCGTCCAACTCGGCGCGCCAGACCTACCGCACCTTGAAGCGACGCTTCGCCGAACGGTCCGACGACGAGCTGTCGGCGACACCGGACCCGCGGACGACGAGCGTCATCGCCGGAAGCCGGCTCGACCTGCTGGATGCGATCGAAGCGCTCGAACAGGCCCATCCTGCTGCGGCCGAGGCATTCGTTCTGCGGGACGTCGCGGCACTGCCGTACGAGGAGATCGCCGCGCTGACCGGTGCGCCGCTGGGGACCGTGAAGGCGCGGATCCACACCGCACGCGCGTTCGTCCGTGGAAGATTGGGCGTATATGTCGACAACTTCTGAGGCCTGCGCGGCATCTCTCCTGATGGAAGGCACTCCACGGGGAGCGCCCACAGTGAGGAGAAACCCATGAAGCAACAGGTCGCGGCCGGCATCCTGGCCGTCAGCATGGTCGGCGGTGTCGGCACCGGACTCGTGGCGCGTCAGCTCTCCGGGTCCGATCCCGAGACGAAGGCCGTGGCGACGGTCACCACGCCGCAGATGACGATGACGACCAGCTCGCCGGCCACCCCGACAGCCTCCGAGGGAGGAGCCTCGACGAAGCCGTCGACTCCCGCCGCCTTGCCACTGGTGCCCGTGACCTCACTGCGAATCGTGGCCGGCGCGGTCGGACCGGTCCGTGTCGGCATGAGCAAGCAGGAGGCGTACGCGACGGGCTACTTCAAGGCCGACGTGACGTCCGCGGTCTGTGAGGGCGTCGACGACCTGGTCTGGAAGGTGCCCTACCGGGATGCGCTCGACATCCTGACGCGTGACGACGGATCGGTCTTCTCGATCGGCATCCACAAGGCCGGTCCGCGCACGCGTTCGGGGCTGGGCGTCGGGAGCACGTACGAGACCGTGCAGGGCGTGCTCGGCGACGTCGATCCGCAGGAGGCGGGCTACGGTCAGACCGGCCTGTTCGTCAGCGAGGGCGGCGGGTGGATCGGCTTCCTGTTCAATCCCGCACCGGGCGAGATCTCGGCGAACGACAAGGTCACGTTCATCGAGGTCACCCGGGGCGCCAAGCCCGATGTCATGCGGGACGGCTGCTGAGCCGGCAGCGCGAGCCGTCGCCCCGCGGTGGCCGGATGCTGGCGGTAGGGTGAGAGACCCGTCACGTACCCGAGGAGACCCCCGTGGCCAATCTCGCCGCCATGCTCGAGCAGTCCACCGCCGCCTACCCGGAGCGGACGGCGATCGTCTTCGGTGACACCCGCCTGTCGTACGCGCAGGTCAACGGCGCCGCCAACCAGGTCGCCAACCTGCTGGTGTCCCGCGGCATCCAGCCCGGCGACAAGGTCGCTCTGTCGTGCCCGAATCTCCCGTACTTCACGATCATCTATTACGGCATCCTCAAGGCCGGCGCGACGGTCGTCCCGCTCAACGTGCTGCTCAAGCCCCGCGAGGTGGCCTACCACCTGGCCGACTCCGACGCGAAGGCCTACTTCGCGTTCGAGGGCACTCCTGACCTGCCGATCGGTGATGCGGCCTGGGAGGGCTTCGAGGCGACCGAGTCGTGCACCGAGTTCTTCCTGATCAAGCTCGACTCGCAGCAGCCCGAGCCGATGGAACCGCCGGAGTTCTACGGCCCGCTCGTCGCGCAGCAGCCGCCGACGTTCCAGACGGTCGACCGCGATGACGATGACACCGCGGTGATCCTCTACACCTCCGGCACGACGGGGCAGCCCAAGGGCGCCGAGCTGCGGCACCGCAACATGCGCGACAACGCGCTGGCTGGTGCCGACCTGTTCGGCGCCGACGCCGAGCGTCCCGACACCTATCTGTGCGTCCTGCCGTTGTTCCACTCGTTCGGGCAGACCGTGATCCAGAACGGCTCGATCGCGTTCGGTGGCACCGTCGTGATGCTGCCGCGCTTCGAGGCCACAGCAGCGCTGGGGCTCATGCTGGCCAACGACGTGACGTTCTTCGCGGGCGTCCCGACGATGTACTGGGGCCTGCTGGGTGCGCTCGACGACAGCGTCGACGTGCAGAAGCTCGCGGCCAACCTTCGGGTCGCCGCGGCCGGCGGCTCGGCCCTCCCGGTCGACATCCACCGACAGTTCAAGGAGCGCTTCGGCGTCACGATCCTCGAGGGCTACGGACTGTCGGAGACCTCGCCGGTGGCGTCGTTCTCGAAGTTCGGCGAGGAGCCTCGCGTCGGCTCGATCGGTGTGCCGATCCCCGGCGTCGAGATGAAGCTCATCAACGACGACTGGACCGATGTGCCCGACGGACCCGACGCGGTCGGTGAGATCGCGATCAAGGGCCACAACATCATGAAGGGCTACTACGACCGCCCCGAGGCGACCGCCGAGGCGATCCGCGACGACTGGTTCCGTTCGGGCGACCTGGCCAAGAAGGATGAGGACGGCTTCTACTACATCGTCGACCGGTCCAAGGACATGATCATCCGCGGCGGGTTCAACGTCTACCCGCGCGAGATCGAAGAGATCCTGATGGAGCACCCCGCGGTCTCGCTGGTCGCCGTGATCGGCGTCCCGCACGAGTCGCACGGTGAGGAGATCAAGGCCGTCGTCGTCAAGAACAAGGATCACGACGACGTCACCGAGGCCGATCTGGTCGCGTGGGGCAAGGAGCAGTTCGCGGCGTACAAGTACCCGCGCACCGTCGAGTTCCTCGACGAGCTGCCCATGACGAGCACCGGCAAGATCCTCAAGCGCGAGCTGAGCTGACAGTCCGGTCTACCCCGGCCGAGCGGTGCGAGGCTCGGCTTTCCGACGTCGGAAAGCCGAGCCACCCACCGCCCGGGGGCGGGGCGGGGGCCGGTTCGGGTGCAGGCGGCCCACCGATAGACTGGCGACACCGACCACCCAAGGAGCACCCGTGGCCCGCGTCATCGTCGATGTCATGCCCAAGCCGGAGATTCTCGACCCGCAGGGCAAGGCCGTCCACGGCGCCCTGCCGCGGCTCGGCTTCAACGCCGTCACCGACGTCCGTCAGGGCAAGCGCTTCGAGCTCGAGGTCGCGACCGCCGACGAGACGACGTTGGCGGAGATCCACCAGCTCGCCGAAAAGCTGCTGTCCAACCCCGTGATCGAGGACTACACCCTGCGGGTCGAGGACTCGGCCGGAGCCGACGCGTGAAGATCGGCGTCGTCACGTTCCCGGGCTCGCTCGACGACCTCGACGCGCAGCGGGCCGTTCGCATCGCGGGCGGTGAACCGGTCGCTCTGTGGCACGGTGATCACGACCTGCGAGGCGTCGACGCGGTCATTCTGCCAGGCGGATTCTCCTACGGTGACTACCTGCGCTGCGGTGCCATCGCACGCTTCGCGCCGGTCATGACCGAGGTCGTCGCGGCAGCGCAGGGTGGCATGCCTGTGCTGGGCATCTGCAACGGCTTCCAGATCCTGTGCGAGTCGCACCTGCTCCCGGGCGCCCTGATCCGCAACGACCACCGCACCTTCATCTGCCGCGATCAGAAGCTCAAGGTCGAGAACGCCTCGACGGCGTGGACCGGCGACCTGTCCGTCGGTGACGAGATCGTCGTGCCGCTCAAGAACGGTGAGGGCGGCTTCGTCGCCGACCACGAGACGCTCGACCGACTCGAGGGTGAGGGTCGCGTCGTGTTCCGCTACGTCGACGTCAACCCCAACGGATCGCTGCGCGACATCGCCGGCATCACCAACGAGCGCGGCAACGTCGTGGGCCTCATGCCGCACCCCGAGCATGCTGTCGAGGACCTGACCGGCCCCGGCACAGACGGCCTGGCGCTGTTCACCTCGGCGCTCGGAATCCTCACCTCGGCCTGAGGTCGCGGCCAGGCCGGGCGACCTGCTCGCACTCCCGTGGGCGTCCTGCGGAACAATCGGGAGCATGGATCTCCCCGTCGCCTGGTCGCTCGTGCTGCTCGTCACCGCGATCTGGAACTTCGTCATCTGGCCGCCCTTCCTCAAGCGGGTTCGCAAGGACGAGCGCTCACGGGATGCCGCCGGCGCCCCGACGACCTTCCTGCGGGTGCACACGATCCTCATCGCGATCTCCCTCGTGCTGGCCCTCGCGGTCGGCACGCTCGGAATCCTCACCCTCACCTGAGCGTTGACGTCACCATGAGCAACCAGATCGTGCACAACACCGACAAGCAGCGCTACGAGATCCACGTCGACGGAGTCCTCGCCGGATTCACCCAGGCGATCGAGGACGGCGAGGTCGTGACGTTCCCGCACACCGTGGTCTTCGACGGCCACGAGGGCCAGGGTCTGGCCGCTGAGCTCGTGACCGGCGCGCTGGACGACGTACGCAGGCAGGGCAACAAGATCATCGCGGAGTGCGCTTACGTCGCGCGCTTCGTGCAGAAGCACCCCGACTACGCCGATCTGCTCGCCTGAGAGTGGCGTCACACAATTCGTCGTGCGAGTCGGCCGACTGTTAGTATGTGAATACGTGAACGCGCCAGTCCGGCGCTGTTCCGGCCCGACGAAGTAGCGCGAATCCGCGTGAAATGGATATCGGGCATTCTTTCCCGAATCGTCTGTGAGTTCTTTGACCAAGCCTGAAGGCAGCTCTGTGCTGCCCACCTTTTCCACCCTCGACCTCCCCGCCTCGCTGGTATCCGCGTTGGCGCGCCAGGAGATCGTCAACCCCAGCCCCGTCCAGCTTGCGGTGATCCCCGATGCGCTCGCGGGACGCCACGTGCTGGGCCGGGCCCGCACCGGCTCCGGCAAGACCCTGGCCTTCGGCCTGCCGGTCCTCGTCCGGCTCGCCGGACGCACGAGCCGTCCCAAGGCCCCCCGCGGCCTGATCCTGCTCCCGACCCGCGAGCTCGCGACCCAGGTGCGCACGGCCATGGAGCCGCTCGCACAGAAGATGGGCCTGCGACTGACCACGGTCTACGGAGGCGTCCCGATCAACAAGCAGATCAGCACGCTGCGCAACGGCGTCGACATCGTCATCGCGACTCCCGGTCGCCTGACAGACCTGCTCGACCGTCGCTGCATGACCCTCGACGACATCGAGATCACGGTGCTGGACGAGGCCGACCACCTGTGCGACCTTGGCTTCTACAAGCCGATCGACGCGATCCTCAACCGGACGCCCGAGTCGAGCCAGCGGCTGCTGCTGTCGGCGACGCTCGACGGTGATGTCAACAAGCTCGTCAAGCGTCACCTGCCGCAGCACGTGCTGCACGAGGTCGACTCGGCCGACAGCCACGTCGACACGATGGAGCACCACGTGCTCGTCAGTGCCGCGACCGAGAAGTCCAAGGCCGCGTTCGACCTGCTCCGGGCCAACCCCCGCAGCATCGTCTTCACGCGTACGCGTCGCGGTGCGATGCGCCTCGCGAAGCAGCTGACCCAAAATGGCATCGAAGCCGTCGACATGCACGGTGACCTCTCGCAGCGTCACCGTGAGCGCAACCTCGAGGCGTTCAGCAGTGGCCGGGCCAGCGTCATCGTCGCCACCGACGTCGCGGCGCGCGGCATCCACGTCGACCGCATCGGCCTGGTCGTGCACTACGACGCTCCGGCCGAGCACAAGGCCTACCAGCACCGCTCGGGCCGCACGGCTCGTGCAGGTGAGTCCGGATCCGTCGTGACGATGACGACACCCGAGGCCCTGCGCGACGTCATCCAGCTCCAGCACAAGGCCGGGGTCACGGCGCGTCACCACGACGCCCGTACGGCCCCGTCGCCGATGACTGCCGAGGCGCTCTCCGGTGCAGGCACCGAGGCGCCGCACGCGTCGTCCGTACGTCAGGGCGCACGCAGCTCCGGCGGCGGTGGCGGCCAGAGCCGTGGCGGAGGACGCCCGCAGGGCGGGTTCCGCGGCAACGGTGGAGGTCGTCCGCAGGGCGGTGGCGGCAACCGTGGCGGTGGCGGCGGACGTCGTCGCAGCGGCGGTGGCGGCTCGACCGGGTCCGGCGGATCCACCCGCGTCTACTCCTCGTAACAGCTCGCGAGACTGATACGGCGTCATCTCCGGTACGCCCGGAGGTGGCGCCGTTCGTCATGTCCGGGCCTAATCTGTCACCGTGAGCATCCTGATGTGTGCCGACGAGCTCGCGTCCACGACCGGGCGAGTCGCGCTGATTGACGTCCGCTGGAAGCTCGGTGGCCCACCCGGACGCGAGGAGTACCTCGCGGGCCACATCCCGGGCGCGGTCTTCGTCGGGCTGGAAGCCGAGCTGGCCTCCCACGGCGAGCCAGGCATCGGACGCCACCCGCTCCCACGGGTCGAGGACCTGCAGGACGCGGCCCGGCGGTGGGGCGTCAACTCCGGCGACACCGTCGTGGCATACGACGACAGTGGCAACCTCGCGGCGGCGCGCGCGTGGTGGCTCCTGCGCTGGGCGGGACTCGCCGACGTACGTCTGTTGGACGGCGGGCTGGCTGCCTGGACCGCTGCTGGCGGCGCCCTGGCGACGGATGACGTCGCGCCAGATCGTGGCAACGTCACGTTGGCCGCCGGAACCCTGCCCACGATCGACGCCGACGAGGCAGCCGGGTTCGTCGGCGTGCTGCTCGATGCTCGAGCCGGGGAGCGCTATCGCGGCGAGACCGAGCCGATCGACCCAAAGGCGGGGCACATCCCGGGGGCTGTCAGCGCTCCGACGACCGACAACCTGGACGCTCGGGGCCAGTTCCGCCCAGCCGCGGAGCTGCGGGAGCGGTTCGAGGCACTCGGCGTACGCGACGGGTCCGAGGTGGCTACCTACTGTGGTTCGGGTGTCACTGCGGCCCACCAGGTCGCCGCGCTGGCCATCGCCGGATTCGAGGCGGCGCTCTATCCGGGCTCGTGGTCGCAGTGGAGCACCCAGGATCGGCCGGTCGCGACCGGACGCTAGTGAGGCAGCGCCGCGTCGGCCGCGGCGACCTCGGCCTTGAAGCGGTCCGGCACGTAGAGCTGCTCACCGAGGCCCTCGACCTTGCCCTTCGGTCCGGTGATCCGGGTGTTCCTCGGGACCTCGCGGATGACTTTGACCGGGTTGTACGAGGTGAAGCGGCGGCAATCCAGAAGGAGGATCCGGCGGTCGGTCGCGATCACGATCCGCCAGGGGTTGATCGTCAACCAGAACAGCACGACGCCCGCGCTCAAGCCCGCGGCCACCGCGATGGCGGCGGGTGCGTTGTCGGGGAACAGCGCCTCGGGAAGCTGCGTCACGACCAGGATGTAGACGCCGACAACCGGGAGGAACAGCATCTGCGGCCGCACGGTCGCACCGAACGCTGCCTGCACGTGATCGCCCTCGGGAATGAACTGCAGGGAGTTGCGGATGAGCTTCTGCCGTAGTCGGGTGTTCACCCGTGGAGCCTAGGCGCTCGACGGGTGTGACGTGCCGGACCGGGGTACGGAATGCTGGTGGTCATGCTCGTGAAGGGGAAGATGCCGCGCGTCTCCCTGCTGGGGCCTGCCTTCATCGCCGCCGTGGCGTACGTCGACCCGGGCAATGTCGCGACCAACGTCACCGCCGGATCGCGGTTCGGCTACACGCTGGTGTGGGTCGTCGTGATGGCGAACGCCATGGCGGTCCTGGTGCAGTACCTGTCGGCCAAGCTCGGCATGGTCACCGGCCGGTCGCTGGCCGGGCACATGGGCCAACGGCTGTCGACCGGCCCACGCATCGTCTACTGGCTGCAGGCCGAGGCGATCGCGATCGCGACCGACCTGGCTGAGGTGGTCGGTGGGGCGATCGCGCTCTACCTGCTGTTCGACCTGCCTCTCATGCTCGGTGCCGTCATCACGGCGGTCGTCGCGATGGCCGTGCTGCGCATCGGCGACGTGCGCGGGCAGCGGGCGCTCGAACGCGTCATCGTCGGCTTCCTCGCGCTGATCGCGGTGGGCTTCATGGCCGGATTGTTCGTCAATCCACCCGAAGGTGCCGCGCTGGCCGGGGGACTCGTGCCGATGTTCGAGGGCACCGACAGCCTGCTGCTTGCCTCCGGCATCATCGGGGCGACCGTCATGCCGCACGTCATCTACCTGCACTCGAGCCTCACGGTTGATCGACTTGGCAGCCGGGGTGAGGGGCTGAGCGTCCGTCAGCTGCTCTCGGCGACCCGCGCCGACGTTGCGCTCGCGCTGATCCTCGCGGGCATCCTCAACCTGTCGCTGCTGGTCGTGGCCGCCGCGAGCCTCGACGGTCTGCCGGGCACCGACACGTTGGAAGGTGTCCACGCCGTCGTGACGTCCGAGCTCGGCGCCGGGGTCGCGCTGCTGTTCGCCGTGGCATTGCTCGGCTCCGGACTCGCCTCGACCTCGGTCGGCAGCGCCGCCGGCGCCGAGGTCATGAAGGGTCTGCTGGGCGTCCGGCTGCCGCTGCTCGTGCGACGCGTTGTGACCCTGATACCCGCCCTGATCGTGCTGGCGCTCGGGGCCGAGCCCAGTCGAGCACTGGTGCTGTCCCAGGTGGTCCTGTCGATCGGCATCCCGTTCGCGCTCGTCCCGCTCGTGGTTCTGACCGCTCGGAAGGACGTCATGGGGGAGCACGTCAACCTGCGGCGGACCACCGCGGCCGCGTGCCTGGTCGCGGCGGTCGTGATTGCGCTCAACGTCTCGCTGCTCTGGTTGACGTTCGCGGGCTGACCTGCAAGATCGACCGGTGGACACCGGGGTGGTCTGCCACACTCGGGGCGTGGCACTCCCGTCGATCAGGTTCCCGCGCGATCTCGGCGCCGTCCGTACCAACCTCACCGACAAGGTGCAGCGCCGCTCGATCGCAGACCTGCGATTCATGCCTCGTGACATCGTCGAGCGACGTGAGGCGTTCACGGTGTACCGCTACTCGGCGGCCGACGGGGTCCCCACGCAGGGCAGTCCGCTGCTGCTCGTCCCGCCGCTGGCCGCGCCCGCGATCGCCTTCGACCTGCGCCGGGGCTGCAGCCTGATCGAGTACTTCGTCGAGCAGGGTCGCCCGGTCTACCTGGTCGACTACGGCCCGGTGAGCTTCACGCACCGGGGGCTCGGCATCGAGCACTGGGTCGACTCGGTCCTGCCTGCGGCGGTCGAGATCGCCGTCGAGCACTCGGGCGCCGACGCGGTGCACATGGCCGGCTGGAGCCTCGGCGGCATCTTCACGATGTTCATGGCGGCCGCGCACCCCGAGCTGCCACTCGCGTCGACGACCGCGGTCGCGAGCCCGTTCGACCTGCGTGAGGTGCCGCTGCTGGCCCTGGCCCGCCCGATCGATCGGATCGGTGGCCGCCTCATCGCACCCGCGTACCGCGCGATGGGGGGCGTCCCGGCGCCCTTGACCCGGTTGGGCTTCCAGCTCTCCAGCATCGACAAGTACCTCACCAAGCCGGTCTCGATGCTGATGCACGCCGATGACCGGGACTTCCTCGCGCAGCTGGAGTCCGTCGATCGGTTCATGTCGAACATGTACGCCTATCCGGGCCGGACGTTCGGCCAGCTGTACCACGTCGTGATGCGCAGCAATGAGTTCGCGACCGGCACGATGGAGCTCGCCGGCCGCGCCGTACGCCTCGCTGCGGTCGACGTCCCGGTGCTCGTCGTCGCCGGGATGAACGACTCGCTCGCACCACACGCCGCGGTCGAGCACCTCCTCGACCTGGTCACCTCTTCACCCGATGCGCAGCTCGTGCAGGCTCCGGGGGGACACCTGGGGGTGCTCACCGGACGCGCCGCGAGGAGAACCACGTGGCCAGCTATGGAGAACTTCTTCGCCAAGCACGATCATTGAGTCATGCCTGAGCTTCCCGAGGTCAATGCCCTCGTCGAGTTCCTCGACCAGGAGATCGCCGGCGCCGTCGTCGCGGGCGTCGAGCTGGCCTCGTTCGCGGTGCTGAAGACCTTCGACCCGCCGGTCACGTCCTTGTCCGGACTCACCGTCTCGGGTGTCAGCCGGCACGGCAAGTTCATCGACATCGACGTCGACGGCATCCACGTCGTGGTCCACCTGGCCAAGGCCGGTTGGCTGCGCTGGACCGACCACCTGCCCGACACCAGGCTCAAGCTGGGCGCGAGCAACATCGCGGCCCGCGTGCGCCTCGACCGGGGCGATGGTCCGACGGTTGGCTTCGACGTCACCGAGGCCGGGACCCGCAAAGGCCTGGCGATGTACGTCGTACGTGACCCCGTGGAGGTTCCGGGTATCGCGGCGCTCGGGCCGGATCCGCTCGGGCCGGGCTTCGAGCTGCGTCCGCTGCTGGCCCGGCGGATGCAGGTCAAGCGCCTGCTGCGTGACCAGAAGATCGTCGCGGGCGTCGGCAACGCGTACAGCGACGAGATCCTGCACGCCGCGAGACTGTCCCCGTTCGCGATCGCTGAGAGTCTCGACGACGCCGAGATCGTCCGGCTCGAGGCCGCGGTCCAGGAGATCCTGAGGTCTGCGGTCGAGGAGGCTCGGGGCAAGCCCGCCGCAGAGCTCAAGGACGACAAGCGCACCCGGATGCGGGTGCATGGCCGGGCCGGCGACACTTGCCCCGTGTGCGGCGACACCGTGCTGGAGGTCGTCTACGCTGACTCCTCGTTGCAGTACTGCCCGACCTGCCAGACCGGCGGCAAGCCGCTGAAGGATCGCGCGACGAGCAAGTTCTTGAAATGACTGCTGCCGGCCTCAGCCGGCGGCGACCAGGGTGACCGCGAGTGCGGCAAAGGCCAGCCCGACGCCCTGCCAGCGGTGGATCTTCTCGCGGAGCAGCACTGCCGCGAGCAGGACCGTGCTGGCCGGGTAGAGCGAGGAGATGACCGACACGATCGACAGCAGGCCGTGGTGGGTCGCGAACAGGAACGCGCCCTGTGCGGTTGCGCCGAGCGGGCCCATCACGACCGCGGCCCACGCCCGACGGCTCCGCGGCACCCAGGCTTGGCGCAGGACCGTCGCAGTTACGATGACCGCGCCGATCGAGGTGAGCTGCGACAGGGCAAGTGGGTAGAGGCCGGCTTCGTCGCCGACCTGGCCGAGGAACGTGAACAGTGTGCCGAAGCCGATGCCGGCCAGGATGCCGTCGATGACCCCACCCCGGTGCGCGGGGTTGTCGTCGACGACCCGGGAGATCAGCGCGATCGCCGGGAAGGCGCAGACGACCCCGACCAGCGCTAGTGGCGAGGGACGATCGCCGGTCGACAGGCCCACGGCCACGGGGATGAGTGCGGTGCCGATCGCCGACAACGGTGCCACGACGCCCATGCGGGCCGTGGACAGACCGCGGTAGAGGAAGGCGACGCCGAACCCGCCGCCAAGCCCGGCCAGAGCGCCGTACGCCATGTCGGTCGAGGTGGGTGCGCCAGCCACGACCAAGGCCGCCAACAGACTGATGACTCCCGACGACGTCTGGCCGACGACAGCCACCTGCCACGGCGACGAGCGCTTGGCAAAGATGCCGCCGAGGAAGTCAGAGATGCCGTAGGACAGGGCCGAAAGAAGCGAGAGAGCGATGGCCACGAGTGCAGCCTAGGACCGATGCGCGCGGGTCTCGGCCCCGGTCGGCTTCTCAGCGGGTCAGTACGCTGAAGACATGAAGTTTCGTCAGGGTCGCTCGCTCGGTTCCCAGGCCAATGCATCGATCGGCAACCTCGCGTCGCGGGTCGACGACCAGACCGGTGACGTCGCTCGTCGAGCAGCGGGCGTCATCACGGTCGCGGTCCGCGTGCTGCGGATCCCGACGGCGCTGCTCGCCTGGGCATCGGTGCCGTTCATCCTGATGACGCTTGCGCTGGGGTTGCTCACGGGTGGGGGAGTGGGCACCTTCTTCATCCTCTCCGGCCTTGCGATGGCGGTCGTGAACGGAGCCTTCTGGATCCGTCGCCACTCCATCCTCCGGGCGGCCGACGACCCCGACCGGCTCGCGACCGAGCTGGGCATCATGATCAGCCTCAGCGACAGGATCGACGAGACCCGTGGGGCGCTGTCGCAGATTGCCGGTGGGGATGGTTGGCGGGTGTTCGATCGGCTCCGGGGCGTCTGGGGCGGTATGACCATGACCGGCCGCTGGATCGACGGCATCGGGGACCTGCCTCGCGCCAAGTACTTCGCGCCGCCCAAGATCGGCACCACCGTGACGATTGCCGTCGCGGCACTCTGGCTCATCCCGATCTCGGTCGTCGTCGCACTGTTCGCCCTGATCGGGACGATCGCCGGATCGCTCTGACCTGTCCTGGTCGAGCGGCGGTCATGGGCGCTGGTCGATCAGCACCTGCATCGCGGGTGCGTACAGACGTACGACCTGGTCGATCGGGGCGCTGGCGAGCGGCTCGAGCCTGACGACGTATCTCATCACCGCCATACCGATGAGCTGGCTGGCGAGCAGCGCTGCCCGCGGCTCGCGGTCGTCCCCCTCGAGCACCTCGAGCAGGGCGGTCACGAGGATGTTGCGGGCCAGCTCCAGCATCGGGGCCTGGGCATCGCCGGAGCCCAGCGTCGTCCGGACCAGCCCGCTGAAAACCTCGTGATGGGGGTCCCAGGCCTGGAGGAATGTGCTCAGAAGGCGCTCGGCCATCCCGTCCGGGCCATCGGCGATGGCCGAGGCGATCTTCTCGATCGGGTTGACCGGCAGCTCCATCGTGGCGACGAGCAGCCCGGCCTTGTCGCCGAAGTAGTGGCTGATCAGGCTGACGTCGCAGCCGGCCTCGCGGGCGATCGCCCGCAGCGACGTGCCGGCGAAGCCGCGGACGGCGAACTGGGACCGAGCCGCCGCGAGGATCGTGGCCCGACGGTCTGCTGCGTCCGATGATGACGGCCGGCCCCGGGCGCGCCCGCTGGTCATGGCGTCCTGCGCCGCAGCGTCAGGGACGCGCCAGCAAGGGCGAGGGCACAGCAGCCGACCAGGACGATCAGGTCGATCCACAGGTTTGAGGTGAAGTCTCCGCTGAGGCCGAGATCCCGGAACGCGTCGGCGGCATAGCTCAGGGGCAGCACGTTGGAGAGCCAGTAGAGCGGGTCCGGCATGCTGGCGCGAGGGGTGAGCAGGCCGCACAGCAGCAGCTGCGGGATCACGACGAGCGGCATGAACTGGACAGCTTGGAACTCGGTCACGGCGAACGCCGACATCAGCAGGCCGAGCGCGGTGCCCAGCACAGCGTCCGCCACGGCGAACAGTACGACCGCCCAGGGAGAGTTGACGTCCATCTGGAGCAGCCAGATCGAGACGGCCGACGTGACCACGGCCTGCACCAGCGCGGCGACTCCGAACGCCAGGGCGTACCCGCCGATCAGCTCGCCGCGGCGGATCGGTGTGGTCAGCAGACGCTCGAGCGTGCCGGAGGTCCGCTCCCGGACCATCGTCACGGAGGTCACGAGAAACATGATGATGAACGGGAAGATGCCCAGCATCTGCGGCCCGATCCGGTTGAACACTTCGGGGCTGCCGTCGTAGACGTACTTGAACAGCAGCAGGAGCACCGAGGGCAGGACCACGATCAGCACGATGCTGCGAGGGTCGTGGCTCAGCTGTTGCAGGACGCGGCGGGCGGTGGCGAACGTGCGGCTCATGCCGCGGTCCCTTCTGCCAGCGAGAGAAACGCCTGTTCCAGGTCGTCCTCGCCGGTTTGAGCGCGGAGCTCGTCGGGGGTCGCGTCGGCCAGGATCCGTCCCTCCCGCATCAGCAGGACGCGGTCGCACCTGCTGGCCTCGTCCATGACATGGCTCGAGACGAGCAGGGTCTTGCCAGTTGCCGCGATGTCGTCGAACAGCTGCCAGAGGTCCCGACGCAGCACCGGATCAAGACCGACGGTCGGCTCGTCGAGCAGGTACAGCTCCGGATCAGCCAGCAGCGTCGCGGCGAGCGAGACTCGGGTCCGCTGTCCCCCGGAGAGATTGCCGACCAGGGCGGAGGCCTTGTCGTCCAGGCCGACGTTGGAGACGGCCTCACGGACTGCGGAGTCCGTTGCGCCGGCCAGTGCTGCGAAGTAGTGAAGGTTCTGCACGACAGTCAGGTCGGGATAGATCGAGCCGGCCTGGGTCACATATCCGACCCGTTGCCGGGTAGCCGCGGTACCGGCCGGACCACCGAGCACCGTCACGGTCCCCGACCTGATGATCTGGATCCCGACGATGGCACGGATCAGGGTCGACTTCCCGCAGCCGCTCGGTCCGAGCAGCCCGGTGATCGATCCCTGCGGGACCGAGATCGTGAGATCGGGGATCACGGTGGTGGCGCCCCGGACGACGCACAGGTGGGTAACGTCGACGACCGACTTATTCAACATGTGTTGAATACTAGGCTGAGGGGCACGGATGATCAATGGCGGATGGTCTGCGCATCAGATCGTGACATTGGTGATGTCAAGGTCCTACGCTTCGTCGTATGGACATCCGAGGACTGGCATTGCTTCCCCTCCGCGTGACGATCGCTGCGACCCAGGCGACGCTCGGCCTCGGCCAGCTCGCCTCCCCGCAGGGCCCGATCCTGCGGGAGGGCGGATACGGCACCCGGCTGGCACAGATCTTCGGTGAGAACGGTTTGCTCGAGCAGCTTGGTCGGATCCTCGCCGACGAGCGTGGACCGATCGGGCTGGCCAACACGTTGGCTGACCTCACGGCCGACGATCGCCCGCTGGGCAGGGCGCTGGCTCGCGACGGGCTGCTCGACCGGATGGCCGACGAGGAAGGACCGTTTGTCCGGCTGCTCGAGGCGGGAGGTCCGCTGGACCGCGCGCTCAGCGAAGAGGGATCGCTCTACCGGTTCCTTGCCCCCGACGGGGCCCTCGACCGGCTGCTGGCCGAGGAGGGCGCCCTGGACCGGGTCCTTGCCGAGGGCGGACTGCTCGAGCAGCTCCTTGCCGAGGACGGGATCCTGGAGAAGCTGTTGGCGCCCGGCGGGACGCTCGACCAACTGATCGATCTCGGGACGACGTTCGATGCCATCATCCCGCGGCTCGAGGCGCTGGGCCACGCCATCCCCAGCCTGAACTCCGCGGTCAACATCCTCAGTGGTGCGGTCGAGCCGCTAGGCGCCCTCGCCGGACGACTGCCCGGTGGAAGGCGCCGCCCGCCCGTGCTGGAGCCCTCCGAACCAATCTGATCCGACGTTCGCAAGTCGGCCCTCCGGCCACCCGTCAGCGCTCGGGAAGGGCCGAGAGGGTCACGCAACAACGGCCGGGGCTGGGGTCGAGGCGGCACTCGACGGCGCCGGGTTCCACCTCATCGACCATGGCATCGATCAGGGCCAGGTTCATGCCGCAGACCAGCGCGGTGTGAGTCGTCGCGAGCGCGTGGAACGGGCAGTTGGCGAGGACAGCCTGACCGGCGTCGACCCGCGGCTCGAAGCCGTGCTCGGCAAGCACCTCGCAGACCACGTCCAGAGCGGCTGCTCCAGCAGGTGCTCCAGCGGATCCGGCAGCGATCCCCAGAGCTCGCCCGTGCGTGGCGGCCATGCGTGCCAGCGACTCCATGACGGGGGCGCCGGTCCGTGCGGAATCGCTGATCGCGTCGGCCATCAGCGCCGCGGCGAACTGGTTCTCCCGCTCCGGCAGGGAGACCGCGATGTCGTCACCGGATCGGCGATAGAGCTTGGAGGGGCGTCCTGCCCCGGGGCCGGTGCGTCCTGAGAGGCGGGCGAACTCGGTGTCGATCAGCCCGTCGCGCACGTTGGCTACATTCCGGGTGCTCGCATCCTTGCGTCCATGAGCCGAAAGTAGGAGATTGACGAGATGGAGATTGACGGATCGATCGTCGTGATCGGTGCCGGACTTGCGGCGGCCAAGGCCGTCGAGTCCGTGCGCGCCGAGGGATTCACCGGTCGCATCACCCTGATCGGCGACGAAGCGGAACGACCATATGAGCGCCCGGCCCTGTCCAAGGGCCATCTGCAGGGCAGCGAGTCGTCCGAGGAGCTGTACGTCCACCCGCCCGGCTGGCTCGACGAGCACGACGTGACGACGATGTTCGGTGACGCCGCCGCATCGATCGAGCGCGACGCCCGTACCGTGACGTCGTCCTCAGGTGTTGTCGTCCCGTACGACCGGCTCCTGATCGCGACCGGGGCGAGCCCTCGGCGACTCGACCTGCCGGGTGCAGATCTGGACGGCGTGCTGTCGTTGCGGACGATCGCGGACAGCTCCCGTCTTCGCGAGGCGTTCACCTCGGCGCGTGACGTCGTCATCATCGGCGGCGGCTGGATCGGTCTGGAGACCGCGGCCGCAGCGCGGGCCGCGGGTGCCCGCGTCACGGTGTGCGAGTTCGCCGCCGTGCCGCTCGGACGGGTGCTCGGCGATGAGCTGGGCGGATACTTCGCCGACCTGCACCGCAGCCATGGCGTCGACGTGCGGACGTCGGTCTCCGTCACGGCGCTGATCGGCTCCGCGGGTCGGGTCAGCGGCGTCCAGGTGGGTGATGAGGTGCTGCCGGCCGACGTCGTGGTCGTCGCGGTCGGTATCAGTCCTAACACGCAGCTTGCCGAGGCGGCCGGTCTTGAGGTCGATGGCGGGATCTGCGTCGATGCGCACCTGCGAACGTCCGACCCGGTGATCTTCGCCGCCGGTGACGTTGCCATGGCCTTCAACACGGCGCTCGGCCGCACGGTGCGGGTCGAGCACTGGGACAACGCGATCCGGCAGGGCGTGCTGGCAGGCCGTGCGCTGCTGGACAAGGACGGGACGTACGACTGGCAACCGTACTTCTTCACCGATCAGTACGACCTGGGGATGGAGTACGTCGGCCGCGCCTCCGCGGACGATGCCGTGGTGATCCGGGGAGACCTGGCCTCGGGGGAGTTCATCGCGTTCTGGTTGGCGCAAGACGTCGTCCGGGCGGGCATGAACGTCAACGTGTGGGACGTCAACGACGCGCTGCGTGCGCTTGTCGGGCGCGCCGTGGATCGCGAGCGGCTGGCTGATCCCGGCGTGCCGCTGACGGAGGTCACCCGATGACGGAGCCGGACCGCTTCAAGCAGCTCCCCAGGCGTGTACGCCTGGCGGACACCGTGACGTCGCAGGAGACCAACCCGGTGCCAGATCCCGAGGGCGGTCGCGACGCCGAGCGTGACTTCATGATCCGCTACGGCCTGGGTGCGCTCTGACGGAATGACGCGGGTGTCCGGCCGGTTGCACCCGACGTGCCCGCTCTCTTCGAACCCCTGACCCTGCGTGGCATGACCGCGCGCAACCGCATCTGGCTCGCGGCGATGTGCCAGTACTCATGTTTCGAGCGGGACGGGATGCCGACGGACTGGCACCTGGTCAACCTCGGGCAGCACGCGATGGGTGGCTTTGGCTTGGTCGTGACCGAGGCGACCGCCGTCGTGCCGGAGGGCCGGATCAGCCCCGAGGACACCGGCATCTGGTCGGACGAGCACATCGAGCCGTGGCGTCGCATCACCGACTTCGTCCGCAGCCAGGGCACGATCGCCGCGATCCAGCTGGCGCACGCCGGCCGCAAGGGCTCGACGTGGTCGCCGTTCAGCGAGGGCTCCGGCACGGCTCCGGCCGAGGTCGGGGGCTGGGAGCCGGTAGGACCTTCAGCGCTGGCCTTCGAGGGTCTTGACGTGCCGCGTGCGCTGGCGACCCAGGAGGTTGCCGCTCTGCCGCAGGCCTTCGCCGACGCTGCGGTACGGGCTGACGCCGCCGGTTTCGACGTCGTCGAGATCCATGGAGCTCACGGCTACCTGATCCACGAGTTCCTCTCTCCGTTGGCCAACCAGCGCACCGACCGGTACGGCGGGTCCTTCGCCAACCGGACCCGGCTCGTCGTCGAGATCGTCGACGCGGTCCGAGCGGTGTGGGACAAGCCGGTGTTCGTCCGTCTGTCGGCCTCGGACTGGGCCGACGGTGGGTGGACCGTCGAGGAGACCGCTCAGCTCGGGTCGGTGCTCAAGCAGCACGACGTCGATCTGCTCGACGTGTCGTCGGGTGGCGCGGTGGCCCACCAGAAGATCGACATCGGTCCGGGCTACCAAGTCCCGTTCGCGCGTGAGGTGCGCAGCGTGAGTGGGCTGCCGGTCGCCGCCGTCGGGCTGATCACCGACCCGGCCCAGGCCGAGCAGGTGCTGGTCGATGGTGACGCCGACATCGTGATGCTGGCCCGCGCGGCGATCAGGGAGCCGGCATGGCCGCTGCGCGCGGCCCACGAGCTGGGGGTGTCGCACCGTGAAGCGCCGTACCCGCCGCAGCACACCCGCGGCGCCTGGCGCTGACTGCCACCACGGATTCGGAGGCGTGGGGAGGGACCGATAGGATTCGGCTGTGACTGCAGCCCGCCAGCTCGACACCGTCCTCCACGCCACCCGCACCCCGCAGCAGGCCCAGCCGTGGGCTGAGCTCGGCCTCCGCGAGGAGGAGTACGCCAGCATCCGCGAGATCCTCGGTCGTCGCCCGACCGGTGCTGAGCTTGCGATGTACTCCGTGATGTGGAGCGAGCACTGCTCCTACAAGTCGTCCAAGGTGCACCTCAAGAAGTTTGGTGACCTGCCCCAGGAGACCCCGCTGGGCAAGACCCTCGCCGGCATAGGTGAGAACGCTGGCGTGATCGACATCGGTCAGGGCTATGCCGTGACGTTCAAGGTCGAGTCTCACAACCACCCGTCCTACGTCGAGCCCTATCAGGGCGCCGCGACGGGCGTGGGTGGCATCGTGCGCGACATCCTCGCGATGGGCGCTCGACCGGTCGCGGTCATGGACCCGCTGCGCTTCGGCCCGCTGGACGCCGAGGACACCCGTCGGGTCATGCCCGGCATCGTGGCCGGCGTGGGTGGTTACGGCAACATGCTGGGCCTGCCCAACATCGGCGGCGAGGTCGTGTTCGACCCGACCTACGTCGGCAACCCGCTGGTCAATGCGCTCTGCGTCGGCGTGCTGCGCCACGAGGACCTGCACCTGGCGTTCGCGAGTGGTGTCGGCAACAAGGTCGTGCTCTACGGGGCGCGCACCGGCGGTGACGGCATCGGCGGCGTCTCGGTCCTGGCGTCCGAGACCTTTGAGTCGACGGGGCCGTCGAAGCGCCCGGCCGTCCAGGTCGGCGATCCGTTCATGGAGAAGCTGCTGATCGAGTGCACACTCGAGCTGTTCCGCGCCGAGGTCGTCAACGGCATCCAGGACCTTGGCGGCGCAGGACTCTCGTGCGCGACCAGCGAGCTGGCCTCCGCGGGTGATGGCGGCATGCACGTCGAGCTCGACACCGTGCCCCTGCGCGACTCGACGCTCTCGCCCGAGGAGATCCTCATGAGCGAGTCGCAGGAACGCATGATGGCCGTCGTGGAGCCGCACCACCTCGACGCCTTCATGGCGATCTGTGCCAAGTGGGACGTCGAGGCCGTCGTCGTCGGCGAGGTCACCGACGGCGACCACCTGGTCATCGACTGGCACGGCGAGACCGTCGTCGACGTCCCGCCGCGCTCGGTCGCACACGACGGGCCGACCTATGACCGCCCCTACGCGCGCCCGCAGTGGCAGGACGCGCTCCAGGCCGATGCCGCTGAGCAGCTGCCGAGGCCGACCTCGGGTGACCAGCTCCGGGACCAGGTGATCGCCATCGTGACCTCGCCCAACATGGCCGACAAGTCGTGGGTCACCGATCAGTACGACCGATATGTCCAGGGCAACACGGTGCTGGCCCAGCCCGAGGACGCCGGCGTGATCCGCATCGACGACCAGACCAACCTTGGCGTCGCGGTCTCGACCGACTGCAACGGCCGGTTTGCCAAGCTCGATCCCTACGTCGGTGCCCAGCTCGCGCTCGTGGAGTCGTACCGCAACGTGGCGATCACGGGTGCGCTCCCGCTCGCGGTCACCGACTGCCTCAACTTCGGCTCGCCGGAGAATCCCGACGTCATGTGGCAGTTCGAGCAAGCCACCCACGGGCTGAAGGACGCGTGCGAGGTGCTCGGCATCCCGGTCACCGGCGGCAATGTCTCGTTCTACAACCAGACCGGCGAGACCCCGATCCTGCCCACGCCGGTCGTCGGCGTCCTGGGCGTCATCGACGACGTACGTCTGCGGATCACCCAGGGCTTCTCGGCCGAGGGCAGCCACGTGCTGGTCCTGGGCGAGACGCGGGACGAGCTGTCGGGCTCGACCTGGGCCGATGTCGTCCACCAGCACCTCGGCGGGCGTCCTCCGGTCGTGGACCTGGCCGCCGAACGTGCGCTGGCCGACCTGATGGTCGAGGCCGCCAAGACCAGTGTCGTGGAGTCGGCGCACGATCTCTCCGACGGTGGCCTGGCGATGGCCCTCGCGGAGGCGTCGTTCCGCCACGGCATCGGCGTCACGGTCGACCTGGACGAACCGTTCGTCGAGCTGTTCAGCGAGTCCTCGGCCCGTGCCATGGTCGTCGTGACCGAAGGCCGCCATGACGAGTTCGTTGCGCTGGCCGAAAAGCACGGCGTCGAGCTGGCATCGGTCGGTCGCACCGGTGGCACGACGATCGAGGTCGCCGGCCAGCTCAGCCTTTCGATCGATGAGCTCAAGGCCGGCTGGCAGGCGACGATCCCGGCGGTCCTGGGCGCCCACGTCGCCTGATGGCACGCCGGCCAACGCCGCTGTCGCATGATGAGTTCGTCCGCATCTGCGACCGGCTGGATGCCGGGGAGCCGGCGCGGGCCGATCTCAAGGCGGCCACGATGCACCTTGTGGCGCTGCTGGTCGACAAGGCACCCGGCGCGAGCGTCGAGGTGCGGATTCCGCCGTTCGCGGCGGTCCAGTGCATCGCCGGGGCGCGGCACACCCGTGGCACGCCGCCGGCCGTCGTCGAGATGGATGCGCCGACCTGGATCGCGCTCGGCCGCGGCCGGCTGGCTTGGACCGATGCCGTGGTGCGAGCGTCGGGGGAGCGTTCGGACCTTTCTCCGCTGCTGCCGCTCGACCAGGCCTGACGAACCGCTCGCGCAGCAGCGTCCCCGCCTAGTGTCTCGCTGCGAAGGCGCGATCGGGGTAGTTCGTCGTCACAGTCCACACGTCCGGGTCGTTCATCCACCGTTCGAGCTCGTCGGGCCGGTCGACCGTCCACACCAGCAGCGGCAGCCCCCGCCGGCGGGCGTACGCCTTGAGTGACAGCCGGGCCACGGTCTTGTGGGCGACCACGAGATTGGCTCCGCTGAGCCGGATCCGCAGCCGCGGAAATGCGGACTCCAGCTGAACCCGCTTGCGCGCAAACCAGTGAGTGGCCCCTGATCGAGGGCTGGAGGACAGGCCGACGAGCAGGTCCGGAGCGTGCTCTTGGGACCATCGCCGGAGTCGGCGCACCGACGAGTCCTCGGCCGTCGTGATGATGACGTCGTCGGTGCCCAGCGCCGACACGATCCGCTCGACGAGGGCGATCTCGTCGCCGGGCACCTTGAGGTCAACGTGCGCCTTGACTCGGCCGCGGATGAGGGTGAGGACGGCGTCGAGGTCGACCAGATTCGCGTCGGCGATCTCGTCGTGACGGTGCATGGCGATTGATCGGACGCCGGCCTCGCCCGGGAGGTCTGCGTCGTGGAAGATCACCGGACGCCCGTCGGCAGTCAGACGTACGTCGAACTCCACGAAGTCGCAGCCGGCGCCGATGGCCGCCTCGAACGCGGCGAGCGTGTTCTGTGCCGCGGGGTCGTCACCAGCGCCACCTCGGTGTGCCGAGACGAGTGCCATGCGGTCAGCTCGCAGCCGCGACGCCGACGTCGCGACGACCCGTCAGGGCCGTGTCGGACGGCAGCCAGGAGGTGGGCAATGGTGCCAGAGGCATGCCGTGAAGGGTACGGGTCGGGTGAGAGTCCTGTCATGGTGCTGGTGTGGTGACGCCAGCTCGAAGCGATACGCTTGAGCCATCGTGGTCCCGGCCCCTCCCCTGGATGGTCGGGGCCACGTTGTCTTTTTGGGTCGGGCTCAGACCTGACGGCCGTCCCCCCAGTAGGGCTTGCGCAGGTCGCGCTTGAGGATCTTGCCGGAGGGATTGCGCGGCAGCGCCTCGACGATGTCGATGGTCGACGGAGCCTTGTAGCCGGCAAGTCGCTCCCGGGCGAAGGCGATGAGCTCCTCGGGGGTCGCGGTCTGGTCGGGGTGGAATGCGACGACGGCCTTGACCGCCTCTCCCCACCGGTCGTCAGGCACGCCGATGATCGCGATCTCGGCGACCGCGGGGTGCTCGGCGAGGATGCGTTCGACCTCGGGGGAGTAGACGTTTTCGCCGCCCGTGATGATCATGTCCTTGATCCGGTCCTCGATGAACAAGAAGCCGTCCTCGTCGACCCGACCGAGATCGCCCGTGCGGACCCAGCCGTCGGCGGTGATGAGCTCCGCAGTCGCCTCGGGCTTCCCGAGGTAGCCGATCGTGGCCTGTGGCGTGCGGAACCAGACCTCGCCGGACTCGCCCTGCGGCATGTCCCGCAGCGACACCGGGTCGACGATCTTCATCTCGGCGTGGTCCACGGGCAGGCCAGCCGACACGAGGCGTTCGGGGTGGGCCGTGTCGCGGTGGGCCGCGTCGTTCAGGACTGTGATGACGCCACCGAACTCGGTCATCCCATAGACCTGCTGAAACTCGGTGTTGGGCCACGCTTCCATCGCCGCGCGTAGCACGGGAAGTGGCATGGGTGCCGCGCCATAGCCGAACGCCTTGAGCTTGCCGAACAGGCCCATGACCTGCGGTCCGGCGGCGACCAGCGCGGCGACAACAGCCGGGACGAGGAACACGTGCGTGCAGCCAGCCATGACTCCGCCGGCCAACAAAGCTCCATCGACCTCGCTGATGATGTAGCCGGGCGCGCCGACGACGGGCCCCAGCAGCGCGTACGAGCAGCCGCCGACGTGGAACATGGGCATCGCGACGAGCAGCATGTCGCCGTCCTCGTAGTTCGCGTCACCCAGGCCGTTGACGCTGTGCTCGACCATCGCGTGCTGGGACAGCTGCACACCCTTGGGTCGGCCCGTGGTGCCGGAGCTGTACATCACGACGCACACGTCGTCGGGCTCGACCTCGGCCTGTCGATCCATCGGGGTCGCAGCGGCCAGCCACGCCTCGAGCTCGTCGTGCTCGCCGCCGACGATGATGACCTTCTCGACGTGCTTCAGTCGGTCGCGGACGAGCTCGAACTGGTCGACGAGCTGGTGGCCGACGAAGACGACCGTGGCTCCGCAGTCGTTGATGACGTAGTCGAGCTCATCGCCTGCAAGACGCCAGTTGACCACGGTTGTGGCGGCACCGATGTGACATCCGCCGAGCAGGATATGCAGCACCGCCGGATTGTTCTTGTCCAGGATCGCGACCCGGTCGCCTCGGCCAACGCCTTCGGCTGCGAGTGCGCCGGCCGCCTGGCCCACCGTTTCCCAGGCCTGCGCCCAGGTCCAGGTGCGCTCGCCGAAGATCCAGCACGGTTGGTCTGGCTGCTCGGTCGCACGGAAGGCGAGAAAGTCGGGCAGATACGTGGCGGGAGGGATGGCGACGGGCATGGTGCTCCTCGACTGAGGTGACAGGGGTCACATCAGGGTAGGGGACCGGGCGCCTTATGCCTCGAGGTTTGATGCGATCCGCTCGAGGGTCTTACGCATCCCGGCCTTCGCCGCGGGTGCCATCCGGCTGCGCTTGAGCAGGAACTTCTGCTTGTCCTGCGAGACGTCCCACGACTCACGCACCAGGGTCCCGCCGTCGACCGGCTCGAGCTCGTAGCGCCAGATGCGGCCTCCGACCAGGCCCTTCATGCCGGTGGTCTTCCACGCGATGCGGCGGTCCTGCTCGAACTCCACGACGGTGTTGGAGGTGCGGTAGCCCACGCCCATGTGCATCGCCATGCCGAACGTCGAGCCGAGGGTGAGCGGGCGTGACGCCTGTCGGGTGCCGCGAACCGTACCGGAACCGTCGATGTCGGCGTGCCGGGCGGCATCGGCCACCAGCGCGAAGATCTGCTCGGGAGTGGCCTTGATCGTGCGTTCGACGGAGATCGTGTCAGAAGTCATGGGGTCCATCTGATCGGTGCGGGGCGTCGGGCGCAAGCCAGAACTATGTCGCCCTCCCAGGTCGAGGGTCCCGCAGGCGCGCTGGAAGCGTGTGATGTTGCCCGCGCTTCGGCCGACATTCGTTCAGAGCCCGGGGTGGCCTCTACACTTGGCACGTGCCCCGCGGAGATGGACGCCTGACCCACGACCTCGATCCCCAGGACGCCGGACCCCAGGACGCCTGTGGCGTCTTCGGCGTCTGGCCCCCCGGTGAGGAAGTCGCCAAGCTGACCTACTTCGGTCTCTACGCGCTGCAGCACCGTGGCCAGGAGTCGGCCGGCATCGCGGTCAGCAACGGGCGGCAGATTCTTGTCTACAAGGACATGGGGCTGGTGTCGCAGGTCTTCGACGAGGCGACCCTCGAGTCGCTCAAGGGCGAGATCGCGATCGGCCACGCCAGGTATTCCACGACCGGCTCCAGCGTGTGGCACAACGCGCAACCGACCTTCCGTCCCACCGCCTCGGGATCTGTCGCGCTGGGGCACAACGGCAACCTGACCAACACCGCCGAGCTGGTCGAGCTGCTGCGCGAGCGTGACCTCGAATCCGGCGCGACATCGGGCAAGGGTGAGACTGCGACGTCCGACACGTCGGTCATGGCGACGCTGCTGGCCTCCTACCCCGACAGGTCGGTCGAGGAGGCGGCGCTCGAGGTGCTGCCCAAGCTGCGCGGCGCATTCTCCCTGGTGTTCATGGACGAGACCACGCTGTACGCCGCGCGCGACGCCCAGGGCATCCGCCCACTGGTGCTGGGCCGGCTCGAACGTGGCTGGGTCGTCGCCAGCGAGACCGCGGCGCTCGACATCGTCGGCGCCTCGTTCATCCGTGAGGTCCAGCCGGGTGAGTTCATCGCGATCGACGAAGATGGCCTGCGCACCGAACGCTTCGCCAAGGCCGAGCCCAAGGGCTGCATCTTCGAGTACGTCTACCTTGCCCGGCCCGACACCACGATCTCGGACCAGCGGGTGTTCTCGGTACGTGCCGAGATCGGTCGACGACTGGCCCGGGAGTTCCCGGTCGATGCCGACCTGGTCATCCCAGTGCCGGAGTCCGGCACCCCGGCGGCGATCGGCTACGCCGAGGAGAGCGGCATCCCGTTCGGCCACGGTCTGGTCAAGAACTCCTATGTCGGCCGCACGTTCATCCAGCCTTCGCAGACGCTGCGGCAGCTCGGCATCCGACTCAAGCTCAACCCGCTGCGCGATGTCATCGCCGGCAAGCGGCTCGTCGTCGTTGATGACTCGATCGTGCGCGGCAACACCCAACGAGCCCTGGTCCGCATGCTGCGCGAGTTCGGCGCTGCGGAGGTCCATGTCCGCATCTCGTCGCCGCCGGTCAAGTGGCCGTGCTTCTACGGCATCGACTTCGCGTCACCGGCCGAGCTCATCGCCAACGGCATCTCGGTCGATGAGATTCGCAAGTCGATCGGCGCCGACTCGCTGGCGTACGTCACCCTCGACCAGCTCGTCGAGGCGACCAACGTGCCCAAGGACGATCTGTGCCGCGCCTGCTTCGACGGCATCTACCCCGTCGCGCTTCCCGAGGACGATGTGATCGGCAAGCACCTGCTCGAGGCGCAGGACACGCTGCCGCTGGAGGTCATCTGATGAGCACCTATGCGAGCGCCGGCGTCTCGATCGAAGAGGGCGACCGTGCCGTCGAACTCATGAAGCAGTGGGTCGACAAGGCCCGTCGGCCCGAGGTCGTCGGAGGTATCGGCGGCTTCGCCGGACTCTTCGACGCCTCGGCCCTGAAGTCCTACGACAAGCCGTATCTCGCGACCTCCGCGGACGGTGTTGGCACCAAGGTCCAGATCGCCCAGCGCATGGACAAGCACGACACGATCGGCTTCGACCTGGTCGGCATGCTGGTCGACGATCTCGTGGTGTGCGGTGCCGAGCCGTTGTTCATGACCGACTACATCGCCTGCGGCAAGGTCGTCCCCGAGCGGATCGCTGACATCGTCAAGGGCATCGCGATGGCCTGTGCCGAGAGCGGCACGGCGCTGCTGGGTGGCGAGACCGCCGAGCACCCCGGCCTGCTGGGGCCGGACGAGTACGACATCGCCGGCTCGACGACGGGTGTCGTCGAGGCTGACAAGCTCCTGGGGCCCGACCTCGTGCGGCCCGGTGACGTCGTCATCGCGATGGCCGCCAGCGGACTGCACTCCAACGGCTACTCCCTGGTGCGCCATGTGTTCTTCGACAAGGCAGGTTGGCAGCTCGACCGGGAGGTGCCCGAGTTCGGGCGCACCCTCGGCGAGGAGCTGCTGACCCCGACCCGCCTCTACACGCTGCCGTGCCTCGCGCTGGCCGCCGGTGTCGAGGTGCACGCGATGTCGCACATCACTGGTGGCGGGCTGGCGGCCAATCTGGCTCGGGTCGTCCCGGACTCCGTCTCAGTGCGGGTCGACCGCTCGACCTGGTCCCCGCAGCCGGTGTTCGGCCTCGTCGGAGCCCTGGGCGACGTCGCCCAGCCAGACCTCGACCTGGCCCTCAACATGGGCATCGGCATGGTGGCCCTTGTGGCCGCAGATGCCGCCGACGCTGCCGTACGGCTGCTGGCCGAGCACGGCGTCGACGCGTGGATCGCGGGTGACGTTGCGGATGCCGGCGTCCATGGCGAGGGTGGGTCAGTGGCCCTCACGGGCTCGTACGCCTGACCGCGGCTCGCCTGCGACGTCCGGTTGGGCGCGCTTTCACGACCCCTCGGGGGGGGCGATGCAGTGATTGTTGTGACCCTTGGGTAGGGTTGGCCGCACGACATACTGACTACTTTTCTGCGAGGGGGTCGACCCATGGGGCGCGGCCGTGCGAAAGCCAAACAGACCAAAGTTGCGCGCGACTTGAAGTACCGGACGCCAGACACGGACTTCAACACTCTGCAGCGTGAGCTTCACGGGGAGTCGGGCGAACCGATTCCCGCTCAGTATCGTGATCTCGAGCGAGATGATCCGGCCGCCAGCTGACGCTGGCTCCCGATGTGCATGAGCCGTCACGCCTCGGCGTGACCGGAGTGCTTGGCGATCCTCCGCTCGATTCAACGGTTCATCGGGTTACGTGCTCGCTCCTTGAGCTTGTCGAAAAGTTCTTTCGACAAACTCAAGGAGCGGGCATCGCTCAGGGACGTTGAGTCACGAGCTGGGTAGCCAGACCGAGCGAAGTCGGCCCACTTCACGCATCCGCTGCTCGGCCATGCGGTCGGCGGCGATCGAGGGTGGCACGCCTTCGGCCTTGGCCCGCTCGAGCACGCCCAGCGTCGTGTCGTAGATCGTCGTCGCGCGCATCTTGGCCCGATCGAAGTCGAATCCCTCGAGCTCGTCCGCAACCTGGATCACGCCGCCGGCGTTGACACAGTAGTCGGGCGCGTAGGTGATGCCACGCTCCTCCAGCCGCTTCTCGATGCCCTCGTGGGCCAGCTGGTTGTTGGCCGCACCGCACACGATCGTCGCGGTCAGCACCTCGATCGACTCATCGTTGAGCGCACCGCCGAGGGCGCAGGGCGCGTAGATGTCCAGCGGTTCGCGGATCAGGGTCTCGGTGTCGGCGACCGCGGTGACGGTGGGATAGGTCTCGATCAGGGCGGCGACGGCTGGCGCGTACGGATCGGTGACGACGACCTGGGCGTCCTCCTCGACGAGGTGGCGGACGAGGTGCTTGCCGACCTTGCCGACTCCGGCGACGCCGACGCGCTTGCCTGCCAGCGAGGTGTCGCCCCACAGGTGCTGGGCGGATGCCCGCATGCCCTGGTAGACGCCGAAGGCCGTGAGGACCGAGGAGTCGCCGGCGCCGCCGTGCTCGACGGTTCGGCCGGTCACGAAGTCGCACTCGCGCGCGATGAGGTCCATGTCAGGGCTGAAGGTGCCGACGTCGCAGGCGGTGTAGTAGCGGCCTCCGAGGGTCTGGACGAACCGGCCGTACGCCCGCAGGAGTGCCTCGGTCTTGAGCGTCGCGGGGTCGCCGATGATGACGGCCTTGCCGCCGCCGAGGTCGAGCCCGGCGAGTGCGTTCTTGTACGCCATGCCCTGCGACAGGTTGAGGACGTCGGTCAGGGCTGCCTGCTCGGACCCGTACGGGTAGAACCGGGTGCCGCCAAGGGCCGGGCCGAGGGCCGTGGAGTAGATCCCGATGATGGCCTTCAGGCCGGAGGCCTCGTCATGACAGAACACGACTTGCTCGTGTCGGCTGCCGAAGACGGACGGTGCGTTGCTGGTGTGCTGAGTGGTCACGGTAGTGCTCTCTGTCGTGGTTGACGGAAACGCGGTGGTGGGCGCTTCCAACGTCTGAGCCGCGGGGTGGTGCGGATCACAGCAGACTCTACCCGTCGGAGGGGGTGGACGGAGCCTGGCAGGTGGACGAGCTGGGCGATCGAGGCGTGATGGTGCTCGGGGCTGCCCAGAGCCGAGACGTCCGCGAGCGCGCGCTTCAGGTAGACGTGCGCCGGGTGCTCCCAGGTCATCCCGGTGCCACCGTGCATCTGGATGCACTCCTCGGCTACCTGCAGGGCGACCTCGGAACACATGGACTGGGCCACCGCGACGAGGAGGTCGAGGTCGGGATCGCCCTCGACCGCCGCGCGGTCCGCCACGAATCGAGCCGAGTCGACGTCGATCCAGGCCTGTGCGAGGCGGTGCTTGAGGGCCTGGAACCCACCGAGCAGCTGGCCGAACTGCCGCCGCTGCACGACGTGCTCGACGGTGGTCCGCAGGCACCATTGTGCGAGGCCCCGCCTGCTCGGGAGGGAGTCCGAGGACCCGCTCCGCGATCAGGTTGAGGGGGACCTTGGTGGTGCCGCACTCGATCGAGTTGCCCTTGGCGCGTAGGAAGCGGAAACCGGGGCGACGTCCCGTGAACGAGACCCTCTTGGGACGCCGCAGAGTCCAGTCGTCGTACCGCATGCCCTCGGCGCCGAGCAGCTCGACCTCGAGGGCGCTGAGCTGCTGGGCGACCCGAGCGAACGCGATCTTGGCCGCCGAGTCGCCCGGTCCGGGGATCGCGTCGGCGGACCGGTTGGGCGCTCGGTCGGCGGTCAGTCGGGCGACCTCCGCGTAGACCCAGAGCCGGAGGAGCCGGTCATGGAGGGCCGGACGCCTGAGCTCCGGATGCTGCCTCCACGTGTCGGCGACGACGCCGATCATTCCGCTCTCGCGGACGCCTTCACCGCCACCGATGGAGACCCGCTCGTTGTTGAGCGTCGCATTGGCCACCTCCCGCCCCTGGCCCACTGCGCCGAGGCGTAGCGCGTCGGGAACACGTACGTCGGTCAGGAAGACCTCGTTGAACTCCGCCTCGCCGGTGATCTGGCGCGGTGGCCGCACCTCGACCCCGGGATCGTGCATGGGACACAAGAAATAGGTGAGACCCGCGTGCTAGCCGAGTACAGCTAGAACGCCGAGGGATCGGTACGGGCGACGAGGATCGCATAGTCGGCGTTCTGGGCGCCGGAGGTCCGGACCTTCTGACCGTTGACCGTCCACAAGTCGCCGTCTGCAACGGCGGAGGTCGAGATGTTCGCGAGATCTGAGCCGGCGCCCGGCTCGCTGAAGAGCTGGCACCAGATCTCCTCGCCGGTCCACAGCGGTCGCAGGAACCGGTCGACCTGGTCGGTCGTGCCGAAGCGCAGGATCGTGGGGGGCCGCCGTGCCCAGGCCGATGCGATTGGCCGCCGGATCGTTGTCCGGGGCGCGGGCAGCGCTCAGCGCGAGGTCGACGGCCGCCTGGTCCGAGACCGTCAGCCCCAAGCCGCCGCGTCCGACCGGCTTGGCCACCCATGCGAGTCCCGCATCGTACCTCGCACGCAAGAGGTCGATCCGAGTCGTCGTCGCCGGTGGGTGCGTCGCGAGCAGCTCGGCGACGAGCCCCTCCAGCTCTTCGGAGGTACTCAGGCGAGCAGCTCGACGCGGGCTGCAACGCGGGCCTCGCCTGTGGGACCGGGCGAGGCCCGGTCGAGCTCGTCGCCCGACGTCGGTCTGGACGCTCCCCGACAGGCCGTGCCGATGGGGGTGCGGGCGGGCGCGACGATCGCGGCTCTGGGCACGTCGACTCCCTCGGGTGTGGGTGTTGAAGAATTTCTGGCGACCTACTTGAACCTGAACCCGGTTTCAACTACGGTGACCAACGTGAGGCCGGTCACGTGAGTCAGGTCACACAACCTTCGAGTGAAAAGAGCATGTGCAGATGGTGAATGTGGCGGCTAACGTCTGGACCAACGCGGCGAACGACCCGGACAGGGTCGCGCTGCGATCGTCACGTGGCGATCTGACCTACGGTCAGCTGCGGTCTGCGAGCAGCCGGGTAGCCGGGGCCGTGAAGGCCGCCGGCCTACAGCCACTGGATCGCGTGGTGTTCATCGCGCCGAGCATCATCGAGTTCCCCGTGGTCTACTACGGCCTCCACGCGGCCGGGGTCAGTGTCATCACGATGAACACGATGGCCACCGCTCCCGAGATCGGATACGTGCTCGACGACTCGGAGGCCGTGCTGGTCCTGGTCTGGCACGAGTGCGCCGATGCTGCCCGCGCCGCCGCGGCGGACCGTGGGCTGGACCTGTGGATCGTCGACGAGGGAGCGAGCTTCGACGCAGAGCCCGTCGAGGTGGCGCACGACCATGCTCCTGACGACACCGCGATCATCCTCTACACGTCGGGCACGACCGGACGACCCAAGGGCGTCGAGCTGACCGCGTCGAACCTGCTGGACACCACTTCTTCGTTCCTCCCGGTCCTCGCGCTCAGCGAGGACGACCGCTTCGGCACGGCGCTTCCGCTCTTCCACGTCTACGGCCAGGCCGTGGTCATGAACACCGTGCTCGTCACGGGCTCGTCGCTGTCGGTGCTGTCGCCGTTCGAGCCGACCGCCATGCTGGAGATGCTGCGTCGCGACCGGCTCACAGCCATGGCCGGTGTGCCCACGATGTGGAACGCGATGCTGCACGCAGCGGCCGACTACGGGCCCAGCGACTTCGAGCACCTGCGTCTGGCGACCTCGGGCGGTGCATCGTTGCCGGTCGAGGTCATGCGAGCGTTCAACGAGCGTTTCGACTGCGCGATCCTCGAGGGCTACGGCCTGACCGAGTCCACCGGCGCCGCGACCTTCAACGACATCAACCGGGTCCAGAAGGCCGGCACGGTCGGCCCAGCACTGCCCCGCAGCCAGATCGAGGTGCGCGACGCGGAGGGCACCCCCGTGGCCGCCGGCACCGTGGGGGAGGTCTTCATCAAGGGCCCGACGATCATGAAGGGCTACCGCAACCGCCCCGAGGCCACCGCCGAGGACCTGCAGGACGGCTGGCTCAAGACCGGTGACCTCGGCACGCTCGACGAGGACGGCTACCTGAGCATCGTCGACCGGGCGAAGGACCTGATCATCCGTGGTGGCTACAACGTCTATCCGCGCGAGGTCGAGGAGATCCTCTACGAGCACCCCGACATCGTCGAGGTCGCGGTCGTCGGAGTGCCGGACGACCACTTCGGCGAGGAGGTCGCGGCGGTCATCGCGCTGCGGCCCGGTTCCACCGCCACGGGGCAGGAGATCCGGGCGTGGGCCAAGGTCCAGCTCTCGGCGTACAAGGTCCCGCGGCTCTTCCAGTTCGTCGAGAGCCTCCCGAAGGGCGCCACGGGCAAGATCCTCAAGCGTGAGATCGATCGGGACGCTATCCGCGTCGCAGCGGCTGGAGCGACGGCATGAAGATCGACGGTTCAGTCGCGGTCGTCACGGGAGCCTCCGGCGGGATCGGCAGCGCGCTCGCTCAACGGCTCCTGGAGCACGGCGCCAGCGTCGTCGTCACCGATCTGGACGACGGACGGGTCACGACGACGGTCGCCGAGCTCGAGCGCATCGCTCCGGGCCGCGTCGCCGGCCTTGCCGGGGACTGCTCGGTCGAGGCCGACATCCGCGCAGTGCTCGACCTGGCCGCCGAGCGCTTCGGTCCTGTCGACCTCTACGCAGCGAACGCCGGTGTCGGACTCGGTCAAGGGCTGGAGTCGTCGGAGAGCGACTGGGAGACGTCGATCGACGTCAACGTCCTGGCGCACGTGCGGGCCGCCCGACTGCTCACCCCCGGCTGGCTCGAGAGGGGTCGCGGATACTTCCTGAGCACGGCCTCGGCCGCGGGTCTCCTGACGCAGATCGGCTCGCCGACGTACTCGGTGACCAAGCACGCAGCTGTCGCCTTCGCCGAGTGGATGTCGGTGACCTACGGCAGCCGCGGCATCGCCGTCAGCTGCCTGTGCCCGATGGGCGTCAACACCGCGATGCTCAACGGCGGCGCCGAGTCCGACGACGAGCTCGCGCGGATGGGGGCCAAGGCCGTGACCGAGGCCGGTGGCGTTCTCGAGCCGCTGGAGGTCGCGGACATCGTGGTCGCGGGGATCGGCACCGAACAGTTCCTGATCCTCCCGCACCCCGAGGTGCTTGAGTTCTACCGCCGCAAGGGGTCGGACTATGACCGCTGGCTGGCCGGCATGCGTCGCTACCAGGACACGCTCGCGTGACCGCGGTCGACTCGGCCGTGAACCGGCGGGCGGTGCTGTTCGACTTCGGTGGGGTGCTGACCACGAGCGTCCTGGCTGCGTTCGCCGACTTCGGCGAGGAGTTCTGCGGTGACCGGGGTCTGCCTCTGCGTCTGCTGAGTGGGGACCCCGAGTCCAAGCAGCTCCTGGCCGACCACGAGGAGGGCCGGCTCGACCACGACGGGTTCGAGGCCGGCTTCGCAGGCCGCCTGCGAGCGCACGGCGCGGACATCGGGGCCGAAGACCTCCTGCGTCGGATGCAGTCTGGCCTGGCCCGGGACGAGGAGACGATCGCGCTGGTCGCGGACCTGCGCGCCTCGGGCGTCCCGGTCGGCCTGGTCTCGAACTCGCTCGGTCGCGACTGCTACGCGGGATACGACCTCGACGCCATGTTCGACTCCGTGACGATCTCCGGCAAGGAAGGCGTCCGCAAGCCGTCGAGGCGACTCTACGAGATCGGGTGCGAGCGCCTCGGCGCAGCCCCCGCCGAAGTCGTCATGGTCGACGACCTCGCCCAGAACATCGTCGCCGCCGAACGTCTCGGGATGGGTGGCGTCGTGCACCGCACGGCAGCGGAGACCACACAGGGTCTGCGGACGCTGCTGGGTCTCGAAAGCGATGACCACTCGGTCGTGCGGTGATACGGGGGATTCATCTGCACCACTGACACGACCATCCGGTCGCGTCTGGAATACGCCCGCCCCTTCCAGGGTGGCGACAGCAACAGGAGACAGCATGAAGGTTCGACAGATTGGGCTCGGCGTCATCGCCAGCCTAGCCCTGGTGATCATGTCCGCATGCGGCGGAAGCAGCAGCTCCGACAACAACGCCGGGAGCGACGGAAGCAAGACGTACAGCGTCGGCATCGTCCGGTTCGCCCCCCGCGAGATCACCACTGAGGCGGTCATCAACACGTACAAGGACCTGGCCGAGAAGGCTGGCTGGGAGGTCACGACAGCCAATCCTGATGGAGCCGTCGACAAGGCGATCGGCGCCATGCAGGACTTCGTCCAGAAGAAGGTCGACCTCATCATCGTCTCGGTGTTCCCGAGCGACCAGCTCACGGCCGGCGTCAAGGCAGCTCAGGCCGCCGGAATCCCGGTCGCCTCCATCGCCGGTGGCACCACTGACGGCGTTCCGTTCGGGATGGACGTGATCGAGACCTCCGGCCAGGACATCGCTGACCTCGTCGTGTCAGACCTCGCTGACGGCGGCGACCTGCTGAAGCTCGGCTACAAGGCCGGCGCGCCGTGCGTGGGTCGCGAGAAGACGCTCGACAAGGCACTGGAGGGCACCGCGATCAAGGTGTCGCGTGAAGAGGTCACCATTCCCGGTCAACTGGACTCCGGCACTCGATTCGCACAGGCATGGCTTACCAAGCACCCGAAGGGCGATACCCCGCTCGCGATCTGGGCCTGCTTCGATGACCCGGCCATGGGTGCTCTTGTCGCCGCCAAGCAGGCCAACCGCACTGATGTGAAGATCTACGGCATCGACGGAACGCCGGCAGGTATCAAGGCCGTCGAGAACGGAACGCTGCGGGCGACCGCAGCAGCTCAGCCCGTCGCGGCCGGCAAGACCCTGTTCGAGGAGTCGCCGCGCATCATCGCTGACGGTCCGGACGCGAAGCAGAGCTTGAAGCCGGTGCCCTACGAGATGGTCACGGCGGACAACGTCGCGGACTACTTGAAGACGCACCCCGGCGCGAACCAGGGCTGATCGACATGGGACTTGATCCGGTGCGTGGCACCACGGCAGATTTTAGGAGCGACGACATGAGAGACCTCTCGGAAACGCGAGCAGTGGTGGGCCCTCCCGCGGCCACACCGTTGCTCGAGATGAAGGGCATCTCCAAGAGCTTCGGTGGAAGCCACGCACTGGATCGGGTCTCCATCTCCCTGCATGCGGGCAAGGTCATGGCGCTGTGTGGAGCGAACGGAGCGGGCAAGTCGACGCTCGTCAAGATCTTGGCGGGCCTGGAGTCGGCCGACGAGGGCGAGATCCTCATCGACGGCAAAAGGGTCGACATCCTATCGCCCCGCGACTCGTCGGCCCTTCAGCTGAGCTTCGTCCATCAAGAGCTCAACCTCGTCCCGAAGTTCACTGCTCTCCAGAACATGGCCATGGGGTCGGACGTCCAAGGAACGTGGGGAATGCTGGCCCGGCGCCGTGTCCGGCGTCAGGCCATGGAGGTCCAGGATCGGCTGGGGTACCGGGTTCCGCTCGACACCCCGGTGGCTGAGCTCTCGCTCTCAGATCGCTGGATGGTTTCGTTGGGCCGCTCGCTGATGCGTCTGGGCCGGGTCGTCGCCATGGACGAGCCGACTGCTTCGTTCACCGACGAGGAGGCGCAGCGTCTCTACGGCGTCATGGACGAGCTCAAGCGGGACGGAGTCGGCATCCTCTACATCTCGCACCGGCTCGAAGAGGTGCTGCAGGTGTCGGACGATGTGACGATCTTCCGCAACGGTCATTTCATCACCACGGTTCCGGCCGACTCGACTTCGCGCCGCGAGCTCACCACCCATATTGTCGGACGCGAGGTCCCTGACCTGACCGCGGCGGTTGCCGAGCACGAGGCCGCGCCCACCCGGGAGCGGCTGGTGGTGAGCGGAGTGACCCGGGCGCCCAAGGTCCTCGATGTCAGCTTCGCGATCGGGGAGGGCGAGATTGTCGGCCTCGCCGGTCTGGTCGGGGCAGGCAGGACCGAGCTCGCACGGATCATCGTCGGCGCCGACCACGCCCAGTCCGGGGCCATGACGATGGGCGGGGAGAGGTTCAGACCCTCCTCGCCTCATGAGGCTTTGCTCCACGGTGTGGCGCTGGTGCCCGAGGAGCGTCGGTCGCAGGGTCTGGTTCTCGCCGACACCGTGACCGCGAACCTCAACATGGCGGCGATCGGTGCGGAGCGTCGTCTGCTCCACCGGTACGACCCGCGATCGGCATCGGCGAATGCGCGCGGAATCATCGAGCGATTCGGCATCAAGATCCGATCAGAGAAGCAGCACGTGGTCGACCTGAGCGGCGGCAACCAGCAGAAGGTCGTCGTCGGCAAGTACGTCGTGACGGGCCCGAAGCTCCTGATCCTCGACGAGCCCACTGTCGGCGTCGATGTCGGCGCCCGGGCCGAGATCTACGGATTGATCCAGTCGTTGGCCGCCGATGGGATGTCGGTGCTCATGATCTCGAGCGACTTCGAGGAATTCGGGATCTGCGACCGAGTGCTCGTCATGCGCTCCGGGCGTCTTGTCGAAGATGTGCCGGCCCACCTGGCAGGCAAGGACCACCTCACCTCACTGTGCTTCGGCACAACCGAACAGGAGCAGACCGCATGACCTCCACCATCGAGCCAACTGTCATTCCACCATCGGAGACCACAGCTACGCGCAGTGGCAGGTCGATGCGCTGGCTGGGGCGTTATGGTGCGCTGCTCGTGCTCGGCATCCTCGTCGTGGTGACCTCAATCCTGGAACCCAACACGTTCGCCACGACAAGCAACCTCGTCAACATCCTCAATCAGAGTGCCCTTGCGGCGATCATCGCCATGGGTCTCACGTTCGCTCTGGTGACCGGCGAGTTTGACCTCAGCATCGGTAACGTGGCGAGCCTGTCCGGAGTTGTGGCCTGCACCGTGATGCTGAAGGCCGGGTTCTCGATCCCGTTGGCTCTCGTGACAGTTCTGGTCATGGGCTTCGGCCTCGGCCTGGTCAACGGTTTCGTCGTGACCTACCTCAACGTCCAAGCTCTCGTGGCGACGCTCGGCGTCGGCACCGTCGTGATCGGCATCAACTACGCCATCTCCGACGGCTCGCCGATCTCCCTCGAGAATCCTGACGCCTTCATCAACCTCTCGTTCAACCGATTCCTCGGAGTGCCCTATCCCGTCTTCGTGATGCTGGGTCTTGGCGTCTTTCTCTGGCTGTTGCTCAACCGGACGGTGCTCGGGCAGTCCATGCAGGCCGTCGGTGGTAACCCCGTGGCTGCGGAACTGTCAGGCATCCGCGTCGATCGGATCCGTGTCATTGCGTTCGCAGTCTGCAGCGCGTGCGCGGCGTTGACGGGCTTCCTGCTGGCCAGCCGCACCGGAAGTGCGGCCGTTGCGGCCGGCGACTCCTATCTTCTCAGCGCATTTGCTGCGGCGTTCTTCGGCTCGGCGGTCCTGAGGGATGGACAGTTCCACATCATCGGCACCATCGTCGGTGTCATCACCGTCTCGGTCGGTTTCAACTCGATCGCCTTGATTGGTCTGGAGACGTACTACCAGTACCTCTTCCAGGGAATGCTGCTCATCCTCGGTGTCGGTGTCGGCTCTCTGGCCCGCCGACGTGCGGCGGCGGCATGACATGAAACTGAACTCGGATTCATGTATGGTGAGAGCGCTGGCCCATGATGCCGACACCCCGAAGGGTGCGTCCCTCCAGGGCGCCAACCCTGTCGAACGCGCGGCCAGCCTCACCCACCGACGTCCTCAATTTTTTGCACCGCTATCCCACAAGGAGATCTGATGAAGTTTGAACACAGCCCGAGAGCGCTCGAGTACCAGGAGAAGCTCCTGGCGTTCATGGACGAGCACATCTACCCTGCGGAGTCTGTCTACGCCGCACAGATGGCTGAGTCGGGCGACGCGAACTTCCATCCCCCGATCCTCGAGGAGCTCAAGACCGAGGCCAAGAAGCGCGGCTTGTGGAACCTGTTCCACCCGCACGAGGACGCGGCCTGGGGCTCGCCCGGCCTGAGCAACCTCGACTACGCGCCGCTGGCCGAGATCATGGGCCGCAGCCCCTATCTCGCCCCCGAGTCGATGAACTGCAACGCTCCCGACACCGGCAACATGGAGGTGCTGCAGCTCTTCGGGACCGATGAGCACAAGGAGAAGTACCTTAAGCCTCTGCTGGCCGGGGAGATCGCATCGGCGTTCTGCATGACCGAGCCGGCTGTCGCCAGCTCGGATGCCACCAACGTCCAGCTCCGCATGGACGCGGACGGCGACGAGTACGTGCTCAACGGACGCAAGTGGTTCGCGTCCAACGCCCTGCACGCCAACTGCAAGGTCCTCATCGTGATGGGCAAGACCAACGTCGAGGCGGCAAAGCACCGCCAGCAGTCGATGATGGTCGTGCCGATCGACGCCGCCGGTGTCACGATCGTCCGCGGTCTGCCGGTGTTCGGATACATGGATCGTGAAGGCCACGCCGAGATCCTGTTCGAGGACGTCCGGGTCCCCAAGACGGCGCTCCTGGCCGAGGAGGGTGACGGATTCATGATCAGCCAGGCCCGTCTCGGACCGGGCCGGATCCACCACTGCATGCGCTCGATCGGCATGGCCGAGCGTTCGCTCGACCTGATGATCTCGCGTGCGCAGAATCGTGTGACGTTCGGCGAGCCGGTCGCGAACCGTTCCAACATCCAGGACTGGATCGCCGAGTCCCGGATCGACATCGAGATGATTCGTCTGCTCACGCTCAAGACCGCGTGGCTGATGGACACCGTCGGCAACCAGAAGGCCCGGGTCGAGATCGCGGCGATCAAGGTCGCGGCCCCGAACATCGCTCTCAAGATCATCGATCGGGCCATCCAGGTCCACGGCGGCGGCGGCATCACGGACGACTTCCCACTCGCCAGCTTCTACGCCCACCAGCGGACCCTGCGTCTGGCCGACGGCCCGGACGAGGTGCACAAGCGCACCATCGCCCAGGTCGAGCTCCGTCGCATCTCGCCGGAGTGGAACAAGAAGTGACCGAGGCGACGCTCGCAGGGCGCACCGCGATCGTCACCGGCGCATCGCGGGGGATCGGCCTCGCCGCCGCGGCGGCGCTGCACGGTGCGGGTGCGAACGTCGTGCTCACGTCCCGCACCGAGGAGGCGGCTGTTGCGGCCGCCTCCTCGGTGGGGGACCGGGCCTTGGGCATCGGCGCCCACGCGACCGACGGGGCTGCTGCGCGGCTGTGCGTCGAGCAGACCCTCGAACGTTTCGGCAGCATCGACATCCTGGTCAACAACGCCGGGACCAACCCGGCCTTCGGCCCGGTCCTGTCACAGGACCACGGGCGCTTTGCCAAGACGATGGACGTCAACCTCTGGGCGCCGATCCTGTGGTCGAAGCTCGCCGTCGAGGCCTGGATGGGCGATCACGGCGGATCCATCGTCAACACGGCGTCGATCGGTGGACTGTCGGTGGGTCCTGACCTCGGGGGCTACCACGTCTCGAAGGCGGCACTGATCCACCTGACCAAGCAGCTCGCGATCGAGCTCGGGCCGCAGATCCGCGTCAACGCGGTCGCGCCCGGCGTCGTGCGCACTCGCCTGGCCGAGGCTCTGTGGAAGGAGCATGAGCCGGCCGTCGCGGATCGCACCCCGCTGGGTCGCATCGGCGAGCCGGACGACGTCGGATCGGCCATTTGCTTCCTCGCGTCGGACGCGTCGTCGTGGATCACCGGCGAGACGCTGGTCATCGACGGTGGGCAGATGATCAACGCGGGCGCAGCAGCCGATGCCGCCATGGCGACGGCCGGAAGTCACTGACCATGGACACGACACGGGTTGCCCAGGACGTCGCACTCGACCTTGCGATCCTGGCCGAGGTGATGTGCGGTGACGGCGTCGACGTGTCGGGCGAGCTCACGGCAGAACGCGTCGGCATGGGCCAGTCGAATCTCACCTACCTGGTCCGAGACGCCGGGGCAGGGCGCTGGATCGTGCGACGTCCGCCCCGTGGGAACCTGCTCGAGTCGGCGCACGATGTGCACCGTGAGTTCGGCATCCTCTCGGCCCTGCAGGACACCGGGGTCCCCGTACCCCGGGTCCTCGGTGAGTACGTCGACGATCGGCTGGCGGAGTCGCCCGTCGTGGTGATGGAGCACGTTGACGGACTGGTCGTCGACCGGCCCGAGGTCTCCGACACGTTGCCGATGCACCTGAGGGCCGCTCTCGGACCTGCCCTGGGCGCGACGTTGGCTGCGATCCACGACGTCGACATCGTCGAGGTCGGCCTTGACGGGCTGGCCAGCCACGCGCCCTATGCCGCACGGCAGATCAAGCGGTGGTCGCGGCAGTGGGACGACAGTCGCACTCGCGACCTGCCGCAGCTTGACGCCATGACGGAGCTGCTGAGGCGCCGCGTGCCCGAGCAGCGCGAGGTGACCCTCGTGCACGGCGACTTCCACATCCGCAACGTCATCGCGGATCCCGGAACCGGCGACGTGCGGGCCGTGCTCGACTGGGAGCTCAGCACCCTCGGCGACCCGCTCGCCGACATCGGCAGCCTCCTCGCCTACTGGCCGGAGGCCGACGACCCACCCACCGCCTTGTTCGCTGCTTCGGCGCTGCCGGGCTTCGTCGACCGGGCCACCCTGCGCGATTCCTATCTGGCGGCCTCCGGGCGCGACGATGCGGACCTGGACTACTGGCACGTGCTCGGGCTCTGGAAGATCGCGGTCATCTGCGAAGGCGTGCTGCGGCGTTCTCTGGACGATCCGCGCAACGCGGCCGACGGCGGACCGCCCGAGCCGATCTTCATCGAGCAGCTCGTGGACCGGGCGTGGCGCACCGCTGCCGCCGCCGGACTCGACACCTGACATCACCCATCACCTACGAGGAGAGCACCATGACCGCCGAGAACCAGACGCCGTACGTCGGCGACTTCCTGAAGGACTCCCCGAAGAACTGGGGTAAGTGGGGTCCCGACGACGAGGTGGGCTCGCTAAACTACCTGACCAGCGGCGAGATCCTGCGCGGTGTCGGGCACGTCGAGACCGGCGAGGTCTTCACCTTGCAGGTTCGCATGGGCAACCCCGACGGTGACCCGGTGTGGCCCGGACGCGAGAGCATCCAGCGCAAGAACGTCATGGACGAGTCGTTCTTCGAGCGCGGCGAGGGTGATGAGACCCCCGGCGGCGCCCACTACGCCGATGACGTCGCGACGCTGTTCCTGCAGGCCTCGACGCAGTACGACGCGCTGGGCCATGTCTGGTACGGCGGCCAGATCTGGAACGGCTACGACGCGTCGACGACGGCAGGTGACATGTCGAAGGCGTCGGTGCTGCCGATTGCCGAACGTGGCATCGTGGGTCGTGGCGTGCTGATCGATGTGGCACGCCACCGAGGCAAGACGGTCCTGGACAAGGGTGAGACATTCACCCACGAGGATCTGCTGGAGATCGCCGCGGCCCAGGGCGTGACGATCGAGAAGCACGACATCCTGCTGATCCGCACCGGCTTCATCGGTTCCTACTACGGGCAGACACCGGAGGAGTTCTACGACGGTTTCCTCGAGCCCGGCCTGACCTACAGCCCCGAGCTGGTGCAGTGGTTCCAGGACATGGAGATCCCGAACCTGGTCACCGACACGATCGCCAACGAGGTCACCTTCGAACCGGGGACCGGCGTCACGCTGCCGCTGCACAGCGCACTGATGCGCAACCTCGGGGTCGCGTTCACCGAGATCGCCTGGCTCGACGACCTGGCAGCCGCGTGTGCTGCCGACCAGAGGTGGACGTTCCTCTACACCGCGGCACCGCTGAAGGTCGTCGGCGGCACCGGCGCGCCGGTGAACCCGGTCGTGATCCGATGACCGCGCTCGATGTCATCGCCACCATCGAGGCGCTGCCCGGACGGGGGGACGTCGTGGCCGACCTGCTTGCCGGCGCGCTCGACACGGTACGTGCCGAGCAGGGCTGCCTGCGCTACGACCTGTTCAGGGTGCGCCGCCACGCGGACACCCTCATGATGGTCGAGCGGTGGGCCTCGAAGGACGACCTCCGAGCGCACGGCGCCTCCGAGCACTTCACCGAGCTTGCGGCGCGCATGGGCCCCGAGCTGGCCAGTCCGCCCGATGTCCGGGTGCTCGACCCGGTAGCCTGACGCGCCACGTGATACTGGTTTCAGTACAAAGTGAAGATGACCGAACGGAAGGAGTGGAAGACGATGACGCTGTCGGACACCACCGCGTCGAAGGAGCCACCCACCACGGCACGGGGGGTGCGTACCCGAGCGGCACTCGTGGCCGCGGCCAGGGTGGTCTTCGAGCGTGACGGCTTCCTGGCCTCGCGCCTGGCCGACATCACGGCGCAGGCCAATTGCTCCACCGGCACTTTCTACACGTATTTCGTGAGCAAGGAGGAGATCTTCCTTGCCGTCATGGAGGCGGCCAAGGACGAGATGCTCCACCCGGGCATGCCGCATGTCGAGACCACCGACGACCCCGTCGCGGTCATCGAGGCCAGCAACCGGGCCTACTTCCAGACCTACAAGCGCAACGCCAAGCTGATGATGCTCCAGGAGCAGGTCGCCACGATCGACGAGGACTTCCGACAGCGCCGGCTCGAGCGAGGCGAGGCATTCGCGCGACGCAACGCGAAGAGCATCGCGCGCATGCAGGAGGAGGGTCTGGTCGATCCCGGGCTCGAACCGCTGATGACGGCGCGGGCGCTCTCGGGAATGGTCGGTCGACTCGCGTACTCGAGCTTCGCGCTGGGCGAGAATTGGTCGGTCGACGACCTGGTCGAGACCAGCACCCGGCTGTGGGCCAACGCGCTGGGCCTGGGCAAGCGCGCCGACTGAGGCCGGGCCGTGGCCCGGCCTCCGCGGAAGCCGCGGAACGTCGGACCCTCAGGCTTTCGCGGGATACTCCGTGAAGCGACCGACCGACTGCGCGACGCAGACCGGCTTGTCCGACCCCTCGCGCTCGAAGAGCTGTGTCGTGATGATGTGGGCCGAGCCACCGCCGACGTCGTCGACGGACTGGATCGTGGCATGCATGCGAACGCGTGAACCCATCGGCAGGGGGGCGGGGAAGCGCACCTTCTCGTAGCCGTAGTTGAGGCTGTGGGCGAAGCCATCGAACGCCATCAGATCCTCCATGAACCGGGGGCCGATCGACAGGCTGTACAGCCCGTGGGCGATGGTCGAGCCGAATTCGCTCTGGGCCGCCCGCTCGGGGTCGACGTGGATCCACTGGTGGTCGCCGGTGAGGTCGGCGAAGGCGTTGATCCGCTCCTGGGTGACGTCGTGCCACTCCGTCGGGCCGAGGGTCGTGCCGACCAGCTCCTGGAGGTCCTTGATCGACGTCGGGCGGATCGGTGCGGTGGTCTCGGGCATGACTTCCTCCGTGGCGTGGGCGTGCAGCGCAGGTTACTTGAACCTGAACGCGGATTCAAGTAGGGTGACGCCCATCACACTCTAGGAGACTCATATGGCCATGATCCACGTGAACGGGACGACTCTGCGGTACGAGGACGAGGGCCCACGCGACGCCCACGCGATCGTGATGAGCCCTTCGATGTTCTTCGACGTACGCATGTTTGCGGCGCAGGCTGCGGCGCTGTCCGACCGGTATCGCGTCATCCGGTATGACCACCGGGGCCAGGGCGAGAGCGCTCGTGATGTGCGCGAGAAGCTCGACATGGACACGCTGTCCGAGGACGCCGCTGCGCTGATCGAGGCGCTCGACGCCGGACCGTGCACCTTCGTCGGCAACTCGATGGGTGGGTTTGTCGGACTTCGCCTCGCGGCCCGCCGGCCTGACCTGATCAGCTCGGCGGTCCTGATGGGGACGTCGGCCGACGTCGAGGAGCAGGCCGACGAGATGGACGGACTCGTCGAGGTCCTCGCCCAGCACGGCATCGAGCCGGTGCTCGACGGCGTGCTGCAGTTCATGATGGGCGACACCACCCTCACTGACCCGTCTCGCGCCGAGGTGCTGGCCGAGGTGACCGCGATGCTGCGCAGCCGTACCCCCGAGTACGCGGACGCCGCATGGAACATCGCCCACCGCCTCCCGGTGCTGGACGAGCTCGGCTCGATCTCGGTCCCGGTGCTCGTCGTGGCCGGGACGGAGGATCACACCTACCCGCCACCGAAGTCGCGCCAGATCGTCGAGGGCACGCCCGGCGCCACGCTGGAGATCATGGAGCGCACGGGGCACGTGCATGCGATGGAGAACCCGGAGGCGGTCATCGACGTCCTCGAGCGACACCTGGCCGGACTCGATGCACTGGCGGCTCGGTCATGAGCGCCGACCTGTTCGTCGCCGACACCGGCGAGGCCGATCTGCCCGCTGTGGTCTGCCTGCACTCGTTGTTCCTCGACCACACGATGTTCGACGCCTTCACCCAGGCTGCAGCCGGTCGCCTCCGCGTGATCCGCCCGGAGTTCCGTGGGCAGGCCCGTAACGGCGATGCGACCGAGACCGTCACGATGGACATCTGTGCCGATGACATCCTCGACCTGCTCGCCAGGCTGGGTCTGGACCGTGTCCACCTGGTCGCCCAGTCCATGGGCGGCGACGTCGCCGTCCGGGTGGCGGCGCGACGACCCGAGGCGATCGATCGGATGGTCATGCTCGGCTCGTCCGTCCGGGCCGAGCCGCCCGAGCAGCTGGAGGCGTTCCGCCCGATCGCCGAGGAGGTGTCGCGGCACGGGTTCGTCGGCGACATCCTCGAGATGGTTGTACAGATCATGCTGGGGGAGACCTGCCGCAACGATCCCGGCCGGGCCGACGTCCTCGCGAAGATGCGGGCCGACATTGCCGCGCTGCGACCCGGTCTGCACCACGCGGTGCGCGGTGTCGTCGGGCGAGAGAGTGCCGTTGACCTGCTGCCCGCCGTGAGTGCACCGACACTGGTCGTCAGCGGGGGCGAGGACATTGCCCGGCCGCCGGAGTGGTCGCAGGAAGTGGTCGACGGCATCGCCGGCGCGGAGCTGTGGAGCCTGCCGACCGCAGGACACAGCGTGATCATCGAGCAGCCGGACGTCGTCATCGAGCGGGTGCTGTCCTTCCTGTCCGAGGGGCAGACAGTCTCTTGACCAACCGTGTGAGCGGGGACACACTGAACCCGAACCTGAACCCACATTCAATATCTTCTACTGGAGGGACCACCCGATGACGACCGTGCAGACCGCGAACGGCTCCATCGACTCGAGCGAGATGGGCCGCACCCTGGTCCACGAGCACGTCTTCGTGCTCAACACCGAGTACAAGGAGAACTACCTGACCGACTGGGACGAGCAGGAGCGCATCGACGACGCGGTCCAGAAGCTGACCGACCTCAAGGCCGTCGGGATCGACACGATCATGGATCCCACCGTGATGGGCCTGGGGCGCTACATCCCCCGGATCAAGAAGATCGCCGACCAGGTCGATCTCAACATCATCGTCGGCACGGGCGTCTACACTTACAACGACATCCCGCACCAGTTCGAGCACCGCGGCCCGGGACTGCTCGTCGACATCGCCGAGCCGCTCACCGAGATGTTCGTCAAGGACATCACCGAGGGCATCGCCGACACCGGGATCCGGGCCGGTCTGCTCAAGTGTGCGATCGAGCACCAAGGGCTCACGCCGGGGGTCGAGCGCGTCATGCGGGCCGTCGGCCAGGCACACGTGCAGACCGGCGCGCCGATCACTGTCCACACCAACCCGACGACCGAGTCCGGTCTCGTGGCACAGAAGGTGCTCAAGGAGGAGGGCGTCGACCTCGCCAAGGTCATCATCGGTCACTCCGGCGACACCAACGACCTCGACTACCTCTGCAAGGTCGCGGACGCCGGCTCGTTGCTCGGCATGGACCGGTTCGGGCTCGATCTGTTCAACCCGCTCTCGGAGCGCATCACGACCATCATCGAGCTCGTGCGCCGTGGCTATGCCGGGAGCATCACGTTGGCCCACGATGCCAACTGCTACATCGACTATTTCAGCCCCGAAGCCAAGCACGCGGCGGCGCCGAACTGGCACTTCCGGCACATCAGCGAGGACGTCATCCCGGCCCTGCTCGAGGGTGGTGTGTCCGAAGCCGACATCGAGACCATCCTGGTCGCCAACCCGCGTCGCCACTTCGAGTGACAAGCGGCGGGCGGGGGCTCCGGTCCCTCGTCCGCCTGTCGCACGGCGACGTCGCGGATCAGTCCCCGCGCGCGGCGCGCTCGGCCGCTGCCTCGGGATCCGCCACACCGCGGAACCGGCGGAAGCTGTAGACGATGAAGCCCAGCGCGATGATCGCCGACAGGATCAGCGTCGCTCCGGTGCCCCACCCGCCCATGAGCCACCAGCTGTCGCGGACCGGCCACCAGCCCGGCGCCTCGGACCCCAGGCCCCAGAACACGCCGATCGCTCCGAGCGCGACGGCGCCCGAGCCGCTGGCGATGATGCGTGGCCACGTCTGCACGCCGTCGGCAGCGGACTTGAAGGCCTGGATCTTGACCGGCTCGAGCCGCCGCTCGGCCCACTCGTACTGCTGGGACAGCACGGCGAGCCCGGCCACGAGCAGCAGCAGGCCCGGTCCTGGCAGGACCAGTGCGGCCACGCCGGCGAGCACCAGCGTCCAGCCGACGATCTCGAGGACCAGCCGGCGGATCACGCGGCTGGACTTGCGTCGCCGGTCGGTGGTCATGCGGGCACGATCGGCTGCGAGGTCATGCCCCATCATGGCAACCGACCGATGTCCCCGCACGACAAGCCCGGAGTCAGCGCTTGGTGCGCCTCGCCAGGCTCCGGTCCATGCGGCGGAACAGCGGCTGTGACACCTTGGTGATGACACCGGGCAGCGTCGCCATGCCGAGCTCGCCCATCGCGCCGGGCAGGCTCGTGACCCGTGTCGGTTTGTCGACAACTGCCTTGACCAGCCAGTTGGCCGCCTTGTCCGCGCTCAGCATCGGCATGGCCTGGTAGATCGAGGTCGCCCCCGACATCTCGGTGCGGACCATCGGGAAGTAGACGACCGTCGAGGTGACTCCCTGGTGGCCCAGCTCGGCGGTCAACGACCGGGTGAACGACTCGAGCGCCGCCTTGCTCGCGAGGTAGGCCGAGAACAGCGGGATCGGCACCTGGGTCGACATGCTCGACGACACCACGACATGTCCGTGGCCCTGCTCCAGGAAGCGCGGGACCAGCGCGAGGGTCAACCGCACCGCGCCGAAGTAGTTGATCGCCATGGTGCGCTCGTAGTCGTGCACGCGGTCGAGCGAGTCCGTGATGGGGCGCCGGATCGAACGGCCCGCATTGTTGACCAGGGCATCGATCCGGGGGTGTTCTGCGAGCAGCCGCGCCGCAACGGCCTCGGCAGCCTCGGGGTCCGCGAGGTCCACCGCGTACGTGTGAGCAGTGCCGCCGGCCGCAGCGATCTCGGCACGGATGATCTCCAGATCGTCCTCACGCCTGGCCAGCAGGCACACCGTCGCGCCGAGCCGCGCGAGCTTGCGCGCTGCTTCGGCGCCGATGCCGCTGGACGCGCCGGTCAGGACGACGGTTCGACCCTGCAGGCGGCCGGTCACTGCTCGACCGCCCCGAGCAGGGCCCGCAAAAGCCGCAGGCACCTCTGCATCATCTGCTCGGCAGTGTCGTCGGGGTGGTCCACCCACCAGTTCATGAGCGAGTCGACGATGCCAAGCCAGACCGCGGTCATGGCGGATACGTCGAGCTCGTCGTCGTTGCCCGCCAGGGACATGAGCTCGGCGACGCCTTCCTCGGCGAGCTTGCCGATCCGGTCGGCGTACAGCGTGACCGAGTCGGCGATGGGCCCCGTCGATGGCGCGGTCACATCGAAGAACAGCCGCCAGAGGTAGCGCTGCCGCTCCAGGAGCGCGAACATCCCGCCGAGGGTCTGCATGCCGCGCTCGATGCCGACCGTGTCTCCGCGGGCGATGCGCTCGATCTCGTCGGCGACCAGCGAGCCGCCGCGGTCGAGGCAGGCCTCGTACAGGCCCTCCTTCGAGCCGAAATAGTTGTAGATCAGCGGTTTGGAGATGCCTGCCAGCCCAGCGATCGCAGCAACTGACGTGGCGGCGTAGCCATGCGTTCCGAACTGTTCCGACGCGATGTCCAGGATCTGGGTCTCCCGGTCGAGGCGGGGGACGCCTTTGGTTCCGGCGTTGGGTCTGACCACGAGAACACTCTAGCGCCGGCATATATGATCGTGGTAACTTACCCCAAGGTCATATCAGTCAGGAGAATATCGATGAGCGAGTTCCTCGACCCGCTGCAGAACCCCACGCTGGTGGCGGCGCCCTTCTTCATCCTGTCGTTGCTCATCGAGTTGGCGGCCTTCCGCTTCCTCGAGACGGACGAGGAGATGCGCGGCTATGAGCGCAAGGATGCTCGGACCAGCCTCTGGATGGGGGTCGGCTCGATCTTCTCCAGCGCGGTCTTCAAGCTCAGCACCCTTGTCGTGTTCGTCGCGGTCAGCGTCCACCTCGCCCCCTGGCACCTGCCGACCGACACGTGGTGGTCCTGGGCGCTGCTGATCATCGGGCTGGATCTCGCCTTCTACCTGCAGCACCGCTTCGTGCACCGGGTCAGGATCGGCTGGGCGGCGCACCAGGCGCACCACTCCAGCGAGTACTTCAACCTGTCGACAGCGCTGCGGCAGAAGTGGAACCCGTGGGCCGAGGCCCTGTTCTGGCTGCCGTTCCCTTTCCTGGGGTTCGAGCCGTGGATGCTCTACGTCGCGTTCTCGTTCAACCTGATCTTCCAGTTCTTCGTGCACACCGAGCGCATCGACACGATGTGGCGACCCATCGAGCTGGTCTTCAACACGCCGTCGCACCACCGGGTCCACCACGGGAGCAACCCGGAGTACCTGGACAAGAACTACGCCGGCATCTTCATCGTGTGGGACCGGATGTTCGGGACCTTCCAGCACGAGTTGTTCCGTCCGACCTACGGACTGACCGTCCCGGTCGACACGTACAACCTGCTCCGCCTGCAGTACGGCGCGTACGGCGAGCTTTTCCGCGACGTCCACCGTGCCGCGAGCTGGCGGCACAAGCTCGGCTACGTCTTCATGCCGCCGGGCTGGCAGCGGGGGGAGTCTCGGGTCGAGGCCGAGCAGCCACGGGAGACCGCATCGCAGGATGCCTAGAGGCTGCGTGACATCCCGCCGTCGACCGGCAGCATGACTCCGGTGAGGTAGCCGGCAGCGGGGGACAGGACAAAGGCCGCGGCGCGACCGAACTCCTCGGGCCGGCCGTAGCGACGCAGCGGGATGGTCCCTTCGGCGGCCGACCGGGACGCGGCGGGATCCGCGCTCAGCGAGTCGAGGTGCTGGACCCGGGCCGTCTCGACCCGACCGGGCAGCAGGCCGTTGACGCGGATGCCGCGCGGGCCGAGCTCGTCGGCGAGGTTCTTGGCGGCCATCGCCAGGCCGGGCCGTAGGCCGTTGGAGATGCCCAGCCCGGGGATCGGGGCCTTGACCGACGTCGACAGGACGAACGCGATCGAGCCGCCCTCGTCGAGCTCCTCGGCCACCGCGACGGCGAGACGCATGGCGCCGAGGAACACCGTCTCGAACGACGCGCGCCACTCCTCCTCCGTGCGCTCGAGGATCGGACCGGCGGGCGGGCCGCCGACGCTGATCAGGGCGCCGTCCAGGCGACCGAACGTCTCTTGTGCAGTCGAGATGAGTAGTCCGGGTGCCGCCGGGTCGGCGTTGTCGACGGCCCGGCCGACCGCGAGCGGGCCGAGCTCGGCGACGGCGCGGTCGACCGACTCCTGCGAGCGGGACGAGATCACGACGCGGGCACCGTCGTCGACCAAGGCCTGTGCCGTGGCCCGGCCAAGGCCGCCGGTGGCCCCCGTCAGCAGGTAGACGCGATCGGTGAGTCCAAGATCCATGTGATCCAGACTAGGCCTGCCCGCCTGACGAGGCGGACCGTGCGGGGTGGAGATGTGGGTGGCCAGGGCCGGGGTCGAACCGGCGACCCTCCGCTTTTCAGGCGGATGCTCGTACCAACTGAGCTACCTGGCCGTGCTCGCGAACGAGCGACGATCACCTTATCGCACCGCGTGCGGCCGACTGAAATCGGCAGCCTGGAGATGCAAAAATCCCACGCACCTGGACTCCGGTGCGTGGGATCTTTCAGCTGGCGACCCCGACCGGACTCGAACCGGCGACCTCCGCCGTGACAGGGCGGCGCGCTAACCAACTGCGCTACGGGGCCTTGCTGTGAAACGCGGCTGAACCGCGCCGTAACTGTAACGTACAGGCGAGCCGTGGGACAAAACGGGTCACTCCGTCGGATGCGTTCTGGGGGTCTGCGGGCCTCGTCCGGTCGCATCCCCATCGGGATCGGCGACCTCCGGCTCCCACGCGAAGTCCGAACCCGGTGCAGCAGCCGATTCCTGTGCTGCGTCGCCGAAGGGCGTGCCGATGCCGGTGGAAGGTGCATCAAGCCGGATCTCGCCGCCCGGCGCGGGCCTGACGGTGTCGTCGATGCTGCGCGGATGCTGAGTCGTGGTGGCTCCCTGCCGCACGGTACGCAGCCACAGCACTGCCACGACGGCCGCGATGACGACGATGATGACCAAGAACTTCATGGGGTGTCCTCCTTGCCTGCGCCGAAGCGCTCGCGATCCAGCCTAGCCTCGGACGCCCGTCCCGCATCCCGGCTAGACGACCGTACGACCCGCCATCGCCGACCATGTGCCCGAGCGGGAATCAACAGCGGGCTGGGGTGGTTCTGTCATGGACATGCGCCAGGATCGAAGGCGACCGCGGCCAGCGATTGCCCGTTGCTCCGGTTCAGGCCAGACTGTTTCAAGCCTCATCCCCTGTTCAATGCCTACCTATCGCGCCCCGCGGAGGACCGCATGATCGAGTACCGCTCCATCGGCAAGACGTTCCCAGACGGTACGGAGGCGGTTGACGACTTCAGCCTGGCGCTGCCATCGCGCTCAACGACTGTCCTGGTGGGCTCGTCCGGCTGCGGCAAGACGACCTTGCTGCGGATGGTCAACCGGATGGTCGACCCGACCCACGGCCAGGTCCTGATCGACGACGTCGACATCGCGACGCGGGACCGGGTCGAGCTGCGGCGCAGCATCGGCTATGTCATGCAGGCCTCGGGCCTGCTCCCACACCGGACGGTCATCGACAACGTCGGGACGGTCCTGCGGCTGACCGGTGTCGACAAGAAGCAGGCCCGCGACCGCTCGTACGCGATGCTGGAGACCGTGGGGCTGGACGCTTCGCTCGCGACGAAGTACCCCAGCCAGCTGTCCGGTGGGCAGCAGCAGCGCGTGGGCGTCGCACGAGGGCTGGTGACCGATCCCAACATCCTGCTGATGGACGAGCCGTTCGGTGCGGTCGACCCGATCGTCCGCGAGGAGCTGCAGACCGAGCTGCTGCGCCTGCAGCGCGACCTCGACAAGACCATCGTGTTCGTGACGCACGACATCGACGAGGCGTTCCTGCTCGGCGACCAGGTCGTGATCCTCAAGAAGGGCGGGGAGATCGCTCAGGTCGGGTCCCCGGCCGAGATCCTCGCAGAGCCGGCCGATGCGTTCGTCAGCAGCTTCGTCGGGCTTGACCGTGGCACTCGCAAGCTGCACGTGGAGGAGCGCGACGGCAGGAAGATCGTGCTCGATGAGTCGGGCAAGGCTGCTGGAGTCCTGTCCGAATGAGTTGGCTGATCGACAACTTCGCCTACGTGTGGTCGTTGACCGTGCGGCACGCGTGGCTGAGCGCCGTGCCGATCGTGGTCGGCTTCGTCGTGGCGCTGCCGATCGGGTGGTACGCCGATCGCCATCCCCGGCTCCGCGGGAGCGTGCTGGGCTTCGTCGGCATCCTCTACACGATCCCGTCGCTTGCCCTGTTCGCCGTGCTGCCGGGCCTGCTCGGCACGGGCTTCCTGAGTCCGGTCAACGTCATCATCGCGCTGAGCATCTACGCCGCGGCGATCATGGTCCGCACGGCCTCGGACGCCTTCGGATCTGTGTCGCCGGCCGTGCTCGACGCCGCCTCGGCCAATGGCTACTCCCCTGCGCAGCGGGCCCTGCGCGTCCAACTGCCGCTCGCCGGCCCGGTGCTGCTCGCGGGCCTCCGGGTCGTGGCGGTCAGCACCGTGAGCCTGGTCAGCGTCGGTGCGCTGATCGGGGTGAGCAGTCTCGGCTCCCTGTTTACCGACGGCTATCGCCGCACGTTCAACACCGAGATCGTGATCGGCATCGCCGCGACGGTGCTGCTCGCCCTGGTCTTCGACCTGTTCCTCGTCCTGATGGGCCGTGTGCTCATGCCGTGGGCGAGTCTGGGCCGGCCGGTCAGGAGCGCCGCATGAGCATCTGGACCGACGCGGTGGACTGGCTGACCGACTCCGCGCACTGGAGTGGCGACGACGGCGTACCCCACCGCCTGCTCCAGCACCTGGGCTATACGGCAGACACTGTGCTGATCGCCGCTGTCATCGCTATTCCGCTCGGGCTGTGGATCGGGCACACCGGCCGGATGCGCACCGCCGCGGTGTCGATCACGGGGGCTTTGCGTGCGCTGCCGACACTGGGCCTGCTGACCTTCATCGTGCTGTTCATTGGCATCGGACTGACTCCGCCGCTGATCGCCCTGGTTGTGCTGTCCATCCCTTCCCTCCTGGCCGGCGCGTACTCCGGGCTCGAGTCGGTCGACCGGCAGACCATCGATGCGGCGCGGTCCATGGGCATGACCGAGTGGCAGATCCTGACCCAGGTCGAGATACCGCTCGCGCTGCCGATCATCGTCGGTGGGTTCCGGTCCGCAACGTTGCAGGTCGTCGCCACCGCGACGGTCGCCGCGTACGTATCGCTGGGCGGTCTGGGCCGCTACATCATCGATGGCCAGGCCACTCGGGACTATCCCCAGATGGTGGGCGGTTCGGTCCTGGTCGTGGCCCTGGCCCTCACCCTCGACGGCATCTTCGCCGGGCTTCAGCGCCTCGCGCGCGGCGCTCGTCCCGCTCTTTCCCCTTCGCAAGTCTGACCCCACCCAACAAGGAGAATCATGACCATCCACAAGCGAACTGCGGCAATCGCAGTAGCGGCCCTGCTCGGACTGTCGCTCGTTGCCTGCGGCAGCAGTGACCCGACCGACGGGGCGAAGGCGCCCGCCGACAGCATCACGGTCGGCTCGGCGGCCTTCCCCGAGAACGAGATCATCGCCGAGATCTACGCGCAGGCCCTGGAGGCCAAGGGCGTCAAGGTCGACAAAAAACTCAACATCGGCGCCCGCGAGGCCTACATCCCCGCGTTGGAGAACGGTGAGATCGACCTCCTCCCGGAGTACTCCGGCAACCTGCTCCAGTACGTCGACAAGGAGGCGACCGCGACCTCCTCCGAGGATGTCGCTGCGGCGCTCGGTGACGCACTGCCGGGCAAGCTCAAGGTGCTCGACGTCTCCAAGGCTGAGGACAAGGACTCCCTCAACGTCACGCCCGAGTTCGCGGCGTCCGAGGGTCTCAAGACCATTGGTGACCTGAAGAAGATCGATGGTCTGAAGGTCGGCGCGAACCCCGAGTTCAAGACCCGCCCGTTCGGCCTGCCAGGCATGGAACGGATCTACGGCATCACGGGTGCCAAGTTCACCGCGATCAGTGACGGCGGGGGCCCCGCGACGCTCAAGGCACTGCTCAGCGGCAAGGTCGACGTCGCGGACATCTACTCCACGACCCCGTCGATCCTGGCCAACAAGCTGGTCACGCTTGAGGACCCAGAGAACATGTTCGCGGCGCAGAATGTCGTGCCGCTGATCAATGGTGACAAGGCGTCGGACACCGTCACCACGGTGCTCAACGAGATCTCGGCTCAACTCACGACGCAGGACCTGCTGGAGCTCAACACCAAGAACCAGGGACCTGACAAGGCCGCTCCTGCGGACCTGGCCAAGCAGTGGTTGACCGACAAGGGCCTGATCTAGCACCTCACCAACCCGCTGGGCCTGACGTTTCTGCTCCGACACGCCGTACGTGTCTGTAGAAACGTCAGGCTCAACGTGGGGGTGGGTCAGGCGTTGACGCTCTGTCGGCTCGGGACGTGGTCGACCGGATCGCCCTCGCTGATGCCGAATCGGTCGTGCAGACTCCGGAGCGGTCGCGGTGCCCACCAGTTGGCTCTGCCGAGCAGTGCCATCAGGGAGGGCACCAACATCGCGCGAACGATCGTCGCATCGATCAGGACCGCGAGCGCCGTGCCGACTCCGAGCTCCTTGATGAAGATGATCTGAGACGTCGCGAACGAGCCGAGCGCGATCGCGAACAGCAGCGCGGCCGCGGTGACGATGCGTCCGGTCCGCTGCAGACCAAGGGCGACGGCCTCGCGTTCACCAGCCCCGGCGTCCCTCGCCTCCTTGATCCGGGTCAGGAGGAACACCGCGTAGTCGGTTGACAGGCCGAACACCACCGCGAACAGGAACACGGGTTGCGTCGACTCCAGGGCACCCTGGCTCGAGTAGTCCAAGATCCCCTCGAACCGGCCGTCCTGGAAGATCAGCACCAGCGCGCCGAACGTCGCGCTGATCGTCAGCACGTTCATCAGGAGGGCTTTGATCGGGAGGATCACCGAACCGGTCATCAAGAACAGCGTGAGGAAGGTCAACGTCGCGAGGATCGCCAGAGCCAGTGGAATCTTGGCAGCGATCGAGGCGACCTGGTCGACCTGCTCGGCGCTCTGGCCGCCGACCAGTACGGGTCCGGGCGCGTCGACTGCTCGGATGTCGGACACCAGGTTCAGCGTCTTGTCGTCGAGCGTCGAGTCCGCTGGGATGACGTCGACCTGCCAGGTGTCCCGGCCCAGGAAGCGAGGCTCGGCAACCTGGCCCGCACCGTCCAGAGAGCCGAGCGACGAGGCGAACGTCTGGATGTCGGCGGCGCCGGACTGTGGGGCCGTGACCGCCACGATGATCGGCGACGACTCGGCACCGACGAACTCGCTGCGAAGGATCGAGTCGACAGACTTGGACGGGCTGCCCTCGGGCAGGACCGTCGCGTCGACGCCGGTGAACTTCACGCCGAGAAACGGTGTGCCGAGCGCGAGCAGCACTGCTGCGCCAGCGATCGCGGTCCCGACCGGGAAGCGCATGACGAATTTCGACAAGCGGTACCAGAAGCCCTTGACCTCCGATCGTGCCTCGGCCAGCTGGGCCTGGCGCCAGCGCTTCGGCGCGAGGGCGTTGACCCGGTGCTCCAGCACGGCGAACAATGCGGGGAGCACGATGAGCGAAACTGCCGCGGCGGCCAGCGCAACGACCGTCACGCCGATGCCCATCGAGTAGAGGAAGCGCAGCGGGAAGACCAGCAGCGCCAGGCCGGCGCCGGCCACGGTCACAGCGGAGAAGGCGACGGTGCGACCTGCCGTCGCGACGGTGCGACGGATGGCCTCGGCCCCGGGCCCCACGCGTTCGAGCTCCTCGCGGTAGCGGGAGACCAGGAACAGCGAGTAGTCGATCGACAGGCCCAGGCCCAGGCCCGTGATGAGGTTGAGCGCGAAGATCGAGATGTCGACGAACTCGTTGATGCCTCGCACGATCAGCAACGAGGTCACGATGGTCAGACCGCCGACCAGGAGCGGCAGCAGGGCCGCGACGGCCGACCGGAAGACCAGCAGCGACACGATGAACAGCAGCGGGAACGCGATGAGCTCGGCCTTGATGAGGTCGGACTCGACGTGCTCATTGACTTCTTGGTACGCCGGGCCGAAGCCGCCGACCCGTACGCCGTCGATTCTGCCGAGCCGGTCGCGCAGGTGCTCGGTAGTCAGGTCTGCATCGACGCCGGACCTGTAGATCGCTGCGAAGTACGTCTGCGTGCCGTCCTCGGACAGGAACTGCTTGCCGTAGTCGGGTCCACCGACGACCTGCGCGACGGCGACTTCCTGCTTCAGCACAGCGGTCGCCTGGTTGATGGCTCTGCTGTCGTCGCTGTCGACCAGCACGATCACGCTCGGTGAGGCGTCCTGGCCGCTGGCCTGCTCGATCTGGGTGATCGCCCGGGCGCTGGTGGCGCCGGTGTCCGAGAACGAGTCGTTGTCGTTGTTCAGCAGCCCGGCGACCGGCCCGCCGAGGGCCCCGGCGACGACGAAGAACAGGACAGTCGCCCCGAGGACGCGACGTGGATGGGTGTTGGCCAATCGGCTCAGGGCAGTGAACATCAAAATTCCTTCGCAACGGCGTACGGATCGCCGTACAGCTCGGTCAGGTCGAGGGCGGCCACGACGGTCAGCAGCATGCCGTGCGCCATGAAGTCGCGGACCTCGTCGGCGGAGGCGTCGCTCAGCTCGGCGATCTCCTCCCAGATCTCGCGATACGTGCGTTGGGCGACGTCCTTGATGGCGGGATCGGACCCGGCCGCCCAGGTGTGGAGCTGGCAGCGCAGCGAGTTGGCATCCTCGGTCATGAAGCCGATGTACGCCATGGCCATCGCCTCGAGCGGGGACGCGTCCGAGGCGCGCTGCTCGACCGCGTCGCGAAATGTCTGGCGCAGCTTGGCGGTGTGATGCTCGATCGCCGCGCTGATCAGCCCGTCCTTGGTGCCGAACAGCCGGAACAGATAGGGCTGCGACACGCCTGCCCGCTCCGCGATGAGCTCGGTGGAGGTCGCCTGCATGCCGGATCGGCCGTACTCCTCGATCGCTGCCTCGAGGATCATGACCTTGCGGTCCTCGGCTTTCATGCGCTTCCCGGTCGCCATGCGCAACAAGTTAGTGATGACTCACAAACTTTGTCAACAGGTGCGCTCTGGCGAAGTCTGCGCCGGCCTGACATGCTTCGGAGCGGACAGAGGAGGTCTGCATGCCGCTCGTCGAGATCAACGGCGCCAAGATCAACATCGAGGACACCGAGACTCCGGCCGGAAGACCCGACGCCGCGACGGTCGTCTTCGGCCATGGGCTGCTGTTCAGCGGCCGGATGTTCGATGCGCAGGTGGAGCGGTTGGCCTCCCGGTATCGCTGCGTGACGATCGACTGGCGTGGGCAGGGCAGATCGCCCGCCGCGAGCGGGGGCTACGACATGGACACCCTGGCCGACGACGCAGCGGCTGTCATCGCGCAGCTCGGCCTCGGCAAGGTCCACTACGTCGGGCTCGCGATGGGTGGCTTCGTGGGGATGCGGCTCGCTGCCCGACGGCCCGAGCTGATCCGCTCGCTGACGCTGCTGGACACCAGCGCAGGTCCCGAGGACCCGGACAAGGTCAGCCGCTACAGGTTGCTGGCGAAGATCTACGGCCTGCTCGGACTGGGACCGGTCGCTTCACAGGTCAAGCCGCTGATGTTCGGACCCACCTACCTGGCCAGTGATCGCTCGAAGCCACAGATCGAGGCGTGGCTCAACGAGGTCAGGGGGGTCAAGCGCTCGGGCATGAAGCAGGCGATCTACGGCGTCACGGACCGGCTGGCGATCCTGCCCGAGCTGGGTCAGGTCACCGCGCCGACCCTCGTGGTCGTCGGTGCCGATGACGTCGCGACGCCGGTCGCCAAGTCCGAGATCATCACCGGCGCGATCGATGGCGCTCGTCTGGAGATCGTCCCGGACTCGGGCCACTCCAGCACGATCGAGCAGCCTGATGCGCTCAGCGACCTGATCGAGGCGTTCATCGACCAGCACTAGTTGGCGGCCGGAACACCCACGGGCCGGTCGGCTGAGTGGTCGGGTCGAATGATCGCAGCAGCTCGACGGGGGAGGTGCCGCTCAGGCCCCAGGACCTTGCCAGCAGGTCGAAGGCATCGACGCCGTGCTGGCGCAGCTGCTCGAGCGTCACGGCCCCGTCGCGCTTGGCGAGGCGTCGACCCGTGACGTTGAGCGCGAGCGGCACGTGGACATAGGTCGGGATCGCCGCGCCGAGCAGCCCTCCGAGGTAGGCCTGACGGGGCGACGAGGCGAGCAGGTCGTCGCCCCGCACGACCTGGTCGACGCCTTGCTCGGCATCGTCCACGACAACCGCGAGGTTGTAGGCCGGCACGCCGTCGCCCCGCCGCAGCACGAAGTCATCGACGGCTCCCTCGTACGAGCCGTGGATCTCGTCCTGCACGACGAACTTGCTCACGTCCGCTCGCAGGCGCAGAGCGGCCGGACGCCGCCGGCGAAGATCCGCACTCTGGGCGTTCGTGAGCTCCCGGCATGTGCCGGGATAGGCGCCCGGAGGCGCGTGCGGAGCCGTGGGGGCCTGCCGGATCTCGCGTCGGGAGCAAAAGCACTGGTAGGTCCGGCCCGCACGTTCCAGCTGGTCCAGCGCCTCGGCGTAGGACGCATGGCGCTCGGATTGCCGGAGCGGCTCGTCGTCCCAGTCCAGCCCGATCGCGCGCAGGTCGGCGAGCTGACGTCGCTCGGCGCCTGGCCGTACGCGGTCCAGGTCCTCGATGCGGAGCAGGAAGTCACGCCCGGAGTGGCGTGCCCAGAGCCACGCGAGCAGCGCGGTGCGCAGGTTGCCGATGTGCAGGTCACCCGACGGCGAGGGGGCGAATCGTCCAGCGCTCACAGTGCCATTGTGCCGGGCGGCGGCAGGCTGAGCCCGGTTACGGCAGCTGCTTCTCGTAGTGCCTGAACACCTCGTCTGCCTGGTAGCCGCTGCGGTCGTACACCGCTTGCGCGCGCAGGTTGGCGTGCGCCGTGGCGAGCTCGATCGAGACGGCGCCCGCGTCGACCGCGAGCGTCGCGGCAGTGTGGAGGAGTGCATCGACCGCGCCGGCGCCGCGAGCGTCCTCCAGGACGTACAGGTCGTTGAGGATCCAGATCGGTGCGAGCCTGGTTGACGAGAACGCCGGATAGATCTGGCTGAATCCGACGGCTCGATCGCCGTCGCGCACGATCAGCACGATCGACTCGTCGCGCGCCAGGCGACGAGCTAGAAAGCTGGCCGAGGCCTCCAGGTCGTAGGGCTCGCCGTAGAACTCCCGGTAGGCCGCGAACAGCGGAGCGGCTTCGGAGACTTCGGCGAGCTGAGCTCGGATGACCTTCATCGGATCAGCGTCCCATGCGAGCCGCGAGCCGGTATGCCACACCCAGGGCGAGCACGCCCAGACCCGTGAGGATCGAGGTGGGCGGAAGCGTCGCGACGAGCACAAGGCAGCCTCCGGCCCCCAGAACCTGGAGTGTCCGAGGATAGCGCCGATCCCGACCCGCCTGGGTGTAGGCCGAGGCGTTGGCGACCAGGTAGTACAGCAGCACGCCGAACGACGAAAAACCGATCGCACCCCTGAGGTCGATCGTCAGCACCAGTGCGCTCACGACCACCGCGAGCGTGAGCTCTGCGTGATGGGGGACCCGGTACCGAGGGTGGACGCCTGCGAGCCACAGCGGCAGGTCCCGGTTGCGGGCCATGGCCAGGCTGGTGCGCCCGACGCCGGCGATCAGCGCGAGCAGTGCGCCCAACGATGCCGCGGCGGCGCCGGCGCGGACAACTGGCGCGGCCCAGCTCCACCCCGCGGCGCCGACGACATCCGCGAGCGGTGCGGTGGACGTCGCGAGCTCGCCGGGACCGATCGAGCGGAGCACGGTGGTGGCGACGAGCGTGTAGACCACCAGGACGATCCCCAGTGCGGCGATGATCGCCAGCGGGATCGTGCGGCGGGGATGCTTGACCTCCTCGCCCATCGTCGCGATGCGGGCGTATCCGGCAAACGCGAAGAACAGCAGGCCGGCCGACTGCAGGATCCCGTACCAGCCCTCGGCGAACAGGCCGGTGGTCAGGTCGTGACCCTGTGGGGTGCCGGCTGCCCTGCCACCGACCACGACCATGGCAAGGACCACCAGCACGAAGGCGACGATGACGCGGGCCAGTGTCGCGGTGCGGGTCACGCCGAAGTAGTTGACCGCGGTGAGGGCCGCGACGGCCGCCACGGCGACGAATCTCTCGCCGTCACCGGGAACCGCGTATGCCGCGAACGTCAGGGCCATGGCCGCACAGCTCGCGGTCTTGCCGATCACGAAGCTCCAGCCGGCCAGGAAGCCGGCCCAGTCGCCGAGCCGTTCGCGTCCGTAGACGTACGTGCCGCCCGACGTCGGGTACTGGGCCGCCAGCTGGGCCGACGCCGTCGCATTGCAGAGTGCGACCAGGGCCGCGATCGCGAGCCCGATCAGCAGCCCCGCGCCGGCCGCCGCAGCGGCGGGGGCGAATGAGGCGAAGATCCCGGCCCCGATCATCGAGCCCAGGCCGATGACGACCGCATCGACGGTCCCGAGCCGACGCGGCAGTGCCGGGCCGGAGCTCACGCTCTTGCACCTGGCACGTGCGGAATCTATCAAGGCGCCGGACGGCCCGCTCTCACCCCAGTGGCTCGGGACGTACGCGTACCGGTGCCAACGCCCTGACGACCACGACCGCCGTGATGGATCCCGCTGCCATGACCGACGCCAGCACCACGATCTGGAACCTGCCCGCCTCGAACGGAGAAACACCGCCGAAGATCGCACCCACGAACGCGCCGGGGAGCGTGACGAGTCCGGTCGTCTTGGTCTGGTCGGTCGAAGGGATCAAGGCCGAGTACACCGCGGAACGGGCGAACATCATGGTCGACTGTGCCGGGGTGGCTCCCAGTGCGAGCCAGCCCTCGACCTCGTCCCAGTGCTCGTCGATCGCCTCGTGCAGTCGGCGCCCGGCCAGCGTCGCGATCGACATCGCGTTACCGATCACGATGCCGCCGATCGCGAGCGCGTAGCGAGGCGACGGGTTCAGCGCGTCGGTCAGGAACACGATCGCCAGGGTCACGCCGATCCCGGCCGCCATCGCTCCGCCCAAGAGAGCCAGGTGCCGCCAGCTCCAGCCGATCCTTCGGGTGGCTGTGCTGGCAGCCACCGAGAACATCACGACGAGTGCGACCGTGACCCACAGCGGGCTGGCGATGACCTTGCCGAGCACCAGGCTGATCACCGCCAGCTGGACCGCGCCGCGCGCGATCGCCCACGACGGGGCGAACGGGTGGGGTGTCCGTGCGCTCCACAGGACCGCGATCGTCAGGGCGACCAGCAGACCGACGCCGAGTGCCGTGGGACCCAGCGGCTCGTGTGGAGGCATGGGTGGAGCGTAGACCGGCCCGCGGCACCCCGCGGGCGGGTCGCTCTACCCGAGCGAACGGTCCGTCCGTCCTCCATCCGGCTAAAAACCTACGACTGCCCACACCAGAGAGCCGGTGAGCATCGCGGCAAGGGTGACCACCGGTAGCCGGTCCAGTACTGGGTGGGGCTTCTCCCAAGTCGGGTCGAGCTTGGACCTCAGCCACGCACCTCCGACGAAGACACCGACGAGGACGATGCCGATGTAGATGGCGAAGAAGTGGGTGTCGAAGAACGACCCGAGGTACCAGTAGTCGTCCCGCACCGATTCGGCTCTTCGCGGGCGCGAGGGCTGCAGCGTCATGAGCGGAAAGACTGCGACCCACAGGAACGGCCACGTCCAGAAGAAGATTCCCGTGCGTCGCTCCTTGGTGATCATCAGCATGAGGGCATAGCCGAAGACAGGGAAGATCGACCCCCAGCCCACGAGGGCGGCCGCGCGAGGTGTGTCGCCCAGTGCGTGGATGGCCCCGTCGAACACGCGCGCCCACCACCACTGAGTGATCCTGCTGACGAAGACCGCCGCGACGAGCAGGATGATTCCCGCCGCGACGGTCCGGTTGCCCGGCACCGATGGTTTGGTGGAGGGTGACTCGTTGCTCGCGTCCACGTTGGGCCCTCTCCGGTGATCATGCGTCGGCCCGCGACGAGCTCCTCGAGCTCCGGGCGGGAGTCGCCTGGCTTCTCGTACGTGTCGTCCACCCGTCAACCGGGTGCCTAGACCCCGCGGGGCAACTGTTGGAAAACTGTCTCCACGAGGTTGCCGGCGCCATGGATTTGGCTCGCACCCGTGGCCGCTGGGCGGCGGCCGCGGCGGGCCCCGCGTCCGCTGCTGCTGCCCCAGTCTCGCCCGAGCATGAGGTGCGGAGGAACGAGAGAGGCTTGCTGCGCAGCATCTCTGCTGGTCAGGCCGATTGTCGGTGGTACCCCCAACGGGATTCGAACCCGTGCTACCGCCGTGAAAGGGCGGCGTCCTAGGCCGCTAGACGATGGGGGCCGGAAAACCCGTTCAGCATAGTGGGTGAGCCGGACGGTCCCCAAACCGCGGGGGGCAAGATGGGTTCATGGTCGAGATCAGCGAGGATCGGTTCGCCGAGCTCGTGGAGGCTGCGTTCGCTGCCGTGCCCCCTGAGCTTGCCGCGTTGCTGGACAACGTCGTGCTGTTCATCGAGGACGATGCGCCGGTGGACGACCCCACGCTGCTGGGCTTCTACGACGGGATACCGCTGACCGAGCGGGACAGCTCGTACGGAGGGGCGATGCCGGATCGCATCGTCGTGTGCCGCAATCCGACGCTGGAGATCTGCGACACCGAGCAGGACGTCGTCGAAGAGGTCGGCATCACGGTCGTGCACGAGATCGCCCACCACTTCGGCATCGAGGACGACCGGCTGCACGAGTTGGGCTATGCCTGAGATCCGCCGCGCGGCCGACAGGTTCCGCACCGAGGCCGACGGCGTCGACACGTGGCACAGCTTTTCCTACGGCGCGCACTACGACGCCGACAACGTGGGCTTCGGGCCGATCGTCGCGATCAACACCGAGCGCATCGAGGCGGGGCGTGGCTACGACCTGCACCACCACGCCGACGTCGAGATCGTCACGTGGATCGTCGAGGGTGCGCTGCAGCACGAGGACGGCACCGGCCACGGGGGCGTGATCCTCCCGGGCGCGGCCCAGCGGCTCAGCGCCGGCACGGGAGTCCAGCACTCCGAGCAGAACGCCTCGTTCGACCAGCCTGTGGTCTTCATCCAGATGATGCTGGCGTCCGACCACGACGCCGAGCCCGAATACGCCCAGGTCGAGGTCGACCCGCAGTGCGGGGTCCTGACTCCGACCGTCAAGGTCCACGCGCCGGCCGAGCTTTTCGTCGCTCGCCTCGACGCCGAGGAGTCGGTGCACGTCCCCGCGACCTCGCGAAGCCTGGTGCACGTGATCTCCGGCTCCCTGACGTTGGGCGACACCGTGCTGGCCGCGGGCGATGAGGCACGACTCACCGACCGGGGTGAGTACGATCTGAGGGCGTCCAGCGCCGCGATCGCGCTGATCTGGCAACTGCAGAGGTGACTTCGATGACGGTCCTCGTCCTCAACGGCCCCAACCTGGGCCGTCTCGGCGTGCGCGAGCCCGAGGTCTATGGCAAGGCGACGTATGCAGATCTGATTGCCCGCTGCGAGGAGATCGGCGCCGAGCTGAATCTGGCGATCGACGTTCGCCAGACCGATGCCGAGGCCGAGATGATCGGCTGGCTCCACGAGGCGGCCGACGCGGGATCGCCGGTGGTCCTCAACGCTGGCGCGTGGACCCACACCTCGGTCGCGGTCCGCGATGCCGCGAGCCAGCTCACGGCCCCCCTGATCGAGGTCCACCTCAGCAACGTGCACGCGCGCGAAGCCTTCCGGCACACGTCCTACCTCAGCGACATCGCCGCCGCCGTGATCGTCGGCATGGGCATCGAGGGATATGCCGCGGCACTACGGTTCCTCGCCAGCAAATAGCGCCACCTGCAAGGCGCGACGTCCCGCGCCGGGTCTAGCCTGAAGCACGTGAAGGGTTGGCACACGCACAAGGACGCCGTCGACCGGTTGCTGGAGTCGTACCGACGGATAGCGCCGAGCGATCGCATCCGTCTGGCGAAGAAGACGTCCAACCTGTTCCGTCCCCGGCAGAGCAGCGACTCGCCGGGCCTGGATGTCAGCGGTCTCGACGGCGTCATCGCGATCGACATCGAGGCACGAACCGCCGACGTGCAGGGCATGTGCACGTACGAGCGGCTCGTCGATGAGACCCTGTCCCATGGCCTCATCCCCTACGTCGTTCCGCAGCTGCGCACCATCACGCTGGGCGGCGCGGTCACGGGTCTGGGCATCGAGTCGACCTCATTCCGTAACGGCCTGCCGCACGAGTCGGTGCTGGAGATGGACATCCTCACCGGGTCCGGCGAGATCGTCACGGCGACGCCGGACGGCGAGCACGCCGATCTGTTCGATGCGTTCCCCAACTCGTACGGCAGCCTCGGCTATGCCACCCGGCTCAGGATCAGGCTCGAGAAGGTCCCGGACTTCGTCGCGCTCCGCCACGTCCAGGTCGTCGACGCCGCTGCTGCGGTCAGGGCGATCAAGCTCATTGCGGAGACCGGCGAGTGGCGCGGCGAACGGGTCGACGGCCTCGACGGCACGGCGTTCAGCCCCGACGGGATCTACCTGACCCTGGCGCGGTTCACTGACGTCGAGCAGCCGGTCAGCGACTTTACGGGCCAGCAGATCTTCTACCGATCCATCGCCGAGCGCGAGACCGACGCACTGACAATGCATGACTATCTGTGGCGCTGGGACACCGACTGGTTCTGGTGCTCGGGCGCATTCGGGGCGCAGAACCGCTGGGTCCGACGCATCTGGCCGCGACGCCTGCGGCGCAGCGACGTCTATCACCGGCTCGTGGGCCTCGACGAGAAGATCGGCCTCAGCCGCCTGCTCGATCGCATCAAGAAGGTGCCCGGGCGCGAACGGGTGATCCAGGACGTCGAGGTCCCGATCGGCCGGCTGCCGGAGTTCCTCGAGTGGTTCGATGCCGAGGTCGGCATGCGACCGGTGTGGCTGTGCCCACTCCGGACGACGCGTGCGTGGCCGGTCTACCCACTCGCGACCGGCGAGACGTACGTCAACGTGGGCTTCTGGGGCACCGTCGAGGTTCCGGCCGGATCGCCCACGGGTGCCGTCAACCGTCGGATCGAGGATTTCGTTCACGACCTGGGTGGCCACAAGTCTTTGTACTCCGAGGCCTTCTACGACCAGAAGACTTTCGACCAGATGTATGGCGGCGAGGTGCTGGCCGCCGTCCGTCGGCGTTATGACCCAGAAGGCAGACTCAGCACCCTGTACGAGAAAGCGGTGAGGAACTCATGACCACTGACGTGGGAGTACGGCTGACGATCGCAGATGCGCTCGGACGGCTCATGAAGGATGGGTTGCCGTTCCGGTTCGAGGCCTTCGACGGCAGCGTCGCCGGACCCGAGGACGCGCCCTTCACGATGAACCTGCTCAACGAGCGAGGCCTGTCCTACCTGATGACGGCCCCAGGCGACCTGGGCTTCGCGCGCGCGTACGTCTCGGGCGACCTCGAGCTCGAGGGCGTCCACCCCGGCAACCCCTATGACGCGATGGTCTCGATCATGAGTCAGCTGCGGTTCAAGGTGCCGTCAGCGGCTGAGATGATCCAGATCGTACGCAGCCTGGGCTTCGGCAACCTCAAGCCCCCGCCGCCCCCACCGGAGGAGCACCTGCCCAAGTGGCGGCGTGCGATGGAGGGGTTGCGACACAACAAGAAGCGCGACGCCGAGGCGATCCATCACCACTACGACGTCTCCAACCGGTTCTACGAGCTCGTGCTCGGCCCGTCGATGACCTACACCTGCGCGGTCTACCCCACGTTGGAGGCGACGCTGGAGGAGGCGCAGTTCGAGAAGTACGACCTGATCGCCCGCAAACTCGATCTCAAACCCGGTCAGCGGCTGTTGGACATCGGCTGCGGCTGGGGCGGCATGGTCCGTCACGCCGCGAAGCACTATGGGGTCCATGTCATCGGCGTGACGCTTTCTCGCGAGCAGGCCACGTGGGCGCAGGACGAGATCAAGCGGCAGGGCCTGGACGATCTCGCCGAGGTGCGGTTCATGGACTACCGCGACGTGACCGAGACCGAGTTCGACGCGATCAGCTCGATCGGGCTGACCGAGCACATCGGCGTCCGCAACTATGCGTCCTACTTCAGCTTCATCCGGGATCACCTCAAGGCCGGTGGCCGGCTGCTCAACCACTGCATCACCCGCCCCGACAACAAGGCGCTCTCGACCGGTGCTTTCATCGATCGCTACGTGTTCCCCGACGGGGAGCTCACCGGGGTTGGTCGTATCACGACTGCGATCCAGGACAACGGACTCGAGGTCCGCCACGTCGAGAACTTGCGTGAGCACTACGCCATGACGCTCCAGGGCTGGTCCGACAACCTCGAGAAGCACTGGGACGAGGCGCTCGGCGAGGTGAGCATCGGCCGCGCGAAGGTGTGGGGCATATACATGGCCGGCTCGCGCCTGGCCTTCGAGCGCAACGAGATCGAGCTGCACCACGTGCTGGCGGTCAAGCCCGGCCGGCACGGCGACGCCAGCTGGCCGTTGCGTCCGGACTGGCTCAGCTGACCGAGTCGCCCAGCGGGGGTCAGAGGCGAGCTACGGCTGGGTTGTCCGTCGCGCCCTTGGTGTCGAACAGGCATGTGGCCTCCGCCGCGATCGCCTTCAGGTCGTATTCGCTGTGGTTCTGCAGCAGCACCGAGACATCGGCCGTACGCAGTGCTTCCACCAGGTCGGCCACCCGCTTGACGCTCACGCCACCGGGAGTCCAGGTCTCGACGTAGGGGTCGTGGAAGACCAGGTTGGCGCCCCGGTCGTCGAGCAGGTGGGCCAGGGGGGTTGCAGGTGACTCGCGCTGATCTGCGATGTTGGGCTTGTAGGTCACGCCGAGCAGAAGGATCGTGGATCCGCGCATGGCCTTGCCATCGTTGTTGAGCAGCTCGGTGACCCTCTCGACGACGTACGACGGCATCTGCCGGTTGATGGTCTGGGCGAGCTCGACGAACTGGAACGGTCGACCGAGTGTCGCGCGGACCTTGTATGACAGGTAGTTCGGGTCGATCGGGATGCAGTGGCCGCCGACACCGGGCCCGGGATAGAACGCCTGGAAGCCGAAGGGCTTGGTTGCCGCGTTGCGGATGACCTCCCACAGGTCGATGTCCATCTCGTGACAGAACTGCGCCATCTCGTTGACCAGCGCGATGTTGATGTGGCGATAGGTGTTCTCCAGCAGCTTGGTCGTCTCGGCCTCTCGGGTGCCCTTGGACGGCACCACGGTATCGATGAACCGGCTGTAGAACGCGGTGGCGACCTTGGTCGAGGCGGGCGTGTGTCCGCCGACGACCTTGGGGGTGTTCGCGACGCCGTATGTGGGGTTGCCGGGGTCGATGCGCTCGGGGCTGAAGGCCAGGTGGAAGTCGATGCCGGCAACCAGCCCGGTCGCCTCGAGGATCGGGCGCACGATCTCGTCGGTCGTGCCGGGATAGGTCGTCGACTCGAGCACGATCAGGTGATTCTTGCGGAGCTGATGAGAAACCGTGAACGTCGCTGCGATCACCGCGCCGAGGTCCGGCGCGCCGTCGACCGACAGCGGGGTCGGCACACAGATCACGACTGCATCAGCCTCGGCCAGCGCAGCCTCGTCGGTCGTCGCAGCGAACCCGAGCGACAGCATCTCGGCGATGTCGGCATCGGTCAGGTCGTCGATGTGGCTCGTGCCGCCGTTGAGCGACTCGACCATCGGGCCATTCAGGTCAAAGCCGATCACGCTGAGGCCAGACCTGGCAGCCTGTTGGGCAAGCGGCAGGCCGACGTAGCCGAGGCCGATGATTGCCATGTCGATGGACACTGTAGATCCCTTCACCTGTGAGGTGTAGACGTGCCGCGAAACTAACCCGGAAGCCTGCGAGCCCGCGGAATTTTACGAATCAATTGCGGGTTCCCGCTAACCTCTCGGACAGACCTCGAACCCCGTCGGAGAGATGCCCATGAGCCAGTCGCCTGCGCCCCATGTCCTCCATGTGACGGGTGCTCGACCCAACTTCCCGAAGGCAGCCCCGGTCATCCGGGCGCTCGATGGGCTCGGCGTCCGGCAGGTGCTCGTGCACACCGGGCAGCACTACGACCCGGTGATGTCCGAGGTGTTCTTCCAACAGCTGGGCCTGCCCGAGCCCGACGTCAATCTCGGTGTGGGCTCCGGCTCCCACGCGCACCAGACGGCCAAAGTCATGACCGAGCTCGAGGACATGTTCGTCGCCGAACGTCCCGACCTCGTCGTGGTCTATGGCGACGTCAACTCGACCGTCGCGGCATCGCTGGTCGCCGCGAAGCTGCAGATCCCGGTCGCCCACGTCGAGGCAGGTTTGCGCAGTTTTGACCGAACCATGCCCGAGGAGGTCAATCGGATCGTGACCGACAGCCTCGCGGATCTGCTGTTCACGACGAGCCCCGACGCCAACGTGCACCTGGGTTCCGAGGGCGTCGCGGCGGACAAGATCCACTTCGTCGGCAACCCGATGATCGACACGCTGCTGGCCAATCTCGACGCGTTCGACGCCGACGCGGCCCGGGCCCAGCTCGGGCTCGAGGGGCCGTACGTCGTGGCGACGCTGCACCGGCCGGCCAACGTCGACGATCCGGCCCAGGCCGGGTCCATCGTCAAGGCGCTGCACGGAGTCGCCGACCGGACGCCCGTCGTCATTCCGCTGCACCCGCGAGGCAGGAAGAGCTTCCAGTCCGCGGGCCTCATGGATCACCCGGCGATCCAGGTCATCGATCCACTCGGCTACGTCGAGTTCATCGGCCTGGTCCGTGGCAGCCTCGCGGTCATCACGGACTCCGGTGGCGTGCAGGAGGAGACCACGATGCTGGCGGTGCCGTGCCTGACCCTGCGCCCCAACACCGAGCGACCCGTGACGATCACCCACGGCACCAACCAGCTGGTGACCCAGCACGACCTGGCGGACCGGCTCGAGTCGATCATCGACGGGACGCGCACCTCCGATGGCGTGACGCCGCCGCTGTGGGACGGTCACGCCGGGGAACGTATCGCCGCCGTGATCGTCAGATTCCTGGCGCGGTAGGTCGGCCGGGGCCGATCAGGTGATGTCGATGACGACCGGTGCGTGGTCGCTGGCGCCCTTGCCCTTGCGCTCCTCGCGGTCGATCCAGGCGTTGTCGACTCTCGCCGCGAGCGCCTCGGAGGCGAGGACGAAGTCGATCCGCAGCCCACGCTTCTTCGGGAATGCGAGCTGCTGGTAGTCCCAGTACGTGAACTCGCCGGGGGTGAACGGACGGACGACGTCGGTGAATCCCGCGTCGAGCATGCCCTGGAACGCAGCCCGCTCGGGTGCTGACACGTGGGTCTTGCCCTCGAAGACGGACGTGTCCCACACGTCCTCGTCCTGAGGCGCGACGTTCCAGTCGCCGGTCAGCGCGATCTGTCCGGTCGGGTTCTCGGCGAGCCACTCAGCCGCCGACTGACGCAGCCGCTCGAGCCATGCCAGCTTGTAGGTGTAGTGAGGGTTGTCGAGCTCGCGCCCGTTCGGCACGTACAGGCTCCAGACCCGGACACCGCCGCACGTCGCGCCGATCGAGCGGGCCTCGACGACCTCGGGATCGCCGAACATCGGCTGGTCCTCGGCGAACCTCGTGGCGACGTCCTCGAGGCCGACCCGCGAGATCAGGGCGACACCATTCCACTGGCTCAGCCCGAAGTGGGCGTACTCGTAGCCCATCGCGGAGAGCTCGAGGCCGGGGAACTGGTCCTCGCGGCACTTGGTCTCCTGGATGGCCAGCACGTCGACGTCATTGCGCTCGAGCCACCCCGTCACGCGGTCGATGCGGCTACGGATGGAGTTGACGTTCCAGGTCGCTATACGCACGCGACGAACCTATCGCGTGCGTCAGCGTCGTGATCGACCGCCAACCCGCGTGCGGGGGCGGCAAAACGCGGCAGGTGTCTTCTGCGGTGCCATGATGAGCCCATGAACCAAGACGAGTCTGCAGCGACCAACGAGCCGCACGAGGACGACGCGATGGATCGCACCGTCGCGGACCAGCCCAATGTCGCACCCAGCCGTTGGGTCACCCGCATCGTCCTGGGCATCGCACTCATTGCCGCTCTGTACATCGGCTTCCGAATCTCCTCGGCGTTCTTCCCCCGGTGGTGGGCCCACCGCATCGGTGACCAGGTCAACGGCGGCGTCACACGTGGTGCCCTGTGGGGGCTGTTCTACGGATTCACGTTCACCTTCGTGCCGCTGCTCCTGTTGTTCCAGATTCGCCGGCGGTTCTTCAGCTGGACCTGGCGCATCATCGTCGCGGTCGTCGCGGTTGCGCTGGCGGCGCCCAACTGGCTGACGTTGTCGGTCGTTGCCGGCAACAGCAAGGCCGCGCACGCGGGTGAGCGGATCTTTGACGTCGAGGCGCCTGGGTTCCGTGCCGGCACGTTGGGCGGGGTGATCGTGGGGGCGCTTCTCGCCCTGGTCATCACTGTCACGAGCATGCGGATGAAGCACAGCAAGGTCGAGGTCAAGAAGCTCAAGGGAGAGCGCGATGAGCTCAAGCGGGCACGTCAGGACGAGGAGCAGTCCGGCGACGACTGACTATCGACCCGCGGTGAGACAATTTGTCCCCAATTTGTCGACCAGCGACGGATCTGTGTGGGCCGAGGTGGACTGACCCACGATTTCCGTATTGGAACCTCGGTGAATCTGAAGCCCGCCGCGCTGACGCCCCTGACCGCGATCCGGCTTGGCGAGCTGGGTCTGGAGGCCGGATTGCCCGAGGGCGTGTTCACTGTGATCCCGGGCAGGGGCTCGGTTGTCAGCGGGTCCCCCGGTGATGTGGACGGAGCGCGGCAGCGGACGGCGACCTTCCCTCGTGTCGCGACCTGTCTTGTCGGTGGCGGACCGTACGGTGATGACCACGACGTCGGGAACGAAGGTGCACCACAGTGAGAGCCAACAAGTACGCCGGCATGTGCTCAGAGTGCGACACCGCGGTGGGGATCGCGGCCGGGCAGCTGATCGGCATCCCCGGCAACTGGCGCACGATCTGCCTGACCTGCTCGCCGACCCCGCCGCCGCGGGGCGACCATCCCGGCTGGCACCACACCGCACTCGCGTCGCTCGACTTCGAGACGACCGGGGTCGATCCGCTGAGCGATCGGGTCCTGAGCTACGCCTTGCTGGACGACCGCGGGCACGAGTTCTCCGGCCTGATCAACCCCGGCGTCCCGATTCCGGCCGAGTCCGCCAAGGTCCACGGGCTCACTGATGAGGCGCTCGTCGGCGCGCCGGTTCCCGCCGACGCGCTCGCCGAGGTCATCGCCTGGGTCCAGGACCTGATCGAGCGTGGCGTCGGCCTGGTCGTGTTCAACGCGGCCTACGACCTCACGATGCTGCGCGCGGAGGCGAGCCGCTGGGGACTGCCGCAGCCCGACTGGGACCGCCTGCTGGTGGTCGATCCGTACGTCATTGACTGGGGCATCGAGCGCGGTGGCCTCGGCCCCCGCCGACTCACCGACGTCGCGGCCTACTACGACGTGCTGCTCGACAATGCGCACGACGCGACCGCCGATGCCAGGGCGGCCCGCAACATCGCCTACGAGATCGGCTTCCGCCACCCGAGCGTCGCCGCCGGCGAGCTCGAGAACCTCATGATCCGTCAGGTCGTCTGGTACGCCGGACGCGCCGAGGACTGGAACCATTACGCCCGCCGGGTCGGTCGCTCGCTCGACGATCCGGCCGGCTGGCCGTTGGTCCAGGTCGACGGCGCCGCCGAGCGCATCGCCTGAGTCCTCTCGGGTGTGGGGCGCCGCCGCTGGGGTACTCCGGTGGCATGACTGATCAGAGTGCACACACCGAAGCAATCCAGGCCGTCGTCGATCGCGTCTCGGCCTACCAGGACGGGGCGCCGAAGGGCATCGCGGCCGGAGAGTTCAGCAAGGGGTTCGCCGACGCTTAAGGAGCTGTGGAGCACGTTCGCCGAGGCCTGGCTGCCTGAAGGCCCCGAGGATCCCAACGCGATCCTGATTCATGTCGCCGCCGAGACCGCGCAGTACTGGGACAGTCCGGGCGGGGGCGTTACCAGCCTGTTCAACCTGGCCAAGTCCAAAATCACGGGTCAGCCGTACGACGGCGGAGACTCGGCAGTCGTCACTGACCTCTGAGGCGCGTCGTTGGTCTCGAGTCACCTCACGACCAGGCGGACCGCATGACCGTCACGAGCTCGAGCGGCGCAGTGCCGGCACTGACCGACAGCGCCGCGACGCCTTCGGGGCTGTGGGCGTAGACCGCAGACGAGTCCGTGATCCAGCGTGACCAGGCGCGGTCGAAGTGGCGCACGAGTCTGCCATGGGTGCCGAACACGGTCGGCACGGCGTGCCATACGTGCGCGTCCGGACGCAGCCGACCGAGCAGGGTTCGCCACCCGTCGATCCACCCGGGTTTGCCGTAGAGGTGGCGAGTGACGAGGTAGCGCGGCGAACGGACCGGACCCAGCAGCTCGTCGAGCGACTCGACGAAGACCTGCGACGTCGGCTCGTCGACCCCGTCGAGCCGCAGTCGGTACTCCCCGCCCGGATCGATGGTCGCCTCGACGTGGTCCGCTCCGAACGGCGACATGCCGGCGGCGAGCATCGCGTCGGCCACTGCGCAGGCGTACGCCATCGTGCCCGGGTCCGCGGCGGCGGCGCGGGTCGACTTCCATGGCGAGAGTCGCGGGGAGACGTGCGGCCGTGTGGACACCGGGCCGTGCTGGCCGGGTACGTACGCAGGGGGCGTCATCGCGATGTGACCATCGACGGTCTCGGATGGACGGGTCGACGGGCGACTCGGCCGCACACGGAGGGTGTGGACGAGGGCGTCGTCATACGGCGTGCCGACCGCCCACCGCTCACGGACGACCTCGCGCTCCTCGGCCCGGGTCAGCATGTCGGCGTCGATCGCGTCGAACGACTCGGCGGCGGGTGCCGCGAAGGGGGAGAACCGAGCATCGATGTGCGCGATGCCGTAGATCACCTCACCCAGGTCGTCGACGCCGAAGAATCCCTGGTGCTTGCGGACCAGTCGCTGCCAGTCGCCGTCGCCGCGCGGGTGGTCAGGGGCGACGCAGGCGATCGACCAGGTGATCGCGACTTTGCCCGGCCAGCTCGGGTCGAGGCGCAGTGCGCGCCCACGTGTCTGGACGACTGCGCTCGTCGTGGTCGCAGTGGTCAGGTCGACGAGGCTGTTGAGTCCCTTGGCGTCCCAGCCCTCGCCGAGCAGCGCGCGGGTACCGATCAGCACCTGGCTGCCCCCGGACTCGAAGAATTGCGTGACGACGCGGACCCACTCTCGGCTCGACCACGGCCCATCGATCGTGACGAGTCCGTCGTCACCGATGGCGTCGTCGAGCGGGTTGAGGACGAGCCGGTCGGCCAGAGCCGGGTCGGTCATGCGCACGAGGTCGATGACGTGTTGGGCGGTGTTCGGGGTGGAGGCGACATTGCGACCGGTCACGAGGATCGGACGCAGGGTGTGGGTCGAGCCCGACGCCACGAGGTGGCGCAGGGTCTGCCGGGCGGACCCGGAGCGTGCCGGCGTCGGTCGCAGGCCGGTCGGTGTGGTTGCGCTGGCCATCTCGTGGTCGCACAGGACAAGTGACCGGAGCCGTTCGCCAAGGTTGGCGTGCTCGGCCTCGAGCACCTGCTGGCAGGCCCGCATCTTGCTCTCGCTGCGCGCGATCACCCGATCGACCGGCGAGCGGCCACGGCGCACTCCGGTGCGGGTCAGCTGATAGCCGACACCCGGAAGCGCCTTGCGAAGAGCCTCCATGACGGCCTCGTCCCCGGCAACACCCGAGCGGCTGAGGCACTTCCTGACCCAGTCGTCGATCAGCGCTGCCCAGTCGTCGGCCGTCGGGCCCTGCCGATGCTCCTCTCGCAGTCGTGCACCGTCGGGGAGGGCGAGCAGCTCGGCGTGGACGAGCCGCAGTGCGGCTCGAGCCAGGTCCGGGTCATCGCGCTCGAACGTGGTCCACGGGGTCGTGAGGTCGAGGAAGCGTCGATCGAACCACACCAGGATCGGGATCGAGCCGAATCGGGTGTCCACCAGATCGGTCGTCAGCTGGACGAACCGCATCGACTGGTCCCGCAACCACGCCGACTCCTCCGCCGTCGGCAGCGTGAGCCAGGCGAGCTCGGCGAACGGGGCGAGGTGGCCTTCGCGGACCGCGGCCGGGATCGAGGCGCTGAAGACGATGTCGCCGAACAACTCATCGACGAGAGCAGCCTGACGGGCGTCGAGCACCGTTGGCGGAGTCGCGGTGAGCCCGATGACGGTGGCCTCGGGAAGGTCGGCGAGCACCTCGGCCAGCAGCCGTCCCCACACCTCGAGCAGGTGGTGGCACTCGTCGAGCACGATCGTGATCGGGCCGGCGTCCCGCAGGGAGGTGATGAGCCGGCGACCGTTCTCGTGCAGCCGGTCGACCAGCTGTGGGTCCTCCGCATCATCAGCCTCGTCGTCCGTGCGCTCAAAGGTCGCGAGCGACTGGTAGGTCAGCACGGTGACCGGCGATGAGAGATCTCGGTCGGTCCCGGCAGGCACCGTGACGGGTTCGAAC